>DATD01000026.1:42697-146238 GCA_002504525.1 Methanomassiliicoccus sp. UBA345
TGGCCTGGGCGATGGTGGACGATACCCTCGCGGCATCCTCCTGTTCGACCAGGTCCTCGGGCCGGCGGCCGATGACCTCTTCCGACGTCATACCCAGCAGGTCATTCGACCTCGGGGAGCTGTAGACGTATGTGCCATCGGGGCCGATCTCCCACACCCAGTCCGAGCTCCTCTCGCACACCGCGTGGAAGCGGTCGCGGCTCTCGTCGAGAGAGGCCTCCGCCGCGGCCCTGGAACGGGCCTCGCCGTCCAGCCTTTCCGATAGGTCGCGGAGCTTACGTTCCAGGGACAGCATCTCCGACTCCTTGGAAGTTGCCGCGCTGATGCTGGCCAGCATGCTTTCCAGCTCTGCCGCCTTCCCCTCGCCGACCTGCAATCTCGCAGGAGGCACGAAGAATATGTTATCATACACCCCACCCTGGCACACCAGCTTGGGATGCGTTCTGACGGCATGGATCAGCGTCTCCGGAGGCAGTTCCGCACGGTCATACTGGCATATTGTCCTGAGACGCAGGCCCAGGTCAAGGGTGCAGAGATCGGCCTCATACTCCTGCCACCGCTCCACCCCAGGAACGTCGTCCTGCGTCCACTTCATATCACTGATGACCCGCATGGCCGTGAACCCGTAGGAGATGGCGAGTTCGGCAACGTTCTTGATGACCCGGATGGTCCAGTCGGGATCGAACCGCCCCAGCTGGAAGTATACCTCCTGCTTGCTGGTTAGGATCAGGCCGCCGGTGCTGATCGCCTTTTCCACGTCGATGTGTTCCGCCTTGAGCGCCTCGACGAGCCCCTGGTCATCCTCCAGGTCGGAAATGTATAAACACAGCTCGCCCCGTTCCAGCCCGACCTTCACCAGAGGGATCGTGGAGGCAAGCCTCTCCTCGGCGCTTGAATAAATGAGTGCGATATGATCCTGCGAGATCGTCTGCTCGGACGCCGCCTCGCCGGACGGCCGGTCATTCAGTGAATCTACCATGATGTGCATCCTCCGCTCCAGCTCCATCGCTGGGCATAGTATCGAGTATTTAAACTCAAACCCCCCACCGCCTTATTGAGAGATAAAACTCTCTACTCCGATAGCACTGGTGACAAAAGCTCGGAAGTGACGAAGCCACTTCCTCCCCCTGCATGCCAACTCCTTCGGCCAGGCTCTGGGCATCACCTCATAATATTAATGAACCCTGCGGCCGTTGCATGTAGCGATGCTCCCCGAGCTTCGCTCCTCCGCCGCCGAGATAAAGAAGAGGCTAGGCCCGACCGCCATTCCCGTAGGGGTGAAACTGGCCGCCGCCGCGAGAGAACTGAACGAGGTTCCAGAAGTGCGCATCCTGACCTCCACGACGCCATGCCATATGGTCTCGGCGGCGCGCCATGACCGCGACGACCCAGTGGTGGGGGCGTCCTCCCAGGCGACCAAGTGCGTGTGGGGGGCGGCATGCCTCGGCCTCATCAGGACGCCTCGGCGGCTGGCCGACGGCGATCTCAACCTTCCCTTCGTGAAGGACGGGGAGGCGGCGCGGAGGCTGCATCAGGGAATGTGCATGCTCGGCGACGAAGGGGCGAGGTTTGCCGGCGCCATCGTCGGTCCGCTGGAGCGCATGCCCGTTCCCCCGGACGTGGTGGTCATGTACCTGACGTCCGCTCAGGTGCTCCGGGTCATCATCGCCTTCGCATATGCCAGGGGAGAAGCGGTGATCTGCACCATGACCGGGCAGGCGTCCCTGTGCTCGGCGATCGCCAGGGCAGTAAAGGACGGCCTGGTGACCGTGGACGTGCCATGCATAGGAGACCGCGCCTACGGTATGGTGCAGGAGCACGAGCTGGTGATCGCGTTCCCGGCTCATCGGCTCGGAGAACTGGTCCGCGGCCTGGAAGGGACCGAGCGTGCCGCTCCCTACCCCTACGGACCGTTCACGCGATGGAGCGCCATCCTGCCACATTCGTTCGAGCCCCGCTTCACCGAGCTGGATGGATGAGAACTGGGAAAGCCTTAATATCGCCAAAGGGATAGCAGGAGCGGTTCATATGGTACTGACCCCTGAGATGGAGAGGGTGGGCGTCACACCTGCGCTTCTCAAGACCACCAAGAAGATCACCTGCCCGCGCTGCGGGCTGGAGTTCTCTCTGTTCCAATCCCGCGCCATCGCCTGCAAGGGCTGTCGCCAGGCGTCCTTCGGCTGCCAGCTGGCCAGGTGCCTGCGGTGCGATACCGAGTTCCCACTGCAGGGCCCTCTTACCAAGGACAAGGAGAAGCAGAAGCTTCTCGCCGACTATATGAACAACATAGTTGGCAACTACAACAAGACCGTGGGAAAGAAAGGGACCCGTTGAGCGCCTCTCCGCGGCATCCCGCGGAATTTTCTTTTTTATATCGCCACGCCAGAGCGGCGCGGGCGCACCTGCCGTCGCTGATGCTGAGATGATGAAAAGGGAAAAGATTTGAGGATAGGGCAGGCGCCCTACCCCTTGGTCGCGAACTTCTCCATAATCTCGTGGCGATATAGCGTCTTGCCGTGCACGCTGTTGATGTTGAACAGGCAGAACGGGATCAGCTTCCCGTCCGGGGTCACGGTATGGATGCAGCATCCCTTAAGCCGCTCGGTCTCCACATTCCACACGTCCTGGAACGGCATCGACGAGATGGTCAGATAGTTGGTCCGCGCCCGCTGGATAAACTCGTCCCAGGAGCCTGATGCGGCTCCGCCGCTCCCCTCCATGCCCTCATCGATGTAGCGCCACAGATCGCTGATCTCCTGCCGGGTCTTGGTAGCGACGCAGCAGGTGTCCTTGGGAGGCCCCATCGCGCGGTGAGTCAGGGGGAACAGCGAACCGTCCTCCATCAGCACCGACATGGACTTGAAGTCGCAGTGGACGTTGGTGCATGAAGTGGGGATGAAGTTGTCCGCCGTCAGCTCGCCCTTGGTCTGCTTTTGGATCTCCTTGAGGAGGTCCGGAAGCACCGTCCGGTTCTCGTCCTTGGGGACGATAGGGAACCGTCCGAAGTAGCTGAGCGGCTGGAAATGGATCCCCTTCACGGTGGGGATGTTCTTCTTGGCGAAGTTGATCAGGTCGCCGATCTGGTGGATGTTGATGTCCGGAGAGACGATGGTGACCAGCGTGACCCCCATGCCCACCTCGCGGCAGTTCTCGATGGCCTTCAGCTTGAAGTCCAGCATATTCCTGCCGCAGGTCTTCATGTACACATCGTCGGTGAGGCCGTCGAAAGAGAAGTATAGCGAATCGACGCCCGCCTCCTTCACCTCGCGCAGATACTCGATGTCGTTAGCGAACCGGTACCCGTTGGTGTTGACCTCGATGAACTCGATCCCCATGCTCTTGCCCATCCTGACGATCTCCGGAAGGTCGTCCCGGATGGTAGGCTCCCCACCGCTCAGCTGTACGCAGATCGGACGGCCGACATGGTCGAGGGCAGTCTGATACATCTTCCGTATCTCATCCAGAGTGGGGTTGAAATGATACCGCTCATTGGCCGAAGCAAAGCAGATGGGGCACTTCAAGTTGCAGTCGTTGGTGACCTCGAGAACGACGAGGCAGGTGTGCTGACGGTGCTCCTCGCACAGGCCGCAGTCCAGAGGGCAGACGATGTTCTCCTTCTTCACCGCCACCTTCTCAGGCTTGGATGGCACGCAGGCATAGCTGCTGAGGCCCTTGTAGTCGGCCACCCCTCTCCAGATGAGGACCTTGTAATCCCCGTGCTCAGGGCAGGTCTTCTCCAGGTATACATTATCGTTATCTGCGACCCTCCTGGCCGGGATCACCTTAAGGCACTCCGGGCACAGGCTTTCGGTTTCCCCTATAATCTCGCTCATATGATCGACCGGGACTGGCAACGACAAAGCGTTACGGATATTTATGGTTTCGAGACCGTGGCAGGCCCATGGAACAAAATAGAAAAAAGTGAAGAAAGCCGCGGAGCGGCCGGAAGGGGTTTGTGCCGGGCTTACGCCTTCTTCTTCTCGAAGAGGCCTTCGGCGGCCGCGATGGTCATGGTGGCGAGATACTCCTCGAGCCAGACATCGCCGCACTTCTGGCAGACGATCGCCGGGCCGGTCCTGGTCACGCCCAGGTAGGACATGTTGGCAGAACCGACGATGGCCCTCTCGTTGCAGTGCTTGCAGGTCCACTCGGACATCTCAGGCTCGTCGGTGGTCTTCACCGGCTCGCCCAGTACCATCCGGTGGGAGTAAGCGGTCTGCACCTCGCCGTTGTTGTCGTACACGGCATACATGGTGACCTCACCGATGCGCTTCTTGGCGAGGTTGGTGCCGTTCTTGAAGAGCTTCCTGTTGGAGGATTCTGCGGAAGCGACGACATCAGCGATGTCGGCCTCCTTCAGTCCCCTCTTGCCCATAACTTCCTTTGCATTAGCGGAGAACTTTGCGTCCATTTATATCACCTCACCACTTTCCGTACGTTCCATGGTCCGTCGCCGCCTGGGTCATCGCGAGGATGTTTGCGGGCAGGGTGTACGGCGGGCATTCGCAGGCAGCACCGAGGATGAAGCCTCTCGGAGCGTCCCTTCCGGCGATGACCTGCTTGGAAGCCTGGTCATATACGGCCTTGGGGTTGGGGTTGATCAGCAGCTTGGTGTCGACGGTACCCATGCAGGTGGCCCTGTTACCGAACTCCTTCACGAGCAGCTCGGTGGGGAACACGTCCCTTCCCTTGTATCCCACGTGGAACACGGTGAAGGGGGACCAAACGAGGTTGTGGAACTCCTTGTAGGAAGTCTCCTGGTTTCCGCAGCAGTGGTAGAAGATCTGCGGGCCGGCGCCTCCCCTGAAGGACTTGTCCACATACTCCCTCATGTACTTCACGGAGTACTCGCGGACGGCCTCATCGGAGAAGATATCGTTGTTGGCCAGCACGGACGCGACGACCAGCATGGCGCTGCCATAGTCCTTGGCGGTGCACAGGGCACCGTTGATGCCAGTCTGGGTGAACTTTGACATCAGCTTGTGGGCCGCTTCCTGCTCGGTGAAGGTCCACATGATGAAGTTCTCGACGCCGCACAGAGCAGCGGCCTCTCCCACGGGGTCGAAGCCATATGAGATCGGCACGAAGGTCTGAGGCAGGTGCTTCTGAACGTATGAGTACAGCCTCTGGTACTGAGGGTAGGTGGTGCCCTTCCTCAGGTCCTCTTCGGAGGGAACCTCGAGCTTGTCGACGTCCTCGAGCGTCTCGACCGGCGTGCTGTCCGGGATTGGCGGGAGGGTGTCCTTCTGGACCATCTTGCATCCCAGCTCAGCCAGCCAGGGCGACGCGTAGAACCAGTGGGTCACTGGCAGCAGGTCGTAGAGCTGGTATATGTATGCCAGGCAGTGAATACCGAGCTCAGGCTTCTCGTAGAAATCCCTGATGGTGTAGCCACAGGCCACCGCAGCGTGCGACAGCATGACCGGGTCTACATCCACTCTGTCGTACTTGTTGCCGACAAAGGGATTAGCAAAGCGCTTAGTGGCATGTCCATGCCACTCCATGTTGTAGGGTGGAAATAGCTCTTCGTAGCCCATAATATCCCTAAAATCGAACTGGTTTGTAGATATTTAAGGGTTATTACTCATAAGAAGAAACAATGTTACAAAATAACTTCTACAGCCCGTTAATATGCAACAATGTTTCGATATTACATTAAATCTGATACAATATTGCAATTTTTGAGGAAATTATAGTTTTCTATATTATCTATCTGAATAACTTCCATGACTACCCCTTGAGCATAGGCCCGTTCGCTACGATCGCGTATACTCCTCAGACCTAATTTAGATTGTCCTCTATCTGGTCGAGCAGCTCTGCCGGGTCAGCGCAGGGGAAGCAAAGCTTGTCGGCCAGCCTCGAAAGGTCGGCGCCCCTGACGACGATCCCCTTGAGGCGCTCCTTAGCCTCCTCTAGTGTCAACGGATAGTTAGAACCTTCAAGAGCCTTTGCCGCCTCTATCGTCCACTCCTCCCGATCGGGGCGCACGGCGGTGATCTGGCCCTTTATCTCCTTGAGCAGATCGGCCGGAGAGTCTATGGGAAAGTCGATATCCTCCAGCAGGTCCTCCATGCGCTCATCTCCGACCATAGCTCCCTTTAGCCGCAGCTTCGCCTCCTCCTTTCCGATGGGGAAGCGGACACTTTTCATCCGGGAGGCGACCTCGATCGCCCAGTTGGTCTGTCTCGGGGCCGTTGTCTCATGCATGTCCTCCTCCTGCCGGCCAGCAGCACCGGCCGATGACCATTTAGCCGGCCATCCTTAATGAAGGTTGTCGGCGACGGCCGTATGCCTCAGGAGGTCAGCTTGACGCCCACGACGCCAGCGACTATGAGGACGAGGCATAGTATGCGGGCGATGTCCCTCGGCTCCCCCAGGAATAATATGCCTATGATCACCGTCCCGGCCGCGCCGATCCCGGTCCACACAGCATAGGCAGTGCCGATGGGGAGTCCCTTGATCGCTTCGAAGAGGAAAATAAAACTGAGTATGAACGTCACTATGGTGAACGCCGTAGGGGCCAGCTTGGAGAAGCCATCCGACATCTTGAGACCCACCGCCCAGCATACCTCGAACAAGCCGGCGACGACGAGCAGAGACCATGACATAGCCGCGCCATAATCGCCCAGCAATTAAAGGTTTACTTTTTCGGCGGCCGAAGAAAGGATGATAATAATACCGCGAAGAACGTACATGCCGCCATGGTCTCGTGCGAGAAGCTGGCGGTGCTGTCGGACTTCGACGGCACCATGATCACCGTCGATGCCCCAGTGTACCTGCTGGAGCGCTATGCCGTCGGCGACTGGCGGGAGACCGAGCACCGGTTCACCGAAGGGCTGATCACCATAGAGGAGTGCATCCGACTCCAGCTGGAGATGATCTGGATGGGGCAGGAGCGGATGGTGAAGGAGCTGGACGAGGTCGTGCGGCCCCGCGCCGGGCTGGATGCCCTGCTCCGCCACTGCCGCTCGGCAGGACATGCTTTCGAGGTCACCAGCGCCGGGCTGGATTTCTACATACGCCATTTCCTAAATCGTCACGGTTGGAGTGGCGTGGAGATCGTCGCCCCTCGCTGCGAGGAGACCTTCCGGGGCATCAGCGTGACATTTCCAGCCCGCATGTTCAAGGAAGCGGAGAACTTCAAAGAGGACCGCGTGAGGCATCATCAGGGACTCGGCCGCACGGTGGCGTACGTCGGGGATGGGACCTCCGACCTGCCGGCGGCGAAGCGCGCCGATATCGCCTTCGCCATCAGAGGGGGCAGTCTGGAGAGGCTGCTGCGGGACTCGGGAAAGGAGCATCATGTCATCGATGACCTCTCCGAGATGTTAGAGCATCTGGCCGAGCCTCATGGCGTCCGTCCCGGTGCCACCGGCGGCCAGGATGATGCTTCAGCGCCTGCCGAGGTCCGGTGAGCCTCATCCCTTCCTGAAGCCCTTTCCGACCTTGAAGGCGTCCGCTACCTTCACACCCAAGGAGCGGTATGGGCCGCCCAACATCTCATAGAGGAGGGGGTCGATCTTCTCCGTATCTGGCCGGCCGTTCACCATGCAATCCTCGTCGACGTGCACTTCCACCACATCGCCGATCACCAGGTCGGTCCCCTCGAACTCCACCACTTGGCGGAGGCGGCATTCGACGTTCATCGGACACTCCGCCGCCATGGGCGCGGTGCCCAGGATGCCGTAGAACGCGGTGAACGCATCCGACTTGTCGTGCTTGTGGCCGGACACCAGCCCACAGTGGTCCACCGCCGCGGCCGAGGCGGTCCCCGGGACGTTCACGCTGAAGGTGCCGTTCTCACGCGCCCCTTCCATGGTCCTGCGCCCCTTTCCCAGCACCAGGCCCAGCGCCGGCGGGTCGTCGTCGATCATCGTGACCCAGGCCACGGTGCAGTAGTTCGGCCTCCCTTCCACGTTAGCGCCCATCACCACCACGGGCAGCACCATCTTAGGCGCCATCGCTCCCAACTTGACCTTGCTCATCATGTCACCATACGAGCATAGGCCCCGGGGTCAATGAACCTTCCTCCAAGGAGCGGTTTCCGCAGCGGTGCCACGATATCGCCGCGCTGTCTGGCGATGGAACGCCGTTGCACGAGGCACATAGCCCTAGATTTAAGTATATACTCCCATTTTGGCGAAAGGACCATGTCATCAGATCCATCAGTTCTTCCTCAGATCGATGCCGATGAGTGCAAGGGATGCGGGCGGTGCATCGTCGCCTGCCCCCGCAAGGTGCTTCGGCTGTCCTCCAGCCCCAATCGCAAGGGGCTCCTGCCCGCCGAGTATGCCGGGGAGGGCTGCACCGGGTGCGCCATCTGCTACTATAATTGTCCCGAACCGTACGCCATCGCCGTCCAGGATGGCAGGGGGGGAAGGACATGAGGAAGTTCGTCAAGGGCAACGAGGCCGTGGTCATCGGTGCCCTCCATGCTGGCTGCGACGTCTACTTCGGCTACCCGATCACTCCGGCCAGCGAGATCGCCCACGCCGCCGCCGAGTACCTCCCGGTGCTGGGGAGGGAGTTCCTGCAGGCGGAGTGCGAGACGGGCGCCATCAACATGATCTACGGGGCCGCATCGACCGGAAGGCTGGCCATGACCGCTTCCTCGGGACCGGGCATCAGCCTCATGCAGGAAGGCCTTTCGTACCTGGCCGGGGCGCAGCTCCCGGCAGTCATCGTCAATGTCATGCGCACCGGCCCCGGGCTGGGCAACATCGGGCCGGAGCAGGCCGATTACAACCAGGCCGTCAAGGGGGGAGGCCATGGCAACTACCGCAACATAGTCCTGGCCCCCGCCTCGGTGCAGGAGATGTGCGACCTGACCGCGAGAGCGTTCGAGCTCTCCTTCAAATACCGCAATCCGGCCATGGTCCTTGCCGACGCCGTGCTGGGCCAGATGATGGAATCCCTTCGCATTCCGGAAGAGATCGCGGAGAGGCCGGACACCACCTCATGGGCCGTGCATGGGGATGCCGCCACTCGGCCTAACCTCATAACCTCCATCTATCTCGACCCGGACCGCCACGAGCAGCATAACCAGCGGCTGCAGGACAAGTATGCCGAAATGCAGAAGGAGGCGTCCGCGGAGAGCTACCGCACCGAGGACGCCGAGATCGTCCTCACCGCCTACGGCTCCAGCGCCCGCATCGCCCGCTCGGTCGTCGACGCCCTGCGGCAGGATGGCGTCAGGGCGGGCCTCTTCAGACCGATCACACTCTCACCGTTCCCGATCGAACAGCTCAACGCCGCGGCCGCCGGCCGCAGGGTGCTGGTGGTCGAGATGTCCAATGGGCAGTACCGCAACGATGTGCTTCTCTACCTGGACAGGAAGAGCGATGCCACCGTCGAGCTGGTCAACCGCATGGGCGGCAACCTGGTCCGGGTGGACGAGGTGCTTGCCGCGGCCAGGAAGATGATGGAGGTGAGCTCGTGAACAAGGAGGCAACCGGTTTCTACCAGACGTTCGACCGCAAGGACGGCGGCCGGACCACCACCTACTGCGCTGGCTGCGGGCATGGGATCATTCACAAGCTCATCGCCGAGGCCATCGCCGACATGGGGCTGCAGGACCGCACCGTGTTCGTCTCTCCAGTCGGCTGCGCCGCCTTCTGCTACTACTACTTCGACTGCGGGAACGTCGCCGCTCCCCATGGCCGCGCTTCCGCGGTCGCCACCGGCATATCACGCTCTCTTCCCGACAAGGTGGTCATCGCCTACCAGGGCGACGGCGATCTCGGCGCCATAGGCTTCAACAACGCATTCCAGGCGGCCAACCGCGGAGAGGGCTTCGCCTGCTTCTTCATCAACAACTCGATTTACGCTATGACGGGCGGGCAGATGGCGCCGACCACCATGGCGGGTCAGAAGACCACTACCACGCCGTACGGCCGCGACGTCACGCGCGACGGGTATCCGCTCAAGGTATGCGAGGTGCTCGCCCAACTGGACGCACCGACCTACATCGAACGGGTATCGGTGGCGGACACCAAGCGGATCATGCAAGCCAGGAAGGCGGTCAGGAAGGCCATCGAGGTGCAGAGGGACGGCAAGGGCTTCGCCTTCGTGGAGGTGCTCTCGCCCTGCCCCACCAACTGGCACATGGACCCCGTGAGATCGGCGGAGCACTGCAATGAGGTCATGGAGAAGACGTTCCCCCTGGGATGCTACCGCGACCGCACAGCCGATGCCGAGCCTCGCCGGCCGCGGGAGGCCACGACCACCCTGGCCGACCTCATCGGCAGCGGGTCCGGCATCGAACCCGTGGTCGACGAGTCGTTCGGAACGAAGGGCATGAAGTTCTCCGGCTTCGGAGGGCAGGGCGTGCTGTCCCTCGGCCTGGTAGTGGCCGAGGCAGCAGGCCGCGCCGGACGCTTCGTTTCGTGGTTCCCATCCTACGGGCCGGAACAGAGGGGCGGGGCCGCCTCCTGCTCAGTGGTCATGGGCGGCACGGAGATCGGCAGCCCGACCGTCGATGCGCCGGACGTTCTGGTGGCGATGAACCGTCCCTCGCTGGAGAGGTTCGCGTCCACCGTCCGGGAGGGAGGCACCGTGCTGTACGACCCGTCGACGCCGGTGGAGTTCGCCCCACCCTCCGGGGTGCGCATGGTGCCCTTCCCGGCGATCGAGGTCGCCAAGAGCTGCGGCGTGCCGAAGGCGGTCAACACCGCGTTCCTCGGCGCGCTCTCCGCGTACGGACTGCTGCCGATCCCGGACGAGGACCTGCTGGCCGCCCTGGCCGACAGCTTCGCGTCGAAGCCTCACCTGGTGGAGAAGAACGTCAAGGTGTTCGAGGCGGCCAGACAGGCGGCCCTGGGCCAGCGGTGAGGCGGAAAACATTTTACCCCGCATCGGGTTTCGCATCGAATCTAGGAGAGGACATGATGAACGCTTCAGAAAAGCTCGGCGCTCGCGTACGGAAATACCGCGAGAAGCTGGGGCTATCCATCGAGGACCTGGCCAAGAATACTGGTATAGAGCCGGCCCTCATCACCAACATCGAGGAAAGCAATACATATCCGTCCATCAGCGTCATGGTCAAGCTGTCGAGGGCCCTGGGCCAGCGGCTCGGGACGTTCACCGACGACCAATTCATGGAGGACCCCCTCATCGTGCGCCAGGACGATCGGAAGGAGGAAGCGCTGCCCCACCGTGGCACCGGCCCCGACGGGTATCACTATTACCTGCTGGGGAAGGGAAAGACGGACCGCCACATGGAGCCGTTCTTCATCCAGATCGAGCCGTCCGACAGCGAGGATCTCTCCTCCCACGAGGGGGAGGAGTTCATCATAGTCGTTTCCGGCGAGGTCGTCCTCAGCTATGGTAAGAACACCTATCGGCTCAAGGCCGGGGACAGCATGTACTACAATTCAGTGGTCCCGCATCGCGTGGGCGCAGAGGGCGGCGCTCCCGCCTCCATCTACGCGGTCGTTTACATGCCGGCGTGAGGTGGGAGCATGGAACAGCCGATAACGCGGGACATCACCCTGGGCCAGCTGCTGGACGAGGCAGTGAGGAGAGTGCCGGACAACGAGGCGGTCGTATACACCGATCGCGACTACCGCGAGACGTGGCAGCAGTTCTCCGATACCGTGGACAGGGTGGCCAAGGGGCTCATGGCGCTGGGCGTCAAGAAAGGCGACAAGGTGGCCATATGGGCCACGAACGTGCCGCACTGGGTCACGCTGCAGTTCGCCGTGGCGCGGATCGGCGCGATCCTCATCACCGTCAATATCAACTACAAGATCTCCGAGATCGAGTACATCCTGAAGCAGTCGGAGGCGGAGAACATCTTCATCATAGACGGCTACCGCGACACCGACTACATGAGCATCATCTATGAGCTGGTGCCGGAGCTCAGGACGCAGCCCCGCGATCACCTGCGGTCCGAGAGGTTCCCGCACCTGCAGAGGGTCATCTTCCTGGGTCCGGAGAAGCACCGCGGCATGTACTCGATGAACGAGGTCATGGCCATGGCCGCTCAGACCTCCAAGGCCGAGTACGAGGAGAGGCAGGCATCACTGTCCACGCACGACGTGGTCATGATGCAGTACACCTCCGGGACGACCGGCTTCCCCAAGGGAGTCATGCTCACCCACCACAACATCGGCAACAACGGCTACTGGATAGGGTTGAACGAGAACTTCGGGACCGAGGACCGCGTATGCTTCCCAGTGCCGCTGTTCCACTGCTTCGGCTGCGTGCTGGCCGTCATGGCATGCGTCAATCACGCCTCCACCATGGTCATCCTTGAGAAGTACGACCCGGTCAACGTCATGATGTCGGTGGAGTTCGAGAAGGCCACCGCGCTGTACGGCGTCCCCACCATGTTCATCAGCATCCTGGAGCATCCGCTGTTCAGCAAGTTCAACCTGTCCACCCTGCGCACGGGCATCATGGCCGGCTCGCCCTGCCCGGTGAAGACCATGGAGGAGTGCGTGGAGCGCATGAACATGAGGGAGGTGACTATCGTGTTCGGCCTCACCGAAACCTCGCCCGGCATGACCCAGACCCGCTTTGACGAGCCGTCTCTGGAGAAGAAGTGCTCCACCGTGGGAAGGCCTCTTCCGGGCGTCGAGGTGGCGATCATCGACCCCGAGACCGGAGAGCACATGGGGCCAGGAAAGCATGGCGAGATCTGTTGCCGCGGATATAACGTCATGAAAGGTTACTACAACATGCCGGAGGAGACCGCCAAGGCCATCGATAAGGACGGCTGGCTGCACTCCGGGGACATCGGCATGGCCGACGATGACGGCTACTACATCATCACCGGGCGGATCAAGGACATGATCATTCGGGGCGGGGAGAACATCTACCCCAAGGAGGTGGAGGACTTCATACACCACATGGACGGCATCAGCGATGCTCAGGTGGTCGGGGTGCCGTCGAAGAAGTACGGAGAGCAGCCCGGGGTGTTCATCATCCTCAAGCCGGGCGTCGCCATGACCGCCGAGGACGTGCAGGACCACTGCCGCGGCAAGATCGCATGGTACAAGATACCGAAGTACGTGGCATTCGTTAACGAGTACCCGCTCACCGCCAGCGGGAAGATCATGAAGTACAAGCTGCGGGAGATGGCGACCCAGATGTGGCCGGACGCTTGAACGCCCCGGCCACCGCAATATTTTTTATGTAGCTCGCTCTCGGAGAAGGCCATGCCTTTCCTGAATGTGGGCGCGGCCCGCATCCACTATCACATGTTCGGCGAAGGCGAGCCGATGGTCCTGATACCCGGGCTGTGCGGCGACCTGTACAACTGGAAGAAGATGGTCCCATACCTCAAGGGGCGCTATCAGGTGGTGCTGATGGACTGCCGCGGCTCCGGACTTACTGAAGCTCCCGACGCGCCGTTCACCATGGCCGAGATGGCCGACGACGTATCGGGGCTGATGATCGGCCTGGGGTTCTCGAAATATCATGTGCTCGGCTGGTCGATGGGGGGTAACGTGGCGCAGGAGGTCACGCTTCGGTATCCTCAGGAGGTCGCGTCGCTCATCCTGATGTCAACGTACGCCAGGCGCCCGGACCGGTCGAGCTACGCCATCGACGCAATGCTGAACTCCGTCAAGGAAGGCGCCAGCATAAATAATTTCATGCAGATGATGAACACCTGGTGCCTCACCCAATCACACTATGCGGGGCGGAGCCTGGTGCCCCGGCCGCGCGAGGGGGACGAGGCGAGGGCGCTTCATGGCTTCCTTCGCCAGAAGACCGCGCTGGACGGCTTCGACAGCACGAGGCGCCTGCATCGCTTGACCTGCCCCACCCTGGTCATTCACGGCGAGGAGGACATCATGGTGCCTCCCCACATGGGAGAGGACCTCGCCCGCGGCATCGCCGGCTCGGAGATGGAGTACGTTCCGGGCGCCGGCCATGTCATACCGCCGGAGAAATGCGCCGCATACATCATGTCGTTCCTGGAAAGGCATGCTCTAGAGGTTCCAGGGACGACAGGCGGCCCCGCTACCTCCATGGCCAAGGAGTGAGACGCCCCTCGGCAATATTATAGGCCATGGAGCGCCATTCCGGCGTGAGCAACATGACTGACATCCAGGATCCTTATCGCGAACTTCTGGCCATCGCCAAGCGCCTGTCCGTCATCCGCACCGCCGGAGGCATACTGCAGTGGGACCTCGAGACCAAGATGCCGCCCCGTGGGATCCAGCAGCGGGCCGAGCAGCTCGCCCTGCTCGACGTCCTGGCGCACCAGACCATCGCCTCCGACAGAGTGGCGAAGCTGCTGGACACGCTGACCGGCGAGCGCTCCCTCGCTTCCATGAACGAGGCGGAGCAGCGGAACGTGCACCTCATGAAGAAGGCCTATGATGAGGAGGCCGCCCTGCCTGAAGCGCTGGTCGAAGCGATCTCCAAGCAGTCGGCCGTCACCGTGGACCAGTGGAAGAGGGCCAAAGCGGCGAGGGACTTCTCGCTGTACCGCCCGGAGCTGGAGAGGATGCTTCAGCTGCGAAAGGAGTCCGCGGCCATCCTGAGGGACGCCAAGGGGACCGGAAGCGATTACGACGCCCTGCTGGACGTCTTCGAGCCGGGCATGCCCGCGGACCGCATCTCTTCGGTGTTCGACGAGATGCGCGACGGTCTGGTCGGTATCATCGACCGCGCCGCCTCGTCCGGAACGAGGCCGGACCTCTCCATCCTGAGCCGCCGCGTTCCCGTGGAGATGCAGCGCGACATCAGCAGCGCGGCGATGTCGTTCATCGGCTATCGGACCGAGGGGCCGGACGCCGCTGGCCGGCTGGACGAGACGGAGCATCCGTTCACCCTCGGCTACTATGACGACGTGCGCATCACCACCCACTACTACGAGGACCGCTTCATGTCCAGCCTGTTCAGCGTGATGCACGAGGGAGGGCACGCTCTGTACGAGGAGGCGCTGCCCCGCGAGTGGATACACCAGCCCATCGGGAATCCGTGCAGCTACGGCATCCACGAGTCGCAGAGCAGGTTCGTGGAGAACATGATCGGCCGCAGCCCCGAGTTCCTGTCCCACATGCTTCCGCGCCTCAGGGCCATGACCGGCGCCGCGCTGGACGGCGTGAGCGAGAGTGATTTCGTACTAGCAGTGAACGCAGTGGTGCCGTCCAAGATACGCATCGAGGCCGACGAGGTCACCTACGGGCTGCACATCATCATCCGCTTCGAGCTGGAGAGGGAGATCATGGCCGGCCAGCTGTCGGTGGACGAGCTGCCGCAGGCCTGGAACGAAAGGTACGGCAAATACCTGGGCGTCGAAGTGCAGGACGATGCTGAGGGCGTCATGCAGGACACCCACTGGGCGGGCGGCTCCCTGGGATACTTTCCCAGCTACGCCCTGGGCAACCTCTACGGCGGCATGTTCCTGCGGCAGATGGACCGCGACGTCCCGGACTGGAGGAGCTCCATAGCGAACGGCGAGTTCGCTCCTGTGAGCACCTGGCTGGCGGAGAGCGTCCATTCCAAGGGCAACATGTACGACCCCGCTGACTTGGTGAAGGCCGTCACCGGAGAGGCGCTGCAGGTGGGGCCGTTCATCAGCTACCTCGACGGCAAGATCGGCGCCATCTACGGGTACTGAGCGGGCGGGGAGCGTGAGGATTTAAGAGCCTCCACCGCTTACCGGCTCCCCATGCCTCCGGCCAAGAAAAAGGACCTCTCTTCCGAACTGATCTCCGCCGCCCTGCCCCTGTTCGCAGAGAAGGGCACCACGCTCACGATGGAGGAGATCGCCGCCAAGGCTGGGGTGGATGCAGCAGCGGCGAGGGAGCGGTTCGAGGACCCCGTGGACATCCTCCACGAGGCGTACCGCCGCGGATACTCGCAGATGGAAAGACTGCTGCGCGAACCCATCACCGGTTCGTTGGAAGATCATATGGGAGTGCTGTTCGACGGCATGATGCTCAGCATCGATGCCTTCGGGCCGGAGAACTACCTCGGGATAGTGTATCGAGCGACCGGGGACCGGGTGCTGCTGGAGATCGTCAAGAGGCAGTCGGGAAAGGTCAACTTCGCGGTGAAGGCGTTCATGGTGGACATGGTCACCCGGTCCATAATCGAAGAGGTGGAGGAGGTGGAGAAGGTCAACCAGGAGCTGGTGGCCAGCTTCGTCGAGCACCTGGCCATGCTGCTGGAGGGGAAGAAGCTCCCCGCCGTGAGGAGATCGTGGGTGAAGAAGGCCGCGGCAATGTTCCGCCCGTGCCCCATGACCGCGCCCTCCGCCATGTTCGAGTGAACGCGGCCGCAAGGTTAATCCATCACCGAAGCCAAACAGCCCTCGGCACTTTCCATGTACGAGGATGTTCTGTACGACGCGATGTTCAGGCGCCGCTCGGTGAGGAAATACTCCGGACCGCTGGAGCCGGACATGATGGACAAGGTGAGGAACTTCGCCCACTCCCTGACGCCGCTGCGCCCCGAGATCCGCACGGAGCTGAGGTTCCTTGACAATGAAGAGGTGAAGGGGCTGTTCAAGGTCGACGCTCCGCACTTCCTCGCGCTGTATTCCGAACCGGCCGATGGGTCCGCTGCCAACGCCGGGTTCATGCTGCAGCAGATGGACCTCTTCCTTTCGGCCAACGGGATAGGCTCGTGCTGGCAGGGCGGGTCCTGGCCGGTCGCCATGGGCCAGGGGGAGAAGAGGACCAACTTCATCTCGCTGGCCTTTGGCATGTCGGCCGAGGATGTTCACCGTCAGGACGTGAGCGAGTTCAAGCGGAAGCCCCTGGGCGAGGTGACCGCTCTGAAAGGAATGGAGGACCTGCTGGAGCCAGGGCGTCTGGCGCCGTCGGCGATGAACAAGCAGAGCTGGTACTTCAGCGGCTCCGAGGATGCGGTCAGGGTGCACTGCGCCCGCTCGTCGCTCTCGGGCCGCATGAACCAGATCAACGCGGGCATCGCGCTGTACCACATATGGCTGGCCGCGCTCCATGAAAGGGGCGGGGCGGAGCTGGCCATTGAGAACGATGGGGACGGGGACTCGCCGAAAGGATACTCCTATGTGGCATCGGTCATGCTCAAGTGAGCGGAGGAGAACGACCCGGCGCGATGGAACCGCTGACGCATCGCCATGCGGTTCGGCCGCATTTGTACGCGAGATCGCTCTAGGGCAGGGACCTTCGACGTATGAACAGAACCGCCGCCAGGATGGCGATGGTAACTGCCGTCACCACCCCTATGAAGATCATGCCGTCATCGAGGCCACTGGGAGGGGAGGTCGTTTTCTGAACTGACGGCACGGCCGTAACGGTGGTGTTCTGACCGTTGCCGAATGAATGATGGGCAGACACATTAAACTCATAGGTCTCCCCGTTCACCAGGCCGGTGACAACCGCGGAAGTAGCGGTGAAGGTCCCATGCTCCACTCCATTCACATATAGGGTGTAGTAATCGATGTCCGAGCCGCTGGCAGACGCCGAGGCGGACCAGTTGAGGAATACCTGCGCATCCCCCGCTACGGCGACCAGGTTCAACGGCGCGTTGGGCATCGACGTCAGCAGTGGCTGGCACGGCAGATCCATCCAGTATGGGGTCGTGAAACCGGAAGCGCCATCGCGATAGTATATTGTCGGATTTGTTCCCCGACCCACAAAACTGCCGTTGACGGACGGTGCGTCGCCCTCGAAGATGATGGCAGTAAGAGAGGGGCAGTTAGTGAACGCATAGCGGCTGAGGTAAGTGACGCTGCCTGGAATGGTTATGGACGACAGGGCCTGGCAATTATCGAACGCCATGATGTCGATGGTCGTGACTCCGTTCCCGATATTGACGGATGTCAATTGGAGGCAGCTCCTGAACGCGGCCCCGCCGATGTGTGTGACACTGTCGGGGATGGTTATGGACGTCATGCCGCTACCCTTGAACGCCAAGATGCCGATGCTCGTCACCGGCTTGCCATCTATGCTGTCGGGTATCACCACGTCATCGGCATACACGTAGCGGGGAGTTATCTCCACCTCGGAATCATCATTGATCAACCGGTACCCGAAAGAATCATTTCCGGCGGATGCCGTGCTCGTCGAGAGGTCAATCCCTGCCAAGATGCCAGATACCAAGATGAGCGCGCTCAATAACAAGACAGGGGCCCTGGACCTCACGTTCATTGTCTGTACCTCAGGTAAATAAAATTAAGAGCGTCATATATCTATTGATTATTTATTATTACTTTTGATAGAGCGTTGGGGATGGCCTGTGCAGAGTAGGTTGGCGAGGCCTCTCCGGAGCCTGATCGACCTGAGCCAATGACCTGATGTCAGTGGATCGTTGCCTCGGCCTGAAAAGAAAAGGATGAAGGGGTTTGAAGGGGTTTACTGCTCGCTCTTCTTCTCCTCCCGCCCGGACCTCTGCAGCCGGCCGGGGGCCCACCAGGCCCACTTGCCCATGACGGCGACCGCCGCCGGGACGATGTAGGTGCGGACCACCATGGCATCGAGCAGGACGGCCGCCAGCAGAGCGAAGCCGAACTGCTGGAGCATGGCGTTGCTCGAAAGCATGATGGTGCCGAACGCTCCGGCCATTATGAGCGCCAGGGCGGTGATGATGCCGCCGGTCCAATCGACAGCATCCACTACCGCACGCTTGATCTCCTTGCCCTTGTGCACCTCCTCCCTGATACGGGTGAGGATGAACACGTTGTAGTCCATCCCGATCCCCATCAGTATGACGAAGATGATCAGGGGGACCATCCACAGTATGGGCATGCTGAGCCATACGCCGAACACCAGGTAGGTGAGGGCGAAGGCCCAGGTGATGCTCATGGCTATGGAGATGACCGCGAAGAGCGGCAGCAGGACCGAACCTAGCACCAGCAGCAGCACTATGATGATGCCCACCACCACCGCGATCTCGATGATCGTGAACTGCTCGGTGGTGGTCAGGCTGAGATCGTAGTTGGTCGCGGTCGTGCCGCCCACCAGCACCTCGGTGGATGCCAGCTCGGGCAGCTCTGCCTTGGCAATGGATATCTGCTCTCTCAGCTCGGGAATGAAGTTGACCGACTCCACCGACATCGGTTGCTCCCTCAGAACGACAGTTAGCAGGACGCTCTTTCCGTCGCTGCTCAGGCCCTCCAGCATGCTGTTCTTGATCTGCAGGCTGGCTTCGTCGGTTTTATTGTCAAGAGCGCGGTAGTCGACCAACTGGCCATACGGCCTGGTGATCCCGCTGACCGACTGCACCATGTCGTCCGCGGCTATGGCGGCCGTTAGGTCGTCCACGGCGTCCAGGTACTCGAGGTTGAAGTTCGTTCCATCGTACACTACGGTGTCGCCCGCGATCAGGATCTGGGTCGGCATGATCTTGCCCGCGCCGAAGTCATCGGTCATGGCGTTCATGCCCTGGATGCTCTCCGGGTTCCCCATGGTGCCGATGGAGTCGAAGCTCGTCTCGACGGTGAGGAACAGGTATGTCGAGGGGATGGAGACCAGGATGGCCGCCACCAGTATAACCTTGGCATGCTTCACCGAGAAGCTGGCGGCGCGGTGGAAGTAGCCGTGCTTGGTCTCCGACTTGTCCTTCATCACCTTGGCGGAGTACTTCTCCCATCTCTTCCCGGTGTTGGGCCAGAAGACCCGGTTGCCGACCACCAGGAGCACCGACGGCACCAGGGTCAGGGCGACCAGCAGGGCGACCACGATGCCCAGACCCAGGACCAGGCCGAGGATCTGGACCATCGGGAAGGATGAGATGGTCATGGCGAAGAACGCGATGACCACCGTGGCGCCGCTGGTGACGATCGACTCTCCGGCCCAGGTGACCGAGGCGTGGACCGCGTCCGGGCGGGACATTCCTCTCATCCTCTCCTCGCGGTACCGGCTGACGATGAAGATCGCGTAGTCGGTGCCGACCGCCATGAGTATGGAGAACAGCAGAGTGGTCACCATGACGTTGACCGGGGCGACCAGCACGCCGACGGCGAACATCAGCGCCTGGCTGATGCCGACGGCCACCCCGACTGCTCCGAGCGGAAGGAACTGGGCGATGATCGAGCGGAACAGGATGCCCATGAGGACGAAGATGATGATGATGGTCATCGGCTCGATCATCTTCATGTCGGCCTCCGAGCTGGCCCTCATGTCCTCGGAGATGGCCGCCTCGCCGGTGACGTAGACCGCATCGGGCGATCCCATCTCACCGTTGAGCGCGGCTATCTCCGCCCTGATCACTTTCACGTTCTCCAGCAATGGGTATACACCGTTGTCGTCGACGTAGGTCGCCGAGATGTCGAAGTTGAACAGCAGGAGCATGGTCCGGCGGTCCTCGGAGACGAAGTTGCTCAGCAGCTGCTGCGGCACCTCCACGGGAAGCTCGGAGGTGGGAGTCACGGAGACCATGTCGGAAGCGAAGCTGCGGACGTCATCCTCGTTGGGGGACGCTCCGAACTCGTATACGTCCTCCAGGAACGCGGTGTCGTTGATGCCGGAAGCGGTGCTCACCAGGTTCAGAGCGAAGGCGTGGTGTGCAGCGGCGTTGTTGAACGTGGTCAGGTTGAAGCTCCCGAGGACGGCCAACATGACCAGCCTGCCATCATCCGGAATGGGAGCGCTGTTGATGAAGGCGGGGGCGGTGGCATTGACCGCGGCGGAGGCGCGTTCTGCGGGATCTGCGACGGCGGCAGTGCCATTCCACGCTTGGGCGAAGGCGTTGTAATAGCCGAGGGCGAGCGCGGTCGTGTTGGGATCGCCCTGACCCAACATGGCGCTCAGTTGCTGAGAGGTGGCGGCATACGCGAGCCCGTCATCGAACCCGCTCTCATTCCAGTTGCTCACGTGCATGGCGGGAATGCCCCACAGCATGAACGCGCTATTGTTGACCTGCTCCTCCGCCGAATGTAGCGCCGGCCCCAGCTGCAGGACCGCCTGGGCAATGATCTCCTCGGAGAAGGAGTACAGCGATGAGACTCCCTCCATGTTCGTTACGTCCGGCGATGTTTGGATACGTTCCTGCAAGGCCAGCACGTATTCGCGCATGGCAGGGTCGGTCATATCATCGGCCTGCAGCAGCACCATGATGGTGCCGTTCGCGACCGATCGCTGGAAATTCTCCGCGATGATGCGCTGGGCGCGGATCGACTCCTGGTCGTCCCCGCTGCCAAGGTCCATCTGGTAGTCCATCACGCTGTCTATCTGCAGCATGGCGGGCACCGCGAGCAGCAGTGCGGCCACCCAGATGACGATTATCTTCTTGTAGTGCCTTACGACACCATTGGCGATCTTCTCGAACAGCATTTGCACTTCACTCCAGGAAGGGTATTCCCAGAGCAACGAGCCAACCTTAATAGGTTTGTTGTCATTGATGCAGTGACATGACAGAAGTTACCAGGCACCTGATGCGCCTTGGCATGAGCGAGTACGAGGCCCGGGCCTACGTCGCCACCGTCTCGCTGGGGGAGGCCACGGTCAACGAGATAAGCAAGGAGAGCGGGGTGCCCCGCTCCCGCGCCTATGAAATCATGGAGCGCCTGGCCGCGAAAGGTTTCGTGGAAACGGGTAACACCAGCCCCATATGCTATCGCGCCAACGACCCGCTCACCGCGTCGAACCGGCTGATGGAAGAGGTGCAGCATGCCAACGAGGAGATACTCAAGGGCCTCCGCGAGATCGGGCGCAGGGCGGAGAAGCGCGACAATCCGGTGTGGACGCTCACCGGCGACTGGGCCATCGAGCACAAGGTGGGGGAGCTGCTGGACGCTGCGAACAAGGAGATCTCCTTTGTGTTCCTCAACCGTAGCAGGCCCCTGCGCTACGCCGGGCTCATCGCCAGGCGGGCGGCGGACAAGGACGTGACGGTGGTCATGGCCCATCGGCCGGAGGATTTCGCCGGCCTGCTGGGGAAAAGCCGGATCATGAGACTGCGCCCCGTACCGGGGATGATGAACGAGGTGGAGGGCACGCTATGCGAGCGGGGTTTCGTCACCAGGGACGGCCATTACTGCATAGAGATGGTCATGGTGGTGGACCAGGACACCACATTGCTGCTGACCAGCGAGTCCGAGGGCGATCGGGCCATCATCGTTCACGGCACCGTCCTCAACCTGTTCGGGCACGATGCGGTGAACAGGCTGATAGAGGGCGCTGAAGAGCTGACGCCCGGGAAGAAGTGAGGCGCCCGCCTTCGATGCTTCGACGGAGCGGGCCGGCCCGCCCGAGCGAGGTTTAGCCTCGCACCAGCCGGTATCCGATGTCGGGGCCCATGCCCATGCCGTAGCCCAGCCCTATGAGCTGCATGCCCATCGGCTCCAGGTACCGCGCTGCGGACAAGGGGCCGCAGTCCACCGGCTCGAAGCCAATGCCCTCGGCGAGCGTCATGACTGCCCTCTTGGCCTCCGCATCATCGCCTGCCAGGAATGCCGACAAGCGCGCCTGGCCGATCCTGCCGATGCCTTGGTGCTTTGCGAACACAGTGTTGAACGCTTTGACCACCCGCGACTTTGGCAGCATCTTCTGGAGCTCCTCCGCTCCCGAGGTGGTGAACCCCAATGCCATGGAGCCGTCCACCCCCATGACATTGGTGACGTCGATCAGGACCTTTCCGTCGGTGAGATGGCCGATGCTCCCGGCAACGTTCTTGACCTGAGAGAACGGAACGGCCAGCACTATAACCTCTCCCCACCCGGCCGCGGCCCCCACGCTCTCGTCTGGATCGCGAGTTCCGAACCTGACCTCATGCCCTGCCGGCCCCAGCCCGGATGAGAGCGCCTTGCCCACGTTGCCCTTCCCGATGATCGCTACCTTCATTTGATCACCTCGGACCGCGATGGTCCGCTACGGCAATTCGATGGCAGCTGTTCGAATAAATCGTTTTGCCAGCATTGACGACGGCGTCGTCAGGGCATCGGTTACGCACGCGCTCCCGCCTGAAAAGTTATTAGAGCTTAGAGAACACAAAACACGGAACCGATAGGTGGGACGGTGAGGCGGATCGAGAACAGGGAGATCGACGGACCGATCGTCCCGAGAGAGCATGAGGAGCGAATGAAGAACGCGGCCCTCCAGGCCATCCTTTCCTCAGCGTCCGGCATCGTGATCGTTCAGGACCCGGACGGGCGATTCGCCCATGTCTCTGATACCTTCGTCCAAGAGGTGGGCCGCCCGGCCCTGGAAATCATTGGAAGAATATGGAGCGACATCGAGCTCGACAACGAAGAAACGGCGGAGATGGAGGCGATGAGGAAGAATGTGCTGCGCTCGGGCGAGACCGCTCGCGCCATGCTCCGGACGCCCCGCACAGGTCGGTGCTTCTCCTTCTTCATCGCGCCCCTCATGAGCGAGGACGGGAAGGCCCTGGGGACGCTGTCCATGGGGAGTGACGTCACCGAGCAGAAAGAGCTTGAACGGCTTCGCGAGGAGGGAGCATGCTCCGTCAAGCAGTGAGCTCGGTCAGGGACCTCGTGTTCGTCAAGGACCTGAGCGGCCGCTACGTCATGGCCAACCCCGCCATCTTAAGGCTGGTAGGGAAGAGCTTGGAGGAGACCATCGGACACACCGACGTCGAACTGTTCGATGACAAGGATGGTGCCCTCGTGATCATGGAGAACGACCAGAGGATCATGCGGACCGGCATCGGCGAGATGATCGAGGAGACCGTGACAATGGCCGAAGGGGAGCACACCTTCCTTTCGGACAAGATCCCCAGCCGCGACCGCCAGGGGCGCATCACCGGGGTCATGGGCATCACCAGAGACATCACCGAACGCAAGGAGATGGAAGATGCGGAGCGGGCCAGGAGAGCGTGGATGGAGTCGTTGATACAGAGCGCACCGGTCGCCATCTCAGTATCTCGCGACGGGTACAGCATCTATGCCAACCCCCCCTACCTGAGGATGTTTGGGTACGATGACTTTGATGAGATCCGAAACCATCGGTTCGTAGAGCAGATCGCCCCCGAGGACCGGGACCGGGCGATCGAGCATGTACGGAAGCACGACGGAAAGCGGAAGGCCGAAGCCGAGATCGAACTGATGGGTGTCCGCAGGGACGGCTCCAGGTTCCCATTCCGGGCGGCCATCGCCTATGCCGTGATGCCCGACGGGCCCGCCCTGCTAGGCTTTTTCACCGACATCACCGAGAGCAGAAGGCTGAAGGAGGGATTGGAGGAAACGCAGCACAGTAACGAATTGTTCGTCGACATCCTGACGCATGACATCAGCAACTACAATGCCGCGGCGATCGGCTACCTACAGCTGGCGGAGACGAACCTCGAAATGGACGATAAGGGGCGCGGTTACATCTCACGCTCCCTCCAGGCCATGGCCTACAGTTCCGAGCTCATCGCCAACATAAGGGACCTACAGAACATCGAGGAAGGTCGTGACAGGGCGGAACCGATCGATGTATGCAGCATGCTCAAGGAGATCACGGACGCATACCAGCATTCATCGGACCGGCAGACCTCCATCACGCTCACCGCGCAGGGCGGATGCATGGTCTTCGCCTCCAGCCTGTTGCGCGGAGCGTTCTCCAACCTGATCAGCAATGCCATAAAACATTCCTCAGGACCGGTCGAGATCAATGTCACGGTAAGCGACCAGCATCATGACGGAGCCGACATGGTCAGGGTGGACATCGCCGACGACGGCCCGGGCATCCCGGACGAGCGGAAAGGGATCATCTTCGACCGCTCCCTCATGGGACTGGCGAAACCGGTCAGCCGCGGTCTCGGTCTTTATCTCGTGAAACGGCTGGTGGAGAACTACGGCGGGGAGGTTTGGGTGGAGGACCGCATCCCCGGCGATCATACCGAGGGAGCGAGGTTCGTGGTGCTTCTCCCTACGGCCTGATGGCGTCGACCTGACGTTCTGTGGTCATCGACCCCACCCGGAAGGTGTCCCCGAACCGACCGTACTGTTTCGTGTCCCTGCTAGGATGAGGATGGTATTCACAGGGCGAGGTCGGATGGAATGCTTCAATAATGCTTAAATACCTGATTAACATCCCATCTTTTGGTGTGACGGCCACAGCGGCGGGGATACACCCGGTCCCATTCGAACCCGGAAGTTAAGCCCGCCCGCGTTTCGTGCTGTACTGCGGTGCGCGAGCCCGCGGGAACCACGAGGCGCTGTCAGCCACTTTTTCATTCTTATCATATCACGGTAGGCGTTCGCTCTCGACAATGCCTACCAAAAAAGGAAAGATTCAGGTTTGTCAAGCGAAGACGTCTGCATATCCGCCCTCCAGAATTTTCAGTAACTGACGTCACTACCTATGCGCTCAGTCATCGCTGTCATCGGCCAGAAGGCCGCGAGCCTGTGGCGTCGGTGTCAACCGCGGGCGTCTGTTGGCTTCCGCTCAGCGGCACGGCGATGGCCATGTTCCACTCCTGCATCCTGTCCCGCTCCTCCCTAGGCGCCGCAGAGGAAGCGCTGCCGCAGGAAGAGGATGCCAATGACTACAGGGCCCATATGGGATCTTATCGAAGAGCGCCTAAGCTCAGACAGATAATGAAATAAAAAAGAAAAGGGGAAGAGGCTGGCTAGGCCTACTTCATTTCGTTCGAAATCTTCTTGGTCAGACCATACGCGACCGGGATCAGCAGGATGGCCAGAGCGATGGCGAAGGCCCAAGAGACGTTACCGATGATGGTGGTGACGCCAGGGAAGGTAGCGAAGATCGCACCGGTGCCGATGATCAGGAAGATCGAGTACAGCACGAACTTTGCGTAGCCTGCGATCCCTCTGAACTCGGCGTGGTCGTCGGTAATGGACTTTATCAGGGCATCGGTCAGGGATATGCCGACGCCGATGATCACGAAGCCGAGTATGAGCGGGTAGATCGTGCTTCCGCCGAGGAGCATGGTGTCCAGGGCCAGCAGCAGGATGAACGCGATCAGGCCGATGAACAGCAGGTTCTTCAGCATGTCAGCGATCTCACCCTTGTTCTCCGGGAACATAGGCCTTATCATCTTGCCGATGAACGATGACAGGAAGTCAGCGAACACCGCGCCGAGGATGATGATCAGTATGCCCGCGAGCAGCCTGGGCAGGTAGTCCGCTATGGCGATCAGATAGGTGCCCAGGGTACCGCCAACGTTCAGTATCTCGATCGCCAGGATGACAGCAAGGATTATTATGAACGCCTTGACGACAGTGCCGATCAGATTTGACAGGTCAAGTCCGGATGATCTGAACGATCTTCCGACATTGGTCTGATCGAATGCCTTCTCAAGGCCAAGTCTCTCCACCAGGTAATTTACCGCTTTCCCAACGAGAGTCCCGACCACATACCCGATCACGAGCACGATGATCGCAGCGAGTATTGCCGGGATCGCATTGATCATGGTCTCCAGCATGTTTTCTAATACAGCAACTAAGTCGGCCATAAGCCATTACCTCGTGGGTATGGAACGAAATAGGAATATAAATAAAATTACGCGAAATGATCTATGCTCTAGACCATGATAATCTGGCCGTCGGATGGCATCCGAGCCCACAGCGTTCTATTTGCTAGGCATGCGCCCCTCATCGCCCTGGTCTGAGACCCTTGACCTATTGGAATTAGGCAACCGAAAGGTGGTTCGACCATCATGGACAGGAATGCTGCCCCTAAGCGCTCATGCTCCGCAGGGAGCGTCCAACTGAGCGGGCGGCGTCCAGTACTTGGATTTTGACAGCAGAGCCGCCGTAAGGTCGAGATATGGTTATCAGTACCGCTCTGGCATCTTATCTTCAGTGATACGATGCCCGAAATGTCAAGCGCACATTCCGTCAAGAGCCTGAACCACAAGTTCTCCAAGACCGAACTGGCCAGAGCGCTAAGGCTCGCCATAGCCGATGAGTACGAGGCCATACAGATCTACGAGCAGATCGCTGAGAGCACCGAAGACGCCAAGATCAAGGAGGTCGTCATGCACATCGTGGAAGAGGAGCAGAAGCACGCCGATCAGTTCTGGGACCTCCTTGCCCGGGTCATTCCGGAAGAGCATGGGATCTACGACAGCGCGGTCGAAGAGAACAAGGAGATCATAGGGAAGATGAAGAAGTGACCGCCGCCTTGCTGTGCCAACCGCCGTGAGATGGGCGGCCTGAAGTGTGGCAGCGGCGTGCGGCGAGGTTCGATCCTCTAGCTCGACTCATGGCATTCACCAGCCCAGCACATATGCCAACGAGAACACGCTGAACCCCAGGGTCCCTAGGAACAATGCGGCCAACAGCCTATTTCGGTTCAGCCTCCTCGCATACGCGGCGCCCAGGGCTGCGAAGATCAATGTGGCGACCACGCGCGACGCCAGGATCGCGTCCGGAACGTTGTGGATCACCAACAGCGGGACTACGATAGGAATGACGAACAAGATGTCAATGGCGAGTATACCGATGGCATAGTGCCAATCTTCCCTTGCAGGATAGTATGACTTCTTGGACGGGTCGCCGCCTGGCTCCCCCTCGGCCAGCCGGTCGATCGTTCGCTCCTTTTCGGCATCGTCCAGAGCGGACAACACAGTCTCGTCCAGAACATCCCTTGCCTCCCGTCTCGCCATCGCATCATTCCTCGTCCGGAGGTTGAATAATATCCCCTCCATGCGGGCCCGATCGATGACGTTGGAGAGCATCACCGAGATGCCGTCGATGAGGCCCCACGTGATGTTCACGCCGAAGGCCACCGCGATCGCCAGCGGCACAAGCTCCGCCTGGTCCGCTGCCGAATTGATTATGCCGAGCGAGACGACGACCATCCAGGTCGCATAGAATATCTCCCCGATACGGTCGCCGATCGGCAAGTGCCTGCGGTAGAACTCACGAACTCTTCTCCCAAGGCTTCTGTTCACATCCCTCATCTTGCCTCTCGTCCGAATGGACTTTGTCATTGCCAACGACATGTAGTTGTTGGTTTGCGAGAATGCGTCGCCAGCCAATGATCGATAGACAAAACCCTCGGCGGCCGGTGGGAGCCTGGGGATGGCCTATATCGATATGTATTAATTCCAAAACAAGGGAATACATCATTAGCATGCGGGGGAGAGCTCGTCTTGATCGAAATCTATCATGCTTCGAAGTTCGGAAACGGGGCTATGGTGGCCGAGGAGCTGCGGCGCATAATGGAAGCAAAGGGGCAACAGGTGAACGTACATCACATCGATGAGGTGAGAGCCAGGGATGTTCCGCCGGCGGACCTGTACATATTCGGCTCTCCCACCCGGTTCGGCGGACCCATCGGGAGCATGAAGCGTTTCCTCAAGAAGGCCGCCTTGCCCCCAGGCTCCAGGTATGCGGTGTTCGCGACGCACGGTGCCGCGGTGCCGGACAAAAAGACCGGCAGGGTGCCGACCGACGAGGAGATGGCCCGCCTGCGGAGGACCATGCCCATCATGGACGAGATCCTGGCGGGAAAGGGGCTGACCAAGGTCGCCGAGCACATGTTCCTGGTGTCAGGAGACCAGATGAAGGGACGTCTTCTGGATGGGTGGCAGGAAGAGGCGGAGAAGTTCGCGGACGCCATTCTCGCCTAGCTAACTGCAATCCTGGTCCCCTTGAGGCGTCGGCCATACGGGCGACGATTCAGTCCATAAGACCAAGCTGTTCCATGACGCTGGCCGTATCCAGGACGCTGAGGACCTCGGTCAGCTTTCCATCTTTTGCCCGATAGATGTCCACAGCGGTGACGCTCATCTTCCTACCGTTCGGTTCCAGCCCCTTAAGCTCCCCGGTCATGGTCCCAGAGTAGTTCTCCACCACAACTATCCTGTCACCCTCGGCGATCACTTCCTGGATGTCGAACCGCACATCGGGCATCATCGTTCTGAGATTAACGAAGTTGGCCAGATAATCTTCCTTGTTCCTTCCCATCCCGAAATGGGCGACCTCTCGGAAGTCATCCGATAGGAACTCTCCGAACCTGTCCATATCGCCCTGGTTCAATGCGTCGTAGGCCTGGCGGACCAGCTCCTTGTTCAGCTCTATCCCCATCTGTTGCTGCGTTACGGCCATGTACAAGGCAAGTCACTGCATCGGCTTAATGATTGCTTGAGGTGCGGGCCCAACACATATCGGAGGCGTGCGCAGCCCCGCCGCCACAGCCGCTGAGCGGCGTATTGAATGAGAACATTGCAGCCCCATTACTACCACATTCTATCGTGCCAGCACACCAGCGCTGCGGTGCCTAGAGTTGTGATGAACACCACGCTGATGGCCACCCCGGCCATGAGGCCGGTACCGGCCACCGCATCGTTGGGCACGGACGGGATGGGTAGCAAGGGCGGCGTCACGGTGAGTAGGCGGCTGGGAGTGGCGGTGGCAGGTGTCGAGTTCGGTCCGCTGCCAGCAACGTTATGCGCGGTCACCGTGAACGAATATTCCTGCCCGTTTTTCAGATCGGTGATGTTGACCGAAGTATTGGTTGTCGTGGCGATCGCTGTATTGTTCTCGTAGATCGTGTAATAGTCTATGGCCGCCCCGCCATTGCTAGGGGCTCTCCAACGCAGTTCCACGTGTCCGTCGGCAGGCGTGGCGTACAGCCCGGTGGGGGCTGCCGGCGTGACAGGCAGACGCACGCACGGTAAGCCGTTCCAGGTAGGGACGGAGAAGCCACTGCTACCATAATAGTGATAGATGGCCAGATTGGCCGATTGCGGGAACGAATAGAGCATGTAATCCCAGTCCTCCGACATGGATGGGGCGTTGCCCTCGAATGTCATGTTGGCCAGACCTGCACAGTGACTGAACGCCTTGCTGCCTACGTTATTCACGCTAGCGGGGATGGTGATGTTGGAAAGAGAGAAACAGTAACCGAAAGCAAGCTCCCCGATCTCTGTTACATTATTCCCTAGCGAGATAGAGGCTAGTTTGGGGCAGCATACAAATGTATGGTACAGTTCAGTGACGCCATCGCCTATGCTGGCGGAGGTCAAAGAATAGCAGAAACCGAACGCACCCTCGCCCACGTAAGTTATGGTGTCAGGGATGACCACCGAGGTCATGGAGTTGCAAGTATAGAACGCATATTCGCTTATTCTAGTGACCGGAACCCCGCCGAGGGCATCTGGAATGACCACGTCGCCGCCCGGCCCGGTGTAGCCGACGATCTCCGCTTCGGACTCCCCATTGATGAGGATGTAAGAGTAGTCGCTGCTTTCATTGGCCGACACGATATCGATGGTCAGGTTGGCGATGCCGATAACGACCATACAGATGAGAAGAAGCGTTGGCAATCTGGCGGTACGCGGTGACATGCTTATGGCCGACCCTTTGAAGGGGAAGGAAAGTGGTAAATGAGATTAATATATGAATATTGATGAAATATTAATTCGCAGAACGGTTGACGCAGAGGGCGTGAGGGCGCCGACAAGAGAGGATGAAATACTATAGGCCAACAGAGGCTAAGGACCATGAACCGGATGATACCGAGACGGCGCGCTTGAAAGTGAACACACATTGCGCATCCTGCTCCAATGGACGGACGGAAGAAACCCTCGCAGCCCTCGTAACGGCCATCCTTCCCGATCGAACGACGACGGTCACATTGACCTAATGCACGGTCACGCGCGAGGGGGCGTCGCTCGATGATCGGTCGCACATATTCATTCGGTAGATGTGGTCCGGCCGGTCCGATGCAAGCGCATGTGCAACGGATCATCGATTGGAAAGGAGTATTAGTCGCGTTGCATATCTATTGCCGGTGAAAAAGTGAAGCTTGGAAAGGTCAACATCCTCCCGGCCGTTGCCGCCCTGGCGTGCATAGGCATTATCGCGACCATAGTTCTTAGCGGCGTATTGAGTCAGCCAGATGCCGATCTGAACCGCTACACTACCCGACCAACCTTCTACAATCTCCCGGCGATCATCTACTCCGATTCCTCGTACACTGAAGAGATTCAGGAGCACATCTCATATTGCACGTTCAACTATGACCTCACGACAAATGCTTCACACATAGCTAATGCGCCGGTGGACGTGCCGATCATCATCGACGGCTACTCGATCACCACTCAGAACCGTCAGGCACTCGTGGGTGCATGCTCCGAGGCGCTGCTGAACGGCAGCGTCATCATCACGCTGTGGCAGAACGCCTACAGCTTCATGCACGAGGTCGCCGAGGTGTCGTACGGGAATGCGGGCTTCGGCCTGGCCGAAGAAGACCGCGATAAGGTCCTGTCGATCGGCCTGTGGAACGGCGCCCATGGCGGAGGGGGGAGCGTATACATCTACTCCGGGACCGTCGGCGAGTACGGACCGTCGATGAACACGCTCACCTTCGCCTACGACTGGTGCGTACGAATGGTCTACGACCAGCCCTACCACCCGACGCTCTACCCCTGACGGGGCACGACGGCGGCCATGCCCCTGAACACAAGGAACGCAGAACAGGTGGGCCTGAGGCGGACCCTGTCCGGCTGCACCCCCTCACTGCGGGAATAGACTCGTACTGAGATATTTCTCGCCGCGGTCGGGAAGAATGGTCACAATGACGCCGGACTCGATGCGCTTGGCCATCTCAACGGCGGCGTACATGGCCGCGCCGCTGCTCATTCCCACGAAGATCCCTTCCTGCTTGACGATCTGACGGGTCATCTCGTAAGCCGCTTCGGTCTCCACCATTATGGTGATGTCGATCTGGGAGGGATCATAGATCGACGGGACGATGGCTTCCTCCATGTTCTTCAGCCCCTGGATGTAGTGACCCTTGACCGGATGGGCGCTCACTATCTTCACGTCCGGGTTGTGCTCCCTCAGCGCCTTGCCTATGCCCATTATGGTACCGGAGGTGCCCAGCGCCGATACGAGGTAGTCGACGTTGCCTCCGGTCTGTCTCCATATCTCGTCCCCGGTCGTCCGGTAATGTGCCATCTTGTTGTATTCGTTGGAGAACTGGTCGGGCATGAAGTACTTCCCGGGATTCGCCTTGACCAGCTCTCTCGCCTTCCGAATGGCGCCGTCCGTTCCGTACTTGCCGTCGCTCAACGTGACAGTACCGCCGAACGCCTTGATCATCTGCCGCCTCTCGACCGAGACGGCATCGCTCATGACGATCTCCACTTCATAGCCTTTTATGGCACCGATCATCGCCAACGCCACGCCGGTGTTTCCCGATGTCGGCTCGATGATGGTCTTCCCCTTGGTCAGCGCGCCTTCGGCCTCGGCCTGCTGGACCATGCTCAGGGCGATCCGGTCCTTGATGCTGCCGGTGGGATTGAAGCCCTCCACCTTGGCGAACATCGTCACGTCCTTGTTGGGATTTAGCTTGTTGATCCTGACCAGCGGGGTGTTGCCTATTGTCTGGAGGATGTCTTCATTGAAATCGGCCGATGGAGTTCTCATTCAACTATCACCTGATGACGGGGATGCTCTCGCTGATGACTATAATTCGAACCTGGTAGGAAAAGGTATCTAGACTTGGCCGCCGGGCTCGCCTGCTTGCTACACGGACGTATGCTGGAGGAATAAGGATGATCCTGTGAAACACCAGGGATTGATCTTAGGTCCGAGCTTGCCACATTTTCTACAACACAATTATGATCCACTTGGCATTGCGGGACGCTCTTCATCACTTGGAATTAAGTTCCTAAGACGTGATTGAGCAATGCAAGATCCATACCAACCGACCTGACGAATGAGTTGGTGCGGGGGGAGGCCCCGGCACCTATTGCGAGCCAGACTATCATATTCTGAATTCAATCAAGGGATTATTGCATAAACCCTTTCCAACTTTTTCTTTCCTATCACATAGCCCCGCGGCCCTCCAAGGCACGTCGCAGGGCATCAGGATCGAACAGGCTGCAAGCGTCCGGGGGTGCACTTAGATGCGCCTCGCTCCCGCCCCGGGTAAGGCAGGAAATCCTTTCCAAACCCCTTCTCAGAGTTTATCCTCTCGAAACTCGCGCCTCGGGACCTTACCCCACCGTGGCTCGCCCGAGTCAGCTAAGTGGGTGTATGACAACCCCGCTTTCAGGCGGGCGTTCAACTCAGGACGGTTCAATGTCAACATGGATAGAGCAGTGGCCGGGTTCTTCAATTGGCTATCGACAGACTACCTTCTTACCTTCGAGAACAAGGTAACGGGCGAATCCTTCCAAACAATTGGCCCCAAGAGGGGCAACAAACAGTATGCTAGGAGGAAATGGCAAAAAGTGAATGGCATTAACGAGGGCATGGATAAGCTACGGTTCGACTTCGACATAGCAGGCCATCGCTCCATTGTCAAGAACTGCCACATGCTCCTTATTACGACAACATTCGACCACAAGATTTCGATGGATGATGCCTGGTTCAGGATCTCATCTCACGGAGGCGAGCTGAACAAATTCAGAGCCAACCTTACCAAGATTCTCGGCTCTAAGGCCTCCATATGTGTTAAGGAGGCTCAATCCAGCGGCTACCCCGCCCCTCATCTACTGGTTCTTCTCGACAGGCCCATCAGAGCAAGAAGGTACGCAGGGCGGAAAAAGACCTCGTGGAGGCTAGAGTCAAAGGACACACTCAAAAGAATCAAGGGGGCGTGGAAGTGGGGCTTCGTCGATGTTGAGGCCGTGGTCATGGCATCGAGCGGCAAGTATCGAGGTTACAGGACGCCTGTGAACTATCTCTCCAAGTATCTCACCAAGCACATGGACCTGACCAAGTACCCTGAGCTCCAAGAGGTCAGGTCGATTGAGGACGTGCCCAAGGAGCTTAGGACGCCAGTCTACACACATGTCTGGAACAAGATACTCCGGTCCAGGGACTTCTTCGTAAGCAAGGCGTTCAAGGAGCGCCTGAACAACCCGGAGTTCAGGCCAGCACCGGATGAGTATGAACCGATAGAGAGCGATTGGTTCCTGGACTGCATCGAGATGGACAGCGGCCTGGAGCGAGCGCTTGCAGCGCAGCGAGCGAGGGCCGGAGTAACTATTACTTCTCATAATGCGTTAAAGGCATCGGTGGGGTAAATCGTCCAACAGAAGCTGCCATTAATAAAGAAAGGCGGAATAACCGAGCATGACGAGCTACAGCTACATTTTCGTACATATTGGAAAGAATATCTTACGATAGCAATTAAGCAGGCAGAACCAGAAGTAACTCAAGTATTCATCGAGGGAGATTGGCCCCAGGTAGAGAATAAGCTTCCAGGATTAGGAAACAAATATTCAGACATTGTACTAAAGTACAAGATTCATGAAAGACACAATCTCAAAAGATATGGAAATGATCTCTTTCGGCCAGCTAGAAACTGGCACTGGTTTAATGTTCAGATAAGTCAAAATGAGTATTTCGATAAGGTGGGTGCGTCAGAATGCAAACAGCCACTCCCAATACCTGATGACCCTGAACCTTCTATTAGGTGCTCCTATTGTGGCCATACTTACAACGAGGAACTATTTTGTTACATCATCAGACGGCAAACCATTGTCGAGGTAAAACCAAAAATTACTGATTATGGAGAAACTGTCCGACAAATCAGGACATATCAAAGCCGGTTGCCAGGAGCTGATGCGATTGTATTCACCAAGGATTGGAAATTTGATAAGGATTTCATCAAAGATGGGATAACACCACTGCATCCACAAGTCGCACACTCATTAGATGAGTATTGGATTCCAGATAGTCAACCATAATAATGGTGAGATTCATCCACCCCGATAAAAATGAGCTCCAGAAGAATGGCCAAGGTAGCAAAGAAGGAGGCGGCGTCAAATCCGACGACAACACCGAGCTGGAGAAGTTTACCTGAGTTCACGGTAGATGAGGAGGAAAACATAACTTCAGAAGAGAGGGAAGTGCTTCTAACTCGAATGGTCCTCAACAGCCACAAGAATTATAGATGCCCGAAATGCGAGGGACAGGAACATCAGACCGACATAGATCGGTTCGGAGCTACGACATTCATATGCTCATCATGTGGCGAGAAGGTGGAGATTGTCAGTCCATACTTCTTTGGCGAGACTCACGAACATATTATGGGCCATTCGGTTATTGAGTTTACAGGAAACCCAGATGACCCATTAAAAATGCATTTACTAACCGGGAGTTCTAAGCAGTAGTTTCAAGATGATACATGAGCCCGACTTGATAGATATAATCCAAATTAAAACTTAGAATTCAGCGGATAATCGAAAGGCGAATTACGATCGGTGATTGATAGATTAATTCAGAATCTTCTGAATGTTCTTTACTGAGGCCTTTCGAGAGCTCATGAGGAATTTTAAGTAATCTTCTTTCTGATCTCCATCGAAGAATTCATTATAATCTAGGTCTAGCTCCTTTACGATCTTTTTTAGTTTGGCCTTTGTGAGGCTGCTCAGCAAATCCTTCTTATTGATTGGAGCTTCAGCTTTGTCAGAGGCGCTCTCAGCCTTCTCATTAATTGCCGTAGTTTCAGCCTTGCCGAAATACTTCTTCTTGTAGCTTTCAATCGAAGATGTGCCCATGCCACGATTACAAGGCCCGCATATAGGCCTCAAGTTGGATATGTTGTCATTGCCACCCTTGGCTACTGCCTTATTATGACCAACCTGAAAATCAGTTATGTGAATGGTCCTGATTTCACAACAATAGCATTTTCCTTCTGCCTGGTTTCCCATATACTTGAACCAGACTGCATCCCTAGTATTCTTGTCAATTTTTCTTCTCTTTGGCTTATCATCATCGAACAACCAGCCCATAGCACTACCAACTCAATTGATGCATTAAATTAATTTGAGGATATTTGTAATTAATCATTTAACAAAATCACGATAATATTAAAGTCTCTTAATGTTTCGACCATAAGGAGAATGTGTTGAGAAAACTCTTGGCCGCATTACTAGCTCTGAGTGTCCTTTTTACCTCAGTTGGCACAGTATCTGCAGCTCCGACAAAGACTATTACGATCGAACCAGGACAGTATTACGTCATTGGATTTGAGCCATTTGTTCAAGCGACCATGTCTTACCATGTGAAGGTGATAAGTGGTCCAAATGTTGATGTAATCCTCACTGATGAAACAGGCTACGGACAATTCAAGAGCCTGTGGTCACTCAACATAAGATACTATCCAGAAGTTTCAAGGTTGAACACTAGAGATGCTTCATATTCAAGCAATATGGGAGCGGAGCCTTACTATCTAATCATAGATAACTCGATGGCTGCGACAGCACAGCCGAATGGTCAATCAGCGACCGTGTCAGTGACCTTCAGCACATCACCAGGTCCCATGTTGGTTCTCCTTGCGATCATTGGGCTCTTTTTACTCGTCATAATTCTAGGTGCCATCATACACTATGTAAGAAAGACCTCGAAGAAAAAGGAGGACGGCTATAGACGCAACGAGTGGATATGTCCAAGGTGCTCTTGGAGAGTTCTTGCTGGATATACTGCCTGTCCGCGGTGTGGATATACAATCCCGCAATATGCACCCCCTCCTTCAGCTCATAAGATTCCTGTTCCGCCCACCAAAACTACAGGTTCCGTTACTGAACGGCCGACTGCTGATCCTATGAAAATTAAAGTCAACGGCTACTGTTCGAAGTGTGGTAAGCCATTACCCGTAGGAGCAGATTATTGCATGTTCTGCGGGGCGGCCATCCAAAGGGAAGCCATGACCTGAGGGACGGAAAACGTCATTGAACCATTTCGACTTTTTCCAAGTAAAGCAATAACCTTTATAATTATCATATGCTATCTTCCCTTGCTCAAACGCCTTACCAATGCAAACACACACAACCACACGCTGAAAAATACCACATTGAAAATTGATTGATTGTTGTAGATTGAAGAAATTTGATAGACCTGAATACACCACATTGATGATGCTTGGATAGACGGTCCAGCTCCTACCCAAGCGATTGTTGAAGATTTGGGGCATGGCCGTGCGCCCGGCTAACTCGATGATGGTCTGGATGCCATCGGGTAGGAGCAGGATCATGAAGTGGTCTATCAGGAAACACACAATCACAGTTCACCAGAAGTCACAAACCTATTAGCGTGCGAACTGCCTTCCAGCTCTGAGGGTTCAAATGCTAGGCAAAAGCCTAGCGGCGGTAAGCCCTCTGTGGTCAAAAGCAAGGTTGGCAGGAAAAGGAGGGGTCGAAGCATGGGCCGATATCCCTTCCTGACCTGGGTTAAGAGGTATCTCTCGGTTAGAGGACAGACCTACGCCGAGGCTACGACCAAGGAGCTGCAAAGGAGATACAGGCGCATGGAGAAGGACCTGAAGATGCTTGTCGAACACGGGAAGGTTTCATCAGCCAATCCGGAGAAGATGAGCTCAGAGGATGTCCTGACCTACATCAATCTGCTTAAGTCAAGAGGGCTTAAAGAGAAGGGCATCAGCCACAACCTGACAGCACTCAAGAACCTCTTGGACTATGTAGGCAATCCAGCAGTCCAGAGGTTCAAGGCCAAGTATCCTTTTGCAGTCCCCAAGAGCCGAAGCCCAAGGCTCCCCATAATGGAAGATAAGGACTACCATGCGATCCTACAGGAAGCGAGGTCCATCGACAGCATGGACTGGAAGAGGCTCAAAGCCTACGCCCTGGTGGTCCTTGCGATTAGCACCGGAATGCGATGTAAGGAGCTTCGGCTCTGCCAGATTACCGACGTTTACCTGGACGAGATGAAGATTCGGGCGGAGCATGTCAAGGGTGAGGGGAGCTACGGGCAAGCGCGAGAGATCGCGATCAGACCAGAAGCGAGAGTCATACTCGCCAAATATCTTCGAGCAAGGAACAAGATGGTAGCGAAGATGAGTCCTGGAAACCTAGCCCTATTCCCAGCCTTAAGGGGCGATGGTGACGGATACCTCTCCACTAACAGCCTGGAGAAGCTAAAGCGGCTCGTGGAGACGGAATCAGGAATAAAGTTCGACCTGAGGATGTGCCGGAGGACCTACGGTCAGAAGGCCATCGATGAAGGCGTTAGCACCGAGGCCGTTTCTCGTCTGCTCGGACACTCCACGACCAAGACCACAGAGAACTACTACTGCCGCATGAGGCAAGACACCGCAATAAGGGAAGCTCAATCAGTTTGGCAAGGGCCAAAAAGCTACCCAGATGTAAAAACCCCCAAAATTGAATCCAGATTCGAGGTGACTGGCTATGTTTGAGAGTGCGGGGGGAGGGATTTGAACCCACGAACCACTAAGGACGGGATCTTAAGTCCCGCGCCGTTGGCCAGGCTTGACTACCCCCGCGTTGGCGAGTTCATGGGAAGGTTGGTATTTCATTCTTTGGAACTTCTGAACTTTGAAACCGCTCGGCCTGAGACATCTGGCAACGCCCGTCAGAGTTCCTTGAGGTGCCGTCGCATCTGCGTTCTCGCCGGAGAACATCGGCAGTCGAGCTTATTTTAAATGAAGAATATGCAGGGCGGATGACGGTCGAGATCGATAAGGATGGCACCGAGATACATCGCGTCGAGATCGACGACGTCCGCCACATGCTGATCGCCCCGTCCCGGGACATCTTCTCCAAGCGGCCGTACGTCTACATGGGCCAATCAGTAGTGGAAAGGCTGCTCGAGTACTTCCATAAGCAGAAGGGGCTCAGGAAAAGAAAGCATAAGCTCATCCTCCTGATGCCCCCGGACAAGATCACGCCTAACCTCTCGAAGGAGATCGAGGAGGCACTGGACCGCTTCACCGCCACCAGGATCAAGGACAACCTCAACGAGATGGCCGCAATACGCCGGCGGGGAATCCTCCAGATACCCTACGCCCTAATATTCCTCGGCATCTCGGTAGGCTTCGCCATCCTGCTGGGAAGCGCGTCCATAACATCCATACCTCCGGTCGTCGCCAATGTGCTTAGCGAGGGGTTGTTCATCGTCGGATGGGTGGCCATGTGGGGCCCCCTGGACACGCTGCTGTTCGCCCGGTTTCCGCTTGCCGCCAGGAACCACGCCCTCCAGGCGCTCGAGAGGATGACCATAGAGATCGAACCTCGCGAGGATACTTGAACCGGTGCCGGGCATCCTGTTACACGATTGGATGCAACGGTTCCAGAGGAGCGTGCGGCCGTGAAGAGGACGGTCCTCATCCTGGCAGCGGGAGACCATCAGCCCGCATGGCCGTTCCGGCATTAGCTCCACATCATTGCAAATGTTCTTCTGGAGCGCGGTCAAATCTCAATCGTGAATGACCCGCCGGACGGACGCCTTCCCCCCGTCGCCGGGGCTTACGTTGACGGCCTCCTAGTGGACGTGCAGAGCGGGGAGATCTACCCCGCCTCCCTGACCATACGGGGGGACAGGATCACCAGGATCGAGCGCCTGGAAACGGCCCCGGACCGCTACATCGTCCCAGGCTTGATCGACGCCCACATCCACATCGAATCATCGCTCCTGACCCCGTTCCGCTTCGCCGAGAAGGCGGTCGCACATGGCACCACCGCGGTCGTCACGAACCCGCACGAGATCGCCAACGTCATGGGCATGGGTGGCGTGGGGTTCATGGTCCTGGACGGGCAGGGAACGCCGCTGCGCCATTTCTTTACCGCCCCTTCCTGCGTGCCCTCCACCAGGATGGAGACCTCCGGAGCAGTCTTTGGGGGGGCAGAGATGGAGGATATGCTCCGAAGGCTGGACTTCGTGGCCCTGGGCGAGGTGATGGACGTCCAGGAAGTGCTGAGCGGCGACCCCGAGGTCATGGCGAGGATCGAGGTGGCCGCACGGACCGGGAAACCTGTGGACGGGCACTGCCCGGGCCTGAGAGGAGAGCAGCTGGACCGCTACATCCGGGCGGGCATCTCGACCGACCATGAATGCCTCAGCTTGGAGGAGGCGGAGGAGAAGCACCGCAAGGGCATGACCGTGATGGTCAGGGAAGGCAGCGCTTCCCGCGACCTTGAGGCGCTGCTCCCCTTCGCCGCCGGGCACCGGCACTTCCTGGTCTCGGACGACCTGCAGGCCGCTGACCTGATGCAAGGGCACGTCGACGCTCTCCTCCGCAAGGCTGTCGCGCTTGGCATGGAGCCTCTGCACGCCATACGGTCGGCCACCCTATGGCCAGCGCAGCATTACGGTTTACCGGGCGGTTGGGTGCGGGTGGGAGGCGCGGCGGACCTTACAGTCGTCCGAGACCTCCGCTCATTCCAGGTGCTGGAAACGTGGATCGCCGGGGAGCTGGTGGCCAAGGACGGCGAGGCGCTTTTCACGGGGAGCCCGTTGACCGCCCCCTCCGGGATATCGGTCACCGGAGTGGACGCAAAGGAGCTATCGGTGAAAGCTCCGGGCGGACGGGCGGAGGTGCGGGTCATCGAGGTCGTGCCGGAGCACATCGTCAGCCGGGCGGGGCACGCTGAGCTGTCCGTGGTCCGGGACATCGTCGCTCCCGACCCCTCGCAGGATGTTCTCATGGTCGCGGTCGTCAACCGATACGTCCCGGCCAGACCCGCAGTGGCATTCATCAGGGGCTTCGGCCTGACGGACGGGGCCATCGCCTCCTCGGTCGCCCACGACTCCCATAACATCATCGCGGTGGGCGTCGACCCTCGCAGCATGGCCAGGGCGGTGAACGAGCTTATCGCCCAGGGTGGCGGGTTCTATGCCTTCAGCGGAGGACGGGGCATAGGACTGGAGCTGCCCATCGCCGGCCTGATGAGCGCACGACCGTGCGAAGAGGTCGCGGAGAGGGAGGCGGAGGTGAACCGTTTCGTCCGAGACATGGGCTGCCCGTTACCGGCGCCGTTCATGACCCTGTCGTTCCAATCCCTGCTGGTGGTCCCCCAGCTGAAGCTCGGGGACAGGGGCCTGTTCGACAGCGTCCGCCAGCGCTTCGTGAGCCCCGTCATCTCGTCGGCAGTGCCTAGATAAGCTTCCGGCACCGATATGAAATACGATGCTAGAGAAGCTGAGACGTTCGGTCAAGGCCTCCCCGATCGTGACCATGGGCGAATATCGCTACTTCGTCGCCCCGATCACCGATGGCATCCCCTGCATGGACCCCGACGTCCTGAAGGAGATCACCACTCACATCGCGGAGGTCGCTGACCTCGACTGCGACATTATCGCGGCCCCCGAGGCCATGGGCATCCCGGTGGCGGTCGCGCTGTCCCTCCGCACCGGCATCCCCTACAACGTGATACGGAAGCGCAGCTACGATCTCCCCGGCGAGGTCAGCGTCTGCCAGGTCACCGGCTACTCCAAATGCGACATGTTCATCAACGGCCTGGAGGCCGGTGACCGGGTCGTCCTGGTGGATGATATCATCTCCACCGGCGGCACATTGTTCGCGGTAATACAGGCGCTGCAGATGATGGGGGTAGAACTGGTCGACGCGGTCGCAGTGCTGGAGAGGGGGCCGGGAAAGGCAAGGATCGAGAACGAGCTGGGCGTGAGAGTGAGGACGCTGCTTCGGGCGGACATTGTGGGCGACCGGGTGGTCGTCTCCCAGTAGCGCACACGAGGGAGCGCTTCATCGCCCTTTCGCCTGCATCTTCCCCCACCACTTGGTGAGGATGTCCTCCAGGTTGGGCCGTCCGATCTCCTCCAGCTCGTAGCCGGCGCGGACGATCGGCTTGCTTACCTTGACAAGCCGCCGGATGTCGATCGGAGTGCCGGTCACCACCACGTCGCAGTCGGCCCGCTCGATGGTCTCCTGCAGCGAGGCCAGCTGCTCGTCCGAGTAGCCCATGGCCGGAAGGACCTTGGTGAGGTGAGGATACTTCGCGAACGTCTCGGCGATGGAGCCGACGGCGAATGGCCTCGGGTCGACGATGACCGCGCCGGCGTTCTCCGCGGCGATGAGCCCTGCGCCGAAGCTCATGCCTCCGTGCGTCACGGTCGGCCCGTCCTCCACCACCAATACGCGCTTGCCCGCCACCTCATCCGGCTCCGCCAGGGTGATGGGCGAGGCCGCCTCGATGACGTACGCCGATGGATTGAGATGTTTGACGTTGTCGCGGACCGTCTTGATGTTGTTGCGGTCGGCGGTCTGCACCTTGTTGACGATGACGATATCGGCCATGCGCACGTTCGTCTCTCCTGGGTAGTAGGACAGCTCGTGGCCGGGGCGGTGCGGGTCGGCCAGAACGATGTGCATGTCGCTCTGGTAGAACGGGAAGTCGTTGTTGCCGCCATCCCATATGATGACGTCGGCCTCCTTCTCCGCCTGGCGCAGGATCTTCTCGTAGTCGACGCCTGCATACACGATGATGCCTCTGTCGATCAGCGGCTCGTACTCCTCCCTCTCCTCGATCGTGGTCTTGTGAAGCTCGAGGTCCTCATAGCTGGCATATCGCTGAACCGTTTGCTTTACCAGATCGCCGTACGGCATCGGGTGGCGAACCGCCACGACGCGGAGGCCCATGTTCCGCAAGATGGTGGATACCCTCCGCGTGGTGGGGCTCTTCCCCGCGCCGGTCCGGACGGCGCCGATGCTGACCACAGGGACCGCGGCCTTCAGAACGATGCGCCGGTTGCCCATGAGGACGAAGTCGGCTCCCCACGCCAACACTTTCGACGCGATGTCCATGACCGCCTCGTTGGCGACGTCGGAGTATGCGAACACCACCTGGTCCACCTCGTTCTCGCGTATCAGGCGCTCCAGCTCCTCCTCGGCCAGAATGGGGATCCCGTTCGGATAACCGTCGCCGGCCAGCTCCGGCGGGTAGCAGCGCCCCTCGATGTTCGGTATCTGCGTGGCCGTGAACGCTACCACCTCATAGTTTGGATTACCACGATAGTAGGTGTTGAAGTTGTGAAAGTCACGTCCCGCGGCTCCCATGATGACTGTCCTTATCCGTCTCATCCTGATCCTCGCGTAACAAGTGCCTAGCAGGTTTATTAGTGTCTCGCCCGGAAACCATCATTAATCATTGATGTGATGCGGGATGCATGGCATACCGCGTGCCCACCGCAGAGGTCCTAGCCGTGGCCGTCTCGGCCGCCATCCGGGACATCAACACCGTGGGTTCGCAGCGCCGGCTGACCGAGCTCGTCAGGGAGGAGCTGCGCCGGATCGACCCGTCATACGGCGTGACCGAGGAGAGGGTGCGGAGGACCGCCATCACCTCCGGCCTGGTCCGGGTGACCGTGGAGACCCGAGACACCGGCCGAAGGAAGAGAGTGGTCAAGTGCCCGGTGTGCGGCTCGAGGCTGAAGCGGGTCCGCAACCGCACCATCTCCGGCGGTACGGTAACGATAGGAAAGAAGTGCACGGTATGCCCGTTCCGCATGGGCACCACGCGGCGGGTCCCGGTCCGCTATATTTTCTCGAACGCCCATCCCCGCAGGTATTCGTTCAAGAAGGACGAGCAGAGGACGCTATGGTCCGGCCCCTGATCGATATCCATGGGCCGAAGAGGGCGCCACGTGCGAATCGCCCCCTGATTGGATGAATGGGGAAGTCCTGAGGGAAAGTCGCCAATGCCGCTGCAGATGGCACGACTGCGACCTGCTTCAACGTCATCGGCGAGAGCGCCATGATGGATGGCGTTGCCCTAAAGGATGCAAACCTGCAAAGCCATGGCGTCATGGTAAAAAGAAAGGGCAAGGGGTTTGGTCAGGCCTTACCGGTTCGAGAGCAGCTTCCTCGACACCACCACGCTCGCGCCCATGAGCAAGATGGCCACGGCCAGCAGGCCGAGGACATCGAAGGCCAGACTATGTATCGGGATGGTGTCGATGAAGGCGAACTGCCGCATCGCATCGGCCGCCCAGGTCAAGGGATTGTAATCCGCCACCGCCCTGAGCCAGTCCGGCATCATGGCGGTAGGGAACAGCGCCGCGGAGGCGAACATCAGCGGCAGGTTGAGCAGGTTGATCACTCCGAACAGGGTCTCCTGGTTCTCCACCGCCAGGGCGATGGTGGTGAACAGCGAGGCAAAGGCCGTCGACAGTAGGAACAGCACGGCGAACATGCCCGCCAGGTCAACGATGCCAAAGCCTTCCTTCAGGGTAAGCCCGGTGAGGCCGGGAATATACTGGAAGGCGAGGGCGATGGCCAGCACGATGCTCACCTGAATGGTTGACCGTACGACCGTGGCCAGTATGCGGGAGATCGGCACCACCCCCCGCGGGATCGGTGCCACCTTGAGCTTGTTGAGGAACCCGAACCGGCGGTCCCACACGATGCTCATGCCTGAGAACATGCAGGTGAACAGCGCGTTCACCGCCAGCATTCCGATGGCCATGAACGAGAAGTAGTCCGGCGCTCCGGAGAAGAACATGGGCACCGTCTGGGGAGGCAGCAAAGCCCCGATGTTGAAAGCCTGGCCGAACAGGCCCAGCCACACGATCGGCTGGATCAAGGTCATGAATATCTGGATCTTCACCCGGTACCAGTGCTTCAGCTCCCTGGCGGTCAAGGCCCAGGTCTCGCGGAGCAGCCTACCGCCTCCTCTTCGATGCGCGAGCGGCCGCCGCCCTGTCAAAGCCCCCGCTCTGCTCGGCGTCCCTCATCGACCTCCCGGTGTACTCCAGGAACGCCTGGTCCAGGCTTGGTCGGCTCAGGGAGACGCTGGTCACGTTTCCGCCCTGGCTGCTCACTGCCTGCAGCACCTTAGGGATGGAGCCCTCTCCCTTCACCGCCTTGATGCGGTAGGCCATGTCCTCCCGCTTCACGTCCAGGACGCCGTCTGCCTGGCGGATGGCCTCCGAGAAGTCGGCGGTGCCATCCACGATCAGATCGATGACATCGCCGCCCACCGATCTCTTGAGGGCGGTCGGGGTGTCGAGGGCCACTATCTTTCCTCGGTCGATGATGGCGATCCGGTCGCACAGCCCGTCCGCCTCCTCGAGGTAGTGGGTGGTGAGGAACACGGTGATGTTGTGCTTGGCCTTCAGATCCTTGATGTAATCCCAGATGGCCACCCTGGTCTGTATGTCCAAGCCCAGCGTGGGCTCGTCGAGGAACAGGATGCGGGGATGGTGGATGAGCCCCTCGGCGAGCTCCAGCCGCTTCCTCATTCCCCCAGAGTAGGTCTTGACCCGCCGGTCCGCGGCCTCTTCCAGATTGACCACGTGGAGCAAGTCCTCGATATCCCGCTTGGCCCTGTCCCTGTCCACACCATACAGGTCGGCCTGGAGGTACATGTTCTCCCTGCCAGAGAGCTCGTCGTCCACGGTCAGGTCCTGGGGGACCAGCCCGATGACCTTTCGCACCTCGTCCTGCTGGTGGGCCAGGTCGAACCCGGCCACGATCGCCTTGCCGCTGGTCGGCTTGAGCAGGGTGGTGAGCATGTTGATTGTGGTGGACTTGCCGGCCCCGTTGGGTCCAAGGAACCCGAAGACCTCGCCCTCATCCACTGTGAAGGAGATGTTGTCCACGGCGAGGACGTCCTCACTGAACCTCTTCACGAGGTTCTCGACCGCTACTATGGCACTCATTTCTTTCCGACCTCTCTATCAGACAGGACATCATGGCGATCCTGCAGCCGCTTCAGCTCCTCGTCTATCTTCGCCACATGGGAGCAGATGTGGTCTCTCGCCCTCAGCAGGTGGCGGGTCCTGGCGCCCTCATCCAGGTCGCCGCCTTCGAATATTTGGTCGAATGATGATGGCTCGAAGTCAGGCGCTTCGGTGGACCGCCTGTCGTCCATGGTAAGCAGCTCGGCCCCTGACCGACTGATGAAATCAAGGTACCGGGTAATGAACCTCAGGTCCTTGGGGCTTCTGCGAAGGGAGCCGATGACCCATCCTGCCCCCTCGGGGGACAGGGTGTAGTAGTCTATGCCCTCTCGGTCCTCTGATATTACCAGACCATGCTCGCATAATCGCCTGAGGGCAGGGTAGATCGACCCCGTCTGAGGGGTCCAGAACTCCCCGAACTCGTCCCGCAACGCCTTGAGGACCTCGTAACCGTACATGGGGCGCTTCTTCAGCAGGATGAGCATGGAGAACTGCATGGGACTGATCCTGTTGCCTTTGAACTCATAACCTCTACCAAACATCTTTATGCTCCTGGCTAGGCATTGATGCTTCGGTCACTAGGTAGCGAGCTACTTGCTAGCCGGCTACTATATAGTCTTTCCTGGCCAGCCGGACATGCTTCCATTGTCCAGGACCCCTTGGCCCTCCGCCCCGAACATTGACGATAGGCCCAGCCGGTCTGGGTTCGCAAGGAGAGACCGACTAGGATAATGTTGGTTTAGGCCTAATAACATTTATCACCGAACACCCTATTTGCCAGCGGGGTCATTGATATGAGGCTCTGGCAGTTCGGAAGGTTGAACGGGAACAGCATCAGGATCGACCAGGAGATCGGAGAACCCCTTGGATTGGTGAATGGAAGCCAGGTGTTCTCCACCATGTTCCGCTACGACGGAAAGGGGACCTCCTCCCATGAGATAGTCCTCTCCACCTTCGGACCGGAGAACTACCGCCTCCTGTACGATCTGACCATCTACATGATCGACCGCCCGGGCGCGTGCGCCCAGGCATCGAAGTTCCTTGCCGACCGCAACGTGGACATCCTGAACTCCGACTCTCTCAGCATGATCTCCGGCGTGGCCATGGTGTGGAAGATGCTGGTCGACCTCTCATACTTCGGAGAGCCGGACGACCTCATAGCCGAGTTCAGCTCGACCAAGAGGAACTCGCCCTCCTCCCTGGACAAGATCGACTCCATGAAGCTGAGCGAATCACACATCGCCGACCGGTTCAGCAAGGGATCGACCTCAGGCTCGAAGAGCGTCAAGACCAAGATGATCAAGCGCAGGAACCGCACCCCGTCGCAGATAAGGAAGAACGAGTTCGCCATCCCGGAGGAGTTCATGGCCGAGCTGGGGGACGTCAAGGACGGCCAGCCGTTCATGATGGTCGGGGACCTCAACTCATACGTGCTGAGCGTCACCATGCTCGACCCGGACGTCAGGCTGATCTCCGCTCACATGACGGTGCCGGACAAGCCGGGGGCGATAAACCAGGTCGCCGAGGCTATGGCGCGTTCCAACGTCAACCTGCTGATGCTCCACACCAAGGTGCTGAACTACTACGAGAGCATGTCCCTGGACATCGTGGCCGATGTAAGCCAGTGCTCAGTCCCCATGGACGAGCTGCGGGCCAGGGTGGAGGTCGCGCTGTCGTCGTTCAAGGCACATTCCGAGGTCGGGCCGTTCAAGCCGATCGTTCTCTGAGCGACGGCATCTTCGGCGCCTGCCATCGGTTGGCACGTTGGATATATCTATGTCAGTGCCATTAGAGCGGATGCGCTGCCCCCCGGAGGGACGGCGCGATGCTGTGAATTTCATGGAGGGGTACATTGATCTCCGGTAGAGCGAGCGCTGAGCAGGTCTTCGAGATGGGAATCAGGGGAGCGAAGGCGGCCCTGCAACTTGCCGAGAGCTCGCTGATCGACGCGATCGCCAAGCACGGCGAGGACCACGCGGTCGAATATCCTGAGACCGCTTACGAGCTTCCCGCCGTGTATGCGTGGGACGGCCGGGAGGTCCATCGGCTCGGGGACATCCGGCCCCTGCTGGACGATTACTCGTCCCGCCTGCGAGGCGAGCCCACGGTGGAGAACGCGCTCGCCGCGGGCGAGGCGACGATGATCGCTGCTGAGGTCATAGAAGCGCTTCGCTACGCAGAGGACGTGCATCCGTACGAAGGGACCGGATACAGCGGCTTCATACCGGACAAGTTGCTGCGCGAGCTCGGAGTGGCGTTGGTGGACGACACCATCCCGGGCGTCGCCGTGCTGGTCGGAAAGGCCCCGGAACCGTCGCAGCTGGTAAGCATCGTGAGGGACCTGCAGTCCAAGGGCATGCTCATCATCGCCACCTACGATACGATCGATCAGCTTAGGGACGCCGACATCAAGATGGGGCTCGGCATGATGCTCTATCCCGTCGGAACGGGAACGCAGATCGTCCATGCGCTCAACTTCGCCATTCGCGGGGCGCTTTCCTTCGGCGGAGTGCAACGCGGCGACCGCGAGACGCTGCGTGCCTACCTAGCCAAGCGCCCGAAGACGTTCGTGCTGCAGTTCGGGCCGCTCGATGACATAATGGTCGGGGCCGGGCTCGCGGCAATCTTCAACGGCGCTCCGCTGCTGACCGACCAGAACGTGGACGAAGTTCCCGGTGCGTTGGTCAGCGTCTCGCCAGAGAAGATGGTCCAGACCGCCATCGAGCTCAGGGACATACGCGTCAAGCTCGCCCCGGTGGACATACCGGTCGCCTACGGGCCAGCGTTCGAAGGAGAGACCGTCAGGAGGCCGGACACCTACGTTGAAGCGGGCGGCGCGGCCAAGACGCCTTCCTTCGAACTGCTGCGGCTGCGGCCGGAGGACGAGGTCGAGGACGGACGCATATCGCTCATCGGCAGGGACGTGGACGAGATGGATGAAGGCTCATCCACCGCGCTTGCGATCATCGTCGACGTGTACGGCAAGAAGATGGAGGAGGACTTCGAGGGCGTTCTCGAACGGCGAATCCATCAGTTCGTGAACTACGCCGAGGGCGCGTGGCATACGGGCCAGAGGAACCTGAACTGGGTTCGCCTGAGCCGCTCATCGGTGAATGCCGGCTTGAGGTTCAAACATTTCGGGAACATCCTCATCACCAAGCTCAAGGAGGAGTTCGGAGGCCTGGTGTCTCGCATCCAGGTCACCATCGTCACTGACGAGGATGAGGTCCTAAAGCGGCTGCCCGAGGCGATGGAGGCGTACGGGAGAAGGGACGCCCGGCTGGCCGGGTTGACGGACGAGAGTGTGGACATCTGGTATACATGTTCTTTATGTATGAGCTTCGCCCCGGACCACATATGCGTCATAACGCCGGAGCGCATGGGCTTGTGCGGGGCCATCAACTGGCTTGACGCACGAGCCTCGAAGGAGATCGCTCCCAGGGGGCCGAACCAGCCCATCGATAAGGGAGAATGCATCGATCTCATCAAAGGGCAGTTCGCTGGCGTCAACGAGGTCGTGTACGAGGCGTCGCATCACAAGATTGAACGGTTCAACGCCTACTCGCTGATGGAGGATCCCATGACCTCCTGCGGCTGCTTCGAGGTGATCGTCGCGATGGCGCCGGACATGCAGTCCGTCGTGGTGGTCAACCGCGAGTACCCGGGCATGATACCACTGGGCATGAAGTTCTCATCCCTGGCCGGCTCGGTGGGCGGCGGCAGGCAAACGCCAGGTTTCATCGGCGCCGGGAGAAAGTATATAACGAGCAGAAAATTCATCTCTGCTGACGGCGGGCTCCTTCGCATCTCCTGGATGCCCAAGGAGCTCAAGGAGAACATGCGCGAGGCCTTGGAAGCAAGGGCTCGAGAGCTGGGCGAGCCGGACTTCGTGGACAAGATCGCCGACGAGACGGTCACCACCGACGCCGAAGGGCTGATGGAATGGATGGCCAAGGTCGACCACCCCGCACTGCGCATGCCGCCCCTGTTGTCTTGAGAGGAATGAAGATGGTTGATGTTCCCGTACCCAAGGAGAAGTGGTCAGGCAAGATCGGAACGGTAGCCGTGGGCAGTTCGCCCGCGGAGGGTGGCAGCCGCTCGTCCCGGCTCATGCTGGGCGGCGAGAACGGGATGCCATTCCTGTCCTACGAAGGCCTTGGTCAGAGACAACGCCTGGCCGGGGAGGTCCTCGACTCGATCGATGGCACCCCGGAAATGAGCATCGCGCTGTTCGGCGATGCTGTCAACGATCCGGTGGCGTGGGCCCTGAGATGGAAGGAGCTGGGTGCGGACATAATATGCCTGAAGCTGCGCTCTCTCGATCCCGAAGGAAAGAACGCTTCGATCGAGGATGCGGTGCAGACCGTCCTCGATGTCCTGAAGGCGGTCGATCTTCCTCTCATCGTTTACGGCTGCGGCAACCAGGAGAAGGACGCTCATGCCATGGAAGCGGTGAGCAACGCCTGCGCCGGCGAGAGGGTGCTGCTGGCGAACGCCGAGGAGAACGCCTACAAGAGCATCTCGGCCGCCGCCACCGCCAACGGGCACGGGCTCATAGCGTTCTCCAATCTGGACGTTAACCTGGCAAAGCAGATGAACATCCTGCTGGCCGATTTCGGGACCAAGCTGGACAACGTGGTCATGGACCCGCTCATGGCCGCCCTGGGAATGGGGCTCGAGTACTCGTACTCCGTGAACGAGCGCATCCGCCTCGCCGGGTTGATGGGCGACCGCATGCTGCAGACGCCGATGTGCTGCGACCTGACCTCGTCATGGGAGACGAGAGAGGCGACCGAAGAGAACGAGGCCTGGGGCGATGCGACGGAGAGGGGAGCGTGGTGGGAGGCGACGACCGGTCTGGCCGCGCTGGTCTCGGGCGCCGACCTTCTGATCGTTCGTCACCCGCGCAGCCTGGAGATACTGCAGGACGCGATCGCCGAGCTCAGGGGTGAGTAAGATGGCCACCGCTATAGAGATCTTCAAGCACCTGCCCAAGAAGAACTGCGGCAAGTGCAACTTCCCCACCTGCCTGGCATTCGCGATGCAGCTTGCGAACCAGAAGGTGAAGCTGTCCGACTGCCCGTTCGTCAGCGAAGAGGCGAAGGCCAAGCTGGAGGCGTCCTCCGCCCCGCCCATTCGGCTCATCACGATCGGCGACGGCCCGAAAAAGATCGAGCTGGGCGACGAGACCGAGCTGTACCGGCATGAGAAGAAGTTCTTCCATCCCACCCGCTACGCCATCGTCATCTCGGACCTTGCTACCGACGACGAGGCCGAGGCGAAGCTTCAGAGGGCCCGCGACCTAGTGTTCGACAGGGTGGGCCAGACGCTCGCCCTGGACATGCTGGCGGTCAGGAACGACTCGAACGATCCGGCCAAGTTCGCGGCCATGGCCTCCCGTGTTTCGAGGTCGGGCCTTCCCATGGCGCTTATGGCCGACCGGCCGGAGGCGTTCCGCCAGGCGGTCGCCGATGCCCATCTGGCGAGACCGCTGCTGTACGCCGCCACCGCCTCCAACGTCGGCGAGATGGCCGCCGCCGCGAAGGAGCTGAAGTGCCCGCTGGTGCTGAGATCTGACGATCTGAATGCTCTGGCCGACATGGTCGAGACAGCCAAGAAAGCCGGAGCGGAGGACCTGATGCTCGATCTTGCGCCTGCAAGGGCGAAGGACGTGGTGGAAAAGAACACCATCGTGCGGAAGAACGCCGTCAAGAAGACCTTCCGCGGACTGGGCTACCCGATCGTGCTGAACGCCTGCGGCGATGAGCGCGCGGTGCTCAAGGCCATGCTTTCGACCATGAAGTATGGCGGCATCGTGCTGCTCGACGACCTCGATCCCGCGCACGCGCTGCCGCTGTTCGTCTTGAGGCAGAACATCTACACCGATCCGCAGGTGCCGATCCAGGTGAAGCCGGGCCTGTATCCAGTCAACGACCCCGGACCGGACGCTCCGGTGCTGTTCACCACCAACTTCTCCCTGACGTACTTCACGGTGATGGCCGACATCGACAAGGCCAAGGTCCCGGCGTGGCTGCTGGTGGTCGACACCGAAGGGCTGTCGGTCCTGACCGCGTTCTCGGCCGGCAAGCTGTCGGCTGAAAGCGTGGTCGAGGCGCTCGATGAGACGTCGGCGAAGGAGAAGAGCGGCAAGGGCGTTCTGATCATCCCGGGCATGCTGTCCCGCATGTCCGGAAAGCTGCAGGAGCTCAGCGGCCTGAAGGTCGTGGTCGGACCGAGGGAATCGTCCGGCATACCCAAGATGCTCAAGAGCGGCCAGGTCTAGGTCTGCCCTCGCATCATAGGCGGGGCTCCTTCGCAGAGGTCGTCAGAACCACGGTGAGCGCCATCATGAGGGCTCATGGGGCAGCCCAACTGGCATCGAACAGCTGAGGGAGTGCATACGAACAACGCTCATCCCGACCAATGATGTCCCATTGGCGCGGCTGATGGCTGGCATGGCGAACGGACAGTAATGTGGAATGGGACCGGCCTCAATATCGGCTAACAGCTCGTGATGGACGCATGCCCGACGCAGGCTGGGACTTGTTCCTCATGCAGCATGGGCCAGGATCAGGGGACGATATTCGATCAATGTGGAAAAATAAAAAAAGGGAAGGCGGAAGAGGTCACTCTTCCTGTTTGACGATGACATCCATCCGGGGGCGGGGCACGCCCAGACCTTCCCTCTGGAATGCCTCGACCACGCCCTTGCTGAGGTCCCCGTTGACCGTCCCGTAGTCCGCGTTCTTCACCCACGCCCTCAGGGTCAGTTTGACCTTGGTGTCGTCAAGACCGGTGATCGCTACCGCAGGCGCGGGGTCCTTCAGCACCAGGGGGTGGCGGGTCATGAGGTCCATGGCCACGGAGATGGCCTTGTCCAGGTCCCCGGCGTAACTGGCGCCGATCGAGACTTCGACCCTCCGGGTGGGCATGTGGCTGGTGTTGGTGATCGGGCTGCCCCACACGGTCTTGTTGGGAAGGGTGATGAACACGTTGTCACCGGTGACCATCTCCGTGGACATGATGCCGATGGCATCGATCCTACCGGAGAAGCCGTTGACGGTGATCCAGTCATCCTTCTTGAAGGGGCGGATCAATGCCAGCCACACGCCGGCAAAGAAGTTGTTCATGGTATCCTGCAGGCCGAAACCGAGCACCAGGCCGACAATGGCGGACATGGCCAGCAGGGCCGAGCCGGTCTCGAATCCCAACGCTCCGAGGAAGACCAGTATCAGGACCAGATATAGCAGGATCTTCAGCACACGGGATATGAAACCGACCAGCAGTTCCGGAAGGTGCATCCTGGTCATCACTTTCTTCAATACGATCATCAAGACCTTGATGGCCAGGTAGCCGACCACCAAGATGAGGATGGCGATTATCAGCTGCAACCAGCTGATGTTCAGATAGGGGATCATATCGTTCAAATCCAAGATATCCCTCAGACGGCCGGGTAAAAAGACGGCCCTCTAAAATGATTACCCCTTAATTATTGGAATAAAAATGCTCCAGGCGGCGGGGAGGTCGGACCGAGGGAGTCGTCCGGAATCCGCCGCCCAGGACGCTGGAGCGAGCTACTTCCGCATCTTCTCCCTCAATCTGGTGAGCCAGCCCTTGTCCATGCGTTCCCTTGAGAAGGCGAGCAGGCCGATGCCGAACCATGCCAGCGCCATTGCCAGTCCGAGGGCGGCGCCCCAACCCGGATCGAACAGATGAGGATTGGTATAGTGGTCGTACCCGGAGACATCCAGCATCAAAGTGGTCCCGTAGCCCAGCACCAGCGGGTTCGAGTAGATCAGCAGCTTGTACTCCAGCGGTATGAACTCTGTGACGTTCTGCGCGGTGACGGCCGGATTTATCTCATAAGCGGCCCCTATCCCAAGACCAATGCTCATCTGGCTCAGCAGGGACAGTATGAAGAAGACCGCTACTGAAGCTACGACCGCCCCGGCCTTCTTGTCGGACAGGGTGGACAGCGTGAGGCCGATGGCGGCGAACACCATCGCGATGAGGAACGGGAAGACCATGGAGGCGGCCAGGGTGCCGAGGTCTAGCATGGGGACATCCATGAATGAGAACACCACCAGATAGCAGACCAGGGCGATGAGCATGGCCATGATCACAACGCTCATCAGGACGAGGAGCTTGCTGGCGTAGAACCGCAGCTTGGAGGTACGGTAGGTGAGCACGTATCGCAGCATGCCCGACTCCTTCTCTCCGGTCATCGCCAGCGCGGCGATGACGGTGAAGATGATCATGAATATGCCGGCGATGCTCCCCCAATAGTTGGACAAGGCCTCTTTCTGTTTGAGCTCGAGGGATGCTTGAGTGACAACGTCTCCGCCGTAGGTCATGCTGTTGACGTAACCACCGCAGGACATCAGAGCGACGATGAACGCTATGCCTGCAAGCGCGATCAGCAGGATGACAAACATGGGGTCGGTCATGAGCAGGCGGACGTCCTTGCGCAGGTGCGTCGTCAGTTCGCTCATGCCCTCGCCTCCGGCAGGAACACTTCGGCATAGAGGTCCTCGGCCTTCCTCTGAGCGATGCCGCAGGCCACGATGCGCCCGCCCACTCCCACCACCTCGGCGACGATGTCCGGGACCTCCTCCTTCGGCGTTTCGACCAGGAATGACAGTCCGTCCGGCGACTGTGACAGCACCTTCCGTCCGGCCAGGGCCGCGGGCACCGCTCCATCCGCGGTGGCAAGCATGATGCGGAAGTTGACCGTCGGAACGATGGCGTTGAACTCCTCCTTCTTGATGATGCGACCGGATTTGATGAACAGGATGGAATCGCACAGCTGGTCGATCTCGTTGAGCTCGTGCGAAGAGAGCAGCATCGCGATCCCTCGGTTCTTGAGCGATCTCATGATGCCCCTCAATTCAAGCATCATGCCCGGATCAAGGCCGGAGAACGGTTCATCCATGATGAGCGCCTTGGGGCCGTGCAGCACCGAGCGCGCGATGGCCAAGCGCTGCTTCATCCCCTTGGAGAAGTTGACCACCGGCTCGTCCTTCCAGCCGTCCAGGCCGAACTCCTTCAGCTCGCGGAGACACGCCTCCTCTGGTTCGGGAATATTGTTCAGGCGGGCGATGTAGAGCATGTTATGGAACGGCGAGAGGTCCTCGAAGAACGTGGGCCGCTCGGGAACGTAACCGAGCGCCATCCTAGGATCTAGTCCGTTCATGCTGACCTCCCCGCCGTCCTTCGGCTCGATGCCCATGATGAGCTTGATCAGGGTGCTCTTCCCCGCTCCGTTCGGCCCCACCAGGCCGCAGATCTCGCCCTCCCTCAGCTCGAAGGAGACGCCGTCGAGCGCCTGCACGGTCCGAGCGGTGAAGCGGTTCCCATAAGCTTTGGAGAGATCACGTCCCACGAGCACTTCAGTAACGGTAGTCATTATTCCACCCCCCGCCTGAGGATTTTTCGAAGCCGAACGCGTACCGCTTTCCGTCCGGCCCTATGACCACTGCGTCATATGTCGCCTGCAAGCGCTGCCCCGCATCCATAGGGCCCAGCTCCAGGTGGACGGGCTTCCCGCCTGTGGTCAGAACGAACGTCTCGTTCAGATAAGTGCTAACCGATTTGGCGTCCCACTTCATTTGGTAAAGCAGAGAGCGCAACTGGTACTCGCCTTCCGGCATGCCCTCGCCGAGCGAGATGTCCAAGCTCATCGAGAACGAGTAGTCGCCATCGACGGTGCTGATGTCGTGAACTGTGCTGATGTTGACGTCAAGGCTATCATAGTAGAACACTGCGGAGTCGTCGAGCAAGAACTTAGTGACATGCCCGTAGGACCACTGCAGCCGAGGATACAGCAGGTAGTAGCCGCTGGTGGCATTGGCCCATTTATAGTATATGTTAGAGGGCTCTGTCTCGAGGTTATTGACCAATTCATTGGCGACACGAATCGTACCGTTCCATGACATCTCCAGCGGCTCGCCGGTGGAGTTGAACGTTTCGATCGGCAGGTTGGCATACCCACGGTCCCAGGAACGGAACCGATCAAGCAACGAGGTGTTGGTTACGACCTCGGCAGGGTCCACATCATCCGGTATCCGTATCACATGTACGCCGTTATAATTCGGGTCCATCCAACCACTCAAAGTGAACTGTATCCCCTCGGTCAGAGGCATCAATTTGAAAGTGACATCTTCGGCGCTGGTGTACACGTCCTTGTCGGTGCGCACCGCGATGTAGGCGATCCGGCTCTGCTGCACCGAGCCATAGACGAGCGATGCGAACAGCGCCACTCCCACGATCATCACCACGACAATGATGGCCAGATATTTTTTCTTCAGACGAATGGACCCTCACCCTGCTATGGGGATGCATCGCTGGGACATATATGTTCCGAGCTGAATGTTACTAGCGGATCAACGCATCTGTTCGGCGATCTCAAGCACCGCGGCGGCGGCCTTGCTTTTTCTCGGCAGCTCTGTGAGGGGGCGGCCGGCGACGGCCAGCTCCTCCACCCGTTCGTCGTATGGGAGCATGGTCCAGCTCTCGAAGCCCGCTTCCTCTACGGCCTTGAACAGAGTATCGGGGAGGCCGTCCCCCGTCCTGCTGATGACCAGCATGCTGTGGGCGAACTGAACCTCCATCTCCTTGGCCAGCTCCAGAATGCGCCTCGCAGTTGTAAGGCCGACGGCGGTCGGATCGGACACCACCACCAGCATGTCCATGCGCTGGCATGTTCGCCGGGATAGGTGCTCCATCCCCGCCTCGTTGTCGATGACCACGTAGCGATAGCTGTCCATGACCTCGTCCAGGAAGGTGCGCAGGAGGTTGTTGATGTAACAGTAGCAGCCACGGCCCTCCTGCCGTCCCATTGTCACCAGGTCGAACTTCTCCCCTTCCATCATTGCCAGGCGCAGCTGGTACATCACGGCGTCCTGCTTGGAGCCTCCGCCCGAGATCTCGTCAGCCCGCTTCAGAAGGTCCTCGCGCAGCTGTCCGATGGTCCTCTCCACCTTGACGCCCAGCTTGTCCCCCAGGTTGGCGTTGGGATCGGCATCGACGGCCAGCACGATCTCGCCGGCCCGTTCGCTCAGCGCCCGCACCAGCAGCGCTGAGAGGGTGCTCTTCCCCACTCCCCCCTTGCCGGCGACCGCGATCACGTACGACATACGCCTCAGTCCAGCGAGCGGCTGCTCCTTATCTCTTCCGACACTTTCGTCAGGAGGTCGAGGACGCGGGACGCGGTCATCTCGTCCAGACCGCTCAGGCCGCACTGCGGCGTCAGGATCGACCGTTCGAGCACCAGCTCCTCGCTCAGCCCCTTGTCGATCAGTCCGCGGAAGCACTCCTCAGCGCGCTGCGCTACCGATGACACGCTCTCCCGGTCAAGCACTTCGGCATTGTTCGGTACGATGCCCCATGCTATGGCCCCGCCTCTCTCCATGTAGGCGGCCACCTCATCCGGGTACAGCGCTATGGTGTGTCCATAGTCGTAGGCATCGAACGACAGGAGGTCGATGTCGGTGCTCATGACCAGCGGCCAATCGGTGTTGGCGCAGCAGTGCAGCCCCTTCGTGCCCTCCAGACCGGCAAGGACCTCGTTGATCCAACCGACCGCGTCCTCGCCGGACACCGACGCGAAGGGCGTGCCGATCAGGCTGAGGTACGGTTCGTCGATGAAGATGATGGTGCGGGAGCACTTCTTCCTAAGCTCGCGCTCCTGCCATCGGGCGATCATGTTGAGGTTCTTACGCACGATCTCGCCGTACGCCTCATCGTAGAGGACCGGTTTGTCCTCCTGGTCGGTCATCTGCAGCCCCATGGACACCGGGCCGGTCACCTGCCCCTTGACCGCCACGGCGTTCTGAAGCGAGCGCGACATCAGCTCGTGAAAGCCGGCGAAGTTGTCCTCCTGCATGCTGAACGCGTCGACGTCCTCGGACAGGATGGCGGTGTATATCTCCTCGGGATCGTAGTCGCGAAGGTCGACCTGCACCTTCTTGCGCACGCCGTCGATGCGGACCCCGGGAAGCCGGGTGGCATACTGAGCATACATGTTCTCCTGGAATCCGCGGTTCGGCAGCTGGGGCCAGATCGGAATGGAGGTTAGCTTCTCCAGTACAAGGTCGACCGCCCTGACAGGGTCGGTGTGCGGCAATGAGCCGATACAGCTGGGTAGGCAGTTCCAGGCCACGTCCGATGAACCGGCCAAGCGGCATTTATAGATTTGGTGGCGGCACCTGGCCCGGGCGCTCCAGGCAATCGCGGGAAAGGGATTTAAACCATGACCTCAGCACGTCATAACGGAGGTGTCGAACATCGTGTTTGGAGTGATCCGGTTCTTCATCATGGTGGTGATGGTGGCGGCCATATCCATGGTCGTCTCTGCCGCGGTCGGCTGCATGTCGAGCATGGCCGCCAACATGGTGCCGAAGATGATGAAGAAGAAGAAATGCAAGGAAAAGATGGAAGAGAAGGAGTACCACGAGGCTCCCTACGAGTGAAAACCGTTCCGGGCACGTCGTCCGCCTAAGCGCGGCCGACCGCCACCTTTTCTTTCTCCATCTCCTCCTTGATCCGTGACACAAGCTCATGGCGGACCGCAGGATCCTTTGAAACCCGGTTCCGTATGATGCGCCAGTCATCCCGGCATGTTGCCAGGCTGACGTTCTCCCCCAGCACGTCGCGGATGCCGCGCTCCACCGCATCGCGGTTCTCTCTCGTTATAATGATGCCATCTGCTTCCAGGATGTCCCCCAGCCATAGTTCGCACTGGTCCGCCATGCCAAAGAGGTTGCGACCTCCTCCTAGAAGAAACCTGCCGTGGGTCAGCGGGATTGGCCAGAGTAGCGGGGTCGAAGCAGCTGTCCTTACGACGGTGAGATGGCTCAGTCCAATGGTATGGCCGCGGCGGTGGCGACCGCCTTCCCCCTCTCAGTGTCCTGCCGCCAGAACTGCACTACTACCGGCACGTCAGAGCGAATGACGAGGCCGTACTCCGTCTCCAGGGGTACGGCTTCAGGGTCGATGAGGTCGTTGATACGGACATGGCGGACCCGTCTGGCTCCCACCGTCAGGAGATATGGACCGACCGGCTCCCGGTGTTCGTAATACGCCCACATGGACACATTGGCGTCCTCGTCGCCGATATTAAGCAGGCAGACCATGTCGTAGCTGGTGCTCTCCGGCTCGGGGCCGGTGCTCCTCTCTGGCACCCTTCCGCCGGGGATCGCCCACGTCATGCTGCCCGCGATCATCACCGCCCCTCGAGCAGCCTGCTCATGTAGTCGGTCAGGAACACCCCCTCGGGATCGAGCTTCCTCCTGATGCGCCTGAACTCTGCCCACTTCGGATACAGCGGCTCGAGCTCTTCCGCGCTGAGGCTATGCTTCTTCCCCCAGTGTGGCCGCCCCCCGTACCGGAGGAATATCTCCTCCATGTCGTTGAAATATGCATCATACGGCAGCGTGTTGTTCTGATGCAGCGATATTGTCACGGTGTCGCGCCCGTGGGCGGTGCTGAGGTATGCGTCATCGGAGGCCACGTAGCGGTACAGCACCCTCCATCCCACCGTCCGGCGGTGATGCTCCATGACCCTCTTCCTTACCTCCAGGAAGCATTCCGGCCCCGCCTCGATCGGCATGGCATATTCCATCTCGTCGAACCTCAGGGTCCTTTTCCGGGACAGCACCTCGTTGCTCCACCCCTCCCTCGCCATGACCAGCTTCGCTCCTCGTATGCGTTCCGGGCCCTCTCCCGGCGGATCGAGCATGCGAAGCTTCGCGCGATCGCTGCGGGGATACCAGTACATGTCGAGGTTCCTGCTGCCGCGGCTCAGCTCCTCCACCTGCCCGAAGCATTCGTCCATGGTGGTGCACCATTCCCTTCGCCGCAGCCGGTAGCGGGGCAGCAGGCGAAGCTTGAGGGCGGTGAACAGCCCCAGGGTGCCCATGGAGCCCCTGGCCGCATGGAGGATGTCCCTGCCTATCTCCTGGACCTCGCCGTCGGCGGTGACCATACGGCCGCCGATGAGCATCGTTGCCAGGTTCGTCAGCCTGCGCCCGGAGCCGTGGGTGCAGGTGGATATCGCCCCGACCGCCGTCTGCACGTTGATGTCACCGAGATTGTGGACTGCCAGTCCGACCTCGTTCAGGGCCCGCCCCATGTCGTCGAGGTCCGTGCCGGCGCCCACCAGGGCCCATCTTTCCTCGGTGTCATGATTGATGAGCCCGCACATGTTCTCCATGGACACGGCCACGTCATCGGTGGCGATGATCAGCGAGGACGAGTGCCGGCGTCCCATCGGGCGGACCTTAAGGCCTCGTCTCGCCGCCTGGCGGACGATGGCGCACATCGCCTCCTCGCTCCGCGGCGCCTCCACATAGCTGGGCCTGAAGCTGATGCTCCCTGACCAATTGGAGATCTCGGCGTCATTGGGGTGGAGGCTCCGCTGACGGTCCGTGATCATGCCACCCTCTCCCTGGGCCCCATCACCGCTCTGACCTCGGTGAAGGCGTCGATCCCAGCGGCATCGGGGCCGATAAGGATGCGGCCTCCCGCTCCGTAACGGTTGCTGGAGAAGATGGCGAAGCCATCTGCCAGAACCTCGTTGGCGGGCTCGACGACCCTGAACATCATACCCAACATGAGGATGCCGACGAATGGAACGAAGCGACGGAACACCGTGTTTTTCCACGTCTCGACCGATAGATAATCGTTCCTTAGGGGGGGTCGAACACGATTTATACGGGCGGAATCCATGCAAATCATAGGGTCGGATGGCCCGGTAGGTACGATGGAGAGGGAGCCGGACGTCAGCATATCATTGAAGGAGGGCGTGCTCAACCGGGCCCTGGCCGCATCGTTCTACGCCAACCAGGGGAACGGGCTGACGGACCTGCTCGCGAAGGCGCTGCAGTTGGACGGTTCGGACCGGGGGATGAGGCTGCTCGATCCGCCGATGGTGGTCTTGCTAGGCGATGACGTCGCGATGGCGACGTTCGGCGCGGAGGCATGGGCCATGCTGCTCGGCGTCCGGTTGGAGGCCGACGTGTCGGGCAGCGCCCGCATCCGCGCTTGGATCGAGAACGGGGAAGCGTTCCTCGAGGTCCAGGACATTGAGCTGGACATGATCGGCATGGGCGGTCGGGTCAGAGCCCCGCGGATCGCGGTGTCGGCGATGGAGCGCGCGCTGCGGGGAGCGCTGTCGATTCCGAGAGGAGGGCTGGTCAGGAAGATGCCCTTGCCTACCATCACGATCCCGCCGATGTACCCGAATGCTAAGGAGCGGGAGATGCACATCACGTCCATGGCCGTGCACGAGGGGGCATTGGCTTTGGGCGCTTCGGCCTCGGCCGAGGACGCGTACGCTCCGCTGCCGGCCGCATTTCAGCGGGACGTCGTGGTCCGCCTCACCGAGCCGTTCCTGGAGCAGATGCTCGGTGAGGCATGGGACAATGTCCCCCAGGTTGCCGAGGTGGAGAGGAGGATCGACGTCCCTGACGCGCGGTCATTGATCGACGTGGTCAAGGGGTCGGTGGACGTCATTCTCGCCCGAGGCCTGAGGAAGGACCGCATCAGGACGGACCGCTCATGGCTGGATGCGAACGCCATCATCCAGTACGGCTGCCCGGGACTGCGCCTGCTGGGCGGCAACAGGATCGAGGTGTCGGGATGCCCGCTCCACATCAGCGCGCATCTACGGCCCCGGATGGAGGCCGCCACACCGCTAGGGGCATGGGGGCGGATCAAGGCAACGCTGATGCCCTGGAGACACGATGATCGCGAAGAAAGAGAGGTTCTGGACCTGGCCGACCTGTCCGAGGAGCAGGACCTGCGCATCGTGAAGGCCACAGCGCGGCTGTCCATCGACGACGGCGCGCTGGCGGTCAAGATCGAGGACCTCGATATCGATGTGGATCTGGACTGGGGGCTCCCGAGCGACGTGCTGGAGAAGGTGTCCGGCTGGATCATAGAGCAGGCCGCGGAAATGTTCCCAGCAGTGAAGATGCGCCTTCCGCTCGAGACCTTCATGATCCCGGTGCTGGGGGTCGCGCCCTCCATCCAGCTGGACAGCCTGGATGGCGGGGAAGGCTACCTTGAAGTGCACGCCGGCCTCACCTTCACCGAGGTGCCTCCTCCCATTTCACCGCTGCCCAGGTTCACGGCCGACAAGCAGCTGAAGCTGGTGCATCGCGACGATTGCCCGTCCACGCACCTCGTTCCCGAGACCGCCAAGGTCGGATACTTCAGCCTGTACGACGCTATCTCCGACGGCTACCGCGGCTGCCCGGAATGCCTTTCCATATATCGGAACGCGGCCGTGCCAGAAGGAGACGGGACCGGAGCGGTCGTCAGGCAGGTCCTGAAGAGATGACGGACGAGGCTGGGTCGCCGGCCTGTGAGGGCGGACGTTCAGCAGGACGCCCTCACGCGTCAGCTTCGATGCCTGCGGCAGGCGGGCCCTAATACATCGGCCCTGATGTCAAAGCCGACCACGTGGCTCAACAACCCCGGGCCTTCCTTGCCGAGGCGGCGACGGATCACTTCATCGGCCAGCACGGACGGGCTCGCCGACGTAACGTTGGCGATGCCTTCGGTGCCGTAGAGGAAAGGGAACTCCACCTCCGGCAGGACCACGCGCGGCTCGCTGTCGGGAAGAACATTGCGGTACAGCACAAAGTCGTCCGACAGGAAGTGGACGTGCTCCTTTCCCTTCAGCGCCTCGGCCCGGTGGGGAGGCAGCCATTCCCCTATCAGGTTCCCACGGCCGTCCCGGAGCTGCAGCAGGCTGGGCGCCAGCCTTATCACGCTGCTGTTGCGGTCGAGCACCAGAACGTACTGCTCCTCCCTCTCCAGGACGTGCCAGAATCCTTCGTTGCTCAACGGCATGAGCCCGCCCAGAGCGCCCTCCTGCTCCGACCGCCGCTCGGCACCGATGACCTCGTCACGGAAGTCCCCGGTGAGGTGCGCCTTCGCCCTAAGGCCGCTCATCAGCTCGAGGCGCTCCTCGACCGCCCTGAGGACATCCTCCCTGAGCACGAATCAGGTTGAGAAAACCTCGTACTTATGGATTGCCGGCCCTGGCCGCCTCAGGCCCGCCTTCCGTTCACCATGGTGAACAGTGACTCGGACGAACGGTACGAGGCCACGACGTCGGCACCGTCCGTTCGGAACAGGATGCCGTCCATGAACGGGGGCCAGCCGACGTCCTCGTAGCGCAGGCCGAACAGTTCCTCGCGCAGCAGGCTTATCTCCCAGTCGTGGGAGACATGGATGTCCAGGCGATCCGCTCCTCCGTCCTCGGACAGCTTCGATACTATGGGCGCCATGACCATATCCGCCGCCGTCGCGGTGTCTAGGATCCACTCGCTGTCGAGGCCTCCGTCGAACCATTCACGGATGAACCCCTTTCCGATCTGAGCGGCCCTTGTCAGGCAGGAGTCGTCCTTGAGGTACGGGGCGCACAGGTTCCGCTCCGGGCCGGTGAGAGATACCGCGGTCCCGTTGCCCTCCAGTCCACGCATCATCGACTCTGCGGTCTGCCGGCACCGAAGAGCAGGGCTGTGGAACAGCCTGACCGTGGAGAACTTTTCGAGGGCGGAGCCGAAACGTTGAGCGTCCGACATCCCCTCGTCGGTCAGACCGACCTCCAGGCTGCGCTGCAGGTCCGTGATCGGGTGGCGGGCGGCATGCCTGACGATCACGGCGCAGGGGCCGTTCCCGTTCATCCTTTCCAGCGCTGCCAGAACTTCCGAGCCGTACATGATCTTACCATCCATCCATCAAACGGTCCGGACATAAGTCTGTTTTGCACAGCGGTTAGACAACAATGGGGCAAGGGAGCATCTAATGACTACGGCCCTCGTAAAGAAAAGAATGAAAAGGGAGGCTGAAGCCTCGTTGTCGGCGCTCATGCCTTCAGCATGTCCTTGAGGTCCTGCTCCGGGTCCCCGATGGCCTTCCAGTTGAGCTTATCCTGTATGGTCTTCCAGTTGTTAGGGCTGATGAACGCCGGCAGCGACGGCCCGAGGCGGACGTCCTTGATGCCCAGAGCCGCCAGGGTGAGCACGATGGCCACCGCCTTCTGCTCGAACCATGACAGCACGATGCTGAGGGGCAGGTCGTTCACTTCAACGTTGAACGCCTTGGCCAGCTCGACGGCCACCACGATGGCCGAGTAAGCGTCGTTGCACTGTCCGACGTCCAGGAAGCGAGGTATGCCTTCGATGTCACCGTACTCCTGGTCGTTGAAGCGGTACTTGCCGCAGGCCAGCGTCATGATGATGGCGTCCTGCGGGATCTTCTCGGCCAGCTCGGTATAGTAGTTCCTTCCCGGTGTGGCGCCATCGCAGCCGCCCACGAGGAAGAAGTGCTTTATCTTCCCTGCCTTCACAGCATCGATTATCTGTGGAGCCAGGGAAAGGATGCTCTTGCTGTGCGCCCCCGTCCACATGTCCGGTCCCCTTCTCTCCGGAAGGTCGCCCAGCCGCTTGGCGTGCTCTATGATGGCGCTGAAGTCGTGCCCCTCGCCGATGTGCTTGACCCCATCGAGGGCCGTGACGCCGGTCGTGTACAACCGGTCCTTGTAGCCATCTGGAGGGATGAGAACGCAGTTGGTGGTGACCAGGATCGGCCCCCCGAACTCGTCGAACTCCTTCTTCTGTTTCTGCCAGGCAGAGCCGTAGTTGCCGATGAAGTGCTTGTACTTCTTCAGCTCCGGATAGCCATTGGCCGGAAGCATCTCACCGTGGGTGTAGACGTTGACGCCGGTACCCTCGGTCTGCTTCAGCAGCTCTTCCAGGTCGAGAAGGTCATGCCCCGTGACCAGTATGCCGGGCCCCTTGACCGTTCCGGTCCTGACCTTGGTGGGGGTCGGGACGCCGAAATGCTCGGTGTTAGCCGCATCGAGCATCTGCATGGCCTTGAGGTTCATCATACCAGCCTTCATGACGGTGTCCCACAGGTCCTCCATGGAGAAGTCCACATTGGTCAGGGTCTTGAACAGGGCCTGCTCGATGAACGCGTCGATCTCCGGGTCGGTCTTGCCCAGCACGCGGGAGTGATGAGCATAAGAAGCGATCCCCTTGAGGCCGTAGAGCAGGGTATCCATCAGGCTGTCGACGTCCTCGTTCTTCCCGCACACACCGCGGACGGTGCATGCCACACCCTTGGCGGTCTGCTCGCACTGGTTACAGAACATAGCCATGTTTTGACACCTTGAAGCGCATATTGGTGAAGATGATATATAATGCAAACCACTATAGCATATAGCATAATACATTAAATATCCATTAATTCATAGGGTATTGCAATATCAAATATGACCGGGGAGAGCATAATGGATCTCGACGATAAGGACCGGACCATCATCACCATGTACGCGGACGATCCCGACATATCGCAAGAGCGCATCGCCCATGCCATAAAGCTGTCGCAGCCGTCGGTTGCTGCAAGGGTGTCAAGGCTGCGAAAGGCGGGAGCGCTGGAGAAGAGTGTGGGGATCTGCCCCCTTAAGATGGGACTCTACCTCGCCAAGGTCGACCTGGCGTCCAATGAACCGGATGCCATCCTCCACATGTTCCGCAGCTGCCCCTACTTCGCCAACGGGTTCAGCGTATCAGGTCGCCATAACCTCTGCCTGTTCTTCTTCAGCGAGAGCGTCGCCACGCTCGAATCGATCGTCAACGGGCACATCCGCTCCAATCCGTCGGTCAAGGAGGTCGACTTCAACATTGTCATCACCACCGAGAGGGACTTCGTGGTGCCCGCCCGCCTTCGCTCCGAGAGGGTGGAGGAGCCGCCGTGCGGGATGAAAGGCGATTGCCGTCGGTGCCCCTCGTTCCTTGAGAAGAAATGCATGGGCTGCCCCGCCACCGGACAGTATCAGGGGTCGTTCTACCAGCCCTGATCCGGGATAGACACCTTTATCAGTGCGTCCAGCCCAACGTGCATCCGGGGTGGCTAAGCTGGATACGCAGCTGCTGGAACTCGGCCTGAGGGACCTCATCTACGCGCTGATCCTCATGGCCGACCTGCTGGTGATCGTATACATGGTGTTCTTTGAGCGCCGGCACCCGTCCTACGTCATCCCCTGGGTCCTGATCATCGTCTTCCTCCCCGTGCTGGGTTTCATACTGTACATGGCCTTCGGATTCAATTACTTCAAGGAGAAGCAGTTCAGGCTGAAGTCGGATGAGGACCGCGACCTGCTCCATCGCTTCCTTGAACAGCAGGGCCAGATCATCGACCGGGGCGGCAGAGAGGAGGGAGCGGCCACCGCCCTGCCGCGCGTGCTCCTCAGGGGCGGGAGTTCGCCGGTGCTGATGGCCGGTCGGGTGAGGGCGTTCAACGACGGTACGGAGAAGTTCGCCGCCCTGTTCGAGGCCATCGAAAGGGCCGAGGACCACATCCACATGGAATACTACATCCTGCGGGACGACCGGCTGGGGAGGGAGCTTGTGGACCTGCTCGCGCGGAAGGCCGAAGAGGGGGTGGAGGTGCGGCTTCTCCTCGACGGGACGGGCAATCATGTGCCCAAGAAGGGCTTCGAGAGGTTCGACCGGGCGGGTGGCAGGATGGCCATCTTCTTCAAGCCCCTCGTTCCGTTCCTAACGCTGCGGTTCAACTATCACGACCACCGCAAGATCGCCGTCATCGACGGCAGGACCGGCTTTGTGGGCGGCTTCAACATCGGAATCGAGTACCTGGGCGAGGGGCCTATGGGGGACTGGAGGGACTACGCGGCCGAGATGGACGGGGAGGCCGTAAAGGCTCTCCAGGCCCGTTTCGTCCTCGACTGGAACTATGCCACCGGAGAAGGGCTCGGGATCGGGGACGCGCGTTACTTCCCTCCCGTCGACGGAACAGGCAGCGTTCCGGTGCAGGTGGTGAGCTCGGGGCCCGACAGCCATCGGACGCCCATCAAGGACGAGTACCTCAAGCTGCTAGGCATGGCCAGGCGGTACGTCTACATCCAAACCCCCTACTTCATCCCCGACGAGAGCATAATGGACGCGCTCAGGATCGCCTCCCTGTCGGGGGTGGACGTCCGCATCATGTTCCCCGACAGGCCGGACCATCCGCTGGTGTACTGGGCCAGCCTGTCCTTCGTCGGCCAGCTGCTTCCCTGGGGAGTAAGGGCGTTCACCTTCGACGACGGCTTCGTCCACGCCAAGACCGCCTTCGTGGACGATGCCATCTCATCCATAGGGTCGGCCAACTGGGACATCCGGAGCTTCCGACTTAACTTCGAGACCAACGGGGTCATCTACGACAGCGGGACGACCCGGCGCAACCGCGAGCTGTTCGAGAGGGACCTGGAGAGGTGCACGGAGGTTACCTTGGAGAAGTACCGAGCCAGACGGCTGACGGTGCGGGCCATGGAGGGGATCGCCCGCCTGTTCGCCCCGGTACTGTGACCCTATGCCAATAGGGCCTTCTCACATGGAGGGAATGAACACCATCCGTACCGTTTCGCTCCGGCCAGCAAGTGCGAGAAGCGGTCTTGTTTCCGGATCGAGCCGTGGAACGTTCGCCATTGAGTCGCCATGCAATCCTTTTGGCCGCCTTGGCGGCATATGTTTCTTATACCTCCCGCTCGAAAAAGAAAGAGCACGGGCCCTTTAACATCTGGCCCGAAGTCTATATGGTGACAAACATGGCTGATGTCGTATCAACGGTCCTGGGCTTCATCCTTGCCCTGATTGTCTCGACCATAGTGATATGGGTCGTGACCAAGCTGTTCGGAGAAAGGGAGGGGATCGGCACCGCCCTGATAGCTGCCATAGCCGGGACGATAATCTATACTATCGCATACTGGCTGCTGGGCAATGGCCTGCTGGCAGCGATCCTCGGCGGCATCGTATGGCTGCTCGCGCTGAAGGGGCTGTATAAGATCGGCTGGCTCAAGGCGCTGGTGATCGCCATCGCCATATGGGTCCTGACCTGGCTGGTGGGGCTCATCCTGCCCACCCTGACCGGCCCGCTCTGAGATCGCCCAACCTTTTCCATCGACCAGAGAGCGATGGCCCGCGAGGCCATCGCTCTCGATCATTATCGATCTCCCTCCGGACATGCCATGCTCGGCCCTTCCGCCCGGAGCGGAGGGAGATGAGAAATGGATATGACCGTAGAAGTCAACGCCTCGGAGCTCCGGAGCGAGGTGAGCAAGGAGATCTCCTTCGAAAGGTGGACGTTTCGGCGGTTGAGCGCCCGCCACCGCCTGGAACGATCGACGCATGCGGCCGTCGTTGCCTTGACCGCCGTGATGATCATCGCGCTCCTGATCCAGCCATACGTGTTCCTGCTGTGGCTGTTCGTGGGCTTTCTCCTCTACTCGTACAACTTCATTATCATCCTGATGCCGACCACGACCACCAGGATCCGGCCCGGCGAGGATGAGGGGCCGGACGGCAAGGGCCGAGATGACAAATGGATGGCCGTCCGCCTCCTGCTTAGCAACAGGCGCCTGGCAGTGGAGATCGGCCTGACCGTCTTCCTGGGCGGGATGATCCCGCTGGCATGGAGCTTCGGGCTCATCTTCGGCGTGACGGCCATCTTCACCGTCTACTACGGGTTCGTGATCGAACTCATCCCTCCCCGCATCGCCATCACCGTGCTGGTCCAGATCGGCTTCGTGTTCCTGCTCTACGCGCTCATCTACCTCCTGGAACCAAGAGCGCAGGGCATCACTCGGCTCTCTGCCATGGCTCACGACCGAGCGCTGTCGCTTCGTTCTCCCATACGCACGGTGCTCATCGTGATGCTCGTCACGCTCATTCTGCTCGGCCTGCTGACCTCCCTGCTGGGACTGTGGGCGCTGCTGCTTCCAGGCATCACATTCCAGGCGTTGATCGATACCTTGCGGCTGCTGGACCGCCTGGACTTCGTCCTGTTCGCCCTCGTCCTGGTGTCACAGCTCATGGTCATGAGGCACATCCAGGGGTTCGCCAGCAGGCGGATGGCGGTCCGTTTGTTGGCAATGCGCATACATGCTCTGGAAGAGATACGAAGGGAGCTGGAATCCGTCAGCCCCGAGGACGGCGATGTGCTCAGGTCCCTGCGCAGACGATTCCTCTCGATCGCGCTGTACGACATCGTCCAGCACGACGTGTTCGGCCTGATGCCTGTGTACCTGATAGGGCCCAGGCCGAAGTATGTGCTCGACACCTCGGTACTGGCCGAGCTCGAGTGACTGCTTCGGAAGGATTATCTACGGCTCCCGACATTTCTCTTCCGGTCGTAGGCCAGGAGGTTCCCGGTGATGATGTCTTTCTCAGTTCTCATAGCGGCGCCGGGAGCCATCTGATATCGCTCCCGGGCCGGTCGCCTGCTCCTGACCGCCATATTCGAGTCATCGACCAACATGCCCAACGAACCGTACCTTGACGCCAGCGTCGCGTGGCGCATCAAGGCTGGAACCATAGGATTTCGCGAACCGGATCATCGAACGATAGTAGAGAATATCCTGACCTCGGGCCTCGCCACCGAGGTGGCAGGCCTCATCAGCTCCGGTAAGGAGGCGGACGTGTACCTCGCCCGCTACCGCGGCGCCCCGCTGGCGGTGAAGGTCTACCGCCTGTACCGCACCTCCCACCGAGGAGGAAGGCCGGTGAAGCTGGACATCACCTCCCGCCTCGCGGCCGACGAGTTCGACATGCAGCTGCAGGCGTGGAAGGGCGGGGCCAGGGTGCCCGCTCCGGCCCGCAGGGTGGAGAACATGTTCTCCATGCGTTATCTTGGAAACGAGAGCGGTGCCGCGCCTCGCCTTCAGGACGTGAGGCTGGAGAGCCCTGACGCGTTCATGGAGAAGGTCCTCGACGGCGTGAGGGCACTGGCCGTTGCGGGAGTGGTCCACTCGGACCTCAGCCCCTTCAACATCCTTGTTCACGACGGAGAGCCGTGGTTCATCGACCTCTCCCAGGCTGTGAGGGTGGACCGCCTGGGTTACTCGCACTGGTCCCGGCTGAGCGAGGCCCGCGTGGCTCTGGAGGGAGGCCTGGAAGCGCTGCGAGCCTACTTCCGGCGCTACGGCCTCGATATAGAGGTCGAGATGCTCACGTCGGACATCATCGCTTCCCTGGATCGGTTCGGGGTGATGCGATGAGCTGATCGAAAACGCTCGGCCAAAGGTCTAATATCCCGGAGCCGGTGACCTGGTCGACAACATGAGCGAACAGGACTCAGCGGAGATGGAGAGGCTCATTGCCGACTGCCTTGCCCGGGCGGGGATGGACCGGAAGGTCTATGAGACCGACTGGCTCCCCGAGGACCGCTCGATATTCTGGCAAGGCGATGACCTGAACGAGTTCCTCCGCCTTGCTTCCCAGGTCGAGGCCCGCCTCCTGTACGTGGTCAAGTTGTGGACTGCGGCATACGACGAGTATCCGTCCGAGCGTGCCGGGCAGGTCTACGAGATCGATGTCGCCTTCCTCTGCAACGATCTCTTTCACGTCCACCGGTCCGCCATGCCGTGGAGCGTGGAGTACTGGAACGGCTATGACGACCGCCACCGGAGGGGTGAGGAGAGGAAGGGCAGGCAGGCCTACTGCTGACGGCCGTCGCTGATCGAACGGCAGCTCAGTATTCGTAGCTGGACGTCCACTCCCGCTTCCGTGAATAGACCATGTGGCTCTCGCCGTACTCTCTTGCGCGGCCGTTCATCGCCTCGATCATGTCATCACGGGTGGCTGCGTTGGGATCTAGCTCAAGAACGTCATCAAGACCGTAGACGCGCATGATGTAATGCCCTTCCTCCCCGGGTTCGGGGCAGGGCGGCGCGTATCCGTGGCCGCCCCGGACGTTCCTTCCCTGAATGCCTTCTATCGGTGAGGACAGCAACGCCTGTTGAGGCAGGTTGCGCGGTATCTGGTCTAGATGAGGGACGTTCCACAGGGCCCAGTACACATCACCTGGACGGTCGGCGTCCTCCATGATGAGGGCGAGATGGCCGGCCTGCAGGCCCGTGATGCTCACCTGCGGAGAGAAACCCTGCCCCTCGCAGGTCTGCTCTCGATGGAGCCCGGCGATCTCCACTTCGACCTTCAATGGTCCCATGCCGCTGCGATGTTGCTCCTCCTGCATCCTATCCACCGCACATTCGATTGCCGTCCCGTCGTATTTACCATTGTCGCCCTTTCGTCCGGAGCGACCGCTCCCATCCCATACATCGCTGAATGAACGGTTCGGATTCCTTGCCTTTCACCAGTCACGGCGAGACCGCTGTTAGAAATGCACTTGCATTGCGCACCGATGCCATTTCCGATGGAGCCAGATATCCCGCGACGGTTCCAGCGGAAGCCGAAGGCATTTTCCTTTCGTCTATAACAGTCCTTTTCACCATCGCATCGGTCAAGGATGAGCATGGCCGGATCATTTCACCATGGCCGACGCCTTTCGCATTCTTTACTGACACCATATGGCCCTGGCAGTTCGTGAGCTGCACGGGACAAGCCCCTTTTTAGGATGCGCTGCGTAGGCTCATGCATGAGCGCCTTGACGATCGAACGGGGCCGCTCAGCCCTGGTGGTCATCGATCTGCAGAAGGGCATCGCCCTCGATCCCGATCTGAAGCCCCACGCCTCCCAGGAGGTCATCGCCAACGCGGCCAGGCTGCTGGCCACATTCAGGCAGCGCCGCCTCCCGGCGTTCCTGGTGCGTGTCGAGCTCAGCAAGGACATAGCCTTGAACCCCGAGAGCGACCTGCCTCCGCTGGATCCGTTGGACTCGCCCCCTGGCTTCGCCGAGTTCGTGCACGAAGTGGCGCCAACGGCCTCCGACGTCGTCATCACCAAGAGGCAGTGGGCGGCGTTCCACGGGACCGAGCTGGAGCTGCAGCTGCGAAGGAGGGGCGTCGCCACAATCGTGCTGTGCGGCGTGGCCACCAACTTCGGGGTGGAGGGCACCGCCCGGGTGGCGTACGAGAACGGATACCAGCAGGTGTTCGCGGAGGACGCCATGACCGCCTCGTCGGAGATGGAGCATAACGCATCGCTCAATATCCTGAGAAGGCTGGGAAGGGTGAGGACGACCGAGGAGATAGTAAGGGCATTGAGCTGAACTCTAGCCTCTGAAGTAGGTGAGCGAATGGCCTATTCATGCATCAGGACGGCCATCGTCCGTTCAACGAAGCATTGTCCTGCCAAGAGGAGGGGAGAGAGATGATGATCATGGACCTGTTGCTTGCCATCATCCTTCTGGCCGTCGCATACGTGGTGGCCTCAGTCTTCTATCCTATGCTTACCGGAGGCGCGGGATATACGCCAACGCCAAGGAACAAGGTGGTGGAGGCCCTTGAGCTGGCGGAGCTCAGTAGGGACGATTTATTCTACGACCTGGGCTGCGGAACAGGCGCGGTGCTCGTGGAGGCCTCGAAGCTTTGCGATCATGTGAAGGGCATTGAGATAGAGCCCCTCCGATGGTTCATTGCCAGTCTGAGGGCCCGAGATGCCGAGGTCATCCTGGGCGATCTGTTCAAGCAGGACCTCTCCGACGCCGATGTCATATTCATGTTCCAGTATGCGGGGAGGATAAACGACCGCATCGCCAGGAAGATCAAGAACGAGGTGCGGCCCGGAACGAGGGTCGTCAGCTATCTCCATCCCATCGAGGACATGCGATTGGTAAGGAAACGGGACGATATCTTCGTGTACGAGGCATGAGAGGGCGCTCGGATCCAAGATCGCAGGCCCCAAGGACAGGTGTCATTATGGGGGTCGAACCGTCGAAGCGATAAACCATGATAGATAGTCCTCTGAACCCTCGGCCACATCATAGCGGACGATGCATGGCACATCATATTGGTGCTGTTGCTTGACGACCTCGGCCACGGCCTGAAAATCCTTCGAGAGGATCTTCAGAAGCGAAACGAACTCGGAATTATTCACAACATCTCCCTCCCATCGATATATCGAGCCGATGGCGAAGATGTTGGGGCAGGCTGCAAGGCGTCGCTCCATCGTGGACCTGTAAATCGTATGGGCAGTTCCCTCATCGAAGTAGGTCACAAAAGCCACGGACATCTCGCTTATCCATATTGTCCATTAGGATTTTTTTATAAAATGAATACGGCCTCATCTATGAGGGACTACCTGCCTGGATAGAAGTGAAGTGCTCCCGCCGGGATTTGAACCCGGGTGTCGGACTCGAAAGGCCCGAATGATTGGCCGGACTACACTACGGGAGCGTGTGGCAGGTTCGATAAAGAATCAAGTACTTAACCCTTGGCTACTGCCCCGAGAGTAGGGCCAGGCGGCTCCATTTGAGTCTCACGGATAGAGAGAGGGGCCAGTTCGATGAGCATAGGAGTCAGCCGCAATGCCCTCGCCCAGGTCCGGCCGGCATGAATTATTAGAACGGACGTGCATCAAGACGCCATGACCCTGAAGGACACCGTGACGATGGTTGGCAGCTTAATGGAGCTCGCGGCCAGGACCGCCCCCAAGGCAGTGGGGCAGGATTACATCGAGGCCATGGTCCTCACCGACGAGCAGAAGACGGCGGTAGGGAATGAACTGTTCAAGATCGCCGAGGAGCGCGGCCAGCCGAACTGGGAGCGCGATGCGCAGAACGTCCTGGACGCCGACGCGGTCGTTCTGATCGGCCTGCTGCCGCACAAGGGAGCGGGGCTGAACTGCGGCGCCTGCGGATATCCCACCTGCGAAGAGTTCAACAAGCATCATACATCGTACGTGTTCGACGGCCCCAACTGCTCCATACGCTGCCTCGACCTCGGCATCGCCATGGGTTCCGCAGCGAAGGTCGCCTCGGAAATGAACGTGGACAACCGCATCATGTACCGCATCGGCGTGGCCACCAAGCGTCTTGGGATCGGCAAGGCGGCGCTCAGCCACGGCATCCCGCTGTCCGCCACCGGCAAGAACATCTTCTTCGACCGGCAGCCGAAGAAGTGATCCAGCGATATCGTCAGGAATTGGATATGGTCGAATATCGATGGTTTATTCAGACATCGTACATTAAGAGTGTCCACGGATGTAATCCGCCTCATTATATAAGTTGAGGAACATTACATCCGTGTGTTCTCCCTAACCACTAATGAGCTTAAGGCCATCCAGGCGTTGATCGCCGGAGGTCTGACGATCAAGGAGCTAGGGGAACTTATCGGCGTTTCCCGGAGGGCCTCGTCGAACATCGTACAGACCCTCCGGGATAAGGGAATCGCCGATTACCCCGGCACCCGGAGCTCGAAAGCGAGTTTGAGTGGCAGGCTTCATGCTCATGCCCTCCGTCAGTTCATTATAGAGGGAACGAGGTCGATCGAGGTGCTGGCCGGAGGGAAGCTGCTAATACTCCTGTCGATCCACCGGCATGCCAAGACAGTTGAAAGGATATCCTTGGAAACGGACCTCAAGGTCTCCACGGTGGAACGCTTCCTACGCGAGCTGTCCAAGTACGGTCTTGTCCTTACTCAGGACAGACGGTATCGCGTCCCACTGTCTGACCCCCTATGCCCGGTCCTGGCATCCTATGCAAGAGGCTCATGCCAAGTGCAGATGGAGCACATCTCCTCAGGGGGCGTCATCACCTGGTACGATGGGCTGGAGTTCTTGTTCACTGCGGATGCTATATCCGACTACCATTATGCCCACGTCACCGGGCTATCGGCCATGAGCGGCTACGGCCTGAAGTTCTTCACACCCAGGAACGAGTACCATTACCGTCGATGGGACGGAGAACTGAATCCGATCACGGTGGCATTGGATATCCTGCTCACGAAGCCTGCTAGTAAAGAGCGCGTTCGATACTCATTGCTCCTTTTAATGAAAGAGCATGCAGATATGTCCGTTTTCAAGGACGATGCCCGGAACTACGGTCTGGACCGAGAGGCACAGGCCATATCTGATTACCTCTCCGGTCGGACCGTCAGCGAGGAATGGTTCCCCAGTGAGCTCGATGTCCGCCAGTTGCTAGAACTGTATGGGGTGGGATGACAGCCGAGGCGGCGCGCGAGGAAATGATTGACATGCTGAGAGCGATCGGCCTGTCCTGTCGGAAGCCGGTCACGGTGTACATCATCGGCGGCGGGGCGTTAATGATGCGCGGGTTGAAAGCATCGACGAAGGACCTCGACATCGCAATGGCAGTGAGCACATATGCCATCGACCTCGTTGAGGCCCTCGGCAGCCTGGGGTTCCGGGTCAACTTCAGGGGAACCGAGCACACTGTTTCCTCACCTCTTGGTCGGTACCGAGGATTCCTGGTAGACCTGTTCGTCGGGAGGATATGCGACGGCCTGATGCTGACCGACAGCATGAGAGGACGGGCGGAGGATGTGTTGACAGCAGGGCCGGTAAAGTTCATGATGCTGTCCAAGGAGGATATCTTCCTCCTGAAGTCCATCACCGAACGCGATCGTGACCTGCAGGAGATGGCCGACCTGCTAAGAAGCGGACTGAACGGCCGAACGATACTCGATGAATGCGCGATACAGGATAGCCTGGAGGCCCTACCCACCCCTCGGTCATGGATGAACTACCTAGCGGTCCGACTCGAGGAACTACAAGAGACTATGGGTGCAGTGATTCCCTGGAAGAAGGATGCCATCAGGTCCGCTGAGCTGAGGACAGGATCTTGGATGGCACTCTTCAAGGTCCATGAAGGCCATGTAACGGTCGGAGCAATCAGCGCCGCGCTTGGCATCGACCAGAGGCATGTCCGCCAATATCTGGCATTGCTGGAAAAGGAGGGCAGGGTCGCCGCCGACAGGGGCGGAAGGCCGGTCCGATATCGAGCGAGCGGTTCCGTTGATGCCGCAGGCCCGGTCGAACCTGGCTGTGCCGGAGGGCAGACCTGAGCATCAAGCCGGTCGAGGAGCCCTCCACCTCCTTGCCACATAGTACACGGCGAGGCCGACGCAGAACAGTGCCACCAGCGCGATGTCGTATTGGTCCAGCAGCTCGACCGCTGATTCCCACGCCGGCCCGGCCAGCATTCCTGCCGCGGCGAGGAAGCCGCAGAAAGGCAACGAGCCGAGGAAGGAGTACAGAGCATACCGCCGAACGTCCATCCTCGCCACCCCGGCCGGGAACGGTATCAGGTCGCGGACCACCGGGAATAGCTGACTGACCAGTACCGCCCGTCCGCCGTAGCGCTCGAACCATACTTCAGCTCGTGATAGCCTATCGTCCTTTAGTCCAAGGTAGCGGCCGTAGCGGTCGAGGAACGGGCGGCCTCCCCACCGCGTCAGCGCATACATGAGCATGGAGCCCGCAGTGCTTCCGACCGCTCCCACCAGCGTCACGGCGATGATGTTCATCTCACCGGTGTAGCAGGCGTAGCCAGCGAACCCCATCACCGCCGCGCTGGGCACCGGCAGGATGGTGGCATCGAGAGCCATGAGCATCGCCAGTCCGGGATAGCCGATGGCTGCGATGAACTGCTCGATGAGCTCCACCCCCGGCTCCACGAAGGACATCTTCATCCTCTTGGGCAGCATGCCATGATAACCGTTTCTCCATCCGGCGGCTGCGTGTCTATGCCGACGTCACTCGCGGAATGCGCCGGCATCATGGTCAGCGGGTAAAGGGTCGCGCTTGTTGCGGGCAAATGATAAGTAAAACACGCTGACACCCAGCATGTCCGAGGGAACATATGACTGCATTCAGACCATTCGACGAGAAGGGCACTCCCATAGAGGAGCAGGCCATGAGCTGGAAGGAGCTGGTCACCAAGCCGTATGACAAGGTCTCGGTGGACCCCCACACCCGGACCAGGATCATCCTGATGAACGGCATCGAGAACAATGCCACCCTTACCAAGCACGCGCTGGCCCGGTTGAGCCCTGACCCCAGCATCAGGACCGCATTGGCCAACACGCGGCGGGTGGAATCGATGCAGCAGCAGGCCATCAACTGGTTCAACCCTGCTCATCAGACCATTGTGGAGACCACGCTGGGATTCGAGCAGGTGGCCGTAGACCTAACAGCAAACCTGGCCCAGAACGAGGAGGACCCGTACCAGAAGGCCACCCTGGACTTCGCCCTGCTGGAGGACTTCGATCACCTGTACCGCTACGCGCTGCTGTACCGTCAGATGGAGGGCGGAGACGCCAGGGAGTTCGTCAAAGATACGGTGGAGGTCAAGCCGGCGAGGCCTACCAGGGTCCACCACCGGCACCCGTCGGACGAGATGCGAAAGTCCTGGAACAAGAACACCGCATCGCCCAAGACGAAGATGAACTATTTCACCATCGTCTCCGCCGAGCAGCAGACCATGCTGTTCTACAAGGAGCACGGCAATATGTACCCCGATGAGCTGGCACGGGGACTGTACACCGAGATCGCCGACGTGGAGGAGCAGCACGTCACCCAGTACGAGGCCCTCGGGGATGGCAGCATGACCCCTCTGGAGATGAACTTCCTGATGGAGGTGAACGAGGCGTACAACTACTGGTCGTGCGCTCAGACCGAGAGCGATGCCAGGTTCAAGCAGTTCTGGGAAGCGATGATGAGGGACGAGATCGGCCACATGCACATGGCCATGGAGCTGCTGCAGAGGTTCGAGGACAAGGACCCGGTGAAGATCCTCGGAGGAGATCGCATCGAGACGCCCATCGTGTTCGAGGAAACGAAAGGGTACGTGAACAAGGTGCTCGAGGAGCAGAGGGACTTCCAGCCGTACAACATGGAGTACATGCCCGAGCAGCAGGTCCCCCGGGAATGGCGGTCCTTCGCTTACCGCGATCGGCTGAACGGGGATTGGACGCCCTCGGAGGTTGTGGTCAGCAGATCGAGGGAAAGCAAGGGAAAGGAGAAGGTGACGGTCAGGGCGGGGTCGAGGTAGGCCCCGCCAGCCCTCCCTGCCAGGCAGCACGGTGGAGCGGGCGCCGAAGAAGCGGAAGGCACCCCGTCGACTGGGGTTCACTTAGATTCTTATATATGGTGGGTTTATGTCAAGCCCATCCTTTGCCCGATGGTTCAGTTCCACTCAGGCATCTCACGGAGGCTTACATTGACCCAATATGGACCCGAAGAACAAAGCGAGGAGATCACGCGGTGCCCGTTCCCGAACCACAAGGAAGGTGAGATATTCGGGGTAGCGGACCAGCTCCTCGGAGCATCACGCATAAAGGTGATGTGTGAGGACGGCGTGTCCAGGATGGGGCGCATACCCGGAAAGATCCGCAAGCGTATGTGGATCAGGGAAGGGGACCTCCTCATCGTCAAGCCTTGGGAGTTCGAGCCCACCAAGGCCGACATCATGTACCGCTACACCAAGACCCAGGCGAGCTATCTGCACCGCAGAAGGGCCATCCCCAAGAATCTCGACATATTCTGAGGTGATGACATTGCCTCGGGAAGAGGCCTATGATGCCCTCGAGCATAGGGTCATGGCCCTACGTCAGAACAGCCGCACAGGTGACGAGCGCCAGACCATGTCAGAGGTGTTCGACAAGGACACCATGTTGGGCATCTACAAGCTCATGAAGGAGGGGATCATCGACACCGTCGAATATCCCGTCTCGACCGGCAAGGAAGGGAACGTGTTCGCCGCCCGGGATTCCAAGGGCAAGATGGTGGCGCTGAAGATCTACCGGACGTCTAATGCCACGTTCAACCGCATATCCGCGTACATCGAAGGAGACAAGAGGTTCAGGGGCCTGGCCGGCTCCAAGCGGAAGATCATCATGGCATGGGCCATGAAGGAGTACCGCAACCTCCAGCGCATGCACGACGCGGGAGTGAGCGTTCCCAAACCGATCCGGTTCCACCGCAACATGCTGGTGATGAGATACATCGGCACGCAGAAGGCCCCCGCGCCCCTGCTCAAGGACGTTGCGCTGGACAACGCGGAGGAAGTGTACGAGTTCCTGCTGGAGCAGATGAGGCTGATGTACCAGGAAGCGGGACTGGTGCATGCTGACCTCAGCGAGTACAACATACTGTACTATCGCCGTCAGGCGATCATAATCGATGTCGGCCAGGCGACCCTGGTCGAGCACATCAACGCCAAGGACTTCCTGTACCGGGACATCGACAACATCAACCGGTTCTTCCGGTCCAGGGATGTCAAGGTTAAGGACCGCGAGGACATATTCAAGGAGATAACAGAGGTGGAAGAATGAGACTGGTGCGCATTCCAAAGGACCGCGTCGGTGCGCTTATCGGCGAGGGAGGAGAGACAAAGCAGCTTATCGAGAGGCGCGCCAGGGTCAAATTGGACATCGACACCGAGGGGGAGGTCAACATCCGCGACAACCCCGATGACCCCCTGGCCTCGCTGAAGGTCATGGACCTCGTCAAGGCGATCGGGAGAGGTTTCGCCCCTCATCGCGCCATGCGCCTGCTGGACGAGGACGAGTACCTCGAGATCGTGGAGATCGGCGACTTCGTGGGCAAGAAGTCCGACAAGCTCAGCCGCATGCGCTCGCGGCTGATCGGCACGAACGGCAAGACCCGTCGGATCATCGAGGACCTTACCGGAGCGAACATGTCCATCTACGGTTCGACGGTGGCGCTCATCGGCAATTCGGTCCAGCTGCCCATCGCCAAGAAGGCGGTGGAGATGATACTCCGCGGTTCAGAGCATGCCACCGTGTACCGGTACCTGGAGAGGTCGAGGGCGACGCTGCGCATCTCCGAGATGGGCTTCTCCTGAGAAGTGCTTCGCCCCGTCGTTCGTCGCCGCCCGTCAAGGGAAGGAGTATATATCCAGGCACCTTTGGGGGGCCTGGGCGAGGACGGCGGACGACCGCATCGCCATTAGGTGACATTCATGAACACCATCATTGCTAGGGCCGATCAGGCGCTGCATCACGATCTCTGCGACCATTGCCTGGGGCGGCTGTTCGCCCAGGTCGAGAGCGGCACCACGAACAAGGAAAGAGGACGCAACATGCGCATCGCGGTGGCGCTGGAGCGCGGCGCCAGGGGCGAGGAGATCTCTCCGCACGAATCGTGCTGGCTGTGCGAGGACGTGTTCGAGCAGCTGCCCCGCTTCGCCGAGGCCGCCGCCTCGAAGCTGTCGGAGATCGAGCATGATACGTTCCTCATCGGCACCAGGGTCGACCCGGCCCTGCAGGACCGCGAGGAGCAGCTGTGGTCCGAGGTAGGAGGAGAGACCGCCGAGCCGATCAAGGCTGAACTGAACAGGGAGATCGGCAAGCTGGTCGAGGCTCAGATACACAAGGAGGTCGATTTCACCTCTCCCGACGTGGTGGCGCTGGTGGACACCCGCTTCGGCCACGTGACCTTGAACATCGCCCCCTTGTTCATCTACGGCCGCTACCGCAAGTACTCGAGAGAGATACCGCAGACCAGGTGGCCGTGCCGCGTGTGCCGCGGAAAGGGATGCGAACGTTGCGGCGGCATCGGCAAGATGTACGAGAACAGCGTGCAGGAGATCATCGGCGATCCATTGATGCGCGTGGCGGAGGGAAGGGACCACTTCTTCCACGGAATGGGCCGGGAGGACATCGACGCCCGCATGCTCGGCACCGGCCGCCCGTTCGTCCTGGAGATCGCCGAGCCCCGGAAGAGGCACCTCGACCTTGATGAGATGACTAGGCTCGCCAACGAGAACGAAGAGGGGCTCGCGGACTTCTCGCAGCTCCGATGGAGCAAGCGCGAGGAGGTGCGCCAGATCAAGGCGGCCACGCCCGATAAGGAGTATCGCGCGGAGGTTTCCATTCAAGGTAAAGTTAATAAGGAGAGGATTGATGAGGTAGTCAAGTCGCTGATCCAGGCGCGTATCACTCAGCAGACGCCAACGAGGGTCGCCCATCGTCGGGCCGATCTTGCCAGGGAACGGACCATCCGGGACCTGGCCATAGAGTCGCTGGAGGAGGACAGGCTGGTCCTCAGGCTGAGAACGGAATCCGGGACCTATGTCAAGGAGTTCGTAAGCGGTGACGGAGGGAGGACGGTGCCATCATTGGCCGGTTCGCTCGGAGTCCCCTGCCAGGTAACCGCGCTGGACGTGATACAGATCATCGATAACGCTAACGAGGGATGAAAAATGGTTAAGACATCCAGAGGAACCAGGCGCAAGACGCGCCAGATCTTTAGGAAGACTCCCCGCCTGAGGGGAATGACCCCTATTACTCATGAGTTCCGCACTTTCGAGAATGGCGAGAAGGTCAGCGTGGTCATCGACCCCGCTGTCCACTACGGCCTGCCTCACTCCCGCTTCCAGGGGAAGACCGGCGTCGTCACTGGCCAGCAGGGCCGTGCGTTCGTCGTGGAGCTCTACGACGGCAACAAGCTCAAGACGGTCATCACCAGGCCTGAACACCTAAAGAAGGCGCTCTGAGGTCACCACATGTCCGAGGAGCGCTACGTGACCCTGTCAGAGGTCAAGGAGCTATTGGAAGGATCGGCGGACCAGCGCGAGCTCGCCCCGGACCAGAAGCTGGCTCTTGACCATGCACAGAAGGTAGCAAAGCTCCCGGCCGAGAAGGCGAGGGAGCTGCAGGCCGAACTGGCCAAGCTGGGATTCGTCAGCGAGGCTCTCTGCGCCAAGATCGCCGACCTCCTGCCGACCCATACCGACGATATTCGTGTACTGTTCTCCAAGGAGAGAACGGTATTGGAGAAGAAGGATATCGAACAGATATTATCTACCGTGCAAAGCTATCGGTAGAAGCCGGGTTGATCACATGGAGGATTACGCGCTCGTATTAGACTACTTACCGCAGGGCTTGCCTACTGACAAGAGTTTTAAGAAGGAGCCGCTGGTTCTCGCGGTCGGAGACTCCGAGTTCAAGCTCTTCGAGCTGGTTCCCAAGTCTGACGCCATCATCACGATCGGCGACAGAGTGTACATCGGTAAGGACCCGGAACTGCGCGATAAGATCATTCATGTGAAGAGGCGCATCGGCTATGAGGAGCTCACCGCGGCCGCCCAGGCCGAGCTGCCGTTCATACTCCTTGACATCGTCAACGCGGAGGAGGAGCGGTTCGTCAAGTTCTTCAACGAGGCCCAGTCCATCACCACCAGGTTCCACATGCTGGAACTGATTCCCGGTCTGGGAAAGAAGACCATGTGGGCCATCGTCGAGGAGAGGAAGAAGGGGCCGTTCCTCAACTATGCTGACATCTCCAAGCGCGTGACCACGGTGAAGCAGCCGCAGAAGCTCATCGCCAAGCGCATCGAGGACGAGCTGGCTGATCCCAATCAGAAGTACCGTATATTCGTCTCGAGATGAATCCCTCAGAGATAGCGCGAGTCCTCGCCGAGATGGGAGCAGCGCCTGCCAAGAGCAGGGGCCAGAACTTTCTCGTCGACGATCGGGTCGCTGACCGCCAGATCGAGTACGCAGAGCTGTCGCAGCAGGATACCGTGCTGGAGGTCGGTCCCGGACTTGGCATGCTGACCGGCCGGCTGGCAGCAAGCGCCGGCAGGGTCATCGCCATCGAGACCGACGCCAAGCTGGCGTCCTACTTGAGAGGGCGCCTGCCGGAGAACGTGGAGCTGATAGAGGGTGACGCGCTCGAGGTGCCGTTCCCTCGCTTCGACCGCTTCGTGTCGAACCTTCCGTACTCGATCTCCTCGCCGATCATATTCAAACTGCTTGAACATAATTTTGAGAAGGGCGTGGTGATGCTCCAGAAGGAGTTCGCCGACCGCATGGTCGCCAAACCGAACACCGACGACTACTCCCGCCTCACCGTCAACGTGTTCTACCGGGCGGAATGCCGCATCCTGGAAACAGTGCCTCGGTCACGGTTCTGGCCCTCGCCCAAGGTGGATTCGGCCATCGTAGAGCTGGTGCCGAGGCCGTCGCCCTTCGCCGTCAACGATGAGAAGCTGTTCTTCCGGCTGGTGGAGATGCTGTTCCAGAACCGCCGCAAGAAGATCGGTACGGTGCTGAAGATGCGATCCCTCGTCACGTCGGAGCAGAAGGCGCTGCTGCCGTACGTCGACCTTCGGGTCGAAGCGCTCTCGCCGGAACAGATCGGAGAGCTGACGGACCGGGTGTGGGAGCTAAGCGCAGGACGACGATAAGGAACGCCCGGGACGAAGGTGGAAATAGGCCGGGCGGGGATGTCCCATCGAGGCGAGACATGCTTACGATCAAGGAGATCGGAGAGCGGTTCGAGCGCTTCGCCCATCTGGAGCGCCGGCCGCTGTTCGTGCTGGGAGCCGACGAGATGCCCGGGGACGCCGTCCCCATGCCCAAGGTCGACCGGTGCGTTGCCAAGGCCCTCCTGATGGCCGCCACCGACCGCGCCGTGCCCCCGATGGCCATCGGCGAGGAGGTCCGGGCGGGCTGCTGCCCAGGAGGATTGACATGGCTCGGACTGGCGCCCATCGCCCCCAAGCTCCACTTCTTCATCTCCACCGGCACGCCGGACTTCCGCCACGGGGAGGCGGAGCATCTCAAGCACTCTCCCGAGGCCGCGGAGAGGTTCCTCCATGCTCCCGGGACCATGACCCCGCCGGGGCGGTACATCGTCATCGAGGCAGCGGACCAGGTGAAGGACGATGGCGCCGTCCGCTCCATCCTCGTCCTCGGCACCGCCGAGCAGGTGCGCAACCTCGGCGGACTGGTTCATTACCGTCAGGAGGACATCTTCCGCTCGGTGCTGATGCCCGGCGGCTCCGCCTGCGGCTCCATGATCTCGTACGCTGCGGGCATGACGTCCAACGCGCCTGCCGGCTCCGCCTTCGTAGGTCCTGTCGATCCTACCGGCAATGCATGGTTCCCGCCGGATGCCATGAGCTTCGCCGCGCCGATCGAGCTCGCGAGGCAGATGGCCGAGGACATGCCCAGGTCGTTCCTGGGCCAGAGGCCAGACGTGGCCTTTCCCCGCCGGCCAGCATGACGCGAAGCACCGTCCCTGATGCGGCCGAGCGCCGAACGGATGGCGTACCAGCCGCCGCGCCTTACCGCTCTTAGGGTGTCGTCAACCGTGCCCTGACCGATAACCATGGCTGGAAGAGGCCATCATGTCTGCAGTGCAATCCTATTTCTATAGCGGGGGCGTTCTGAAAGCGGATCGTAATGCAGATCGGCATCGTCGGTAAGCCCAACGTGGGCAAGTCCACATTCTTCTGCTCCGCCACGCTGGCGACCGTGGAGATCGCTTCCTATCCGTTCACCACTATCAAGGCCAACCGGGGCGTCGCCTACGTGCGGGGCAAGTGCCCTCACGTCGAACTGGGAACGCAATGCGTGCCCCGCAACGCCGCCTGCGAGAACGGCACCCGCCTGATACCGGTGGAGCTGCTGGACGTGGCCGGCCTGGTGCCGGATGCCTGCCAGGGCCGCGGTCTGGGAAACCAGTTCCTGGACGACCTGAGGCAGGCCGACGCTCTCATCCATGTTGTCGACGCATCCGGCTCCACGGACCTCGAAGGGAACGCCGTCCCGCCCGGCACCCATGACCCGGTCGAGGACATAGCGTTCCTGGAGCGGGAGATCGCCATGTGGATAAGGGGCATACTGGACCGCGGATGGGAGAGGAGCGCCCGCCAGTCCCACATGGAGGGGAAGGGCATCGAGCTGCTCATCCACGAACGGCTGACCGGTCTCGGCGTCACGCCGGCACACATCAACGCCGCCCTGCGAGAGGTCCAGCCGCCCGAGAACCCTCAGGCCTGGGACCCGGACACCATGTATCGCGTCTCCGACGCCATCAGGCGGCACGCGAAGCCGATGATGATCGCGCTGAACAAGGCGGACCGGGCGGACGATGAGACCCTCAAGAGGCTGGCCGGCGCCACCGGCTCCATCGCGATCCCGACGTGCGCGGAGACGGAGCTGGCTCTCAAGAGAGCAGCCAAATCGAAGCTCATCGAGTACCTGCCCGGCGACGTCTCGTTCACGGTGCCGGACTCGTCAAGGCTGAACGCCGCGCAGACCAAAGCGATCGATCAGCTGAGGTCCAACGTGGAGCGGTTCGCGGGCACCGGCGTGCAGCAGTGCCTCGAGGCCGCGGCGTATCGGCTCCTGGACCAGATCGTCGTATACCCGGTGGAGGACGAGACCCGCATGACCGACCACGATGGGAGGGTGCTGCCGGACGCGTTCCTGGTACCGAGGGGCACCACCGCGAAGGAGCTGGCATATAGGGTCCACACCGAACTGGGGGAAAATTTCATAAGGGCCATCAACGTGAGAACGCACCGGGTCGTGGGCAACGATTACGTGCTCCAGAACGACGACGTGATCACCATAGTGTCAAGGAAGTGAGCCGAGTGGGGAAATGGAACGTCAGGCTGTTGAGCGCAACATACCGCCGATTGGACGGCGATCAGTTGTCCGTCGAGCTGTACGGCTCGACGGACGACGGCCGCTCCCTGGTGGCGAGATACGTCGGCTTCGAGCCGTACTTCCATGTGGTGGAGCCTGACGACGATACGGTGGAGACGCTTCGAAAGGACCCGGACGTGAGAAGGGTCGAAGCGATCGAGCTGTTCCATCGCGGCCGGCTGCTCAAGGCTGCCAAGGTCGTGGTCCGCTTCCCCTGGCTGGTCCCGGACTTCCGGACCCGCCTGCGCCGCCAGTACGAGGTGCTGGCCGCCGACATTCCGTTCCATCACCGGTTCATCTACGACAACGACCTGAACGCGTGCGTCCAGATCGTCGGGGAGGAGACAAAGGGCAACTACCGCACCGACCTGGTGGTGGACATCGCCAGCAAGGACGGCCGTCCGGACATCTCCAACCTGGAGCCGTTCAACCCGGACCTCAAGGTGCTGTCGTTCGACATCGAGAACAGCATCCGCGACGGGAACATCCTCACCATCTGCTACGTCATAAGGGAGAACGGCGCCCTCCGCGAGGGAGCGCCCCTCCATGGATCGGAGAAGGAGATCATCGATGCCTTCACCGCGGTCATACAGGACGAGGACCCCGACGTCATCACCGGGTACAACATAGACAACTATGACATACCGACGGTGCTGGACCGGGCCAAGGTATGCGGCGCCGACCGGCCGCTGTGGGGAAGGGACCTCAGCGAGCCGCGGCGCACCGGCCAGCGTGGATGGAAGATCACAGGCCGGCTGGTGGTGGACGCCTGGTGGGCCGCCAAGATGGCCCTCCGGCCCAAGCAGGAGACACTCAACCACGTGGCCAAGCTGGCCCTGGGAGAGGAGAAGCTGGACGTCGACCCATCCAAGATGGACGAGGAGTGGGAGCGCGATTCCGGCAAGGTGATGAAGTACTGCATCAAGGACGCCGAGCTGGCGCTCAGGATCCTGGAGCACGTGGATTCGCTTCGCCGCACCATGGACCTGGCGGCGGTGTCCAAGCTTCCCATGGAGGACGTGCAGACCTCCGGCAACTCCACGCTCATCGACTCCATCCTGATACGCAAGGCGGACCGCGTCCCGGCGCCGTTCGGCCCGGTGGGAGTGCCATTGACCTCCCGCCAGGATGACGATGAGGAAGAGGCCATCGAGGGCGGGTACGTGCACACCATCGAGCCGGGGCTGTACCACTGGGTCATCGTGCTGGACTTCAAGTCGATGTACCCGTCGCTCATCATCAGCAAGAACATCTGCTTCACCACGCTGAGCGAGGACGGCGAGATCGTCTCTCCGAGCGGCGCGAGGTTCCTGAGCAAGGAGCGGCGGACCGGCCTGCTGCCCGGCATCCTGAGCGACCTGATGGCGCAGAGGGACGACATCAAGAAGAGGATGAAGGCCTCCGATAACGCTGATGAACGGCGGTACCTCAACGGTCTGCAGGAGGCGGTCAAGATCCTCATGAACGCCTTCTATGGCGTGTTCGCCTCATCGTTCTACCGGTTCACGGACCATAACATAGGCTCCGCCATCACCTCCTTTGCCAGAGAGACGGTCAAGACGCTGATCAAGCGGCTAGAGGAGAACGATGTGAGCGTCATCTACAGCGACACAGACAGTTTGTTCCTGCAGTCCCCGCACAATGATCTGGAAGCGACCGTGGCGTTCGGCAAGGAGATTGCCGATCGGTTCACACGAGAGATCTCCCAGATGGAGTTCGAGAAGGTCTTCGAATCATTGTTCTCGCATGCTAAGAAGCGCTACGTGGGACGCTCCATATGGCCGACGCAGGGGATGATCGTCCGAGGCTACGAGATCAGGCGGACCGATTCCTTCGATTTGCAGAGCGAGCTGCTGACCGAGGTGTTCGAGATGATCCTGGACGGCAATCCGGAGGAGGGCGTCAGGGTAGCGAGGGAGACCGTGTCAAGAGCGCTCGACTGCAAGGTGCCCGTCGAAGAGCTGGTGATCTCCCGCACGTGCAAGCCGTTCAGCGCCTACAAGGACCCGGACTCGCAAGCCAACGTGCAGACGGCCAAGAAGCTCATGGCCATGGGCTACGACTTCGTTCCTGGTATGAAGGTCTCGTGGATCGTGACCGATTCAAGGAAGACCCCGCAGGAAGTGGAGCCGTACGTGTCTGGGCGGCCGTTCGAGCACCGGCCCGACTGCCGCTACTATGCGGAGCGGATCGCGCAGACGGCGGCGCGCGCCACCGAGGTGTTCGGCTGGGGGGAGAAGGACCTCATGACCGGCTCCCAGCAGGCGACGCTGTTCGACAGCACGTTCGCCTCCCCCGAGGCGCCGAAGCCCAAGAAGAAGCAGGGGAAGAACCCAGGGCGGAAGCTCGACCTGCGCGATTTCATGTGACGCGAAACCTTCTTATCAACTTCCAAAGCCACATGGTTAGCTTTAATTGCCCGCCGGGACGTGCTAATCATGGTGTCGGATCTGACAGGAAGACTGCAACTTATAGGGGAGTGGGCCGACGGCACGCTCGCGCTGAATGAGGAACGCCGCATGCTCGACATGAACATGCTCAACGAGATCATCCGCAGGAAGGTCAACGGGATCGACCTCCAACTGCTGCTGGTCGGCATGGTGGCCATCCTGGGCATCTTCCGGGAGGACGAGGACATGATGTATGCCCTGGAGGTCTGCGTGCCCCTGTCCGCCGGCGACGGGGAGGAATGCGACCTCGACATGCTGGAACGAAAGACCTCAGCTCTGAAGGAGCTGAGGAACATGGGATTCTATCTGGTGGGGGAGAAGGGCGGCCTCGTTAAATGTTACAAAGAGGGAACGTTCGACTCGCTGGAGGCCGATCTCTCATCGATCGAGTCGGCCCTGGCGCGGTGAGCCGGGACCGATGAGGCCGTGCTGTAAATTTTATATACGGTAGCGGCTTCTCATCAACTCCTAGTCACGAGAGCGTCTCTCGTCGGAGATGTGCCCGCCCTGGTGGTGGGTGAATCCATAAACGCCGCAAGGACGGCAAGGTGAACACACATGGCGAACGAAGTCGAGAACATTCCCGAGGAAGAGCAGAAGAGGCCCGTCAGCGGGAAGGACATGTACCACTACATATCGGAGGCGTGGAACACCCCCTCCGAGAGCTACGTAAAGCAGCTGCAGTGGGAGCGCCTCATACAGTGGCGCAAGGATGAGAATTACATAAGGGTCGAACACCCCACCCGCCTGGACCGTGCGAGGAAGCTTGGCTACAAGGCCAAGCAGGGCTTCGTCGTGGTTCGCGGCAGGGTCCGCAAGGGCTCGCTGCGCAAGAGGCAGATACGCAAGGGCCGCCGCGCCAAGCGCCGCGGTATCACCAAGCTCACCACCGGCAAGAGCCTGCAGAGGATCGCCGAGGAGAGGTGCGCCAAGCGGTATCCCAACCTTGAGGTCCTGAACTCCTACTGGGTAGGACAGGACGGGCTCCAGGAGTGGTTCGAGATCATACTGGTCGACCCCCATCACCCCGTGATCAAGGCGGACAAGAACATCAACTGGATCTGTGCGAAGCAGCACAAGAACCGTGCCTTCCGCGGACTCACTGCCGCCGGCAAGGCCGGCCGCGGGCTGAAGTGGAAGGGCAAGGGTGCCGAGAAGGTCCGCCCCTCCATCAACGCCCACCACCGCCAGGGAAAGTAAACCCCTTCCTCAATTCCCCTTTTTTACTTTTTTATTCACTTTCTTCTGATGAGCACGAGCGCCGCAGCGATCACAGCGATGACGGCGACGGCGGCAAACATCAGGGGCGCATCATCCTGTGGCGGCACGGCCTCGGACGTCTGGACGATGAATGAGAACGAACGGTCGACCGCATTGCCGGCCGCGTCCTCGGCGTGAACAGAGATGCTGTGCTCGATGCCCTCGGCCATCGGAACGGCGGGGATGATCACCATCACGCCATGGTCCCAGACGACCGAATGATCGACGTCGAGGGAGCATGTGGCAGTATCGCGATCGACGTCCTCCGAGAACGTCAACCGAATGGTTCCGTTCACCTGTTCCATCGTCACCGCCGGAGGCTTCGTATCGATCGTCACCGAGACGGATCGCTCGGCCGTCCGCCCGCTGGCGTCCCACGCCCGCGCCTCGATCAGGTGAGCGCCGTCATCGAGGCCCGTGAACACGTGGTGAGGCGCTGCCGAGATGTTATGCCATTCCCCTCCGTCGATGCGCACCTCGGCCCATGTCTCTTCCGGCCCGTCGAAGGAGCAGGTCACGTTGATGCTTGCCGAGGACAGCGTCCCGGCGGACGGAGCGATTATCTGTATGTCGGGGGCCGCGGCGGCCACGGTGAACTTGACCGTGCTAAGCGCTGAATTGCCCACGGCATCCCTTGCCGTCACCCTAAGCTCGTACGTGCCGTCATCCAGACCGACGGGGAACGATATGCCCCCCGTGCCCTTGTAGGGGCCGTACGTCACACCGTTCAGGCGGACCGTGGTGCTGAGGCCTCCTGAGCCGATGTCGGATACCTTGATCGATATATCGACCATGGATGAGCCGAGAACGCCGGGGGCCGGGGAGACTACATTGATCGTTGGTCTTGTCAGGTCGATATTGAAGGACGATGATGCCTCGGCCTTGTTCCCCGCGGCATCATACGCTCTGACCGCCACGACATGCGTGCCACCGCTCAGGCCAGTGAACGTTCTTTCCGTAGCCGGGCCGACGTCCTCGAAGGCACCGCTGTCCAGGCTGACCTCGTAACGGTCGATGCCCGACCCGCGGTCCTCACCGGCCCAGGCGACCTTGGCCGTTGAGGAACCGGTCCAGGCGCCCTTCGACGGAGAAGTGATGGACAGCTCAGGCGGAGTGGCGTCCGGGATGAACACCTCGATCGGCGCGCTCCACGATCCGTTGCCGAGCTTGCACACCGCCCTGACGCGATACTCGTATGTCGCCGACTCCGACAGGCCGCTGTCGGTGAGGGCGCTCTGCCCCGAAGCGACGATGAAGTACGTCACCCCACCCGGCCCGGAGCGCTCCACCTCGTATCCGATCACTTCGATTACGGCATGTTCCGGCCGGCCCCAATCAAGGACCGCGGTGCTGCCGGAGATCTCGCACGAGAAAGAGGTAGGGGCGGAGGCCGGCGCGGCGCAGGGATATGCGTCGACAGCATTGCCGAGACCGTATTCCGAGTCAGAGAACCCATCCCCATTCATGTCAACGGTCCAGTCGGACCAGTGATTGCCCTGTCCATCCTTGCTCCAAAATGAGCCGCCTAGGTCGCTGGCCTGAGAACGGGCACCATCGTTGCTGCCGGCGATGCCATTGTTCCTGAAGAACGCGTTGAGGTAGATGGACCAGCCGGATGAGCGCGCCACCACGGCGTGGCCTCCGTTGCGGTCAAAGATGTTCCCGGCTACGGTCCCGCTGCCATCGATGTCGATGCCTATGCCATTGCCGGTGAACTCATTGCCTTCGATCGCAACTTTGGAGGAGCGTTCGACCAGGATGCCGATCCCGTTGCCTGTAAAGGCATTGCCGCCGACCTGCACGTTCGTTGCGTTGAACAGATGCAATGCTGCTCCCTCCGCCCCACCGAGAGCGTTGTCGGCCAACCGGACGTGTAGGGTGGTGTTCCCAATGTACACAGGCCCTGAGCCGGACATGGCGAGCGATAGGTCCGTTATCTGGAACGGCGAGCTGGCGGTGCCGGAGCCGGACCATTCGAACCGCTCGGCCATATCGCGCAGCTCCTCGTCGTTGTTGATGCGCAGGAAGAAGTCCCTCCAAGAAAGAGCGTCCACCAGGCCGCTCCCGCCGCCGGCGCCTGAGCGCTGGTATGCCCAGCATACCTCGTGATTCCCTGCCGGGACCATGATGCTGTTCGATGACCATGAGGTGGTTCCGCTGATGGATTCGGACACGACGCCATCTATCGTTAACGACAGTGTGTCAGCGTACCCCATCGCATCGATCCTCCAGTTGAATGTCATAAGCCCGGGGCCGAACACGGACATCGACATCCACGACGTGCCCGACGCTATGTCACCGCTCTGCGCCGCGGTCGCGCCGACGGCCGATCCGATCGAGGCTGCCGACCAGGCGGCTTTTCCTCCCGTGGCCAGGAACGCTCCCGGACGGTCCATGGCGACGTCCAGAGGCACCGCCTCGTACGGCGCCAGCGTCACCGACGCCGTCGCGGGACGGGCGGCGGACGAGCATGTGGCCGGAACGTTCGGGGACATGCCGGACACCCTGGACGGACGGCCGGGCATGTACCCATCGTAATGCTCCATTCGAAGCGAGGATATGGTGCACGGGCCGCCGACGGAAAGCTGGAACGGCTGTCCCAGGTATGCCTCCAGGTCGGTGACGTCCAGCAGCATGAAGGGCGGCATGAGGACATTGTCGGCGCTGTTGTACCTCGGCGATATGGCGGTCCCGGCGCTGACCTTGATGATGGCGTTCTGGAGAGGTGCCACGTCGAAGTGCCACACCATCAGCGTGGACGGTTCGTAATCCTCCCGGTCCAGAACGTAGGTCGGGTGGAGCCTGTTCGCGGCACCGATCTCCTTGATGGCATCGTAGGTGAGCCAATAGAAACCGTCGTCCCCAAAGTCGGTGCCCCACGAGTTGACCACCTTGAACGCGCCGTTCTCGCCATCCTCCACTACGGAGTCATCGTACCCCACCAGGGTCTGGGCGTGGTCCGGGTTTTCTAGAGCATTGTATCTGTACTCTTGGCTGGACAGGATGAAATTGTCACGGAAGGTTTGTATGTTCGATGAATCCATGGAGAACGTCACCGGCACGCCGGATGCGATGAGCTCCTTCAGTCTGACGATCGTGCCATCTCCCTCGTACGCGATATAACGTGCTTCATACGCTCGATGGAGGGGCGCCTCTCGGAACGCATCTTCCGAGCCCCAGGACCAACAGTCAGCCGGATCATACGGCATGGTCGCCATGGTCGCCGCCCCCCAGTCGCACAGCACATCGGCCACGTCGCCCATCCAGGAACCTCTATCATGCCCTCCGGACACCCGGTTGTAGCCCCAGGCGGGGGATATCTGATGCTCCGGGTTGGTCCCAGCATCGATCCAGTTGTTGTCCTTCGCCTCCTGATACCCGTAGCAATAGTATGCCAGGGCCCAGGCCGCGCAGCTTCCCTGACTCTTCTGGTCTCCCACCGCCGGGAACCATGGGTCATCGGACAGGTCGACCGAGGCGGGCGCGGCCGCCGGGAGCGCCATGAGGGCCGTCGATGAGCTGAACAATCGCTCATAGGCCTCCTCGCTCGGAGGAGCGAACCCGGTGCCATGGCCGTCCACCACGATGTTGTGGTCGGCCGCTTCGTCCTTTACTCCAAACCATGAGGCCGACTCCTCCAGGTCATTAAGATCAGCGGACGACACAGCCGACGCGTCGAACTGAGCCAGGGCTGCAGGTAGGAGGAACAAGGCGACGGCGAGGACCGCCGCGGATCGCATGAGGCCGTGCGATGGATCCAAGTGATTTCGAATGGAAAGAACGATAGGGTATCATTAAGGTTTGTAGATGAGAAATTAAAATAAACAGGTCTGGATGGGACTCAATGAGAGATGCCGCTCAGCCGCTCCCTCACTTCAGCCTCGGTCATGCCGACCAGCGGGTAGAACGCCGGCACCCCCAGGTCCGTGCTCCTGATCGCCTCGATGTCCTCCAGCCGATAGCCGAACACCGCTCCCAACGCCCTGGCGTCATGCACCGCCGCCTGCATCGAACCGCTGCTGAGCACCTTCAGCCTTGGGTCCCATATGTGCAGCACATCGGCGTGCTCGTCCCCCCACACCAGCACCTTGCAGCCGCGCTTCATGAGCATCCAGGCCGCCAGGGCGTCCCTCTCGCTGCGCACCGATGCCACCACCTTGCCCTGGCTGCCGAGCGGCAGGCCTCCAGGTCCGGGGATGTAGCGGTCGAAGATGAAGGCCTTCTTGCCGCGCACCTCAACGTACACGATGACGTCCGGGCGTGTGAGGTCGACCCTGGCCTCCCGGTCCTGGTTGGCGAGGAAGATCGCTGAACCGACCTCCTTCCCCACCTCCATGCTGGTGTAGGGATGAGTGCCCTCCCGGCGCGCCTTGACGGCGAACGACATGCCCTGGCCGATGATAGAGCGCGAGAGTTCGGCAGCAACGCTCTGCATCTCCGCCATGTCGGAGCCGCACTCGATCGCCGGGCTGACGGAGGCGATGCCGAACACGTGAGAGAGCTCGGCCGCCGCATCGTCGATGCGGTCGGTGCGGACGTATATCCGACCCTGCTCGCAGTTCACCAGTGCCTCGATCCTTTTCCTGGCCAGGGCGGCCTCCATGTTATCGAGGAGAATCGTCTCGAAGTGTCTTCGCACTCCGGGAGACTTCAGCCCCACCTCAGCGTACCGGACCAGGATGTTGTTCACGGCCCGTCCATGCCCCCAGCGGTAAAAAACCTTTGCCGGAGGAAATATCTACGGGCGGCCCCATGGACGGGCGTGGACCTCCTGCTGACCGTCGGGGTGCTGCTGGCAGCGGCATTCGCCGGGATCATCGGCTCGATGTTCGGCCTGGGCGGCGGCATCATCATCATTCCCGTCCTGACCCTGGGGCTGGGCATCGATATGAAGGACGCCATCGGAGCGAGCCTGATCGGCGTCATCGCATCCTCCACCGGAGCGGCCAGCCGGTATGTGAGCGAGGGGCTGGTGAACATACGCCTGGGCATGATCCTGGAGCCGGCCACCACGCTGGGCTCCATCGTCGGAGCGTTCCTGGCGATCTACCTCGAACAGAACGTCCTGGCCTTGGTGTTCGCTGCCGTCCTGGTGTACAGCGCCTTTTACATGTACCGGAGGCCGGAGGTGACGGTGCACGCCAGGCGAGAGAGCTTCTGCCAATACCTGGACGCCTGCTATGTGGACCAGCGCACCGGCGATATGGTCGAGTACAGGGTACGCAACCTTCGCCGCGGCCTGCTGGCCAGCTTCGCCGCCGGCAACATGTCCGGCATGCTGGGGGTGGGCGGCGGCATCGTCAAGGTCCCGGCCATGAACGTGTGGATGGGCGTTCCCATGCGGGCGGCCACCGCCACCAGCAACTTCATGATCGGCGTGACCGCGGTGGCGGGGGCGGCGGTCCTGTACGTCAACGGCCTGATACCGCCGGTGCTGGCCGCGACCGTGGCGTTGGGAGTGTTCGCCGGGGCCAACATCGGCCCGCGGCTGATCAGACACACCGCCGGAAGGACCATGCGCCGCTACTTCGCTCTCGTCCTGATCGCGATATCGGCGCTCATGGTCCTGGAGGCGCTCGGGCTCACGGGAGGTGCATGATGGAGCAGGACCGCCGTCTGGATCGCTATGTGAGCGGGGTGCTGCACGCCGGGATGATCCTCAGCATCTCGGTGCTGGCGCTAGGCCTGCTGATGTTCGTCCTGAGCCCGGGAGTGGAGACCAGCATCCCGCTCGACCGGCTGCCGGAGGAGCTGATGCACCTTTCCCCCGTGGCGGTCATCGATCTGGGCATCCTCCTGCTGATCCTCACCCCCCTCGCCAGGGTGTTGGCGGCGGCGGCGATCTTCGCCGCCCAGCGGGAGCTGAGGTTCGTTCTCGCATCGCTGGCCGTCCTCGCCGCGATCGCCCTCGCCATCGTGCTCTGATATCACCCGGCACACAGTGATGGAAACATTCATAGTCCCGCTAAAGGTTCCATGGACGGGATGGCGGGATGGGGCAGCGGAAGGATGAGGAGAGGTGGTACTACTCGTTCCTGCCTAACAATATGGCAGGAGGAGCGACGTCGCCCCTCATTCCGCTCTTTGTGACCGAGGTGCTCGGCGGACCTCTTTCCCAGGTCGGCCTGGTCTCTGCGTTCTCCTCGCTGGCGTCGGTCCCGTCGAACATCATATGGGGCAATCTCTCCGACACCGTGAGGAAGAGGCGGGTTTTCGTCCTCATCGGGTTCGGGGGCCTGGCCCTGGCGCTCCTCATGATGGCGCTGGCCACCTCCGTGAACAGCTACCTGTTCGCCAACTTCATGATGGGGGCGCTGTCCACCGCCGCAGCCCCGGTGGGCACGGTGCTCATACTCGAATCGTTCAAGAGGTCGGAATGGGCCCAGCGGCTGGGAGACTTCTCGAAGGTGGGAGGGATCGGATGGGTGGACGGGTTGATCGTGGGGACCATATGGTTGTCCTCCTTCGAGACCGGAATGGGGGAGTTCGCCATGCGCGCCCTGTTCCTGGTGGGAGCAGCGCTCTCCACCCTCTCGATGGTGCTGGCATACCGGTGGGTGCCTGAACCGCACTTCAAGCTGGACCGCCGGCTGATCGACGGCCCCCTGCTGGACATACCGCTGATGCTCGCCGAGAGGGCCAGGTACCTTCCGCATCGGGTGGCCCACGTGCTGCTCATCTCCTCGCGGAACATCCGGGCGAATAACTTCACCCCCGACCTGCGAAGGTACTACGCATGCGTGTTCGTCACGTTCACTGGCTTCCACACCTTTTTCGTGGCGTTCCCGGTGTTCCTCAAGCAGTACGTCGGACTGCTGAGCTGGGAGGTGTTCCTAATCTATGTCGCGGCGAGCCTGGCCTCGGCGATGACCTATTCCGCAGCGGGCCGGTGGGCGGCCCGGATGGGGAGCAAGAAGCTGCTGGCCGCATCAGTGGCCGGCCGCATAATATTGTTCCCGATGGCGTTCGCCGTCACGATGCTGGCCCTTGGACGGGCGGAGATCATAGCGATATTCTGCCTCCTCCACGGCCTCATAGGGTTCTTCTGGGCCAATATCTCGGTGTCGGGCAATCACATTGTGGCCAAGATCTCGTATCCTAATTTCCGGGCCGAGTCGACCGGCGTGTACGGTTCCATGCAGGGCATGGCCATCATTACCGGGGCGATTATCGGCGGGTTCGTTGGCCAGTATATGGGGTATCAGGCCCTGTTCATGCTGTCATCGATGTTCATGGCGGTCGGACTGATCATGCTGTCCAAAATAGATACGGAAAGGGAGCCGTCGGGGGACGGCCCGGTTGGCGAGAGCGCCTGATCACTGGAATCGGCTGGGCAGGTTCCTTCCGTAGGCCTCCGCCATGTCGCGCTCCCCGTCCATCAGGGCCTTGTTGGCCGCCAGGCTGAAGTAGGTCTTGTCGAGCACTTCGATCCCGCTTGCGCTCATGGCCGCGGCGATCTTCTCCAACGATCCCGCGGCAGAATTGGCCTGCCGGGTCTCGAATGCCACGCCCTTCAGCCCGCTCTTTCCGGCCGCGTTCCTGATGACTTTGCTGGCCTTCCTCCCGGCCATGAAGCCGTTGGGGCTGCCGACGACGAGGACATCCGTACCCTGAACGTCCGTCGGTGAGACCGCCGAGGCCGCCTTGCACACCGCGTCGGTGAAACCCATCTGCTTCATTCCCGAACAGATCGCTTGAGCGACCTGGTCCGCGCTTCCGTTCGCCGAGTCATAGACTACCAATGCCTTCATCCTAGCTCTCCTCCTTTAAAAGCTCCAGAGATGTATTGGTCTGTTAGAGTATATCGTTTTCGTTGATGGATGAATATACTATACTCTGCATCCAATATGTCTGGACATGATTGGATACAGAGTAGGCTCGATGCATCCAACTTGTTGGTTCAGCACGGACATCAACCTTTCCCCAGCACGCTGACCTTTACCCTATGTTCGCGGCTTAGATGGCTTGCTAGGCCGTAGGAGAGATCGTCAGAGGCGTGGCCGAATACCGCCTTCCCGCACATTGGGCAACGCACCGATTCCATGACGTCCTCTCCGGGATGCACAGGCTCCTCCAGTCGATGCGCTTCCCGGATCCGCCTCTCGCCGTAGGGCAGGTCGGCCAGCCTCCCGCTCTCCGATCGCTCGCATGAAGCGGCCTGACCGCCCTTAAGGTCACAAAGGCCCGTGTATCCGTGGCGGACCGCAAAATGTTCCTGCAGATTAAGGCTGAGATCATTCTCCCCTTCCCCTTCCAGCGGATCGTTGCATATCGGACATATCACCAACATGGATATCCATCCATGACGTTGGAGCCTGCCGAATAAATACGCGATGATTCGTGGCGCAACAATCACGTTACCGCGGCCGTTTACATGTTCCGAGGAACAGGACATGAGGGACGTGGAGAATGAGGGGGTTTCGTCGGCTCACAGGCCTGCTCAGGGGGTGCGTGACCGACGTACCTAACGGTTCAAAGGTGGCATTCACCGGCTCGGTAGAATGGTGCCCGCCCATCGCTGAATTGCTCGCCTACTCGGTGAAGTGGCGGGAGTTCGATCTTGCATTCATTCCGTTGGCGGACCCTGCTGACGCAAGGCGCATGCCATGGCCGTATGGCGCAGGGTTCTCTGTGAGCGATGGGGGAACGGAACTGCGGCATGCCGACGTGCTGATCATCCTAGGCGGTTTGGCCATGCCCAAGATCGTCCAAGAAGCGCTTGGCTGAACAATCATTCGCCCCGTCCGTCAATCGCCTCTGCCAGGGGAAGAGCGCTCAGCCTGGCTCGGCGAGCGAGCATGTCGTTGCTCCATTGCCGCCCGACCATCATGTACATCGCGCCTTTATGTCTCCGGCTCCAAGACGCGCCAGACTGCTCCGACGGAGCAGGTCCGCTGCCCCTCGCAGCCGGAGCTATTCCCGTCGTACGACCCAACGCCTAGGCAGGCCTATTTCAACCAGCCCAGAATCTTCGGCTCGTCCCTGACGGAGGGCCGCATATCCTCCCTTATAGGGTAGCCAAAGATGATGGGGGCTACCAGCTGGTGGTCCGCCGGGATGTTCAAGTCGCTCATGAACTCCGCATCCTGACCGAGGCCACGGGCAAAACCGATCCAGCAACTGCCAAGGCCCAGGCTCCTGGCTGCAAGCATCATATTCTCCGCGGCTAGGGACGCGTCCTCGACCGGGGTGATGCAGTAGGGCGTAGTGAAAATGAACACCGCGACCGGAGCGCTGTAGAATATATCATTGTTGGGATTGGAGAGCTGCTTGACCACGCTAGCGGCCATGTCGCTCGGCTGCTGCTTTTGTATCGCTTGAAAGGTGGCCAATGATATTAAGCGGCCCTTCTCTGCGTAGACCTTGAGCTTGGCCCTGTCCGTGACCACGGCGAACCTAATCCCCTGGGTGTTCGCCCCGTTGGGCGCGTGGAGCCCAGCCTTGATGACTTCCCGAATTAACTCCTCAGGAACGCTCTTGTCAGCGTAGGCGCGCACCGACCTACGCTCATAGATGTTCTTCAGTACTTCGTTGGTGATCGTCATGACCATCGGAAGAAAAACGGGATATTAATGTTCTCTTCCCATCGCATGCCTTCCTGACGACACCTGAAAGCCTGATCGCCGGGCGTCTCGAAAGCCTGTAGATGGAGGGGATCGGGTGGGCCCATGGCTGATCCGTGGATAGATCTGGACAGCGGGCCTTCGTCCAACATGGGTCGGGCGAAGGTAGATATTCAGATCATGAGAGAAGACTAAGGCCGAAGAGGAAACACGCGATGATCCGAGGACGCTGAGGGCCAGATGCCTGAGCGAATAGCGTTCGAGGATGCACTCGGACCGCAAGCGAACCATGAAAACAACGATGACGTCGAGGCAAGAAGACAAGCTTATAGGAGGGGGTGTTAGAATGAACAAAAGTGCAGGGGAAGGGATTTGAAACCCCGAACCACTAAGGATTAGGCCCTCGATCCATCTTGACTGGACATTGGAAGAGAACAGCTTTTTGATATATTCTCCTCAGTTGGTTATCGATCAATTCACCATAATAGGTACTAAACCGAGAAATAATCTGACTACTCACGATATTTGACCAGATCTGTTTGCTTGTCATCATCTTGTACGTCATTGTGGTTTTGGTCGCCAACGTAAGTAAAGACCATGGTTCGACCCCGTTTCCTCATAGTCAGGAGGCCTAATGACGTGAGCCGTTGCAAATCAGTTCTTGCGGTCTGATGAACTATATTGAACCTTGACATCATCTCTGAAATGGTCATGGGTTCACCTTTGTGCTCAATCATAACCTTGAGCATTTCTGCTTGGCGGTAATTTAGTTCTGGGTGAGCAGTAATATATTTTTTAGCTTCTTTCTGCTCCATTTGCTGCCTCTTGATAAACTGCTTTGTATTATCTAACGCCCTTTCCATTGCCCATAAGTTAAAATTAATAAAATATGTGATGTCGTTGTCGTCTGTCTCTGAATGGAGATAGGACATATTATACCGTCCTTTGGATTGCTTAATTATTTTTGATATGGCCATATGCTCAAATAACCAATAGTTACACTTTAGAGCGTACCAATACATTAGAGCTCTGGCCAATCTTCCATTACCATCTACAAACGGGTGGACATACCCGATCACATAATGGATGATGATTGCCTTAACAAGAGGATGTTGGAAACTGTCATCCGTGTCCTCGTTGGCAAACTTACATAAATTGCCCATGTACTCGTGTATCTTTAGATGAGACGGTGGTTGATGATACACTTTTTCCGCTTCGAATAGATCAGCAACAACTACCTCATCATCGATCCTAAAACGCCCTTCAAACGTTGAATCATCCAATGTGTCATGTGTAATCAGCTTATGCAATTCTAGGATGGTTTGAATGGTTAAAGGTGCATCCTGCATCTCCTTGATTCTTTGCATCGTTAGGAAATCGTTTACAATCATTTGCTCAGATTGAGACTTGGGTTTTCTCCTCTCACGAAGCATTCGTTTCGCTGCTTTCGTCGTGGTTACTGCCCCCTCGATCTGGCTGGAGGCAATCGCTTCCTCCATGAGGGAAGTAATAACGTATTTTTTCATGTCATTTTTTTTCAATGGCTCATCTGTAACCATCAAACCTGCTGTGTTCTTATCCAATAAGTAGAGGATACGCTGAGATTGATTAGTAACGATATATGTTAAGGATACATCTGCGAAATTAACATGTTTAAATTGACCATTGCGTGATAACTTCATTAACGCCCAAACGGTTTCTGGGTCTTCTTTGATATCCTTGCGTCTTAGCTCATCCCAATGAGTATACTTTTCATCATACTTTTTTGCTAAGTCCAATATTGCTCTGTCATGGAATATGTCCGGATTCTTCAGAATTTTTTCTTCAAATAATGTTTTCCACCTTTTCGGCTTTTCCGGCATCTTCATAGGACAGTCAGCAGCGTAGTATCTATAACTGGGTTAATAACCTATCTGCTAATTAGCAAACTTTAGCATTAATTAGCAGATAATGTCGGTTTAAGAGTTGATCGATTGGAAATGATAATTAGCAAACCTGAAGGCTACATGTCCTTTTGTGCCGGTTAATAGCTTGTGATCAATAAAACAATACCAACAACAATTGCACGTGGCATTCTGGAATGCTTAGACCCTCTCATGTTGCTAGGCTTCTTACCAAACTTCCACGCAGCGACGTGATGTGGTATAGGTCCGTGACACATTCGCCCCCTTTGTCAAAAATGAAGTTATGTACTCGCCCTAAGCCCTCACAATTTGAGTCCTCGGAGATATCCTCCTCCTGAGTTGAACCGGTGAAATTGGCAATGAGAAATGTATCGTCGCCAATAATCGATTTCTTACGCATCTTGTGGGCAATCGAATTCACGCAGCAAGCGGTTGGCAAAGGACGCCAGAATGGACACCATACTATTACCCATACCTTTGTTAATTAAAAGCCAACATTTGAACGACAGGTCCTTGCTGGCTTCCTGTGGCATTTTATCAACATCTTATCCACAAGGAAACGGGCAATTTCTTCACTCTCCAACATCCTGGCTCATCCCCATCCGCTAGTCATTGGCTTACCAAACTTGTCCGTGCAACGGCGAAGCCGGGCGAGTTCCGAGGAGCTGCGGCATGTGCTTAGTTAAGCCAGTATGGTAGAAAATAAGTGCAGGGGAAGGGATTTGAACCCCCGAACCACTAAGGATAAGACCCTGAATCTTACGCCGTTGGCCAAGCTTGGCTACCCCTGCTTGATTGAATCGTCCCAATACACTTCGGGTACAAAAACCTTGCTCCGGCGATCGACCCATTGGCTGGTCGAAGTTCCCGGGATGAAGTATTAATGCTCTGGTAATTGATGCTGTAACGGTTGCGTATGGTGACGAAGCGGGAGCGCCCAGGGACCGGGCAGGCGGACGAAGGAGCGAAAGAAGAAGTTGAGCGCTCTCTCGACGATCCTGCCCTCTACTTGAATCGGGAGATCTCCTGGCTGAAGTTCAACCGCAGGGTGCTGGAGGAAACGGAAGGGGGCCTCCACCCCCTGCTGGAGAAGGTCAAGTTCCTGGCCATTTGCGGCTCCAATCTTGACGAGTTCTTCATGGCCCGCGTGCCGGGTCTGTACCGACAGGCGGAGAAGGGGGCGTTGGAGCCGCCTCCGGACGGCATGAACCCCCAGACCCAGCTGGACCTCATAAAGGAGGAAGTGGACCGCCTCAACGGCGAATACGCAGAAGTGTGGGACGGCCGCATGGTCCCGGCACTGGCAGCGGCAGGCGTCCACATCCACGGCATGGACGACATAACGGACGGACAGAGGGCGAAGCTGAGGGCCTACTTCGAGCAGGACCTCTTTCCGATCCTCACGCCAATGGCCATCGATGCCGCTCATCCCTTCCCGTTCATATCCGGCCTGGCGATCAATATCGCCGCCGTAGTGAAGGATGCTTCCGGCCGTGAACGGATGGCCCGTATCAAGGTGCCGTCCGGATTGTTCCCTCGGCTCGTATGCATCGATGGGGAGCGGGCGACGAGCGGAGAGGAGATGCATCTGGTATTCCTCGAAGATCTGGTCATGGACAACCTGGACCTGCTGTTCACCGGCATGGAAGTGATGTCCGCCCATCCGTTCCGGGTGACCCGCGACGCCGAGATAGAGATCGAGCTGGACGAGACCTCGGACCTGCTGACCGCAGTCGAGGAGGGTCTGGAGTCGAGGCGAATAGGCGTGGCGACCAGGCTGGAGGTGTCGGACCGCATGCCCGATCGGATCGTCTCCTTCCTCGCCTCGAAGCTGGACCTGCCGCCCGACCTGGTGTACCGCACCTCCGCCCCCCTGGGCCTGGTGGACCTGTGGGAGCTGCACGGCATCAAGAGGCCGGACCTGCTCGACACCCCCTTCCTGCCCTACGTGCCGAAGGCCCTTGCCAACGAGGAGATCATACTGGACAGTGTATGCCACCGAGATGCCGTGCTGTACCATCCGTATGATTCGTTCCAGCCGGTGGTCGGAATGATCAAACGCGCGGCGGTGGACCCTGACGTGCTGGCCATAAAGATCACGTTGTACCGCGTGGACCGGCAGTCCAGCATCGTGGAGGCGCTGATGGAGGCGCGGCGCCACGGAAAGGTGGTCGCCGCCGTACTGGAGCTCAAGGCCAAGTTCGACGAGACCAACAACATCCTGTGGGCCAGGCAGATGGAGCAGGCCGGCATCCACGTGGTGTACGGGCCGGTGGACATCAAGGTGCATGCCAAGATGTGCCTGATCGTCCGCAGGGGGCGCAGCGGGCTGACGCGTATATGCCATCTGTCGTCCGGCAACTACAACAGCCAGACCGCCAGGACGTATGGCGACCTCGGATACATCACATGCGAGCGGGACCTGGCGGCCGATGTCTCCGACCTGTTCAATGCCCTCACCGGCTACGGGCACAGGGAGGTGTACCGTCGCCTGCTGGTCTCCCCTCACGGCATCCGGAAGGGCATGGAGGAGCGCATCGAGCGCGAGATCCAACGCCACCGGGAGAACGGGGACGGGTACATGGCGTTCAAGCTGAACGCGCTGGTGGACAAGGGCATCATCAAGTCGCTGTACCGCGCATCCATGGCCGGAGTGAGGATCGAACTGAACGTGCGGGGCCTGTGCTGCCTCCGCCCCGGGGTGCCGGGCGTCAGCGAGAACATCACGGTGACGTCCATCGTGGGCAGGTTCCTGGAGCACGCCCGCATCTACTACTTCCGCAACGGCGGCGACGAGGAGATGCTGCTCGGCTCATCGGACATGATGCCCCGCAATCTCGACCGAAGGGTGGAGACCCTGTTCCCGGTGCAGGACGCCCGCGTGCGCGAGGCGATCAAGCGGGACATCCTGGACGTTCATCTCAAGGACACTGCCAAGGCCAAACGGCTGCTGGCCGATGGGACCTATGAGAAGGTCGTCCCGGAAGGGGGAGAGAAGCCGCTCAGCTCTCAGGACTGGCTGCTCGCACACAGGGGAGAGTGGCATGGCTAGGGGCGAGGACGGCCTCCGGCTGCTGGGCGCGTCATCGCTGCTCAAGAACGTTCGGGAGCTGCGGGCCGAGGAGGACGGCGTCCGCAAGGGCGAGGACATCGAGGCAGTGCATCGCACCCGGGTGGCGTCCCGCCGGCTACGCGCCGGCATGGTCCTGTTCCCCTCCTGCCTTCCGGCGAAGCGGGCTCGAAGATGGAGGAAGGACATCAGGAACGTCACGCGGGCGCTGGGAGAGGCGAGGGACCTCGATGTCCAGATCGAGACCCTCCTCAAGATCGTAGAGAACACCAGCGACGCCGCCCGACCAGGCATGGACGCCGTCATCGAGCTGAAAAGGGCTGCGAGGGAGAGCATCCAGCCGTCGGTGGTCAAATGGCTCGAAGAGCTGGAGGACCGAGGGACGGCGAGGGAGATGGAGGAGTACCTCTCCGCCGAGGTGGAGCATCTAGATGGAGTGGACGTGAGGACGGAGGCGAGCCACGCGGCGGGGCTGGAGCACATCTCTGCCCGCATCCGCGAACTGGTCGCGCTGGAGGGATGCGTCCCTCTCCCCGACGCCAAGGAGGAGCACCACAAGATGCGGATCGCCGCCAAGCACCTCCGCTACTCGGCGGAAGCGTTCAGGCCGCTATTCGACGACAAGCTGAAGGACGAGATCGCCACGCTGAAAGGCCTCCAGGACCTGCTGGGAGAGATGCACGACTGCGACGTGTGGATGAGCGCGGAGGGCGACCTGACCTGCCAGCTGTGCTCCGTCCCGGGGGCGCAGGAGGGCGTGTCCGCCCTGATGAGGGATCGAAGGAAGCGCCGGGGGCAGCGCTACCGCTCGTTCGCTGCCATGTGGCCTAAGCTGCGAAGGGGCCGCTTCTTCGAGGACCTGGAGGACAGGTTCCGCTCCCTTCCCGGGGCCG
>DATD01000033.1 GCA_002504525.1 Methanomassiliicoccus sp. UBA345
GGTGCTCGATCATGCAGGTCAGGGACCCGCGGAACATGGACTCCCACAGCGCGTCGATCTCATCATCCCGGTCGAGCAGCGCCCTGGCCGCCGCCTGGTCCAGCTTCACGAACGACTCTAAGGAGCCCTGCACCATGGACAGCGCTCTCTCGGCCATCAGAGGAAGCGGGAAATGGCGGCTCACCGTGTGATCGGCGGTGCCCTCCCCCATGTCGGCTATGTTCCGGCCATATCGACCGATGCGGTTCAGGTCGGTGGCGACCTTGAGAGCTGATGATACCACCCGGAGATCGGATGCGACGGGCTGATGGAGGGAGATGATCTCGAAGCAGTGCCGCTCGATCCCCTGCTCCTGCTGGTAGATCTTGCGATCCATGGCCGCCACCTCTTCCCTCAGTGCGACGTCCCCCTCCAGGAATGCCCGCACGCCTTTGGCCACCATTTCCTGGGCCAGGTCGCCCATTGCCACAACTTCTTGGTTCAGCTTATTCAGTTCCTCATGGTATGTCTGTCTCGGCACCATCATCCCATCCTCCCGGTGATGTATCTCTCCGTAAGTTCGTTCTCCGGCCGCTCGAACAGCTGGGTGGTGTCGCCGAACTCGATCAGCTCGCCCAGATAGAAGTAAGCGGTCTGGTCCGCCACTCGCGCCGCCTGCTGCATGTTGTGAGTGACGATCACCACGGTGTACTCGTCCTTCAGGTCGGACAGCAGGTCCTCGATCTTGGCGGTGGCAATGGGATCGAGGGCGGAGCACGGCTCATCGAAGAGGATGATCTCCGGATCGATGGCCAGTGCACGGGCGATGCACAGCCTCTGCTGCTGCCCTCCCGAGAGATCGTAGGCCGACTTGTCCAGTCGGTCCTTGACCTCGTCCCACAGGGCGGCGCGTCGGAGGGAGTGCTCCACAATAGCGCTAAGCTTCCTCTTGTCCTTGGTCCCGTGGATGCGGGGCGCGTAGGCGATGTTCTCGTAGATCGACTTGGGGAACGGGTTGGGCCGCTGGAACACCATGCCGATGCGCTTGCGGACCTCCGTCACGTCCACGTCGGGACCGTAGAGGTCCTTCCCCTCCACCAGTATCTGGCCCTCGACCCGGCAGCTCGGAATGATGTCGTTCATTCTATTGATGGAGCGAATGAACGTGCTCTTTCCGCAGCCGGAGGGGCCGATGATCGCCGTGATGCCCTTGTTCGGGATGGTCATGTTGACGTCCCGCAGGGCCTGCTTATCGTCGAACCAGACGTTGAGATGTTTAACTTCAATAGATGACATGCGTCACCACCTGTATTTCTCTCTGTATTTTTTTCTGACCACGATCGCGATCAGATTCATTCCGATGACCAGGATCAGCAGCACGATCGCAGCGCCGTATACCACCGGGCTGCCGTTCATGCCGGCCATGGTCTGCGTCGCCACCGCATATACGTGATAGGGCAGCGCCATGAACTGCGAGAAGATCGAATCTGGCATGCTGGACATATAGAACGCCGCCCCGGTCAGCAGTATGGGGGCCGTCTCTCCGGCCGCGCGGGAGAGCGCCAGGATGACCCCGGTCAGGATGCCGGGCATGGCATAGGGCAGCACATGGTGCTGGATCGTCTGCCACTTGGTGGCGCCCAGCGCTATCGATGCCTCTCGCACCGACGGCGGGATGGCCTTGATGGCCTCGCGGGAGGCCGAGATGACGATCGGCAGGGCAAGAACGCCCAGCGTGAGGCCCGATGCTATCAGGCTCCTCCCCAGCCCGGCGAAGGTGACGAACAGTGCCAGGCCCAGGAGGCCGTACACGATCGACGGCACTCCGGCCAGGTTCGACACCACGATGCGCCAGAAATGGGACGCCCATCCCTTCCCCTGATACTCTGATAGATAGACCGCGCTGAGCACCCCGATCGGAATGGCGAACACGGACACGATGGCCATCAGATAGATGGTCCCCACCAGCGGAGTGAGCACCCCTCCCGCTGTGTTGGCACGACGGGGCGGCTCGGTCAGAAAGTCGAGGCTTAGCACTGGCAGGCTGCCTATCACCATATAGGCGATGATCACGATCAGCGTGAGAACGACCAGACCGCCGCAGGCGCGGAAGAGGTTGAAGTACAGCTTCTCCCGGGCGTTCCTGCTCATCACCCTCATCTGTATGCCTCCGAGTACCTGAGCATGATCCGATTGGCGACGGTGTTCATCACCAGGGTGATGATGAACAGCACGACGCCGACCGCGAACAGCGAGCTGTAATGAAGCCCGCCCACCGCCGCCTCGCCCATCTCAATGGCGATGGTGGCCGTCATGGTCTGCACGCCGGAGAAGGGGTCCAGGGTCAGCAGCGGCGTCTGATTGAACGCCATCAGCACGGCCATGGTCTCTCCGACGGCTCTCATGATGGACAGGATTATGGCCGCCACGATGCCGGACATCGACGCCGGCAGGATGACCGAGCGCATGGTCTCCCATCTGGTGGCGCCCAGGGCGTAGGATGCTTCCCTGAGCTCGCGAGGCACCGCGGCGATGGCATCCTCGGCCAGCGAGACCATGATGGGTATCATCATCACGGCGAGGATGATCCCGCCGTTGAGCGCTACGTACCCGGTCTGGAGGCCGAAGACCTGCGCCACCCACCCCTGCAGGATGAGCAGGGCGAACAGGCCGTAAACGACCGACGGTATGCCGGCCAGCAGCTCTATCGCCGGCTTGAGGACCGCTCTCACCTTGGGGTGGGCGATCTCGGCCAGGTATATCGTGCACCCGAGGCCGATGGGGATCGCTATCACCGCCGCAAGGAAGCTGACCAGGAACGTTCCTGCCATCAGCGGCAACATCCCGAAGGCGGGATTATTGAACGACGTAGGGTTCCACACCGTCCCGCCCAACATCTCGACGATGCCGATCACCCTGAAGGCCTGCAACGAACCCAGGATGAGGAAGGCGGCCACGGTGACCAGCACGGTGGCCGAGATGAGCGTGATGATGAATAGAATGAGATGCGGCGCTCCGTCGAAGCCTTTGAGGCCTGTCCGGCCTGCTACCCGGCTGAGCGCTCCTGTTCTGTTGATGTATTTCATGACCTATCCTCCGAAAAAGGATTTGATACCGGGTTCATGGCGCAAGCTCGCCCGGTGTTGCTCACCTTAGAGCTTCGCCTTCATGGCAGCGAGCGTGTCGGCATCGAGCTTGTAGAAGCCAGTGTCGGCCACGATCTGCTGGCCGGCATCGCTCAGGATGTACTCCACCCACTGCTTGACCGCCCCGTCAGGGGTGCCGGCAGTGTACACGTACAGATGCCTGGAGAGAGGATAGTCCCCGCTGTAGACGGCGCCCTCGTCGGTCGGCAGGAACGCCTCGGAGTCGGCGTCAGCGCCCAGCAGGACTATGCTCACGCCAGTGGCCTGGTTGGCATAGCCGATGCCGATGTAGCCGATGCCGCCTGCGTCGTTCTTGACCTTGGTGGCGATGGCAGAGTTGCCGGTCTCCTGGGACACCTCTTGCGAGAAGTCTTCCTTGTGCATGACGGTCTCGAAGAAGAACTCGTAGGTGCCGGAGGTGGTCTGGCGGCCGTACGCGGTGATAGCCTGGTCGGCGCCGCCCACCTGATTCCAGTTGGTTATGGTCCCGTTGTAGATGCCGCGCAGCTCTTCCATCGTCAGGGAGTCGACTTCGTTGGCGGCGTTGACGACTATGGCGATGCCGTCGATGGCCACCGAGAACTCTACCGCCTCGATCCCATTGGCTTCGGCAGCGGCGATCTCGGTGGACTTCATCTGGCGAGATGCCTGGGCGACATCGATGTTACCATCGATCAGATCCTTGATGCCTACACCGCTACCGCCGCCGGTGACATCCACCGCAACATCGTCCTGGGCCTCAGAGAAGGACTCGGACATCTCGGTCATGAGCTCGAGAAGCGTGTCCGAGCCCGCCTGAGCGATGGTGGTCCGCTTGTCCTCTCCGCCGGTGAGCATCGAGGCGGCGACAGCCGCCATGATCACGACGGCCACCACTCCTATAGTAATCGTTATCTTCCTTTGCATGAGATTCCAACCTCTTGGTGCAGACCGAGGAGGATGGCGGAAGGAACCGCAGGAACCGCCTCCGGCCTGACCGTCACAGTCGATTAAGGAAAGTGGATATGAAGATTGGGCAAATAGACTATATTTCGTAAAGTTTGAATATTCTTCTATATACTCGCTATATACAACATATATCATATGCATATATTCAATGAAAGACGTACCTGCGTTACAGACAGGGCACGGTGGAAGAATGGAAACAAGAAAGGTACAGAAGACGGGGACGTCCACCATCACGGTGTCGCTGCCCAAGGACTGGGTGACATCGAACGGCATCGGTCCGGGAGACCAGGTGTCAATGGAGGTCCAGCCAGACGGCTCTCTTAACATAGAGCCGGAGATGCATCGCACCAAGGAGGTCGCGACCACCGTCATCACCGTCGGGAGGGATGAATCGAACGATCATATCACCCGCAAGCTGATCGGCGCATATCTGGCCGGCAGCACCATAATAGAGGTTCGCTCCAAGGAGCGGATGGACCTCGGCAACAAGCGCGCCATCAAGGACTTCGCCCGCCTGGTGATCGGACCCGAGATCATCGAGGAGACTGCTAACACAGTGGTGCTGCACGACCTATCGGACCCGCTCGAGCTGCCGCAGAAGAAGTGCGTGCGCAGGATGCACCTCATCGTCGATTCCATGCACCGGGACGCCATGGTCGCCTACGCTGACGGCGACATCGCACTGGCAAATGACATCCTGGAGAGGGACCAGGACGTCGACCGCTTGTACTGGATGACCGTGAAGCAGCATGCCCTGATCCTGGACGACCGCCGCCTGGCCAAGCGGCTGGGGGTGGAGGTCCACGGCTCCATGAGCCTGCTGCTGGCCGCCAGGATACTCGAACGGGTCGGGGACCATGCCGAGAACATCGCCCAGCAGGCGGTGGTCGTCGCCAAGGAGGAAAAGCCATCCACGGTGACGGAGATGAGCGCCCTCAGCGCACGCGCGGTGGAGACGCTGAACCAGGCGGTGGAGGCGTTCTTCCGGCAGGACGTTCAATCGGCCAACGAGGTAATAGACGAGGCGAGGAAACTGGCTCAGGAGGGCGCCGAGATGCTGCCCCGCCTTCAGGGAAAGGGGGGCATGGGAACCATGAGCCGCACCGCGGTGATGGACTCGCTGGTGCGCACCATGATGTATTCCACCGACATCGCCGAGATCGCCATCAACGACGCCATGCGGATGGAGCTCAAAAAGAAAGGTTGAGGGGAAGGGGTTTCAGTCGGACGGCTCTTCGTCCTCCAGGGCGAAGCCGTCGTGCTTGCGGATGTGCGCCGCGAGGCCTCCGTCGGAGAGGATCTTCATCATGACCGGCGGGAGCGGCTTGGCCTCCAGCGTGACGCCCTTGGTCACGTTTATGACGGTCCCCTTCTCAATGTCGATCTCCAGCTCATCGTCCTCCTCTATGCTGGAGGTGTCGACCTCCACCACCGGCAGACCGACATTGATGCAGTTGCGGTAGAAGATGCGGGC
>DATD01000034.1:0-17198 GCA_002504525.1 Methanomassiliicoccus sp. UBA345
GCCGTTGGCGTTCACTCACACGAACACGTTCATGAGCCGCAGGAGCATAGCCACGAACATTGGCCGGACCAACATCACCGTCATGAGCATGATGATTGAGCCGAGCGCTCAACGATGGAACGCCTTCAGCGCCTGCTCCCTCGCTCCCGAACGGTCCACCAGCCGCTTCATTCCCGGCAGCGACGAGATCTTTGCCATGGCCTTGACGGTCCCGCGCTTGGCCTGGATCCTCATCAGCGGCACGTCCTTCGCTCCCAGCCGGTACTTGAACTCCTCCGGACCGGCCCCGAAGTCGAACTGTATGAACCCCGCCTCCTGCGCTTCCCTCATGGCGTAGTGGGCGACGAGGTTCCCCGGCGAGAACTCCGCGAAGCGATCGTTCATGCCGACGCGGTAGGCGCGCATCAGGTCGCCGTCCTCGAGGCACAGCATCTGCGATGCCAGCGTGCCGTCGATCCACACCTCGTAGATCATGCCCCGTCCCTCCTCGGACGTGGCGCGCATGACATCGCGCAGGAACTCGGACAGATTCTCGTTGCTGAAGATGCTCCCTCCCTTCTCGCTCCACCGCTCCATGTGCTGCAGCGCGTACAGCTCGGCCGCGTCGGCCGTCTCCTCCGGCAGGTCCACGGTGCGGTAGCTGACGCGGCTGTCCCGCTCCAGCACTTCCACCGCCTTGCGTATCGTCCGTCTCGTTCTGGACGACGCCACCTCCAGCACATCGCCCTCCCGCGGAAGGTCTGTCCGCGGGCAAGGGATCTCTACGATCTCATCGGTCTCCCACCGTTCCGCGACCCGTCGGTACAGGGCATGGTTCACTTCATCGCCGCGAAGCTCGTTAAGATGCAGCACGTTCCATTCCAGCTCATCCATGGCATCGACGATCGCATCGACGACGTCCTCCCGCTCGTCCAGGGCCATGATGCCCAGGTCGTACAGCTCCGCGACCCCGGCCCCGTTGCCGATCATGGACAGTTTCCTCATCCGGATGCCCACGGCGCGATGCTCCATCAGCGTGAAGGGCGCCAATCCTACCAGTTCGCCGTCCTCCTCGACCATCACGATGCGCGGCTGCGCGATGCGGTCGAAATGCCTCAGCCACTCGATCCCCCAGTCGAACGAGGAGAATATGGAACCACGGCATCTTTTCCTCAGCGCTTCCCATTCCGCCTGTATCGACGGGACGTCCTCGGTCCGATCGACGACCTGAACGTTCAACCCGACCCGCCTGCGGACCGAGCGGTCCAACTTCCCCATTTGTTCCATTGTCATGTTCATTCCTCCCGGCCCTTGCTTCCCTTGAACAGGTACCTTATCCCCCTGGCGGGTGCGGTAAGCGGTTCCTTCAACGCGGCGTCCAGGTAGGAGCGCACCACCGCGCGGCGCCTGGTCCGGCGCTCCATGTCGAGGTACTTGCCGGACGGCAGGTCCGATATGCCCTTCCTGTCGATCGCGGACAGATCGAACGTCCCCACTCGCCCCCACTCCTCAAGCGTCGCCGGCGGGACGAAGCCTTCGGCGATCGCGTTCTCGTACAGCGGCGTGCCAGGGTACGGCGTGTATGATAGGAATTCCGTATACTCGGGCCGGATGGTCCTCAGCAGCCGTTCGGTCGCCTTCACGTCCTCATCGGTCTCGGTGGGCAGTCCGCCGACCATCATGGCGTAGAGCTCCAGCCCGGCGTTGTGCACCGCTGCCGCGGCCGCCTTCATCGCTTCCACCGTAGTTCCCTTGTTCACCATTTCCAGCATCCGGGGGGAGCCGCTCTCCACTCCGATCAGCACTTGGCGGCAGCCGGCGTCCTTCATGATGTCCAGCAGCTCCGGCCGCACCACGTCGGCCCGTATCTCGCAGTTCCATACGATGTCCAGGCCGCGCTCCTTGATGCCGGCGCAGATGTCCCGGACGCGGTCCGGCGAGGCATAGAACAGGTCGTCGATGATCAGGAAACCGCCGATGCGATCGTCCAGAGAGAGCACGTGCTCCATGGCGTCCAGCACCCGTGCGGGCGAGAGGGCCTGCCACCTGCCGCCCCACATGGAGCGGGCATAGCAGAACCCGCACTTGCCCGGACATCCTCTCGACGTGACGATCGGAACGACGGATCGGCCGTGGAGCGGTACGTGGTAGCGGGACAGGTCCCCGAGTCCTTCCCACCACGGGAGCGGTAGGGAGTCTAGGTCGCTGATCCTACCCCTCGGTTCGGTCTTGATGGCACGTCCGTCCCGGGCGAAGGCGATGCCCTTCACCGAGGCAAGGTCGCCATTCCGTTCCATCGTCCGAATCAGCTCCAAGAACGTCACTTCGCCCTCGCCGAGGACCGCGGCGTCCACCGGCGCCTGCAGCACCGTCTCATCCGGAAGGGTCGTAGGCCCGGGGCCGCCCCAGATGACCGTCCGTCCGTCCTCCCTGGCCCATCTCGATACCTCGAGAGCGCGAAGTATGACCGAGCTGATCTTGACATGGATGCCGATCACGTCAGCATTGGCAGCACGCAGGGCGGCGTGCTTCATATCGTCGAGCGGCTCTCCGGACCAGTCGAGCAGCGTGATGTCGTACCCTTCCCTTCGTAGGTAGGCGGCCAGATGCATGATGCCGAACGGCGGCGAGGGCCGCAGATCGCTCTCCTCCGGACCGAAGCCCACGTTGATCAGCGCTACCTTCATGCTTCCCCTCCCACCAGCTCGAGGTACTGGGCGATGTACGCTTCCGGCGTGTGCGCTTCCTCGTAACGGCGTTTCGCGTTCGTCGCCATGGCGTCGCGCATGGCCGTCTCCTCTTCGAACATCCTGAGCGCCGATGCCAGGCTTTCAACGGTCAGGTCGGCCACCAGGCCGCACGGCCCCGACACCAGCTCCGGAAGGCCTCCCCGGGAGGACACCAGCAGCGGGATGCCGACCGAGAGGGCCTCGATGCACGACAGCGGGGAGTTCTCCGCGCAGGTGGACGGCGCCACCAGGCATAGCGCGGTGGAGAGCTCCTCAATCATGCGATCGTGCTGCAGGAAGCCCAGCTTTCTCACCTTTCCTCCGGTGCGAAGCGCGTACTCGTCCACCATGCCTTCCAGGCTGCCGCTCCCCGCGACGTGCAGCTCCACCTCGGTCCCGGAGGCCTCGTAGGCGCGAAGGAGCAGGTCCAGGCCCTTGTGCGGCTCCAGCACCCCGGCGAACAGGAAGTGCGTCGCTTTCCCCCTGTCCGCCTTGGGCCGCGGTACGAAGTTCGGCATGACCGTCGAGGGAACGTTCATTCTGTCCTGGAGGATCCCGGACATGTAGCGGGACGGCGAGATTATGCGATCGATGCCCCCGATGTTCTGCGAGAACGTGCCGTTGCGCCACACCTGCGGAGGCCGGCCGGAGGAGATGGAGCACGCCGTGCAGTCATGACGTGCGCACCTCTCCTTTCCCCGGTACATGAGATCGTTCCGGGGGCATATGAGCCAGTGATCATGCGCGGTGTAGAGCCGGGGCATCTTCCCGATGTCCAGGACTTCATGCCCGAGCAATGATATGTTGTGGTGGTGCACCCAGTCCGGCCGGACCTCGGAGACCAGGTGGCGGAGCGTCCTCTCCGCCTTGCGGTTCGCGCCCGTCAGGTACGTCACCGCGGCGGACGCCGAACCCATGCTGGTGCTGATGGGATGCACGTTCACGTCGCTCTTCACCGGCTTCGGGCGTTTCTTCGATTTCAGGTCGTAGGCGTCCATGCTGTGCAGCACGTGCACCTCATGGCCGCGGCGTACCAGCTCCTCGGCGAGGTACTTCACGTGGACGGCGTCCCCTCCTAGGTGGTACGGGGGGTAGAACGTCGATGTCATCACGATGCGTCTGCTCTCCATTCGATCACCTAGTGGGCATGCTTCATCCCATGCAGGAGGTAGTTGTTGGCGATCTTCAGTGCATAGCGGAACGCGAGGTTCAGGTCGGCCGGCTCCCTCGCCACGTGCGCTATGTTGGCTCTCCACCATCGTCCCGAGGTGTACAGCGCCTTGTAGGCCATCTCCCTCGCCTTGTTGAGGTCCTCGGGCGTCAGATGCTCCGTTCCCACCACCGCGTCGTCCTGATAGAGGCGGCGAAAATCGACATCGGGGCCGTTGTCGCCATGGACCTGCTGGTAGAGCTTCGTCCCCGGATACGGCACCGCCACGTTGAACTGCGCCGAGGTGGGCAGCGCTTCCTTGACGAAGTCGAGGGTGTCCTGCACCGTGCTCCAGTCCTCCCCCGGAAGGCCGAGGATGAACGAGCAGAAGGTCTTCAGCCTGGCATCCTTGGCCCACTTGATGGCTTGCCTCCCCTGCTCTACGGTGATCCTTTTCTCCACCGAGTCCAGGATGCGCTGGCTGCCGGACTCGATGCCGAAGGACACCCCGCGGCAGCCGGCCGCGCGCATCATCCTCAGCAGCTCGGGATCGACCAGCTGGGCGCGGGTGTTGCAGTACCATCGGACGTTGAGGTCCTCATCCTTCATGCGGCGGCACAGTTCCACGACGCGCTCGCGCGAGAAGGTGAAGGTCTCATCATAGAATGAGACGGTGCGCAGGCCGTACCTTCCCTTGAGGTACTTCAGCTCGTTCAGTATGCTGTCCGCCGAGCGCATCCTCAGCGGGGTGCCGGCGACCGTGCAGAACGAGCACTTGAACGGGCATCCCTTGCTGGTGTACATGATGGTGTACGGCCGTCCCGCCGGCGCGGTGACGAAGTAAGGCTCAAGCGACGGCAGAAGATCGTAAGCGGGCATCGGCAGCGAGTCGTAGTCCTTCAGCGGCGTTGCCGGGGCCGTCCTGACGATCTCGCCCCCCAGCCGGGTGGCGATCCCGGGCGCCCCGTTGACGTCGCCCCCTCTCAGCGCGGCGACCAGCAGCGGCGCCGCTGCCTCGTAGTCCTGCAGGATGTAGTGGTCCATGTCAGGCGCGTCCTTCATGACCGCTTCCGGCATGGTGTGCAGCGTCCAGCATATCCCTGCCGTAACGATGCCCCGGTCCACGGCCTTCACCACCGACGCCGTCCTCATGTCCCAGTCGAAGGTGGTCGGCGTGAACCGGAACATCACCAGGTCGGGGCGGTGCTCCCGCACGCCGGCGTCCAGCTCCTCGTAGCCGAGATCGAACCCGTTCATGTCCATCAGGGCGACCTCGTCCCCCTGCCGCCGCAGCAGCGCGCCTATCTGCAGCAGGCTGTATGGCTCCATGACCGAATAGCGTTCGGTGATCTCGCACCTCTCCTCCCTTATGACCGGGATGCCCTCGAACCGAGGCGGGTTGACCAACAATACTTTCATGAACATTCCTCCAGTGTGCTGCGATATACCTCGGCCGTCCGCTTGGCCATGACCGAGGCGCTGAACTCCGCCTGCACCTTGTCCCTCGCCCTCATGCACAGGGAGCGGGCGAAACGATGGTCCGACAGGACCGACGTTATCGCCTCGGCCAGCGCCATGTGGTCCATGGGAGGGACCAGCAGCCCGTCCCTACGGTCGGCGATTATCTCCGGCACGCCGCCCACGGACGATGCTATGACCGGGGTGCCGGCCGACATGGCCTCCAGCACGGTGAGCGGGAGGCTTTCCGAGTAAGATGGAAGGATGAACGCCGACGCCAGCGGGTACAGGAACGGCATCTTGTCGTACGGCACCGGTCCGAGGAACATGCAGCGGGAGCTGTCCAGGCCGCCCTTCCGGGCCATCTCCTCCCACTGCTCCGCGGAGCCGTTCCCGGCGTAGACGAAATGAGCGTTGGTCCCGCGCATCGCCCGCTGCGCCCTTATGGCGGTGGCGATGCCCTTCAGCGCGATCATGCGCCCGGAGAACAGCACGATGTTCTCCAGGCCTTCGAGCATCGGGAACCGCGCCGTGCAGTCTGATAGGTCCTTCGGTCCGAACATGAAGGTATCGATCCCGTTGTGAATGACCCGGCAGTCCTCCCCGACCCCGAAGGAGCGGACGCACCATTCGCGGATGAACTCTGAAACGAAGATGAGCGACGAGCACTTGCTCATGTACACCTTCTCTACCGTCCGGAGGAACGGGAGCAGAAGAAGGGTCATGCGCTCTGACGCATCCAGCTTGCTGATCGGCAGCCTCGCGGCCTTGGTCCCCATGCGCTGCGAGCCGATGGTGCTGTGAACGGTCGTCACCGACGGCACCTCGCTGCCCAGGACCTTCAGCAGGAGGTCGGCCATCTGGGCATGGTTGGAATGGACCAGGTCGAAGCGATGAGCGTCGTTGAGCTCGCGGAACGAGCGCCACAGTGCCAGCTGGAACTGGTTGTTCGACATGAAGGTGTCACGCGCCCGCCCCAGGTGATGGACCGTGACCCTGTCGTCCTCCGGTGGATTGGCGCCATCGTTCCTGAGGCACAGCAGGTGCACCTCGAAGTCGGAGGGAAGGTTCTTCGCCAGATGCATCACGTAGCTGCCGACCCCGCCCCAGCTCAGGTGTTCCGGAGTTACCATGGCGATCCGCATGGTACCACTCAGAGGAACTGGAATGGCGCAGGGGAGGGAGACTTCTCCGACCGCTTGGTGGTCTTCATCTCTAGATCTCCGGCGGCGTTGAAGAAACGCCTCTCCAGGAGCTTGTCCAGTATGGCGAAGCCGGCCTTGAGTGGCACCAGCTTCGTCTCTCCTTTTCTCGGGAGATAGGTGATCGGCACCTCGATGATGCTAAGCCCCTTCTTGGACGACTCGGCGAACAATTCTGCCTCCAGCTCGAAGTGCCTGGAGTCCAGCTCCAGCACGTCCAGCGCTCTGGCGTTGAATCCCCACATGCCGGTGCAGAGGTCGGTGCACCTCTGCTGGTACAGCAATGAGGCGACGTCGCTGAGCACGGTGTTCCCGAACTGATTGAGAGGCGTCATCGCGCCCTCGGCGATCGTTCCCTTGAATCGGGAGCCCATGACCACGTCGGCGCCTTTCTCCAGCGCATCTATCAGGCTCACTATGTGCTTCGGAGGATAGGTGCCGTCGGCGTCCAGCATGATAAGGTACTTGGCATTCATCATCGCCGTCGTTCCGTGTTCCATCCTACGGCAGTCATCGGTCGAGGGCGGAGCGCCGTTGGAAGGATGGCACAGGGCGAACGCCTGCCTCACCCCCAGTCCTTTTCCCTTGCCCTTCTGAACGATGATCTCAGCGCCCTTCCGGCGGGCGATCTCCAGGGTCCTGTCAGTGGAATTGCCGTCGACCACCACCGCGACCGTATCGTAACCGCGATCGTGGAGCGTAGAGAACGGGATGTCGTCGATGACCTCTCCGATGCTACCTTCCTCGTTCAACGCCGGCAGCATCACGACTATCTTTGCCCTCGACAGTTCCCATCCCTCCAGTTGACATAGCTAAAGCTAATGCGATCACCCCTCGCTTTCTCGAAACGAACCACCCTTGCCCGGGCCCGATACCCGGAAAATTGTTTAGCCAGATATGCGAATTTATCTTATCTGTTGCCGATAATTTTGGACTGTCCCTTACTTATAACTTTCTCAATCCAGAGGACGATACGCCTGACGACCTGCCGACTCGGTGCTGCTGCGAGAACGTCATAGGAAGCAGCAACGCCGAGGTGAATAGGAACGGGGCCGCGAAGAAGAAGAGCAGCAGAAGTCTCATGTCGCCCCCTCCTCCGAGGTAGATCAGCAAGGCATAGTATCCGCCCTGCAGCAGCGTCATGGCCGCGAAGATGAATGCCAGGAGGTAGAGGTTCCTTCTCTCGCGGCGGTCAAGCTGGCGCCGGGAGCGGTGCAGCCGGAACGGGCCGAACAGGACGACGATCAGCAAGAGGGCGATGGCCGATAGCACCACCTCGGTAGCGATGTCGAACGGCATATTGAACTGGTGCAGCTGGTACCAGGTGTCGGAGTACGGCCAGAACGGATGGATCGAGCCGATGTACAGATCGCCCGCCAGATGGCCGAACGCTGCCACCGCGGCGATGGCGTACATCACCGGCCGGGGGCGGAACAGCGCCCCGATCGCCGCCAACGAGATGAGAAGCATGATCGAGACGCCGATCAGCGAATGGCTGAAGACGCGCAGCGAGCCGAGGTGGGCATAGTCGGGAAGCAGCGCGAAGAACGCCACGAAGTACAGCGCCAGAAGTCGTTCTCTTTTCACCAGCACCAGTAATGGCAGGCACAACAGGAACGAGAACGCCAGATGCCCCGGAAGCCACATATCCCCTTCTCCACTCCCCGCATCTTACTTCATGAACTAGGTAATCAACCTTCCCGCCCCCGTCGCGCATGGGAAAGCTTAATGAGCATCGAGTTGGCAAGTAGGCGGGGAATGCGTTCCGGGGAGGGGGAGTTGAGAGGGCGAGAGCAAGCCATACGGCCGTCCTTACTGTACGTCCTGTCATTGGTGGGCTTCGCCATCGTGGTCGCCTCGTCGTTCGGCCATGAGGTGCAGGTCATCCCGCCGGAGCAGCCGTTCGGGCTGCTGGGCATGCTGCCCCCTGCCTACTGGGCGGGCATGGGCATCATGGTCCTGTCCCTGGCCATGGGCTTCAAGCGAGGCACCGAGGGATTGTTCTTCTTCCAGTCGGCGCTCATATTCCTGGCGCTGTGGGGCGCCCCGTCGCTGTTCGAGCGGTTCCCGTCCACGTGGGACTCGACGATGCACTACTACTCCGCGCTGGAGACCGCCCGCAATGGCGTCATGCCCACCGACCCGGTGTTCGCATATGCGTACAACTATCCTGGCTTCTTCGTCCTGGTCTCATCGTACATCGTGATGGCCGATCCGCCCGCGCTCATGTTCCTGCGCCTCTACCCGATGTTCGCGGCGCTGTTCACAGTGGCCGCCATCTACCTGTTCGTCCGCACCTACGTGCCCGGCGCCGACTACCGGCTGGCGTTCCTGATAGCTGCGTTCGCCAACGTGTGGCTGCAGTTCAACTTCTCGCCGCAGTCGCTGGGTCTGGCGGCCGGCCTGCTCGTATTCGTATGCCTGGAGCGGGAAGGCCTGACCTGGAGACTGGCGGCTATCGGACTATTCACGTTCATCGTGGTGGCGCACCCTACCACGCTGATATTCGTGCTCGGCGCCATCCTGCTGAAGGAGGTCGCCGGACGGACCTATCGGCTGATCGTCGGGCGACATCGCCCCATCAAGTGGGACCGGCCGTGGCCGCTGGGCGCGTTCATCCTCATCTGGATCGGGTGGCTGATAACCGGCTCAGCATCGTTCTCCAAGGGCATCATCGAATTCATCATGATGCGGCTCAGCTTCATCATGTATGCCGGCCAGTCAGTGGCGGAGCAGGTCGCCATGCGGACCTCTCCGGAGAACGTTCTGGGAGCGATATATTCTCAGATCCGTCTCGGTTCGGTCGCCATGTTCGCCGGCGCGACGGTGCTGGCCATCATCGTGCTGCTGATCTATCGTAAGAGATCGCCGCGGATGGTGCCGAGCAACATCCTGGCCCTCTTCATACTGCCCATCCTGATCATCCCGCTCGACACGCTGTTCTTCAACGGGCAGCTGTACGACCGAGGCATACTGTACTTGATGCTGGCGGCTCCGATCATCTTCGTGCCGCTGCTCATCGGCCGGGTCGGGAGGTACGGCAGGCCCATCCTTGCCGCGTTGGCGGTGATCATCGTGGTGGCGGCCTCTTCCACGATATTCTATCAGGAGAGTCTGTACGTCTCAAGCGAGAGGAGCATGGCGGCCTCCGAGTATCTGGCGGAGCGCGGCCCCGGGACGTACGTCGTCGGCGGCTACTACCCATACTTCGTGTGGGGCGATGGGCCGGAAGGATACGAGCGCATGAAGTTCAACACCGCCTACGGAAGCGAGGAGCACGCCGAGACGATAGACAATCTCACCACGTACTATGGCCAGGGCGCGTACATGTTCGACCATACGTCGGAGCTGTGGCATCGCCAGTGGGGGATCCACTACATGTACCTGTTCTACGAGGAACAGGCTCCCGCTAACTACCGCGTCTACGACAACGGCGATCACTACGTCGTCTACGCGAGGGGGCGCTGAGATGCGCATCGGTCTCGTCAACCTGATCACCAAGACCGCTGACCTGCAGGCCGACGGTTCGGTGCTAGCGTCCCGCCCGGGAGTGAGCGACGATTCCGAGCTCAACATCGTCGAGATGGCGCGCCGGCTGAACGCCAGAGGCCATGACGTGACGGTGTTCGTATCCGACGCTTACCGGCCGTCGCGTCAGGCAAGGCGGGACGTCGACATCGAGTACCTGCCGACCAAGCTGCCGCTGATGTTCCCACCGTCGCTGGCCCCTTTCACTCCGTCGCTGTCGCGAAGGCTCAGAGAAGAGGAGCTGGACGTGGTGCAGTCGGGCGAGATGTTCCAGCCAGGCACCGTGCTGGCATGGTCGGCTCTCGGCGGCGTCAAACATCGGCTTTTCGTCTGGCAGGAGCTGGACGTCCTGATGCGCGGACCGGCGGGGTGGGGGCAGAAGCAGTTCTACTCCACGCTGGGCAGGAAGATCGCCGAACGATGCCAGGCCATCATCCCGAGGTCGCTGTCGGCAAGACGCCATCTGGTGGAGAACGGCATCCCGGAGGGGAAGATGGCGCCAGTGGTCCACTCGGGGGTGGACACCATGATGTACCGTCCGATGAACAAGTCGGAAGCGCGCGAGCGGTTCGGCATCGGTGAGGAAAGGAACGTGATCCTGTCGGTCGGGCGGCTGCATGCGAACAAGGGCATGGACCGGCTGGTGGAAGCCATGTGCCGCATCCGCAGCACCGATCCCGACGCGCTCCTCATCATAAAGGGCGTCGGCCCGGAGGAGGACGACCTCCGACGGACGGTGGCCGGATCGGGCCTGTGCGACAACGTGAGGGTGATGTCCGACCACCTGACGAGGCACGAGATGGCGTTGCTGTACAACTGCGCCGACCTGCTGGCCGTAGCAAGCCGCATCGACCTGTTCCCATTCACCGCGATCGAGGCGATCTCGTGCGGCGTCCCGATCGCCACGACGTTCGGCCGCGGCCTCCGCTCCGATATCGTGGAGCAGGGGGCCGGCGCGATGATCGGCGAGGGCCGGGAACGCATGGCCAACGATCTCATGGACCTGCTGGACGATCCGGTCCGGCTGGAGATCATGGGACGGAACGCCAGAGAGCTGGCGCTGAGGGAGTTCGACCATGAGGTCGCGGCGGACCGGCTGACCTCCATCTACGGGGGCGAGGCATGAGCGCCAGGGTCATATTCCTCCCCTGGACGGATGCCGACGCGCCCTCGTCGGAGAGGACGCCGCAGCTGCTCCGGCGGATATCGCAATGGTACGACATCGTGCCTGTTCGGCCTGGCCGGTTCAACCGCGCCGTTTACGATCAGAAGGTGCCCCGCCTCGCCCGGTACGTGCTGTTCGCGGCGGATGAGATCGACATATTCCTGAGAACGCTGCGCGCCGCTCGGAAGGAGAAGGTATCGCTGATATTCGCCGAAGGGACGTACCTCTCGCTGGCCGGCGGCCTCGCCGCGCGATTGCGAGGCATCCCGATGGTGTGGGACAATCATGCCAACATCCGGGACTTCTCCGCCGCTCTTGGAAAATCGGCGCTGTTCTTCCGCGCCAACCTGCTGATGGAGCGCATCCTCCACCGCCTGGCGTCCGCCGTGCTGGTCGTCTCCGAGAAGGAGAAGGACGCGTACCGGGAGATGAGCTTCCCGACGGGGAAGTTCCTCGTCGTTCCGACCTGCGTCGACCTCGCCGCGCTGGACGAGAGCATGCTGCCGGCGGAGGAGGCGAAGCGGTCGCTCGACGTTCCGGAGGGCGGCACGGTGCTGTTCTTCGGCACGCTGAGGTACGAGCCCAATCTGGATTCGGCGCGGTACATCTCCCGGGAGATGGCGCCTGCGGTGCGGGAACGGTTCCCTGACGCCGTGGTGTATCTGGCAGGGAGCGGCGAACTGGGCGAGATGCCGTCGGACGGGGTCCGCGTGCTGGGCTTCGTACCCGAACTGGCGCCATGGCTCTCGGCCGCCGATGTGTGCATCGCGCCGACCTGGCGGGGGGTCGGCATCCTGACCAAGGTGATAGACATGCTGTCCGCCGGCCGCGCCACCGTGGTGAGCCCGCTGGCGCTGGATGGCATGCCGGAGCTGGAGGACGGAGTGAACTGCCTCGTCGGCATTGATCCGGAACACTTCTCCGAGCAGGTGGCACGCGCGCTGGACGACGAGGAGCTGCGCGGCCGGCTTGGATCGAACGGTCGACAGCTGGTCGAGGAGCGGTACTGCTGGCAGGTCGTCGGGCCCCGGCTGCAGGAGCTGCTGGACGGCCTGATCGGAACGAAGGGGGTCCACAATGGCTAGGTCTGATAGGATATTGGTCGGCCCGGGGAGGCCGTACGACATCATCCTGGTGTGCGCGGTCGTGGCCGTCGCGGCGTTGCTGCCGGTCTACATGCCATCGTCCCCTTTGGCCTGGTTCTTCGGCTTCGCCGCGGTGTTCTTCTGCCCCGGCTATGCGATCGTATCGGCGCTGCTTCCGGGCCGGGTGGAGGTGCTGGCCCGCACCTTCGTGCAGCATCAGGAGCGCACGCAGGCCATCACCATGCTGGAGCGGTCTGCGATCGCTATCGGCCTGAGCGCCACCACCGTGGCGCTGGCGTCCACTATCATGACGCGCGGCCTGGTCGAGCTGAACGCCCTGAGCGTCTCGCTGACCCTGATCGGCATCACCTTCGCGGCATCGGCCGTCGCGGTGCGGCGCCGCTCCAAGCTGCCGCCGGGGGATCAGTTCATCATCGCTTACCGCCCGCCCGAGCGGCGGCCGTTCGCACGGAAGGAGGCGGCGGTGGCGGCCCTGATCATCGTGGCGGTCATGGGGCTTGGCGTGGTGGCGAGCACCGGCCTGATGTCCGTTCCCTCCGGGCTCCCATACTCGGAGTTCGAGGTGGCGGGCGCCGACGGGCGGCTGGACCATCTTCCCTCGACCCTTAGCGCGGGCCAGGTGGCGACCGTGCAGATCACCGCCGCCAATCACCTGGGCCGGGCGGCCGATTACACATTGATCATCTCGTTGAGCGATTCGATGTCCGCTACTCCCTTCGATCCGTCAGCCCCGGTATCGCTGTCCCCCGGCGCGGGGAGGAGCACCACGTTCACTCTCGATGATGAAGGGAGCGTTCAGAGGGGCCTGTCGTTCAGCATCTCCTCGCCCGGGCAATGGACGGTGTTCCTGCGCCTGGTGGACGCGGGGGGCTCGGAGGTGATGACGCTGTGGATGCCGATCACGGTGACCTGATGGGGGTGATCGTCCGCCCCCTTGGCCTGGACGGCGGTCTGCTGGTGCCGGCGTTCATCGTCACGATCGCGGCGGTGGCGGCCTTCGCGCTCATCAGGCGAAGGGGCCGCAGGGGCATATGGGCGGCGCTGCCCGCCGCTCTCGCGTTCTCGGCCATGGCGGCAGCGGCGTCGCGGCAAGGAGGATGACTTGCACGCCGACGCCGGCATTCGAGCGGCCGTTCCGGCCTTCCCGGCGCCGCTGGCCGCGCTGGTGGCGTGGGCGGCGTTGGGCTGCGCGGGCATGTATGCCTATGTCGCGCTGGGCGAGAGGGACGGGGCCGTGGCCGGGACGGCGCTGCTGCTGGGCGCCTTGACCATGGCCATCTGCTGCCTCGTCATCAGCAACGAGCGCAAGGCTGCGTACGGCGCCGCGGCGCTGGTGTTCGGCATCGCCGTCGTTACCGCCGTGTTGCCATCTATGGGCAGCGCCTTCGTGGACTCGGTCATCCTGCTCACGCTCATGGTCGCGGCCACGGTGTCGTTCGCCCGCACCGTTAGGATGCCAGCGGTGAAACGTGTCAGGCTGCGGAACCTGTCATTGGCGGTGGTGCTGTTCCTTCCGATCGTCATGGCCTTTGCCGAGGCCGCGGCGCTCGGCCTCCGGTTCTGGGAATCGTTCCCTCTTGGTACGCCGTCCTACCTGTTCGTGCCGTTCATGGCCATATGGGGCTTCGCCGAGGAGGCGCTGTTCCGGGGAACGGTGCAGCGGTCCTTCGCCGGCGTTATGGGCCCTTCCGCAGCAATAGCCTCGGCAGCGGTGCTGAACGCCGCTTACATGCTGTTCTGGGGCTCCGTAATGTACGCCGCGTTCTCGTTCCTCGCCGCCCTGCTGTTCGGCGCCCTGTACCACCGCTCCGGCAGCGTCGTCTACGTCGGAACGCTGCGCGCCCTCATGGACACCTGGCTGATCATCGCCTTCATCGCCCTGGGGTTAACGTCACCGTAGTGGGCAAGGAAGAACTACAAATATCGCCACCTCCAATAAATCATTCCTATGCGGCAACCGCGGGGATGTTGGTACGACGATGCTCATGATCTGGCGGAGCGGCGCCGATGGTCTTCGGCGGTGACGCGGTGAGAACATCGATCGTGGTATGCACCTTCAACCGCATCGAGTGGTTGCCTCAGTGCCTGGCGTCGCTGATCATCCAGAACCCCCTTCCCGATGAGATCATCGTCGTGGACGGCCCCTCGGTCGACGGCACCAGGGAGCTGCTGGAGGAGATGGAGCGGGACGGCGTATTGAAACTGATACGGCAGAAGCAGCTGGACGGCATCTCGGCGGCCCGCAATCTTGGCCTCGCGGCGGCGACCGGCGACATCGTTTGCTTCATCGACGATGATGCCCTGGCCCAGCCCGGATGGCTGAAGGCCGTCCTGGACGGCTATGTGGACGAAACGGTAGGAGGGGTGGGCGGACCGGTGCACCACATGGACGGGCGGCTGTGCATGGGCCGCAACGCGGTATCGACCGAGGGCCTATGGTTCGACGAATCGCGGAACGAGCAGACCGACGGCTGCTACCCCGTCATGGTGGGCTGCAACATGTCCTTCAGGCGGCGGCCGCTCGTCGATGCCGGAGGCTTCGATCCGTACTTCATGTACCATCAGGACGAGACCGATGCCTGCCTGGGCGTGCTTCGCCTCGGATATCGCATCCAGTATCAGGAAGGCGCGGTCGTATGGCATGAATGGTGTGAAGGCTCCTATCGAAAGGACATGCTGCGATGGTACATCCGCCTGCGGTACCTGTGGGGGAGGAACAACTCGTACCTGGTGAGGAAGCATTTCGGGACCTCCGTCCCGTTCTTCCGCTACTGCGGCAACCGCGCCGCGGCGTTCATCAACCGTCGGAGGGTGGCGACCGAAAGCCCGGGGGAGAAGATGAGGACCGACCCGCGGTTGCCTCCGTTCCTCTCCTACGTTGGCGTGCTCTCCGAGGCCTGCGGCCTGCTGCAAGGCTGGCGCGACGCCCGCCTGCACCGCTTGGATGGCTCAAGGCCTCCGGAGCCTGTGCAGCGCCTGGCCTAACGGGCCGAGCGCGTCCTTCAGGGCCGCAAGCCCGTTCTCCGCCCGCCCCGTGGCCACGAGGCCGAACAGCATCGCCGCCGCTCCGATGAAGCCGAGGAGCGGCGCTGCCACTTCTGCGCCGGCGACGGCCGCCGGCGCCCACTTCTCCGCGGCGATCATCTCGACGATGAACTCCGCGTTCTCCTCGGTGACGCTGATGGTGTCCGTCACCGTGTCGTAGCCGTCGCATTCTACGGACAGCACGTGCCGGCCGCCGGCGACCTGCTCGAATGTGAAACGGCCGTTCTCGTCCGTCGTGGCGGTCCTCGCGCCGTCAAGCGTGACGGACGCGCCGGCCAAGGGAGCGGAGTTGCTCTTCACCGCGCCGGTCAGCGAGACCATCGTCCCGGCGCCGGTGGTGAACGATGAGCGGAACGCCGAATCGTTCGTCATCCCGTCGAGGCTGACCAGTCGGTCGACCTCTATGATGTGCTCGGTGGACGGCTCCAGGGGAGCGGAGGGAACGAACACCGCCTGGGCGTCGTCATTCCATATCCATTCCCCCTCCGATGGGAAGCGGAAAGCTCCCTCCAGGGCGGAGCGGTCCACCCCCTCGCTGAAAGTGATGATGATGTCGGTGCCGACGGGAACGCCGTCGGAGCCGTTGGATGGTGTGATATCGATGATCTCCGGAACGGTAAGGGCAGCCTCGGCGGCCGTGATCACCTCTTCGCTCGTGAATGAGCGAGAGAAGGAGACCCAGCCGTTCTCATCGGCCCGTTCCGTCGTTATCCTGGTCCCGTCGCTGAGAACGTCGTAGCTGCGGGAGGGTAAGAGGTTTCCGAGCCTCACCGTGGTCTCGCCGCCGGTGGCGCGGACGCGCACCTCCCCGGCGGCGGCAGCGGCGAACGCCACGCCGTCACCGGAGTGGGTGACGGCAGCGTCGCCGCTCTTCACGATGTGCCCGGTCGTTCCGGCGGCTATCGTCCCGGTGACGATGACCTTGCCGTCGGCCGTGTACTCGGCCTCGCCGTCCTGCGTCAGGCCGTCCATCTCGTAGATGGCGTCGGCCGGAAGCACCACGGTGAACTTCCTGTCGGTCGACCACAGGTTGGTGAGCGAGTACCGTTCGCTCTCCTCGGTGAACTCAATGTTCACCGACCCGTCGCCGGTCATGACGACCATCGGCCTGTTGGTCACGATGCTCGTTCCCTCGCTGCTGAGGTCGATGGTCGCCGGCCAGAACTGCGGGCCGTGGTGGCGGTCGGCGCCCATGGCGAGGAACATGTCCTCGGCCATCTCCAGGTACGGTATCTGCGCCGCGCCCGAGTCGTAGGAGCGCAGGTTCGGATAGAACCCGTACCGGGCGGCGCCGAACAGGACCGAATTCACGGCCCAGGCGTCCGACGACGCCGCGTAGTTCTGGTCCACGCTGATGTGCGGGCGCAGCTCCGACGGCATGTTGTTGACGAAGTTCATCACGGAGCGGGTGTGCGCCGTCAGGTCGTTGTTGTACATCGGCACCGCTTCGTAGCCCTCGATCAGGCTGAGGTCGGAGACCATCGCCAGGTGGAGGATCGCAGTGAACGGGTTGGTTATGACATAGTCGAACTTCCCCGAGTCGTACGTCTCTTCCACCAGGCGGAGGAATCCGGTATGGACGAACTCCTCCTTGGTGTTGTAGTCGTTCCTGATGTTGTTGGCCTCGTCCACGACGTTCATCTCATCCCAGAACACGCCGTCGGACGACCACCACCAGTCGTTGTACGGATCGCCGTTGATGAGGTGGTCCCGGTACTCGGCGCTGGCGGCGCTCGCTATCCGGTAGCCGGACGGCGAGTACATCTGCTGGCCCGGGGCGTCGTGCAGCTGCCACGATGCAGGCATGGAGCCGTCGTGCGGCATCATCAGCTGCGA
>DATD01000034.1:17449-20418 GCA_002504525.1 Methanomassiliicoccus sp. UBA345
CAGGTCGCCGTCCCAGGTGGACAGGGTGTTCATCGTCAGCGGGAACACGTCGGTGTTGTGCACCGCCCACTCCTGCGCTATCTCGGTGGCGACCCACTTCGCGTAGCCGTAGTTGTGGCCGATCGGCTCCCCGTCGGAATGCTTGTACGGCCGCACGAACATGTGATAGGTCGTCTCCTCTCCTTTTTCAGGATCGGGCAGCACCGAGCTCTTGGAGGAGAACTTCAGGCAGAATGTCGACGGACCGCCTCCTCCGAAGTCCTGCATCCACACCGGCGCCCACAGGTACGCTTCCTCCTCGTTGTAGCCCCATTCGAGGCCCAGGTCGCCGCTCGGCTGCCTTATGTCGAAGGAGGGAGCGAACATCTCGAAGGATGGATACCATCCTCCGATGCCGTGCGTGGCCGGCCGTTCCTCGTCGAAGCCGGGCACATAGCGATGCACCTGGCCGTCGGAGAACAGGTCGATCATGCGATCGTCCTGGTCGTACAATCCGGCGAAGTAGGTGACGATGGCGTTCTCCTCGCCCGGTATGTAGGTGGAGTCGAACTCGAAGTAGTCGCGGTATATGGTGAACTCCTGCCGCATGCTGAACTGCGGGGACGACTCCACGAACCATACGCAGTTGCCGTCCTGGCCGTGGTCGGAGATCCGCATCGACACCCAGTTGAGGTCGTTGCCGTTCGCGTCCACGGTGCCCTCGGCCGGCACGTTCGGATTCACCCTGCGGTATCGGACGACGTCGTCGGTGAAGTATGGTCTGATCACGTAATCGACGTAGTCGCCGTCCTGCGCCACCGTTATCGAGTACTCATCGGAGCGGACCTCGTACGACGAATCGCCGACGTCCACCTCTAGAACGGAGGACTCCGCACCCAGCTCGAAGTCCTCGTATTCATCCTGGGGCTCGACGACCTCTCCATCGCCGGACGGCGTGGTCAGGTCCGAAGGCTCGTTCCCTAAGCCTCCGATGATCGCTCCGCGGGGAGCGCCGTTGTCGAGCATTGGCGGTATGATCACGGTCAGGAGGAGCCCTATGACGAGCACCGCCGACAGCGGCCGCAGCAGCGCCGCGAACCGGCGCCGCTGTTCGGCCTTCATGGCCACACCTCTCCGTTGCGTGCCGTGTCGGGAACGCTTCCTGGGGGAAGCGGGACCCGGACAGCAGCACGGCTGGTCTTGTGTGTACTCAAGCTATCCCATCCCTTCCGGTCGCTTGTGACCGTGGCCGGCGCCCTCGCCGGCCCGCTACCCGCCTATGCGGCGGGGACAGAGCTCTGTGCCCTGTCGCGGAGAGAGGTTTCCTCCAAGTGAGGTGTCCTCGTCCCCGGGCACCCCCCGTTCGCGTTACATCTTATAAAAGCGCTTTTCAGAAGATATCACAGATGATATTCATAAGACGCATGCAATAATGTGCGGCGGCCAGCGTCATCGGGGAAGAAGGATCATCGCTACGGATGCCGGCTCATCCGCCGCTGCCGACCGCCTCCTCGGCGGCGGCGCGGTAGTCGCGGATGAACCGCTCCATGGAATACCTCTCCCTGATGGCCCGCCTAGGATGGAACGGCCGCGATAAGACATCGTCCACCGCGCTGGCGTAGTCGGATGCCTTCCACGTGGGAACGATGCGGCCGATGCCGCTTTCTTCGAGGTCCTCGAACACGCCGGTCCTGGAGACCACGACCGGCAGGTCGCAGGCCATGGCCTCCAGTCCGGTGTATCCGACCGATTCGTAGCGGGACGGGAAGAGCAGAAAGTCGGCTGACGAGTAGTACAGCGGCATGCGCTCGTTCGCCACGTTCCGATGCACTATCAGCCCCTCGTCGGCGAGGTCGGACGATGTGACGCACAGGAATTGGACATCAGGCCTCTTCCTCTGCACTTCCTTCAGTATGTCGAACCCCTTGGTGTCGTCCGCCCTGCCCACGAACAGGCCGACCGTTTTGTCGGTGTCCAGGCCGATGAGCTCTCTCGACCGTTCCTTCAGCAGCGGCTTGAAGCGCTCCATGTCCACGCCCAGCTCGATCACCCTGGACCGTATGCGGTACAGGGACCATAGCTCTCTCGCCACCTTCGACGATACTGCCACGTTCTTCTTTCCGACCGAGGCGAGCTTCTCGAACACCGACGACACGTACTTCGACGGCAGGTAGCCGGAAGTGCCTCTGAGCACCTGGTCGGCCAGGCCGCGCAGCGTGAAGTGGAACACGTTCATCATCGGCACGTCCGTCCCGGTCATCCCGAGGCACCAGCCGGAGGTGGAGTTCGCGATGACCAGGTCGAAGTCCTCTCGGCGCGACAGCTGGCGGAACCGGCGGGAGATGGCCGCGCCCTTCCTCGCTTCCTCAAGGCTAAGCCGTGACAGATCGAAACGTCCGCCATCGACCGCCGACGAGTAGGTGATCACCCGAACGTCGCTGAACGCCTTCCGTAGGTGCTCGGTGAACAGCTCGGTGCCGCCCCTGACCTCGTCGAAACTATACATTGAAAGCAAGGCTACCTTCACTTCCCCCTCTCCCCCGTGTAGGATGTAAGATTAATTAGGGGAGGGCTCGACTATTATTGCTTGTGGGCGTATCGAGCAGTGCGACGATGGAGCTCCGCCTGATCATTGAGAAGATGAGGAACCGGTTCTCGGTGCCGTCCAAGCTGGAAGGCACGTCGTGGAATCCGAAGGTGATGGAGCTGCCTCCGGGCCAGAGATTCCTCGTCATCTCCCCTCATCCGGACGATGACGCGGTGGGCTGCGGGGGCACCATCATCAAGCTGGTCGATGCCGGAAAGGAGGTCCGCGTCGTCTATCTGTCCATGCAGGAGGGCGACTTCACCGCGGAGCACCGGCGCGAGGAGATCCGCCGGGCCATCGAACGGCTGGGCGTAACGGACCACGAGCTTCACGAGACCCCATTCCCTCCTGGCCGCGAGGCGGCCAGGATCATAGCCGGCGAGCTGTCGTCCGGATACGATGC
>DATD01000034.1:20718-21492 GCA_002504525.1 Methanomassiliicoccus sp. UBA345
GAGGTGTGGGGCGCCCTGATGCCCAACCTGCTGGTCCCCATATCCGATGTCATGGATAGAAAGGTCGGCGCCATCAACGAGCATGGGACGCAGTGCGCCGACATCGATTATGAGCGCGTCGCCCGAGGTATGAACGGCTACCGCGCCGCCACCAGCGCCCTCGACGGCTACGCCGAGGCGTTCATGCACATGCCCTCGCCCACGATGCTGAAGCTGTTCTGATCAAACCAGCGGCGCTTCCCTCAACGAATACTGGGTGCGGCGCATCAGGCCGCGGTTCACGGCGCGGAGGTGCACCTGCGGCCTGTCGACGGCGTTGAAGCGGTACTTGTAAGTCTCGGCCCCGCGCAGCATGTCGACCTCTTTGCATCCTCTTCCGTGGCACTCCTCGATGATGCGGCTCAGCAGCACCGCTCCGGGCGAATACTGCGCCAGCTCCGGGCCGAAGCCGGTAAGGTAGTAGAGGTATCGCTCCTCGTCCTCCAATCCCATGGCGATCGCCGCCGGCGCGCTGTCGGTCAGAATGGCATGGAACACCACTCCGCGGCCGACCAGGCGCCTCGTAACGTCCTCGATGAACTGCGGCATCCCCGGCGCGCTAAGGCAGCTGGACGACTGCCATCTCTGATCGTGGAGCTCCTTCAGCCAACGCAGCGCCTCATCCACCTCGCCGGCGGTGCGCATGCTCTTGAACGCCGCTCCATGGTCCTGCAGGCGCCTCCATCCTCTGCCTATGGTGGAGCGCATCTTGCTCGACAATGATGCCACATATCC
>DATD01000034.1:21801-31906 GCA_002504525.1 Methanomassiliicoccus sp. UBA345
TCGGTGGGACCGCCCTGGCGCATGTCCCTCAGCTCCATGACGTCCCAGTCGTCCCGCTCCCGCAAGTGCTCCCAGATGGCGTCGTGCACGTCAGCGCGGCCGTCCTGCGCCAGGATGCCGCAGCGGTCCGAGGGCCCCGCTCCCATGAAGCCCGCCTTGGTCCAGTGGCTCCTTCCTCGATCATGCATCGTCAAGGGCGCATAGCCGACCGGCCGCCCGTTCTCCTTGACCCGGAGGATCAGAGGCCGCAGCCCCTCCCCGAACGCGCTCCACCATGCGGACAGCCAGTCCAGGTTCAGGAACAGGGGGTCCTCTCCGCTCGACCGCAGGACCGAATGGTAATCCTGCCTCTCATCCTTCAGACGAGAAAGGGAACCCACCTCGTCCACGGTCAGGGACATGGCATGAAGGATTGGAAGCAGCCGGACATATAGGTTTCTTCGCTTTGCGCATTCGCGTTCCACGACCGTCGACACACTGGACTCTGGGACCACAAATAGTATATGTCCCTTCCATGTTACAATCAGTCGAGCGTGCAATCAGATGAAGCTGGTCAGAACCGGAAAGGTCAAGCAGGTCTATGAGGTGGACGATCAGACGCTGGAGTTCGTGTTCACGGACAATATCAGCGTGTTCGACAAGATCATTCCCTCTCAGATGCCCCACAAGGGAGAGACGCTGTGCCGCAGCGCGGCCTTCTGGTTCCAGGTCCTCAGGAAAGCTGGCATCCGCACGCACTTCACCGAACTGGTGCCACCGAACCGCATGCGCGTGAAGCGCGTGGAGGTCATTTCCGACTACAGCCGCATCAACGGCAGCACCACCAATTACCTGATCCCTCTGGAGGTCATCTCCCGCCATTACATGGCCGGCTCCCTGTGGGACAGGGTCAAGGGCAAGGAGATCTCCGCCGAGGAGCTGGGCTTCGACGCTGACCACGAGCCGAAGTACGGTGAAGAGCTGCCTCGTCCGTTCTACGAGGTCACGACCAAGCTGGAGCCGGTGGACCGTCTGCTGACGAGGGAGGAGGCGCTGAGCATCTCCGGCCTCTCGGAAGAGGAGATGGACGAGTTGTTCAGGACGACGGCCCGCATCGACGAGATAATCGCCGAGGAGGTCGGGGAGAGAATGCTCATCCATGTGGACGGTAAGAAGGAGTTCGCCTTGGACGACAAGCGCAACCTCATGGTGGTGGACACCTTCGGCACCGCCGACGAGGACCGCTGGTGGGACGACGATGCGTACGCCAAGGGCGAGTGCGTGGAGCTGTCCAAGGAGGCAGTGCGGCAGTTCTACCGTAACAGCGGATACTTCGAACAGCTCATGGCCGCGCGCAAGGCCGGGAAGCCGGAACCGGACATACCCGCGCTGCCCCCGACCGAGATGAAGAAGGTCAGCGAGCTGTACATCGAGATGTTCGAGCGCATCACCGGAGAGAGCTTCCGGTAGGCGCCACGCCATCCTGGCGTGATCGACCTGGCGCTCGATGCTTATCGGGCGCTCCGATGATCCGCTCGGCACCTTGCCAGTCCTAGTCAGTGGAATGACGGCCCCGGCAGCGAAAGATGCACGCATCTGCCGACATGTTGTGATGATCCACGCAGCGCCCAGGCTCTTTTGCACTGCGTTCTATACCGAACGGATGATGCGGAAGGAGAGGAACGGCCGTCAAGACCGTTCCCGTCCACTCTCCGATGTGCTCACTCCAGCATGACCGCTATCATGCGGTTGCCGGCCAGGCACTTCAGCTCCTTGTTGACCTTGGCGACGCGGAACTTGGTGCTCTTCTCCGGCCCCATGGGATGGCACAGCCGCCAGTTCTCGCATCCCAGCTCGTCGCACTTCATCACCTCGAATGTTATTGTCGATCCCTCGATGGCCGAGCGCATGGGCAGGGCGGCGTTATGCTTCTCCTTCTCCACCTCGACCACGCACACGCCTCCCTCGTGGATGCGGCACTCGTGCTTGACGTCCCTTACATTGGTGATGCGGTACAGGCCGCCGGCCTCCAGGTTGAAGCAGACCGCTTTAAGCTTGCAGTCGCGGCACTCGGTCAGCGGACCGCGATAGACGAACATTTCCCCCGTCTTGGCCTGATGCTCCCCGATCAATGTGATGACTACCATGTTATCGCCCTCAGATCACTTTTGTGATGGTGGCCAGGCGTTCTGCCGCCTCATATGTGAGGCCTTCCTGGCCTAGGATCGTGAATCTGCTGCGGACCTTGTGAGCGGTCACAAGGGCCTCGATGATGATCTCCTTAGATATGCCGAGCTCTTTGGCAGAGGTCGGCGCGCCGATCTTGATGAGCGCATCGCGGATGCGGTTCCAGTCCCCGCCGTGGAGGTACATCATCATGATGCACCCGATGCCGCATAGCTCGCCGTGCAGCCCCTTTCCCGGCGCCAGCCGGTCCATGGCATGCGAGAACATGTGCTCCGAGCCTGAGGTCGGACGGGACGAGCCGGCCACTGACATCGAGATGCCGGATATGATGATCGGCCGTATGGCCACCCACACGCTCTCTTCCTGGTTGGGCTTGATGACATCGGCATTGTCGATGATCGTCTCCGCCGTGTAAACCGCCAGTGAATAAGCGGAGCGGGAGAACTCTTCGCCGCGCAGCTTCTTGGCGAACTCCCAGTCCTTTACCGCGGTCGAATTGGAAATGACGTCGGCGCAGCCTGACGCCAGCAGGCGGTACGGCGCCTGCACGATGATGGAGGTATCGGCCACCACTCCCAGCGGCACCTTGGCGTCGAGCGACAGCGGGCCGTTCTCCCCCTTGATGGAGGCCCTGCCGGAGGCGATGCCGTCATGCGACGCTGACGTCGGTATGGAAATGAACTCTGTTCCCAGGTCCTTGGCGGCCATCTTGGCGAGGTCGATCTTGCTTCCGCCGCCGATGCCGATCAGGAAGTTCACCTTGGCTTCTCGTGCCACTTCCTCGACCTTGTTGAGATTGTCCTTGGTCGCCTCTCCGACGACTACCGTGTGGACGTCGTAGTTCTCGTCGCCGAGGCGCGTGCTGATGATATCGGACGCGACGTTCCTGGTCTTGGGCCCGGTCACGAGCAGAGCCGTTCCGGTCAATCCGAACTCCCTGCAAACCTCCGGTATCTGCCCAAGGACCCCATGTCCGACCAGAACGTTCCTGGGAAAAAGGATCGAACGGGCCTTGGTGAAGTCGCCTTCGTCCATCTGGTGTCCTAAACCCCAGACTGATATATGTACCCTTCCAGTAGTTACCTGGTATATATGTGGGACAGGCAGAACGCCGCGGCCAGGTCGTACTGCGGCCGAGGGTGTGCGGTCGCCGTGCTGCTCGTCGCGGTCATCATCATCGCGGTGGCGCTCCTGGCCGAGAGCGGCCTTCTGTACCGCTACTTCCTCGGCCCGATGGTCTCGGACGCGGAGAACCGCACGGTGAACGGGATCCCGGAAGGCTACAATCTCGTCAACACGCTCACCTACGCAGTACTGTTCGGCCTCGGCCTGGTAGCGCTGCTCCGTCTGCTTCGGCGGTGGAGCTACCGAATGGACGAAGGGCTGCTGGCCGCCTCGCTGCCGTTCTTCCTGGCAGGCGGCGTGCTGCGGACGCTGGAGGACGCCGAGCTGTTCAATGGCCCGCTGCGTTACCTGTTCATCACCCCGGCGATATACTTCGCGGTCGCCGGGGCGTTCGTCCTGGCGATGTACGCCGGCAAGCTGGCGAGGGAGCGGCCGTCCAGCACGCTGCCCGCCCTGGTGGCCGTCGTTCCCCTGCTTCTCGTGCAGTACGCGTTCGCCCTCTCGGGCGGAACGAACTTCACCCTTCCGCTCTACCAGCCGCTGCTGTTCGCCGCTCTTTCTGTGATACTGGCGACGAGGATGTCATCGAGAGCGGACGCGGGCCTCGCTGCCGTCGGCGCCGCCGGCCTCTTCATCCTCGTGACGGCCGCGGCATATCTGATAAACTTCCCCTCGTCGTCGGAATGGCTCGGCGCCTACAGCATGCTGAACGGGATGCCGACGCTGCACCCGCCGGAGATGCTCATCATCCCGGGGACCGCTGCGGTCCTCACTGCATTGGTTTACGCAATGGGTCGATGGCCTCCCGCGGAGTTCATCGCGGCGCCGATCAATCTGCTCATGTACTTCGCCCACTTTCTTGACGGGGCGGCCACCTGGCGAGGCATCGAGGTGTACGGCTACTCGGAGAAGCACACTTTTCCGTCGCTGCTGATCGACGTGACCTCGCCGCTGGTCATGCTGCCGATGAAGTTCATCCTCGTCACGGCCATCATCGTCCTGCTGGACCGCGCGCTCGCCGACGAACTTCGCTCGCGGCCCCAGCTGCTGACCGGCCTGAAGTATGCGGTCGTCCTTCTCGGACTGGCCCCGGGCGTGAGGGACCTGCTGCGCATTGCCTTCGGGGTATGAACGCTCTCAGGGAACGCATCCCTTGAACCACGATCCCGACGCCCTGGCCCGACGGAGCGCTTCGCTGAAGCCCGCCCCGCCGTCGAGGTGGCCGTTCCAGATCTCCAGCAGCACCGGGACGGAGCGCATACGGGGCAGAGCGCCAAGATCGATCTCGCCGTCCCCGAGCTGCAGCCCCTCACCGTCCGGCCGGGACGCGTCTGAGAGATGGACATGCTTGATGCTCCCCCTCAGCGTCTCGAAGAACGACGCGATCGCCGCGTTGCCGCCATGCTCCACGGACAGATATGCATGGCATACGTCCAGGGTGATGCCGTCCACCTGCGGCAAGAGGTCTGCCAGCTCGTCGGGCCTGGTACACAGGTTGCTGCACCATTTCCCTCCGTCGACATGATAGTGCTTGGGCATGTTCTCGAGCCACAGCGTACCGTCCAGCGACGCCAGCGACGTCCTGAGGTTCTCGTGCAGCGACGCCCGTTCGGTCGGCTTCGTTCGCACTCCGCCGGGGTGAACGACCGTCGGTATCCCGAGGCTACCGGCCATGGTCGAGACATCGTTCACTCTATCAACGAATATCTCGCGCCGCTGCCGGTCCTCGACGGCCAGGTCTATCAGGCGTCGCCCCCCGTCAACGCGCATCTTCTCCGGAGCGTGCACGATCGTGCACCGCTCGTCCTTTACGAGCAGTTCTTCGAGCTCGTCGACCCCATCATCGTCCATCACCAGCAGTTCGAAGAAATCGAAGTCCAGGCGGGCCATGACCTCATGGTCGCGCAGCGTGGTCATGGCGCCGAGACTGGGCGGAGCGGTCACGCCACGACAATGGAGCGTCACGGATTCAAAGGTATGTTAGAAAAGAGGCCGGGAAGGGAGTTCAAGGCGGAACATGAATCACCATTATTCAGGAGGAGAATTTAGGGGGGTGAGCCCTTCCCGAGCGCTCTTAGACCCTGTAACGAAGACCATTATTTAAAGCATTGTGTCGGATTAATAGTAATTAACAAAATTGTCGTCAATCCGATAAAACTCGTTATTGCGAATTCATCGGCTGTCGAGGCCGTCCAAGGCATATTATGATAATTTTCTATCGATTCTTATATACCCCTCGATTGTTAAGGGGAATATGTCAGACCACCTGGATGACATGACGCGCGGGTCCGACGGTCCGGTCGATGCCGCCTCTATCAGCGTCTACCATCTGGCCCGGGCGATTGGCGCGCCGCTGATGGGCATTGACATTTCATCGTGCATCACGTTCATCAATTCCGCTGCTGAGAAAGTGATCGGCCGCCCGGCCGCCGAGGTGGCCGGCTTGGAGATATTCTCTCTCTTCACTGAAGAGAGCGGCAGGCCGGACCGCGCCCTGGCTAAGGCAGTGCAGTCCTGTCTCTCCGACGAGGACGTGCGCTCTGCCACGGCCGTCATGTCTACGCCCTCCGGGCCGTCGCCGATCCGCCTGACGGTCGTTCCCATAGTCCAGGGGATGCTTGGAGGGACCGTGGCGGTGCTCATCGGGCGGCCCAGAGGGGAGGTTGACGACGTCAGCGCCGAACGGTCCATGGACCTGCTGGTCGCCGGAACGCCGGAGATGGCCGAAGGGGATGATCTGCACATCCTGCTCAGTGAGGAGCTGGGACGGGTGGTGGAAACCCTGGGCATCGATCTCGCCGCCGCTCGGTTCATCGGTCCGGGGGGGCGCCCGCTCCTGGTGTGTCGCGGCATCGATGCCAGGGAGGCGAGGGAGCTGCTCAGCATCGGCGGGCCGGACGGCGTGCCGCTGTTCGATGCGGTGGCCGGCTGCGACTGCATAGTCTCCGACCAAGAGTCGGACGGAGTGTTCCAGCCGCCGTGCGGCATCACTTCATTCGCTGCATATCCCATACATATGAAGTTGGGTGACGGCGGCTGCGCGGTGTTCGGAGCTAGAGGGGCAGCGAGCGTTCGACAATACTCTCGCATATTGCAGGTCCTGTGCAATCAGATCAACATCGGGCTGCGGAACCATGCGCTGAACGCCGAGCTGAAGAAGCGCAACACCCAGCTGCGCGGGCTGTACGAGACGTCCAAGGCGGTGTCGACGTCCCTGGACCTGAATGATGTCCTTCAGACAATCGTGGGCATCGCCATGTCGCTGGTCGATGCGGAGAACTGCTTCGTGTTCGAGCTTGACCGGGACAAGGGAAAGCTTCGTATCCTCTCCATGATGACCCAATGGCCGATCGACCCCACCATCGAGCTGGACCTCGACGAAGGCCTGGTGGGCATCGTCGCCTCCAACGGGACGGGCATACTGGCCCCCAGGGCCGATCTGGACCCGAGGGCAAAGCATCTCGAGGACACTCCAGATACGCCCAGCTCGATGATCGTGGTGCCGCTGATGTTCAACGACCGCACGCTGGGGGTGATGAGCCTGGAGAAGACGCCGGGGGTGCCGTTCGACGAGGCTCAGTACGAGCTTATCGAGCTGTTCTCGGTGCAGGCGGCCATGGCCATCAACAATGCGTACATGTTCGGGGACCTCCAGAGGACCGCCTCCTCGCTCCAGATGTTCAACGTGCTGCTGACGCACGATGTCGCCAACTTCAACGTTCCGATCCACGGGTTCCTGGAGATGCTTTTGCGAGACCCCACTTTGGATGCTCGCCAGCACCGCTACGTGCATTCGGCGTTGGTTCAGTCGGGGAACATATCGGAGCTCATATCGGACGTCCGCCAACTGTTCGCCCTTCGTTCTCAACGGAACGGGTGGAGCCTGGAGCCGGTGGACATGATCCCCGTCATCCACGAGGCGATGAGGGACATATTCGTCAACGCGGCGTACGAGGATGTGGAAACGACCTTCGAGAGCACGGTGGACAGGGCCGACGTTCTCGCGAACGCTCTATTGAAGGGACTGTTCTACAACCTGCTGTCCAACGCCTGCAAGTACGGCCTCGGCAAGCCGGTCAATATCAAGGTGGGCAGCCTCGAGCAGAACGGCAGGATGTGGTGGAGGGCGGCCATCGAGGACCACGGCAAGGGGATCCCGGATGATATGAAGGCCCGACTGTTCAAACGGTTCGATCGCCTCGACACCTCCCACGCCGCCGAGGGCCATGGGCTCGGGCTATCGGTGGTGAAGGAGCTGGTCCGGCACTACGGCGGATTGGTGTGGGTGGAGGACCGCGTTCCCGGCGACCACGGTCAGGGGGCGCGGGTCGTCGTCCTGATGCCTCAACACACCGGCTCAGAGTGGCCTGAGGGCTGACCATCGGACGTCAACCTTTTATCGAGCGGTTGGCATGGATGAAGCGATGACCTTCGTTCTCGGCATTGCTGGCAGCCCCCGCCGGGGCGGGAACACCGAGCTGCTTCTGGACGCCGCGCTGGCCGGGGCGGCGGAGCAGGGTGCCGAGGTGCGAAAGGTCGTTCTCTCCGCCCTCGACTTCTCGGGCTGCACATCCTGCGGCGGCTGCAGCGAGGGGGACGATTGCGTGCTGGACGACGACCTCCGGCAGGTGTACGAGCTCCTGGACCGCGCCGACGCGGTGATCCTGGCATCGCCGCTGTACTTCGAAGGGCTGAGCTCGCAGAGCAAGGCGCTCATCGACCGCGGGCAGGTGTACTGGGTCCGCAAGTTCGCTCTCCATCGTGACGGAAAGAAAAGGAGGGGGGCGGTCATCGCCGTCGGCGCGCGGCGGAACGCCGACTTCCCCTCGGCTCTACGGCCGGCGAAGATATGGTTCATTACCCTGGACGCCGACTTCACATCCCTGACGTACGGCGGGTTCGAGGAGAAGGGCTCCATACTCGACGACCCTGGCGCATTGGCCGAAGCCCGTGCGCTAGGCCGCCGGCTGGCGGATGAGCGAAATATCCTTTAACATACGAACCGTTCTGCTATCGCTCATGGTAGTGATCAGCGTATCTCTGTCCGCCCAAGAATTGAAGGAGTTTGAGGAGGTGGCCAATCAAGCGGGGTTCTCCTCGCGTTCCGATGCGGTGAGGGACGCGCTCTCCCGCTTCGTGTCCGCGAACAACTGGGCCAGCGGGATGGAGGGGGACGTGTCATGCGTCGTCTCCATCATCTATGCCGACCGAAAGAAGCACCACGTGCACGAGATCGTGCATCAGTATGCGGACATCGTGCACTCGTCGATGCACACACATCTGGAGCATCGATGCGTGGAGCAGATAGTCCTGGACGGCAACGCCGAGGAGGTGCGCAAGCTTCTTGTGGAGCTGTCGTCGCAGAAGGACGTCCGCATCACCATGAGCATGTTCTGAACGCCGTTTATTAACTTGGCCAGTCGTCTTTAGCACATGCCCTAAATAGCTCACATGGGTTAGTTCACGGCATGGACGAGCCTCGTCGGATGACCGTCAGGGTCGACGGCATGGACTGCATCGAGTGCGCCAAGAAGATCGAGAAGGCCGTGCTCGCCATCGATGGGGTCCGGCAGGTCCGGGTGTCGTACACGTTGGGAAAGCTGAACGTGGAGGCGGACCGCGATGCGGTCACGAGGGACGACATCTATGATGTCCTGAAAAAGCTCGGCTACGGCCATTTCGAAGCGGACGAGCCGGAGGAGGACTTCTTCTCGCTGAGCAACCGGCGTCTTCTCGTTACGATCGCCTCCGGGTTCCTGCTCATGATCGGGGCGATCGGCGAGTTCATCCTGGCCGAACCGCTGCTGTACCTTCCCGCCTACGCCGCGGCCATCGCCGTCGGCGGCTACTACATCGCCGTTCGCGGCATCGCATCGATCCGGGAGAGGTACTTGGACATGAACGTGCTGATGATCATCGCGGTCATCGGCGCGGTGCTGATCGCCTCGTATGAGGAGGCGGCGTCAATCGTGTTCCTGTTCTCGCTGGCCGAGCTGCTGGAGTCGTTCTCGGTCTCTCGCACGAGGCGCTCGATATCGCAGCTGCTCGACTTCGCTCCGAAGACCGCGCGGATGCTGCGCGACGGAAAGGAGGTAGCGATCGACGTCACCGATGTCCGGGTGGGCGACGTGGCTATCGTCCGTCCGGGCGAGCGCATCCCGGTGGACGGCGAGGTCGTCAGCGGCTCGTCGCCGGTGGAGGAGAGCGCCGTCACCGGAGAGAGCGCCCCCGTGCTGAAAGCAGCGGGCGACGCCGTCTTCGGCGGAACGCTGAACGGCTCCGGGACGCTCGATGTCCGCGTAACGAGGCGGTTCCAGGACAACGTCATCTCAAAGATCGTCCAGCTGGTGGAGGAGGCGGAGGCGACCAAGGCGCCGTCGGAGCGATTCGTCGACCGCTTCGCCCGCTACTACACCCCGGCGGTCATCGTCATCGCCGTGGCGACCATGTTCATTCCTACGCTGCTGTTCGGCCAGCCGCTGGAGGAGTGGTTCTACCGCGGCCTCGTGCTGCTGGTCATAGCGTGCCCGTGCGCTCTCGTCCTCTCGACCCCGGTTTCGGTCGTCTCGGCCATATCGGGCGGGGCGCGCCGCGGCGTGCTGTTCAAGGGGGGTCTGTACCTGGAGCGGATGAGCGACATCAAGGTGGTGGCGTTCGACAAGACCGGGACGCTTACGTCTGGGCGGACCGTGGTCGAGGACATCATCCCGTTCGACGGGCACTCGGTGCGGGAGGTCCTCAAGGTCGCCGCATCGGCCGAGAACCGCTCCGAGCACCACCTGGCGCGGGCCGTCATGGAACGAGCGAGACAGGA
>DATD01000034.1:32201-33610 GCA_002504525.1 Methanomassiliicoccus sp. UBA345
GTCGGCATCCAGATCCTCGACCGCATCGTGTATGCCGGCAGCCCCGCCTTCTTCAGGGAGCGCGGCGTGGACCTATCTCAATGGCAAGAAGTCATCGACTCGAGGACCGCCGCCGGCGCGACCGTCATCCTGGTCGGCGGGGAGGACGAGATGATGGGCCTGCTGACCGTCCGCGATACGCCGCGACCTGAGGCGAAGGAGGTGGTCAACGGCCTCAAGGACATCGGCGTCAAGGTCGTGATGCTGACCGGCGACGCCGCGCCGGTCGCTCAGAAGGTAGCTGATGAGCTTGGCATCGACGACTACCGCGCCGGCATGCTGCCGCAGGACAAGCTGGCCGCGATCGACCAGTACCGGCAGCGGTACGGGGCGATCCTCATGGTGGGCGATGGGATCAACGACGCCCCGGCGCTGGCAAAGGCGGACGTGGGCATGGCGATGGGCGTCGCCGGCACCGACGTGGCGCTCGAAGCGGCCGACGTCGCGCTGATGGGCGACGACCTCAGAGCGATGCTGTTCTCCCTCCGGCTCGGACGCAATGCGCGGTCGGTCATAAAGCAGAACATCGCCGCCTCGCTACTGGTGAAGCTCGCCCTGACGATCCTGGCGTTCCCCGGCGTGGTGACGCTGTGGATGGCCATCCTCATCGGCGATCTGGGCGTATCGCTGGCGGTGATACTGAACGCACTCCGGCTGAACCGCCGGGCGGTCACTCGCACCTGATCATTCCGTCCACGTTGGCGCGGTCCAGCTGAACGATCTTCCTCCTGATCCATACCACGGTCGTCCACGTCAGGGCGACAGACAGCAGCAGGCCGACGAGCGAGACGATCCCGCTGGCGGTCGGGTCGAACAGGCTGAGCGACGCCAGCATGTTGAACGCCGCATGCAGCAGCACCGCCGCTCCATAATAGGGAAGCCATGAGCGGGGCGTTCCGTAGAACATGTAGAAACAACGAGAACGTGAGAGGCCGAAGCCCACCAGCGCGCTGGCCGAGGTGTGCAGCAGCGTCGAGGTCAGCGTCCTGGCGATGGCGGTGGCAATGAACACGTCGGTTCCGGCGTCGAGCGCGGTGAGGTAGTACAGAACGTTCTCCACCGCGGCGAACCCCAGGCCGACCGCCGCGCCGTAGACCAGGCCGTTCTCCGGCTCGATCAGGCGGCGCATCACGGTCATTACGCCCGTGGCCTTGGTGAACTCCTCGATGATCGGGGCTAGAATGACGCCCAGAATGAGATTGTAGGCGATGATGCTCAGGCCGCCGACCGCCACGTCGATGAACCTGATAGCTACCGTTTCCAGGACGAGTGCCAGGAACACCGCTACCGTCATCCCGTAGAGGAACACGCCCTGCACGGCGAACAGCGGCTCCCGTTCATAGATCTCCGCGGAACGTATCCACAGCATG
>DATD01000014.1:0-14089 GCA_002504525.1 Methanomassiliicoccus sp. UBA345
GAGACGAATATGACCGTGCGGCCTTGGCGGTACACTTCCTTCATCTTGCCGAGGCACTTGGCTTGGAACTGCTGGTCGCCGACCGCTAACACCTCGTCCGCGATCAATATCTCCGACTCCAGGTGCGCCGCCACGGCGAAAGCCAATCTCAGGTACATGCCTGACGAGTATCTCTTCACCGGAGTATCGAGGAACTTCTCCACTTCTGCGAATCGCACGATCTCGTCGAACTTGCCCCTAATCTCCTTCCGCGTCATCCCGAGAATGGCGCCGTTGAGGAAAACATTCTCTCGTCCGGTCAGTTCGGGATGGAAGCCCGTGCCGACCTCCAGCAGCGAACCGACGCGTCCGCGCAGGATGACCTCGCCCTGCGTCGGATACGTAATCTGGGACAGGATCTTGAGCATGGTGCTCTTCCCTGCACCATTGCGACCGATGATGCCCATCGACTCACCTTCGCCAACCTCGAAATTGATATCCTGCAGCGCCCAGAACGACTCCTTGGCGCCCATCATGCCCTTGAATGTGAGGATGGGATGCCGGACGGTATTGGTGAGCGTCTCCGTCATCCGGCTGCCCGCGGCCGTGTACGCACCGGTGCCGATGAAGTATTGTTTCGACAAGTTCCGTACGCTTATTGCCGGCAGCATCAGATCACATCCGCAAGCTGGCGTTCGTACTTCTTGAAGTACAGCAGTCCGATGGCAAAGACCACGATCGAAACCACGATACTGGACGCGAAGACCGTAATATCCATTTCCGGCCGCCCGAATACGAAGAACCGCTGGGCGTCCATGATGCCGGCCAGCGGGTTCAGCGTCATCACGCTTCTGAGAATCGGATCCTGAGCGGCGTTAAGAGGATACAGAATCGGTGAGGCGAACAGTAGCAGAGTGGTGAAGAATGGCACGATGTACTGCACGTCGCGGTACTTGGCGGCCATGGCCGAGAACAGGAACGTCAGGCCGGTGACAAGTATGAACGACAGCACCAGCGGCACCCAGATGAAGACCATCCACGTGCTGAACACCTCGCCGGTGGCGATCATGATGAGCACGAACACTCCCCATGATATGACATAGTCCAGCAGGCCCGCCAGCGCCAGGCTTAGCGGCAGCAGGAATCGGGGGAAGTAGATCTTGGAGATCATATTGGCATTACTGATCAAGGATTGGGAACCGGAGTTCAGCGCCGATGAGAAGAAGGTCCACAGCATCAGCGTGGAGAACAGGAACGGATATACCTCGATGCCTCCGGTGTCGAAGTTGCCCACTCGGTAGAAGATGAGCGCGAAGATAGCCATGGTCAGCAGCGGCTGCAGCACGACCCATACGACGCCGATGGCGGTCTGTTTGTACTTCGTCTTTATCTGGCGGAGCGTCAGGAAGTAGAGCAGCTCTCGGTAGTCCCAGATGTCTCTTAGGTTAACTTCCCAGAACGATCTTTTGGGACCGATGATCTTTTCCTTGTTCGAGGCCATTCTATGACGTCCAGAACGAAGCAGGTTAGGCCTTGTGATTGAGCGAGGGCTATATAAGTTTCATGAGGGCTGTCTGGGTTGGGAGTATGCATCTACCCGTTAGTTCCGGCCCTCCACGAACCGCCGCCTCATATGGCGGGCCGAGTTGACCACCGCTGGAGGGCAGTAGGAAAGCATGTATAATGCTAGGATCCTGCCGTACTCTTCGTTGCCGGGCCGCCGGGCCAACGTGGCTCTCGCTTCCTTCCCTCGGCCGTCAATGACGCACAGTCTGGCGTACTCGCATAGATAGTTATTAACGTACGAACGCAGGCTGCGTTTGTCCGCACGGCTCTCGTCCTTGAGGGCCTCCAGAGCAAAGTCGATGCACGGCTCCAGGACGAAGCGGTGTGACATCGACGGGTGGATATCCCCGCACCGGATGTAGTTCGCTCCGACGTCGGTGTGGTGAGCGATGGGGTACTTCAGCGCTAGGCGGCCCCAAGCGTCGATATCCTCTCCATAGCCCCAAGAGGGAAAGAAACCGCCCACATCGGTGATGGCGCTCTTCCGCAGGACGATGGATGAAGCGCAAAAGTACTTTTCGACCCCTGCCAGGTAGAAGTAATCAGGAGTCCCTATAAACGGCCGCTTGATCTTGGGATGTGTGCTATCGTATGCCTTGTCGGTGAACACATACCGGAATGCGGTAGTGTACGCGCCTGCTGAGGGATATCGCTCGACCAGCTCGTCGATCAGGTCGAGGAAGTTGGGCAAGTACTCGTCGTCGGCATCGAGCAGTCCAATGAGCTCGTGCTTGGCGTTCTCGATGCCATTATTGCGCGCTGATGAGATTCCCTGATTGGTCTGATGGAGCAGCTTGATCCGGGGGTCACGCCTGGCCTCCACACTCTTCGGCCCTCCATCGGTCGAACCATCGTTGACGATGACCACTTCGACGTCGTGGTCCTGGGAGAGGATGGAGTCGATGGTCCGGTCGATGGTACCCTCCTTGTTGAAGAGTGGGATGACGACAGAGTATGACTGCCTTCTGGTCATGTCCAGCAGCCCCTATGGATGAAATAGATAATAAGACCTGACCCGGCAACTCTCTGCCCCATCAAGCCCTGATAAGGCCCACATCCTTCCCCCTTCCCCCCTCTAGAGCTCGCATGAGCACCTCAGCGATTAGCCGAGGAAGCGAAGAAGGCCAGTAACGTGTCGCGTTGCAGAAGACACTTAGAGCGGCGCCGGGTCCAAGACGTAGCGAGCGCATGAACAGATGGGATGTCAACATGGCTACATCCCTGCGGACAGTCACCACCTCTCCTTTGTCCAGAGGGACCTTCACCAGATAAGCGTCCACCAGTTCATATAGCAGACGGGCCGAGGCGGAAAGCTGCTCTCTGGATGCCACAGAATAAGGGTGCTTGAGTCCATCCACTGCTTCGCGGTCAACGGAACGCCCGAGCGTCGCAGCCATGCTCCGGCAGGAGAGGTCGAGGGAGGCGTTGGCCTGAGCGTCGCACTGGCTGGTGGACACGCTCCCGCCGTGGATACGGTATCGAAGCAGCGGCTGAGATAGGTTCGCCATATCCGTCTTGTCAAGTACATGGAGCCATAGTTCGTAATCCTCGCAATGAAGGAACGAGTCCGAGTACATGCCTAGTTGCTCGACGATAGACTTCCGGAACATGACGCTGGGGTGGGCCACCGGAGCATTGAAATGGGCGTACCAGCGAGTGCGGGCTGGAGAGACGGGATAGTGACGAACGCCCATCTGTCGTCCATCACCATCTATCAGTTGGATGGCCGACCCCACTACGGCGACATTTAAGCAGCGGTCTAACAGCTCCACTTGCCGACCGATCCGCTCCGGTGCGGCGACGTCGTCAGCATCCATACGGGCGATGAACTCTCCACGTGCGAGGGCGATCCCGGCGTTCAGCGACCTGGCCAGGCCCAGCTTCGTCTCGTTCCGCACGTAGCGTATGCGCTCATCGCCCAATCTGCTTACGATATCTTCCGTGGAATCAGTGCTGTTCGCCTCGTCTATTATGATGACTTCGAGATCAGCGAAGTCCTGAGCGACCAGGCTCCGCAACGCCTCCTCGAGATAGCTCTCCGAGTTGTATGTTGGGACGATGATACTGACACGCGGCGACTTCATGGGCTCGCTGACCTGGGCGCTCATAACATTGCATCCCATCTATTGTTATTTGTGGGGGTCAATGACGTCGGATAGGTGGCGTCAGTCGCCGAACGCCCGGCGACCAGGTCGGAGTACAGTTCCTCGTAGCGCTCGGCGATCCGCTCCCAGGTGAACGAGCCTATCCAAGCATGATACCCTCTCTCCGCTAGCTCTCCCCTTCGCACTGCATCGTCGTGCAACCGCCGGAGCACGACCGCCGATTCACGAATCATGGCCGTCACCGAACCGTCGCTTCGTCGACGGGTGGGCAGCAGCATGCCCCCTCCGCCCCATGAGATGATCTCTGCGGCATTACCGACGTCAGTGGTCAGGAAGGGCGTGCGTGAGGCCATCGCTTCGAACAGGACAATGGGTGAGCACTCGATGTTGGATGGGAATAAGAACACATCAGCCTCATGGTATGCAGCCACGGTCAGCTCTCTCGGCAGGTCAGCGACCACCAATCGTTGCTTCTTTCTGCTCCGGAGCCCTTTGTTGAAGCGCTCGGCGACTTTATTACAGGAAGCCACGCAGCCTTTCATGTCGCAGTTGCCCACAATAGCGAAGGTAGCGTTCTCGATGCCAGATCGCCTGAATATCTGGATGGCCTCAGCGTGCCCCTTGACGCCGGTGTGCGAACCGACGTGTAGAACCAGAAAATCGTCCTCTGGAATGCCATACGCCGCCCGGAAGCTACTGTTCGGCGGCGAAACAAACTCCTCCTCGCTGGCACCGTTCGGAATGATGATTCTGTCGTCGATACCATGCTTTCGGGCGAAGTCGATGTCTCGATACGAGCGGGACAGGAACACGCATGCATCATAGTGCTTCATCCATTCTCCCATCCGATTGAAGTATCCAGCATAGCGAGGATCGTACAAGCTGGAGAAGCCGCAGGGGACTAGCACTTTTTTCGCCTTAATCTCGTTCAGGATTGGCAGCGCGAGGTCGGTTGTCCACTGCTGGGCTGCATAGTTCATGATTATGTCGAACTTCGAGTCCCGGAGGAATGTCTGGTACCGTTCCGTATCACCACTCATCCCCCGTACCGCGTTACCGCGGATGTTGAACTCCTCTATTCGTACCCCATTTTTGACGCGCTCCTCACGGTCCGGCAGCCCCGTCGTCGCCACAGTTACCTCGTGACCACGCCTCGTCAATAGCTCGGAGAGGCGCCTCACGACCTCCTGTGCACCGCCCTTGGAGGGGTGATAGAACTCGACGGTGTGAAGAATGCGCATGGTGTCACACTGTCATTTCGCTGGTCGGCAGAGTCTGCAACATCTCTGCCGCCGTCCGCTCCAGAGGGTGCCCGATGCGCTCGAAGATCTCGGCGAAGCGATGGATATATGTATGCTCGTGCAGCGTCCTCTCGTACCCGCGAAGTGCGACCTCTTGCCGCTCCACCTCGTTGTCCAGATAATAACTGGCCAGCTCGATGAGCTCCTCGGTCGTCCGGAAACAGGCAATCTCCTTCCCTGGGGTGTAGTATGAGGCGAGATCCTCTGCTTCGCCGGTGAGCATGAACCCACCGCAGCCGGGGACCTCAAAGTTGCGCCCCTTGATCTGTTCGTTGCTCCTTACCGAATCATCGGGCTTGCTCGGAGCAATGAGCGGGAGGACATTGTTGCATACGAACTTCTTCACAATCCACCCACCAGGCAACTTGCTCAACGCAGCCATGGTTGTTCGCCCCCGTCGGCCGAGGTCAATGCGGTATTGTGGCACCACCGACGCGTTTGATAGATTGAGGTTAATGCGACTCTGGTTGAACACGCGGATCATATTATCCTGAGAGATCCGCCCGTTCTTCCAGCCGTTGCCCCACGTCTGGATATCCAGGCCAGCGTGGCGAACGCAGTCCACCACTGCCTTGCGATCCCCATGGGGCTGGCCGATGAAGGTCATGTCGTAGGTAAGCGGGAGGCTGAGGCGGCGGTAGATGAAGGGGTTGCATGCCCACTGAGTCTTGATGACGTTTCTGAAGCCAGAAGCATCATACTTAGGTAGTGCGCTCTTCGCGGTCGTGGTCACCCAGTCGAAGCAAGGTGCGTAGAACTTCGAGAAGTTATCAAATCGCCAGTGGTCGTCACAGAACCAGTTGACGGTCGTTGTCTCCGTTCTCTCAGTGATGCGCCGTAGCGTCTCCGGTTCGATTTCGCCCTTGAATATGCAGGTGAACATGACGTCTGGTTTAGTCTCCTCGACTTGCCGGAACAGCAGCTCGTTCATCCGCTCCTTACCAACCTCGTTCATTATGGACATGAAATCGAAGTAGTCGACCTGCACCCCCATCCTAGTGAGGCATTCGTAGAAGTTGTAGTGCTCGAAACTCGGCCCCCTCTCCGGGAAGCCGTAGTCATACCGCATCGCGACGTATAGTATTCTCATGCTATCGGTTGCATCACCATCATGCAATTCCTGGTTTATAAGGGGAGTCGCGAAGGCAGATACAAAAAGATCCGGTACGCGTTCGTAATATGGCCTCTGGCGACTCATGCCTCGGCAAATCTAGTATATGAGATGGGTCTTATCTACTGATTAAACGTAAAAATATTTTCTTAATATAATTAGATATATGGCTAGTTTGGCCGCCCTGAAGGGGTGCTGTCGTAGCAGAGCGGTGAACATTCGCGCGGCCTGCCCTCGTTGCTTCCCCCTCAATAGCTCATGCAGAATGAGTTCACGCATCCTCCACTTGCCTTCCGCTAATCTCTTCTCATGGTCCTGCCCGAGGATGCGTGCCTCCGTGTCTGCCCGTTCCAATGTGGCTATGACGCTCTGAAAATAGGCAACGCGAGAACTCAGGCTGCGCACGCTCCCTGGTTGGTCTAAATAGTATGCCAGGGGCTGAGCGAGGTAGGCGACCTCGGTACGCAAAGCGAGCCTTAGCCACAAGTCGTAGTCTTCGACGCCGCGAAGCTCCATCGATTCAGGGAACCCTCCAGTCAAGTCGAGCAGGTCCCGCCGCACCAGCACGGTGGAGGTGATGATGAAATTATCTTCAATCAGCCGGTCGAACGCCTGGCCTGAGATACCCTGGCCGTCTCGAAGATAAGGCCCGAGGCCCTCACCGCCTGGGGCGAGCCTATATGCATTGTTACACACCAAGCCCACCCCGCCGCTCATCGCGTCGACCTGCAACGCGATCTTCTCCGGCATCCATCGGTCATCGGAGTCGAGGAAGGCAATCAGCTCGCTATTGGCAACCCTAATCCCCTCGTTCCTCGCTTTCGATGGCAGACCGCTGTGCTCTAGCTTCAAGTATCGAACATCGGGAAATCTCGAACGGACCACCTGTTCAGTCTCATCGGTCGAACCGTCATCGCAAACGATGATCTCCATAGGTCCGTACGTCTGTTGTCGCACGCTCTCGATAGCCTTCGCAATCAGCGACGCACGATTGTATGTCGGTATGATGACCGATATCGTGGGGTTCATTCCGCGCGGCATATAATCATCATCGCATTAATGCTTGGCGCGGCAACAATACCCATCGCCGCAGGCTTATAATAACAAGTTCATTTGCTATTCCATGCCTTGACGGCTGCTGTACTTCCCGATGATCCACAAAGATCCCGCGCAGGTATCCAACCTGGTCGACGGTATCGCGGACGAGGATAAAATGGCTCAAATCTACTTGTAAGAGTCGAGCTGATGAGGAAGCGCATCTTGGACGGGGACGCCGCAGGACGATAGTAACAATAACGCGGCGAGGCATCCACCATACCATGCCCCTCGGCGACCCCATGGGCGGAGAGACCCCCGAATCAGACATCGGAAGCCACATCGGCATCGACGCGGTCATGGTGCCCGTCTCCGACTTCGACAAGGCGCTGGAGTTCTACACCGAGATACTCAACTTCACCATTGCCGACGATCGCCGCGCTGAGGGGCGGATCGAGCTGTCGCTGCCGGAGGGCGGGGCGCGCATAATCTTGTATATGCCAACGCAGGGGGAAGAGGAACCGGGCATCAGGACCGGCATAGTCCTGGCGACCGATTCCATCTACGACTTCCACAAGGTCATGGTCGATGACGGCGTCGAGTTCGTCGTCAAACCGGAGCGGGACCGTTTCGGGCGCCTCATCGTGCGCATCCTTGATCAGGACGGTAACGAGATCGAAGTGGTCGACCGCCCGCCCGCCGTGCCGGCCCTAAGGCCGAAGGCCACTGAAGAGAGCATGGCCGGCGGTCGGTGCCCTAGACGCAAGCGATGAACACCGTTACCTAACGATCTCGTGTCGTTACATTTCTCATTACAGATCACAAAGAGCGAGCTCAAGGGCGGCCGGATCATTCGATGCACGAGCTGGTGAGCCAGGGCCTGTGTCATAGAGGCGAAAAGCGATGGTACTTCGGCTTGGATTCGGCGCTGAGACTGAACGGCTAGACATATGAACACTTCGATGCCGAATGCGTCATCACCAATTCGTACTATATCGGCAGGCCAATCGATATCCTCGGGAAGTCGGTCATGGTCATCGCCTGGAAGGATTCTCTGCTTATCCCCGAGGCCATAAAGTGTATTCGCACCAGCCACGCGGTGACGATCCCTGCTCCGATCCGGAGAAGACGGTGCTCGACCTGGCAATCGAAGGTACACTACACGCAGGGGGACCTTGTAGCTCTCCTCCTGGAATATGGTTCATCATGCGACCGAGACGTTATTGTGCGATACCTGGAGAGATGTCTGCCCACCTTCAAGGTCTTAGTGGAGGCCTATTATGAATCGTGAGTTCATCGTCGATGTGAGCAGGAGCATCGGCACGATCGATGCTCAATAATCGTTGCGCCCTCCGATCTCGTGATGACTCGATCGAGATCAACAAGCATCTGAACCAGCTGAAGAGCGAGACGCGCAGAATAATGGGAAACGGGTTTGAAATGATTTGAACGAGCGATCAACGCTCTAAGAAAATCACTTCGCCATCATTCCGAGGGCGGCGTCCGCGCCGGCGGGCACCTCACCCTGTGGCATGGGTGTGCACACCTCGTGGTTGATGTTCATGATCTGCCCGTTCTTCCACGTCACGTTCATGTCAATGCTTCCGTTGGACAGGTCGACGCTGAAGGTCTTCATCGAGGCCGTGTACATCGAGGCCTTTCCGCGGGTGGAGGTGCGGACCTTTCCGGTTTCTGCCAACAGCCCGATGGCAGACATCTTCTCGACGATCTTGTAGCAGGTGGCAAGGGGGATCGCGGTAACGGCGGAGATCTCCCTTACGGTGAGCGCCCGGCGGGCGGTCGCGGCGGCGATGATGAGCACGGAGTTGTCCACGAGAGTTTCTACCAATTCGTCGCGGTGCATGTTGGCCGTCCTTATGGCCTCGAGGATGCAAACCTCTTCTTGATCTCCAGTAGTACGCATGAGAGTGCCTCCAAACTTTGAGTCTTCCCGATTAATAGATAGCATATTAATCTTTTGAATTGAATCCATCGTTATCTGGCGTGATTATAATAAATTGAAAATCAATCAATACAACCGGACTCAAATGAGGAGGAAAGGGTGAGACGCCTCACAGCAGGGCTGTGTAGCACTTCTTTTCCCGAACGTCATCGGTGTCCAATCCTATGATGGGGACAGCCATGACGAACTCCGCCCTCTCGCCCGGGCCGAGGGTCACCTCCCTAGACGCGTTGTACACGCCGTCATCGGTGCGGACCTCGCAGTGCACGACCTTGTTCTGCGTGAACAGCCGGTCGTTCTTGAGGGCGATGCTGAACCCAACGGCGACGAACGCACCTCGGTCGTCGAACACTCCTCGACCGACGTCCTCAAGCCGATGACCGGGTAGGCGAACGCAAGAAAAGTTACCGTGGCATGAGCGCCGACGGCGAGCCTGAGCCTCCCGCTTCCTGCGATAGAAGCGCTTGTGCGCTCATGCTATCAGGCAGAAGGCCGAACGAATGAAGATGACCTCACGGGCGTATCTGTAGAACGATGTAAGATCATGAGATCATATGCGCACATGTGCTCAGCCCCTTTATTTACAGAGGATGCGGGGATCGATGAGCGATGCGTCATCTCTTCCTGAACCAGAAACAGCCGCAGCCGTACTCTTGCTCATCTACCAGCTCAGGTGGCGCATCGCTGATAATGCCCTTATCTGGTTGCTCGTCGGGGATGAGCGCGAAATCCACTAGCTTCAGTTCGGAGAACAGGCCCCGCGCCTGCTCGAACGAATATACGCGGTGAGCGTTGAATGCCACCTTCGGTCGACCCACAGGCACCGCGATGAGAAGGTTCCCTCCCGGGCTGAGCACGCGCTCCAGCTCCCGGCACGCCTTGATGTCTCCGTTGGGATCGAGGGAATCGCCATATCGGCCTAGGCCGATATGTTCGATGACATGCAGGCACGATAGGGAACGAAGGCTGCCGTCCGAGAACGGTAGCGCCATCAGATCGCCCTTTCGGCAGTCGAGGCCCTCCAGGCGGACGTCGGCTGGCCGATAGTCGTAGAACTCGACCGGAACGAACGCAGAAACGGTGGTGCAGAAGTTCAGCGAGGACGAAATGTCAACATGTTTCTCTGGTTTGGTCCTCGCCAGCACCCTGGCCCCCCAGGCGACGTGGTAGAGATAGTGAGGATCGAACCCGGTGGCCGCTGTCTTCTCGTTTGTGATAGGATAGAGGTCCTCTTCGCGGGGGGCGGCCCGGCCAAGCTCGTCGGACATTCGCACGAACTCGTTAAACTCGCTCCGGAACGCCTGCTTTATCGGCACGTACCGGATGCCGTTGACCGCGTCGTTGAAAACCCTCCTGAACAGACCCATCCCGCCAACCGTCGCCCGAGATACGTTCAAAAGATATAACGAAGAGGTTGGGAAGTGGTTTCAGCCCTTGGATAGCTCGGCCTGGGCGATGGTCTTGTCGATCTCCGCCTTCAGCTCCTCCGGGATGTTCCGGATGCCGACCTCCAGGAAGCCGCGGACGATCATGCCGACCGCCTCGTCCTCCGACAGGCCGCGGGACATGATGTACTCCACCTGGTCCCTCGCGATCTTTCCGAGCGACGCCTCGTGCGTCATCTCCACGTCCGGGACGTGCGCCTCCAGCTCCGGGATGGCGATGTTGACGCCCTTCTCGCCGAGAATGAGGCCGCGGCATTCCAGATGCGCCTTGATGCCCGCGGCCTTGCCGACCAGCGAGCCGCGGTTGATGACGCTGCCGCCGGTCGTCAGCGAGCGGGAGATGATCTCGGCGCGGGAGCCGACGCCGCTCAGAATCGCTTTCGAGCCAAGATCCAGGTCCGCTCCTGGCTGGGCGACCGCCACGGTGTTGAACTGCGCCACCGAGTTGCGGCCGGCCAGGTGCGCGGTCGGGTACGTCTGCACCGAACGGACCTTCTTGAGAATGACGTAGTTGTTCACGTACGAGGCGTTGTCCTCGACCAGGATGCCGGTCCTAGGCCGCACTCCGATCTGCTCTGCCCAGTTGTGGATCATGGTGAACGTCAGCTTCCCGCCCTTCTTGACGTAGAACTCCGAGATCCCCATGTGGATGGCTGCCTCGACACCCTTCTGCGATACGCAGCCGGTGACGACCTCCAGCGAGGCGCCCTCCTCCACGATGATGATGTTATGCACCATCTGGGCGGTGTTCTGCTTGCCGACCAGCAGGCAGGTCTGTATAGGCATCTTTACCTGCTGGCCCGGAAGCGCTCGGATGAAGTAGCCGGGAGCGTCCGTCAGGTACGTCGCGGCGGTGTACTTGTCGGCGTCCGGCTGCACCAGCTTCCACGAGTACTCGTTCAGCCAGTCGTGCTTCTGCAGCGCCGCCCGGATGTCCATCAGCTCGTAGCTCTTGGAGGCGGCGCTGTGCGCCACCATCGAGTTGTCCAGCACGATGAGGCTGCCCTCGCGGCCCTCGCCCGACGGAACCACGCCGGAGCGGAGCATGGCCTCCTGCGCATCGTCCGACAGCTCTTCGAGGGACGGCACCTCTGGAATGTCGTGAGCGCCCTCGCGGAACCTGGACAGGTCGATGTCCTCGCCCAGCGCGGCTTTCTTGGTCCGCGCGGCCTCCGCACGCTTCCTCAGTTCTGCTTCACTAGTCGACATTCCACACACTCCTCGTATCCGTTGTTCCTGATCTCGCGCAGCAGCTCCCGCGGATTCCCGGAGCATGCCACGGTCCCGTCGCACAGCACGTAGCCGCGGTCCGCTTCGATGAAGTCCAATATCTGGCCGGTGTGAGTGATGACGAGCGCGCTCTTGCCTTCGGCAGAGCGCTTTCCGGCGCACTTGACCCCGCCGGTCAGCAGGTCGTGTATCATGGTGCCGACCTTCTCGATGCTCTCCAGGTCCACCCCGGACTCCGGCTCATCGAGCATGTACATGCAGGGGTTCTGCGCCGCTAGCTGCAGCAGCTCGGAGCGCTTGATCTCGCCGCCTGAGAAGCCCACGTTGACGTCCCGCTCCAGGAACCGCTTCATGTTCAGCGTATCGGCCAGCTGGTCGGGGTCCCGCTTTCCGCGCGAGGTGATGCGCAGCATGTCGCGAAGCTGTACTCCGACCAGGTTGGGGGGGCGCTGCGACATGAGGCCGATACCGCGCTGCGCGCGCTCATGCACCGGAAGGTTGGTGATGTCCTCGTCATTAAAAATGATCTGGCCTTCTATGACCCGGTAATTGCCCAGTCCCATGATGGTGTTGAGCAGCGACGATTTGCCGGAGCCGTTGGGCCCGAACAGCACGCTGGTGGAGCCTGACGGAACGGAGAGGGAGACGTTCTTCAACACCCTCCTGTTCCCGACCTCCACTGTCAGGTTCTCGATCTCGAGCATGGTCCTACCAACCCTTCGACAGCATTGACGGACTAATTAACTTTTACACGGGGACCATCGTCGCTTCTGCGGACATCGAACGTTCTCACACCTGCCGCTGACGCGCCTCCCGTACATCGGCAGGCCGCTTGCGGGCCCTGGTCCTTGCCCTCATTCCGGTCAGTAGCGGTCCGAAAGGCAGCAGGTTCAGAACGAACAGCGCTGCGATGGACAGGACCATCGTGCCGACGAGCAGGATGACGTAGAAGATCCACTGGTCGGCGAATATGCCCACCGACCACAGCCGGTTGACGATCACCGCTATGACCAGTATATGGATCAGATAGATCCCGTACGAGTACGTGCCCATCGTCCTGACCGCTCCGTTCAGCACGCCTTTCCGGGCCAGCAGCCACCGGGACATGCGGTACAGCGGGCCGAGCATGAGGGCCGAGAACGGCAGCACCAGCATGTACCACCAGAAGCCGGAGCCGAGCACCGTGAGCAGGACGGCGAGCAGCAGGACGATCGGAACGACGATCGGGGAGCCGAGCCTCTTCACCCACGACTCCCACGACGGGGAGCGCTGCGCCCAGATGCCCAGGGCGAAGAATGGCAAGAAGCCGATGAAGATGCGCCCGGCCACGATGTCCCCGAAGCCGGGTACCGGCTGCGCGACAGAGTCGATCGCCGCCGCCACCGGCTCCAGCAGGAACGCGTACCACGCCACGTACGCGGCCGTGGATACGGCAAGCATCTCCCACCCTCGTCCGCGCCGCTCCGATGAGCGCTGCCATCTCGTCAGCAGAGGGAACAGGATATAGAACTGCAGCAGCACGGCGATGAACCAGAAGATGCCGGTGGTGTTGAAGAGGACGACGGACCACGCGGCAGTGGACGCCGTGTAGTCTGGAATGGTGATGAAATTGTATATGAGGTACAGCGCGGAGAACGCCAGGTACGGAAGGATGATGACGCTCAGCCGCCGCCGGTAGAATCCTTTCATGTCGGAAGCGTCGAAGTACCGTAGCGTGAGGACGAAGCCCGACACGAAGAAGAACACCGGAACGCCGAAGTCGGCCAGGTGCGTCAGGTAGGAGACGATCGGCACGATGATGTTGCTCGCATCGATGGTATTGTAGAACGCGCCGGCGTGGATGGTGACAATGGCCAATATGGCGAACCCGCGAAGGAGGTCGAACTCACCTATCCATTTCGTGGCCGTTTCCGTCATTGTTCATCCTATGATAGCCAGTAGATAATATCTCTTTAGATAACAATTGGATGAGAATGTCGAGCATTTCTTAACCGCCGTAAGCATGTCATGATCGTGCTCCTGCTGTGCCACCTGTTCATCGGCGCCCTCATCGGTTTCGCGATCTACCGGTGGAAGGGCGAGGCGCTGGCGGTTCCGGTAGCGATGGTCGCTGCCATCCTGCCGGACCTGGTGGACAAGCCGCTCGGCCATCTGTTCCTTCAGAATACCTTGGACAACGGCCGCATATTCGCGCACAGCCTGTTGTTCCTGGGCATCGTGGCCTGCATCGCCGGCGTGGTCGCATGGAAGCAATATCGCCCTCTGGCCGTCGCCCTGCTGGCCGGAGTGGTGTCGCACCTCCTGCTGGACGGCATGTGGGACAACCCCACCACGCTGTTCTGGCCGCTGCTCGG
>DATD01000014.1:14407-17988 GCA_002504525.1 Methanomassiliicoccus sp. UBA345
GCGGTGCTGTACGAGCGCCTCGGTCCGAGGCTCAGGAGCATCGGCGATGCTCTGCTGCGCAACCGGCGCATCGTATACGGCGTCATGATGATCATCGGCATCGTGCAGCTCGTGACCGCGTTCGTCACGCTGGCGAATGATCCGGCGGTCGCTCAGAACGAGTTCGTCCTGGCCGTAGCTCTGATGCTCGGTGGCGCGTCGCTGGTCCGTCTCGACCCGGGAAGCGCAGTGCCGGACGCTTGATCGTCGTGACGGGATAAAGAAAAGGGAAGGTGTCAGACCTTTCTGATGGCCCATTCTAATGGCTAGGCGTTCGCCCACTCACTGCATCCTGAGAATGGTCACGAGCGCGATCGCGAAGAAGATGAGCAGCGCGGCCGGTCCTATCGATGGCATGATCACCGCGATGGCGATGCAGGGAACGGTGCAGCATTGCAGCGCCAGCACGCCCTTTCCCCGCACCGTTCCCAAGTTCCGTCTCGCCGAGCGGACCTTGGTCGACAGCAGGAAGAGGAACGCTGCGATTCCAACTGCCAGCAGCACGAAGGGTTCGAGGAACAGGACCGCCGGGGACCTCCGCATCAGCAGGCTCACCGCCTGAAGAGGAATATGGGGAGGAGCTCCCCGCGGTTCCTTCGCTTCCTTTTTCTCGCTCCCGGGGCGGCCAGACCGGCGGTCGCGATGACCGCGCTGACCTTGAGCTTGGACAGCGAGACGCTCTGGCGCATCTCGGAGACCAGCTCGCGAGCCACCACCTTCTCGTGGACCTCGCCCTCCTCCTTCACCTTGGTCAGGCGGTGCAGGGCGAACATGCCCAGCAGGAACGCCACCACGAAGAAGATGGTCCATCCCTCGAAGTACTGGGACAACATGCCCCCCAGCAGCGGCGAGGTCGCCGCGGCCAGCTGAGTGAAGAGCGAGGACGACGCCAGGTAGGCGGTCGCCTTGCCCTTGGGGGCCAGCTTCAGACCGATGTTGGCGGTCCCAAGGTTAACGCCGGCGGTGGACATTCCCCACAGCATGTGGATGCCCACCACCATGGGCAGGACGGCCGCGGTCCCCTTGAACATGGACAGGGACGCCCACAGCGCGAACGAGACCAGCAGGAGCGGGCCGGAAACGCGCAGCACCGACTTGTTGGAGTACTTGTCGGAGAGGCTGCCCCACACCTTGAAGAACGCCACCATGGTGAGCTGCTGCACCGCGGTCAGGATGACCACGGTGGTCATGTCCATGCCCAGCCCGCGCAGCATGTACACCGTTAGGAACGGCAGCGCGAGGTTGACGGCGAAGTTCCAGGAGGTCAGGAACCCGATGAGGTTCTTGAAGTTCGTGTCCTGGAACGGCTGCTTGAGCAGCTCGCCGAACCGGGGCAGGTCCTCGGCGGTCGCCATGCGTGGCTCCGGTATCCTCGATATCTGCAGGACGCCGATCATGCCAGCCACGAAGCCGGCCGCGAACAGTATGGCATAGCCGCCGAGCTCGATGCCCGGAAAGGCCGCCTTCCACAGGTCGAGGAAGTACCCCGCGGCCAGCGCGGTCGGTATCGCCACGGCGGTTGACAGCAGCATCCTCTTGGAGAAGAACCGGCCCAGAGTGGACTGGGGCACGAGGTCGTGCATCCAGGAGTTGAAGCTGCAGCCGCCGATGTTCGCCAGAAGCGAGTTCATCACCAGCGCCGCAAGGACGATAGGCAGCGCCACATGGAACGGGACCACGAACGGAATGCATGCTATCAGAAGCAGGAAAGCGCGGCTGAGGGCCGACGCGACCATGGTGATGGACCTGCGGGTCCTGAACTTCTCCACCAGGTAGATGGTGGGGATCTGCATGATCCCGGTAAGCGGCGGGATCGTGGCCAATAGGCCGATCACGAGGTCGGAGGCCCCGAGGGCAAGGGCGAACGCCACCAGGAACACGCTTCCCGTGAGGGTGGACATGACCTGGGTGGCCAGCCCGTCCCCGATGACGTTGCGGAGGCCCTTCTGTACCTCCTTTTCTGATAAGGTGTTAGTGCATCCCATCTCTTCTCACTTGGAGCCTTTAGGGCTCCGAGTTTCGCGACGGTTCGAGGTTATAAACTCGTTATCACCCCATTATCATCGATGATATCTCTAAAAATATCAGGGGGGTAAATAAATCGTCGCTGGATGAAAGGCCAGACGAGCGACTGCCGTCGTCGCCGACCGCTCCGCGCGTCTCTTACGCTCGTGCATCGAGCTCGCCGGTGCGCCGGGCGGGGCGGGCGAGGCAGCGGCGCCGAACAGGCCGCGCGGCGCTCATCGTAACAACCGTTGCGAGTAGCTGCTCGGCTTTTAGGTTCGTCATTCGACGGCTTTCTTCATTGATCGCATCGAAGGAGAGATCGTACTATGCCATACCGCTCGATCGTATGCATCGCAGCCTCTCGATCAACAAGTGCTATCGCTCAAACAATCATTTGGATTCAGTACCATCCGTGCGGTCGGTGGTCCTAATGCCAGCATCTCTATTCGTTCCGCCATCGAGCCGGTGAAAAAGGTCAGGCTTTTGTCGATTTAAAGTATAAGTATCTCATAAATGATACCTCTCGATAGCGCGTCCGGTCCCCGGACGCCGGCAACATTGCAACTGACCATGGGGCGCCTGCACGTTGTAGCCGCCGTCGGTCTGGCTCACGGCGGTGCATTCCACCGCCGTTCACCTTAGAATGGGGATTCCGGCATCATGGATGTCGCCTGGGAGGGAGGGGGAGCCTGATCGGCCGCGGCATGCTGGAGGAAAAACGGGCCGGGCGCCCAGCTCCTTACCTTTTTTACGCGAACGGCAGCTGGCGTTCCCGGCCGGTAGTGGGTGTCAGGCCCGGGAACGTCGCCGCTCGCCACGGCTTCGGCGGCACCGTTCCTAAGTGGTACTGGAGCCGGCGAACATGCGACGCTTCTTGAACCGTCGCTCAGACCGCCGCTGCCGAGACCAGGGCCGGCGCCCATCCCGGGCATGACAGGGCATGGAGATGCATGTAGGTGCCCATGGTCCTCCGGACGGTGATGCCGTCGAACCCTCGGCCTATGCCGGCGCCCCTCTCCACCGCGAAGCCGAACCGCCCGTCGGGCATCGGCTCGAGATGAGAATAATGGAACTCGTGGCCGCGGACCGCTTGGCCCGGCAGGAGGAAGTTGTCCGCCGTTCCGGTGGCGCGTACGTAGGATGGTCCGTGCCTCTCGTCCGTCAGCACCGCAGCGGAAGGGAATATGCCGGACATGGGGTGCTCTTCGCCGTAAGCGCGGACGGATGAGCACATGGTCATGAGGCCGCCGCACTCCCCGTACACGACGCCATCGTACGACAGCGTCCTAAGGCCGTCCATGAACCCGCGGTTGGCGGCGAGGGCGGCAGCGTGCTCTTCCGGATATCCGCCACCCAGATAGACGGCGTCGCAGTTTGGCAGGTCATCGCCGTCGGTCGGGCAGAAGGGCACCACTTCCGCTCCGGCGGCCGCAAGCGCTTCGATGTTCTCCGGATAGTAGAAGCAGTAGGCCCGGTCGCGGGGCACGGCGATCCTGACGCCGGAAGGCGGCCGGTGGACGAACGGCGATGCCTGC
>DATD01000014.1:18242-51630 GCA_002504525.1 Methanomassiliicoccus sp. UBA345
GCGTCATGCTCTCCATGAGGTCCATGGTCCTCGTTCGTTCGCTGTCCTTCAGTATCAGCCCGAGATGGCGCTCCGGGACCTTTTCTCCGCGCCCGATGGCGCCGACCACTTCGACCCCCGCAAGCGATTCGACGGCCTCGATGGCCTTGGCGCGGTGCTTCGGACCGCTGACCTGATTGAGGATGACCCCGGCGATGCGGACCTCGGGATCGAGCATCTTGAACCCCAGGACCACGGCCGCGGCGCTCTTCGCCAGGCTGCGAGCGTTAACGACCAGGATGACCGGCGCGCCCAGCATCTTGGCGATCTCGGCCGTGCTTCCCGTCTCGCCCGTTGCTGTCAGCCCGTCGTACAGGCCGCGGACCCCTTCGACCACGGCGATGTCGGCGTCCGCGGTCGACCACCCGAACAGGTTGTTCAATGCCTCGGGCTCGAGCATGAACGAGTCCAGGTTCCGCGACGGGCGGCCCGTGGCAGCGGTATGGAACATCGGGTCGATGAAGTCCGGGCCGACCTTGAACCCCTGCACCTTCTTCCGCCTCGACAGCCGTCTCATCAGGCCGGTGGCCACGGTGGTCTTCCCGACCCCGCTGCCCGCCCCGGCCAGGACGATGCGCGGCACCATCATTGCATCTCCCTTAACATCTCCCTGATGTCCTCCGGCCCCATCGGGGACGGGACGACAAGGTCCCGGTTGTCCAGGATGGCCCGCCCCAATCGGCGGTACGCGTCGGCCTGCGGGTCGGTGGGCGTGCATTCGATGACGGTCCGGCCCTGGTTCTCGCACTCCTGCACCACCCGGCTACGCGGTATCGTTCCGATGAGCTTGCTGCCGATGCGCTCGGCGAACTCGCGCACCGCCTCGACCTCGTTCGCCACGTTGCGGGAGTTGCAGATGATGCCGCCGATGGTGACGTTCAGGTTCGCCATCCCGCGCGCGATGTTGTTCGCCGCGTACAGCGCCAGGTACTCGCCGCTCGTTACGATGTACACCTCGTTGGCGTACCTCTCCCGCACCGGAGCGGCGAAGCCGCCGCAGACCACGTCGCCCGGGACATCGTATATGAGCACGTCGTCCTCCTCGCGGAAATGATGTTTGGCCAGCTCTTGCACGGCCACGATGATCCCGCGGCCCGCGCAGCCCACGCCGGCCAGCGGGCCGCCGGTCTCGACGCATTTGACGCCGGCAAAGCCTTCCAGGACGGTCCTCTCGTCCCCGCGCTTCATCTGCTCCAGGAACGTCGGTATCTTCCGCCCCTGCAACAGCGTCATGGAGCCATCGGACTTGGGGTCGCAGCCGATGTACCACGTCCTCAACCCCGCCTCGCCGAACGACGCGGCCAGATTGGCCGATATGGTGCTCTTTCCGATGCCGCCCTTGCCGTAGATGGCCAGCTGCCTCATGCCCATCCCCCGTCAGCGACCTGCCTTATCGTCTCGCCGAGCTCGCTCCGCAGGACGGCGTGAGCGGCCATGACATCAGCGTGGGTGGAGATCTCCCCGACCGCCCGGTCGAACCCCTTGTCGATGTAGTTGCGCAGCTGCCTCGGTTGGTCGGTAACAAGTACGTCGTCGCTCGTCAGCCTGGGCACGGTGTGCGGCAGGCCGACGACGATGCGAAGGTCAGCATGACAGGAATCAAGGGCCTCCGCTGCCTTGTCGCCGCTGACCGGGTACTCGTCCAGGCCGCCGGTGATCGTTCCCACGGTAACGTTCGCAACGTTCAGGTCACGCAGGATGTCCGAAGCGTAGCGGCGGATGCGCGGAAGCCCGATGTTGGGATCCAGGTTTCCGATGTAACATGCCTCGCCCCCGACCTTGGAGCGAGCATGCTCGACGGCCCGCATGATGTCCGCGAACCCGTATGCCGTCTCCTTCTTCGCGTTCAGCGTCACGGCCACCTTGCCGCCGTCGCGAAGCGTCCTGACGATGAGCTGCGCCGCGCTCAGCTTCGTCGTTCCAGGATGCGGCTCCAGATATGTCACCGAAGTGAGCCCGCGGTCCCTCTCGATCAGCGTGGCTCGGTCAAGAAGCATCTTCTGGCGATCGCGCTCATCATGGCTGATGACGCCGCGTTCGGCCGCCACTTCGAGCACGCGGATGGCGCCGGTGGTGTTCGCTCCGGAGCAGCCGTGAACGTCGATCGGGAGGACGGTCGCATTGACCCCGGCCTTCTTCACCGCGCCGTCGAGGTTCTCCCCGATTATCATCGAGGCGCAGGTGCCCACGACCCCGATCAGGCCGGGCCGGAAGCGGTCATCGATCCCCTTGAGGATGCGCACCAGCTTCTCCTCCGCCCCGAAGATGAGGTCGCTCTCCTGCATGCCGGTGGTCATCACTCTGACGCCCGCCTCCTCCAGCCGCCTTGCTGCCATGAAGCCGCAGCCGGCCGGGCCGTGCATTAGGATGATGTCAGCGTCAAGGTCGCGCAGCGTGTACATCGCCGCGATGATAGGATTCGGCCTCGGATGAAGAATGTCGGTCACAGGTATCCTTCCTTGGTGCACCACATCGTCACCGCGTGGTTCCGCCCGACGTCCTCGATGCTGGAGATAATCTCGAACCCATCATGCGGCCCCGACCATCCTTTCGGCGCCAGAAGGTATAGGCCAGTTACGGCAGGATGGCCCTCTGCCGCTTCTCTGACCGCGGCCAGGTCGAGCTTCTCGCACACCTTGGCGTTCACCGGATCGACCACCACGCCGATATCGCGGCAACCGTAAGCGTCGATGCTGCCCAGGTTCCAGTCGATCGAGGCCGCGCTCACCCCGGGGTTGTGCTCTCTTACCATCGCGCGGCCGTTCTCCACGGTCACCTCGACGCGGCCCGTGGCTCCTTGGAACCTGCCAAAGGATGTCGCGATCTCTTCCGCCGTGACGCCCAGGGCGAGGGCGGCCGCGGCGGCGGCGCCGAAGGCGGTCAGGTAAGATGGAGCCAGATAGTTGGGCTGCAAGGACGCCATCGAAGCCTCCCGGCCGGCGGCAACGGTCAGCCGGGCCGAGGCGCCGAGTTCGATATCGCTCAAGGATGCCTCAACATCGCCCCCCGCGCCGAATGTCAGGGCCGTAGCAGCTGGATCGACGTATGGGGCCCATAGCGCTCTCTCTTCCTCGGGGAAGACCACCATGCCTCTAGCCGAGCGTACCATCTGGACCTTCCCGTCGAACGCGCGACGGGTGTTGCCCGCGATGGCGTAGTCATCGCCGATCGTCGTTACGACCGAGACCGCGGCCGTGCCGGTCCCGCCGAGGCTTACTTCGAACACGCCGATGTCCGCATCGTGCCCTTCTTCGGCCAGCGTGACGAGGGTAGGGGGAGCGATGGACACCTTCTCCTTCAGTACGGTCGTTCTTTCCGCCTCAACGATGCTGAGGCCTCCGCTGGTCAGCAGCAGGACCTTCCGCCCCTGGTCGGCAAGGATGCGGGCGAGCATGTGGCAGGTAGTGGTCTTCCCCCTGGCCCCGGTGACCTCCACGACAGGATGCCGGAAGAGGGCAAGCTCTCCCGCCGCCTGGTGGTGCGTTATCCGCCTGGCGCACTGCGCCGGACCGAAGAGCCGGTCGGGGCAGTGGATCGGCGCCACCCCCAGATCGTAGTTCTCATGCGGCGAGGCCTCAAGGACCTGCACGCCTTTCGCTCCGAGATCGGTCCGGAACGCCGGCGAGGTTGTTCGGTAGACATCGATGGCGGTGACCTCGTCCCCACGCCTGGAATATGCCAGGGCGAGGACGTCCCCGCCGTGGGTGAGGTCAAGGACCAGGACTCTCATATCAGCCCTTCTTGGCGCGCGCCCTCACCCTGTCGCCAAGGATCTGGGCGATGCGGTCGTCGTCGCCGATCGGTTCACAGTAGCGCAGCACGATCGTCTTGCCGTCGACGTTCATGGTCGTCTCCGTCGCCCCCTTCTGAAGTCCGATCTCTCCGGGTATGTCCTCGGTGAGGTGGATCCCTGAAGCGAGGAAGCACGGCTGAACGTAGATGGTGTCAACGCCCTGCTTGACCAGTTCTCCGATCCCGGTGCGTATGTCCGGCTGGTTGAGCTGCATGAACGCCGCGGTGACAGGCCCGAACTCTTTGGTGGCGGCCATCTTGGCGGCCGCCTTCACGACCAGGTCCTTGTTGAAATCTAGCTTGCTTCCATGTCCCACTACTAGTACGCCTGAACTCATTCGGATCATCTCATCCGGTCTGTGCCGGCGAGTTGCGTAACACGAATGAGGACTATTTTATGCTTCTGCCCGCTCTGGCGTTCGAAAGGAACGTCGGCATGCTCGCGTAATGCATCCGCCCGGTGATGCCTCCACGTCTGCATCCTTCCGGCCGGGCCAGAGGAAGAAACATAAGCCACCGCGCCCATCCCGCTCCGGCCGTCCTATTCGGCCGCGGTGTATGAATGATCGTACTGGGGATCGGATGCGCGCCTGACCTTATCACCATGCAGGCAGCCAAGATAATATGGAACGCCAAGAGAGTGGCCGGCTCGGAGCAAGCGCTCGCTCTCGCGGAGGAATATATCCAGGAGGGCTGCTTCACCTACGTGCTGAAGGACTACTTCAAGCTGGAGGAGTTCCCTTCGGATACGGTCATACTAAACACCGGCGATCCCATGCTGGCCGGTCTGCGCGCCGAGGGCGCCGAATACGTGCCGGGCATCTCGTCGATGCAGGTGGCCCTGGCCCGCCTGCGCATTCCTCTCGACACCGTGAGCGTGGTGCTCGCCCATGGCAAGGACCACACCAGCCGTTCGATCGACAATGCGGTCAAGGAGGCAAAGCGCGGCAAGAACGTCTTCGTCGTCACTGACCCCAAGTTCGACGTGAACGCCCTGGCCCAGGCGCTCAAGGCCAAGAAGGTGGATTGTATGATGGCGGTCTGCCAGGATCTCGGGTATGATGAGGAGAGGATCATCCTCGGCACGCCGGACGAACCGCCAGTGCCGACCTCCAACCTCTTCGCCGTGATGCTGGGAAGCTGGTGAAAGCCCGTCGCCGACATGCGAATCCGCCACGGATATCGCTTCGATTCTCGCAACCATAATTGATAATATACCTACGGCGGCAATAACCCTTGGAGGTCCCATCTGATGTCGAAACCAGGATGGCTGAGAGGGGACGGCGTCATCATCGTGATCTGCTTTATCGCGATGGCCATCATATTCATGGTCGACATAGAGTTCCCACCGGGCATCTCGGTAAGCATGCTATACCTCCTGCCGGTGACCCTCGCCTTCCGGGTGGAGCGGATATGGCATCTTTATTTCATAGCGCTGGTTGCGACCGCCCTTACGCTTGTCGCCGCCCCCCTCAAACCATCTGGGGAGGTTATCTTCCTCGCCATTAACCGCCCATTGTCCGTAGGCATCACATGGCTCGTGACGTACATGGGGGCCCAGAGGAGGAAGGATGAGCAGGCGCGGGAAGAGCTCCTTCACAAACTGGAGCGTACCACCAGCGATCTGAGATACTCCAACGAGGAGCTCCAGCAGTTCGCTTACGTCGCAAGTCACGATCTGAGGGAGCCGCTGCGCATGGTCTCCGGCTACATGGCCCTGCTGGAGAAGAAGTATTCCGACTCTCTCGACGAACGGGGAAAGGAATACGTGCGGTTCGCCATGGATGGAGCGGTGCGCATGGATTCGTTGATCGTTGATCTGCTGGCATATTCCCGGGCGGGAACGGCGCCCATCGATCTGCAGCAGATCGACCTGAACGAGGTGGCGAAGAGCGCGCTGCGAAACCTATCCCCCGCCATCGACGAATCGCATGCCCATATCCAGATAGCTCCTTTGCCGACCGTCGCCGCGGACAAGACCCAGATGCTGCAGCTCTTTCAGAACCTGCTCGGCAACGCCATCAAATATCATGGAGATGAGGAGCCCAGGATAACCATGGCCGCCACGGACAAGGGGAACGAATGGGAGCTGGCGGTGCAGGACAACGGCATCGGCGTTCCGCCCGAACAGCAGGGGAGGCTGTTCCAGATGTTCATGCGTCTGCACACTCGAGAAGAATATGAGGGCACCGGCATCGGTCTCGCGCTCGCCAAGAGGATCGTGGAGCGGCATGGTGGTCACATTTGGATCGAATCAGACGGTAAGAGCGGGAGCACGTTCAGGTTCACACTGGACAAGGCACTTCGCCCATCTCCCGAAACCAAGAGGGAAGAGCGATCTTCCAAACAGGGTTGAGGCGATGACTCAACCTTGCTGCATAAACTCGTGTTACGATGATGCGGCAAAGTATTACTAGGCGTTCTGCGATTTCGGCAGTATGAGCTTGGAGGGTCGCCGAACGCCGACGGGCAAGGGGGCACCGGCATTTGGAATGATGGTGGTGCAAGCATTCCAGTTCCGCCTTGGCCGGCCGAGCCAACTCCGGAGCGGATGATCATGCTTCCCCTGTTCGTGGACATGACTGGCATCGAGGTCGTGGTGTTCGGCGGGGGAGCGGTCGGAAGGCGAAAAGCGAACTTCCTCGCCCGCGAGGCCCATGTGACCGTAGTGGCATTGGATCTCGTCGATGGCTTCGATGAGCGCGTCGACCTGGTAAGGGCGGATATCGGGGAGCAGCTTCCCCACCTGATGGAACGGGCCGATCTGGTGGTCGCCGCCACCGATGACCGTGGCCTCAACGACGCGATCGCCCGCGAAGCGAGGAACAGGAACGTGCTGTGCAATCGTGCCGACGGCCTCTCCACTTTCCTCATTCCGTCGGTGGTGGAGAGAGACACCTACGCCGTCGCCATATCCACCGGGGGGCGCAGCCCTGCCATGGCGAGGTACCTGCGGCTCAAGCTGGAGAGAGAACTCGACGGCCGGTACGATAGGATGGTCCGTTTTCAGGAGGACCTCCGGGAGGACGCCAAGTGCAGGTTGCCATCTCAGGCGGAGAGGGAGGAGTTCCTGCGCGACGTATTGGACGACCAGATCATCTGGGACCTCCTGGAGAGCGATACGGAAGCTGCAAGGGCCAGGGCCATGGCCAGGATGGCGGGACGGCAATGAACACCATATTCAGCGCTCACATAACTCACAAGCAGGCCAAATTGTCGGAGATCGAGAAGCTGGGGCAGAAGGCGCCGGAGGATCTGCTCAGGATGATGTGCCGGCTTCCCGGGGTGAAGGAATGTGCAGTCCTGAGCACCTGCAATCGCGTCGAGATCTATACCGTGACGGACGACATGGAAGCGACCTGGCAGGCCATGGCGGTACTGATCGACGGCATGATGCCCTTCGACGCCAACGCCAACCTCGTCCTGTACATGAACGGGAAGGAGTCGGTCGGACATATATTACGAGTGGCCAGCGGGCTGGAGTCCCTGATCCTGGGCGAGGACCAGATACAGGGGCAGGTCAAGGCGGCCTACAAGCTGGCGGTGCAGGAGGGCACCATGGGGACGGTCCTGTCCATCGTGTTCAGGAAGGCCATCTCGGTCGGCAAGAAGGTGCGCACCGAAACGAAGGTGAACAAGGGAGCGGTATCGGTCGGCTCGGCCGCGGTCGAGCTGGCCGAGGCCCGGCTAGGCGATCTGTCCGATCGAAACATCCTCGTGATCGGGGCCGGGGAGGTCGCCACCCTGATAGCCAGGCACCTCGCCGGCAAAGGGCCGAAGGCGGTGTTCGTGTCCAATCGAACCTACTCCAAGGCGGTCGAGCTCGCATGGACGCTCAACGGCCGCGCGGTCCGCTACGACAACCTGGTGAACTATGCGGCCCTCTCGGACGTGGTGCTGTGCGCGACCTCGGCGACCCACATGATCTTGACCAGGGAGCACGTGGAGGCGGCTCTGCGGCAGCGTCCCGAAGGGAAAGGAGTCATGATCGTCATCGACGTGAGCTTCCCGCGCAACGTCGAACCGGAGGTAGGCGCGATACCGGGGGTCGAGCTGTACGACATCGACGGGCTCCGCGGGAAGGCGGAGGAGAACTACCTACGCCGCCGCGACGAGGTGCGGAGCGCAGAGAGGATCGTCGCCGCCGAGCTCGATGGGCTGGGGGAGCGCATCCGCGAGATGCACGCCGACGAGCTGATCTCGCAGCTGTACGTCAGGTTCAACTCACTGAAGGAGCGGGAGGTGCGCAAAGCGCTCAACCGCCTGGCCGCCGGCACCGAACCGGCAGAGGACGTTCTGAACGACTTTGCCGGTTCCATGATCAAAAAGCTCCTGGCGGACCCCACCAAGATGCTGAAGGAAGCATCGAGGGACGGAGACGTGCAAACCCTCTCCCTGGTGGGGGAGATGTTCAGAATGGAAGGTAATGCAGATGTTCCCGACAAACCGTCCCCGAAGATTGCGCATTAGTCCCGGCATACGCGACATGGTCCGCGAGACCAGGCTGTCCACCAGCGATCTCATCCACCCCATGTTCGTGAACGAGACGCTCAAGTCAGCCAAGCCGGTCGGCTCGATGCCCGGCGTGATGGTGAGGCCGCCTTCAGAAGCGGTCACGGAAGCGCAGACGGCCGAGGCGCTGGGCATACCGGCGGTGCTGCTGTTCGGCATACCGGAGCGGAAGGACGAGGAAGGCTCGGCCGCATGGGCCGATGACGGAGTCGTCCAGACGGCCGTTCGCAACATCAAGGGCGGCACCGGCATGACGGTCATTACGGACCTATGCCTGTGCGAATACACTTCCCACGGCCACTGCGGCATCCTGCGCGGCAGCGAGGTCGACAACGATCGGACGCTGGAGCGCTATGCCCGCACCGCGGTCTCACAGGCCGAAGCGGGCGCCGACATCATCGCGCCGTCGGGCATGATGGACGGGCAGGTGGTAGCGATACGCCAGGCGTTGGACGATGCCGGATTCGAGAACGTCGCCATCATGGCATATTCAGCCAAGTACGCCTCGGCCTTCTACGGCCCGTTCCGCGACGCCGCCGACAGCGCTCCGGGATTCGGGGACCGCCGGACCCACCAGATGGACCCCGGGAACCGCCGGGAGGCGATCAGGGAGATGAGGGACGATCTCTTGGAAGGCGCGGACATCCTGATGGTCAAGCCGGCAATGCCCTGCCTTGATATCATCCGGGAGGCGCGAGACGCCTTCGACGAGCCGCTGGCCGCCTACAGCGTCAGCGGCGAGTATGCGATGATAAAGGCCGCGGCGGCCAATGGCTGGCTGGACGGCGACAGGGCGATGATGGAATCGTTGCTTTCGATCAAGAGGGCCGGCGCCGACATGATCATAACGTACTTCGCATGCGAGGCGGCCCGCCTCTTGAGGGGTGAGTGAATGGACCGCTCACGCTCCAAAGAGCTGTACGACCGGGCGGCGGGGTTGATGCCGGGCGGCGTATCGTCGCCGGTGCGCGCCTTTTCTCCATATCCAACCTACATCAAGCGCGGAAGGGGTTCGAGGCTGTACGATGCCGACGGGAACGAGCTCATAGACTGCTGCCTGGGCTTCGGTCCGCTGATCCTGGGTCACGCTCATCCCTCCGTCGTCAAGGCGGTCCAGGAGCAGGCCGGGGACGGAACGCTGTACGGAGCGCCGGTCGAGAAGGAGATCCTGCTGGCAGAAACGGTGAGGCGGCACTTCCCGGCGATGGAGATGATGCGCTTCGTAAGCTCTGGGACCGAGGCCACCATGCATGCCGTACGCCTAGCGCGCGGTGTCACCGGCCGGAAGAAGATCGTCAAGATGGAGGGCGGCTTCCACGGCGCCCACGACAGCGTTCTGGTCAAGGCAGGTTCCGGGGCTACGACGCACTCGTCGCCGGACTCGGCGGGAGTGCCGGAGGAGACGGCCTCGAACACCCTGACGCTGGCGTATAACGACATCGAGGCGGCCGAGAGACTGCTGTCCGCTCACCGCGGTGAGATCGCGGCGGTCCTGGTGGAACCGGTCATGGGCAACATCGGGCCGGTGCTGCCTGACGGCGGTTATCTCCAGCAGCTGCGCGAGCTGACGCGGAAGCACGGCGTTCTCCTGATGTTTGATGAGGTCATCACCGGCTTCCGCCTGAGCATGGGCGGGGCGCAGGCGCGGTTCGGCGTCCAGGCTGACATTACCACCCTGGGCAAGGTGCTGGGCGGCGGCCTCCCCATCGGAGCGTTCGGGGCCAGCGCCGAGATCATGAGGAACGTCTCCCCGCTCGGCAAGGTGTACCAGGCCGGGACGTTCTCCGGCAACCCGCTCAGCATGGCCGCCGGCCTGGCCGCGCTGAACGAACTGGAGCGCGTCGGACACGAGGGTTTGGAGCGAAAAGGCGAGATGGTCCGGTCTCAGCTTGCTGAGGTCATCAACGCTCATGGCCTCGATCATCAGGTGGCCGGCATCGGCTCCATGTTCCAGATGTTCATGACCGACCGGCCGGTGCGGAACCACCGCGACGTCATGACGTGCGACGCTTCCCGCTTCATGCGCCTGTTCCACGCGCTGCTGGAAAGGGGCGTGTACGTGCCCCCGTCCCAGTTCGAGACCTGCTTCCTCAGCACCGCCCATACCGACGAGGACGTCCGCCGCATCGTCGATGCGTACGATGACGCGCTGGAGGCGATAAGATGATCATCGGTACCAGGGCGAGCGACCTGGCCATGACGCAGACCCGCATGGTGATCGACGCCATGCGAGAGCGCCATCCGGAGATCGACATCGAGATCAAGCAGGTAAGGACGACGGGAGACATCGTCAAGGACCGGCCGCTCAGCGCGCTGGGGGGCTTCGGCGCCTTCGTCAGGGAGCTGGACGACCGGCTGCTGGCCGGCGAGATAGATGTGGCGGTGAATAGCCTGAAGGACATGGCGGTGGAACCGACCCCCGGCACGGAGGTGGCGGCGGTGCTGCCCCGCGCGCCGGTGGAGGACATCCTGATGTCCAGAGTGCCGCTGGAGCAGCTGCCACGCGGCGCTGTTATCGGCTCTTCCAGCGTGCGGAGGACGGCACAGCTGCTTGCCAGGCGTCCGGACCTCGATGTCAAGGACCTGCGGGGCAACGTGCCCACCCGCATCCGAAAGTGGAAGCAAGGGGAGTTCGACGCCATCGTGCTGGCAAGAGCGGGATTGATGCGTCTGGGCCTGCCGGAGGAGGGTTTCATCCTCGATCCTGAGGAATTCATCCCGGCCGCCGGGCAGGGCGCGATCGCCGTGGTGTGCCGGAAGGGAAGCGAGCATGCCGCCGCGCTCCGCGGCCTCGATGATCCGAGAACGAGGAGCGAGGTCGAGGCGGAGCGCCATGTCGTCAGGGCACTGGGCGGAGGTTGCTCGATTCCAGTAGGCGTGTGGGCCCGGAGCAGCGGTGATAGCATGAGGGTGATAGGGGTGATGTTCTCGCCGGGCGGTGCTGTGCGCGTCGACCGGTCGATCCCCATGGCCGATCTGGAGGCCCAGCTGAACAACATCGCCAGGATACTGGCTGGACAGGAGGGAAGAGCATGAACGCCGAGGTAACTCTGGTGGGGGCCGGTCCAGGTGATCCCCGACTGATAACCGTCGCCGGCCTGGAGGCGTTGAGGGCGGCCGATGTCATCCTCTACGACGCCCTCTCCGGGGATGCGCTGCTGAAGGAGGCGCGGGGGGACGCGGAACTTATCGACGTGGGCAAGCGAGGCGGTCATCACAAGGTGAGGCAGAATCGCATCAACGAGATCGTCGCCGCCAAGGCGCTGGAAGGAAAGAAGGTCGTCCGGCTGAAGGGGGGCGACCCATTCATGTTCGGCCGCGGCGGCGAGGAGGCGGAGCACCTTCGCGCTGCTGGTGTCGTGGTCCATGTCATTCCCGGCGTCACGTCGGCGATATCGGCGCCGGCACTGGCTGGCATACCGGTCACGCACCGCGAGCATGCTTCCTTCGTGACGTTCGTCACCGGCCATGAGGCCGAGGATGGAGAAGAGGTTGACTGGAGCGGCCTTGCCCGTCTGAAGGGGACGATCGTCATCCTGATGGGAATGGCCCGGCTGAGGAGGAACATGGAGGCGCTCATCGATGGCGGCCTCGATCCCGATACTCCGGTCGCAGTGGTGCAGAATGGCTCGATGTCCGAACAGATCGCCGTGGTGGCGACGGCCTCCTCCATTGCATCGAAGTGCGAGCAGGAAGGCATCGGCTCGCCGGCCGTGATCGTTGTCGGCTCGGTCGCTTCGCTTCGCGATGCATTGGGGGACCTGCGATGAGACTGGCAGTCCTGCGCCCGGTGGACAAGATGGAGGAATCGTTGAAGATAGCGAGCGATCTCGGCTTCGATACCGTGGCCGCATCCCCTCTGGTCATCGTTCCGAACGACACTCCTGACATCGGCCGCCTGTTCGACGAGCTGAAGCGGGGCAGCATGGCATACGCGGTCCTGACCTCCTCGACGTCCGTGAATGCGATCCTTGAGCTTGCCAGGATGCATGATGTGGACGTCGTCCCGTTGATCGACCGCTGCGTTACCGTGGCCATAGGGCCTGCCACCGCCGCCGCCATGCGCGAGGAGGGCATGAGGGTGGACCTGACCCCTGAGGAGTACACCTCGGAAGGCGTGGTCAGCATGCTGACTTCCCGCGGCGTCGAGGGGAAGGGCATATGCCTGCTGCGTTCTGACAAAGGGGAGCGGATACTCGTGACCGGCCTTCAGGACGCCGGCGCTTCGGTGACGGAGGTGCATGTCTACCGCCTCGAGCCGCAGCCCGAAGGAGAGGAGCTAAAGAACGTCGTTCAGAAGGCGCTCGCCGGTGAGATCGACGCGTTCGCGTTCTCCTCTGCCATGACCGCGGCGACGTTCATCGATGCCGCCGAGAGGATGGGCGCCGGTGACAAGATCATCGAGGTGCTCAATAACCGGGCGGTGGTGGCCATGGGACCGCCTACAAAGAGGAAGCTGGAGGCCATGGGCGTGTCGGTAACGGTAATGCCTCAGCATGCCACCTTCGAATCGATGCTCGCCGCGCTCATGAAAAAGACCGATGGGTGATGCGTCGGTCCCCATCTCCTGGGTCTAGCCACGGAAGATCGTCTAGTCAGGGAAGAAGAGACCTTCCGGGTCGGTCGCAGCCGGAGGATCGAACACTCACTTGAGCTCGATCACGACGAACGCCACTGTCGTATCGCCGATGTTGTTGACCTCATGCGACTGGGCTTCCATGAACATCGCCTTTCCCTCTTCCATGTCTATGTCCTTCGTGTTTCCGGAAGGATAGGTCAGCTTGATCTTGCCGCTCTTCGTGGTGTACACGACATGGTCCGGGTGGGAGTGCATAGCTGCCTTGTCGCCTGGCTTCAGGGTTCCGGTGATGACCCTCACCCGGTCGTTCTCCAGGAGGAGCCCGGCAACGTTGCTCGCTACCTTCAGGGGGTCCCCCATCATCTGCTGTTCCTCTGTCGATCTCAAATCATCATCCTCCGCGTTAGGCTTTCACGGCCCATGACGTTCCTTGAAACGGTCGATATTAATACATTAGCAATGCCGAACCTGTCGGGGGCGGGCAGGCCCAGCTCAGCGCCGATGCTCTAAGTTCGCTCTGCCATTGCAGGGCATCGTATCAGGCCGCCTATCGACCATCATTAAATACGGATTGGATGATACATCCAACATTATGAGGCCCAAGGGAGCGCGAGATGCCCTAGCGTCACTGCCAACGTCGTTCATCACCGATCTCAGTGCATGGAGGCGGTGAAACGCGCCGCCCCCGAGTGGTCATCGCCGGAGAACGGAGCGGGGTGGGCAAGTCGACCATCACTGTCGGCATCCTGCTCGCGCTGAAGGAACGAGGCCTCGATCCTCAGCCGTTCAAGTCCGGGCCCGACTTCCTCGATCCGATGCACCATTCCGTATTGCTGGACCGCAGGTCGCGCAACCTCGACACATGGATGTTTCCTGATGCTGTGCCTGAGCTGTTCGCCCGCGCCTCCGAGGGCGCCGGGATCTCGGTCATCGAGGGTGTGATGGGCCTGTACGACGGCTACGACGGCAGGAGCGAAGAAGGTTCGACCGCGCACCTCTCCAAGGTGCTGAAGGCCCCGGTCATCCTCGTCCTGGACGCGTCGGCCTCGGCCAGGAGCGTGGGCGCGGTGGCGTTGGGCTTCCAGCAATACGATCCAGATGCGGACGTCCGGGCGGTCATTTTCAACAACGTCGGCGGGAAGCGGCATCTGGACATGCTCCGCGACTCGCTGCGGGGCATCGATTGCCTGGGCGGAATACCGAAGGATGCGGACATCAAGCTGGAGAGCCGCCACCTCGGCCTGGTGCCGGCTGAGGAGAGCCTCGATCGCGATAGGTACGAGAGGATCAGGGTGCTCATAGAGGAGAACCTGGACATCGGCCGCCTGATGGAGATCGCGAATTCCGCTCCTGAGCTGGATATCGTCGTTCCTGACGCTAGGCCAGCACAGACGAAAGCGCGCATCGGGGTGGCGAAGGACGAGGCGTTCAACTTCTACTACGAGGATAACTTTCAGTACCTGAGGGACGCAGGAGCGGAGCTGGTGTTCTTCTCCCCCTTGAGGGGTGAGGTCCCCGATGTCGACGGCCTGTACTTCGGAGGAGGATATCCGGAGATGTTCGCCGAGCAGCTGGATTCCAACGAAGAAGTCAGGGCGAAGGTGAAGCAGCTATCCGATGAGGGAATGCCCATCTACGCCGAGTGCGGCGGTCTCATGTACATGTGCGCCGGGCTGACCACGCTGGATGGAGCGAGGTACGACATGACCGGGGTGTTCGACGCTGAGGTGCGCATGACCGAAAAGCTGCAGGCGCTGGGGTACGTCGAGGCGAAGGTCGTAAGGGATAACGTGCTGGCAAAAGTTGGAGATGCAACTCGAGGTCATGTGTTCCATTACTCCAAGGTCTTTGACCACAACATGGAGGCCTTCGCCTACGACCTGAACAAGGAGGAAGGGATCGAAGCCTCAATGGACGGGTTCGTCAAGAACAGAACGCTGGCCTCGTACACCCACCTACACTTCGGCTCCAGCCCCGAGTGGGCGCAGAACTTCGTGACAGCCTGCCGGGCATATTCCGAGGATGTAAGTCCCGCCCGAGCCCGTTAAGTGAGTGTGCAAGTGTACGAATGAGTCAGGGAGCGGTTACAGTTCTGCTTAATAGAAGGCAGCACTCAGTTTCAGTTCAATTATGGGCATCAAGGTCAGAATATATTCCTTCAACCGCTCTGTTTTTCACTCGATATGAATCGTACTAGCTGGCAATAACCGTTCTCTTCTTTATCGGGCAATAATGTAAATCCGTTTTCCATGTAAAAAGACAATAGTCCATCGCATTCCTTGCTATCAACCCTTACGAATCTTCCGCCAACAAGATCATGAGCATCCAGCAACACACTTAAAGCATAATCTAGGATTTCTTCTCCCCGGAGGGTTTCCTTGGGACATGAATCACTTCTTGCGAGTTGACCTATGAGGTAGCAGGGGACCGAGTCGTCATTAAATATTCCGTTAAGTTTTCTCTTAAATGTTTTCGACACTCCTTCACGAATCAGAAGAAAATCCATCGCAACAGAAAAGTAGGCCAGGACCTCGACAACGCCTTCTTCTAACAACCCTTGATCCAAAATGACGTATGTCCTACTTTTATGGGCTTTCTCAAAAGGAATCGCCCTCTCTATTAAAAAATGCTGAATATCAGAATCCTTAGCGCAACTAAAGGTTCGAAGATCGCTGCATACTGAGGTCTCATCACCATAGGCAGAATCAAGAAGATCTCTTAACGAGAATATCGTTTTCTCAGGGATGAAAGACCACTCTCTCTTTCCCTGGAGATATTTACTCTCTTAATAGGCTTATGGCAATCTGTTTCCTCGGATGCCCGGATTAGAGCAGAAGCTGACTCGTCGCTTCGTATCTCCAATGGCTTGTTGAATGACACAGTTGCCACCTTGTATCACCTATCCTACAGGTCATAGATGTTGTAATAAGATAAAAGGGTGCCGTTTTACTGATACAATATAGTGAACCTTTTGGTTGGTATTTTGTATGCCAGATATGCAAATATCAGGAGTATGAAACGATTCTGGAAACGGCCCAAGTTCTTTCATATTAATTAAGGGGCTGGAGGTACAGCATGGGTGATAAAGAATGCAAGTTCGGACATAAATTCTCCGTCCTCATCACCGCACGCGGCTCTCTTCCAGCATCGTCAGCGCCTCGTCTATGGTCAGCGGCAGCGGCCCCGTGCGGCCGGTGCGTTCCATCCATCGCTCCATGAGCCGCGGGACCGACGGTAGCTCCAGCCTCGCTTCGGTCAATATGTCCGGCCGCTCCACCAGTCCGCGGAAGGTGCCGTCGTACAGCACCGTCCGCTTGAGCACGATGACGCGATCCGTCAGCTCAAGGGCGACCGAGAGATCGTGGGTCGCGATGACCATGGTCTTGTTGCGCAGCGGCATGAGAACGTTCACCAGGTCCCGCCTTCCCTGAGGATCGAGGTTGGCGGTCGGTTCGTCCAGCAGCAGGATGGGAGAGCGCATTGCCAGTATGCCGGCGATGGCCACTCGCTTCTTCTCTCCGAAGCTCAAGTGGTGCGGAGCGCGATCCTCATAACCGGCAATGCCGGCCGCCTCGATCGCTTCCCTCGTTCGGAGGGCAATCTCCTCAGGAGCGAGCTTCATATTGACCGGCCCGAAGGACACGTCGTCCACCACCCGGGGCATGAAGACCTGGTCGTCCGGATCCTGAAAGAGGAAGCCGACCTTGAACCGGGTCTTCTCCAGCGTCCTCTTGGTGACCTCCTCCCCGTCGATCCGTACCGTTCCGGACGTCGGGGAGTACAGCGAGGACATGATGTGCAGCAGCGTGCTCTTACCGGCGCCGTTCGGCCCGACCAGCGCCACCCTCTCCCCGGAGGAGACCGACAGCGTGACGTCGTGAAGCGCCTGCATGCCGTCATCGTAAGTGAATCCAACGTCCTGGAGTTGTATAGATATCAGAATGCTACCCCCATCTGGAGCAATATCGCGATTACGCCGACGCACACGAACACTGCGCCCAAGGCGCCGTCCGCTGGACGCGCCTTGAACCTCCGGAGGGTGACCACCTCCCCGGTGAAGCCTCGGGCCATCAGCGCGTTGTAGATGTTCATGGCTCTGGCATTGGAACGCACGAAGACCATTCCCGCGGTGTACGAAAGGGTTTTGAACACATCACGCGACAGCAAACTGCCGCGCCCCGTGAAGCCTCTCGCCTTCCGCGCCATCTTCATCCTCTCCATCTCATCGATCAGCACGAATATGAATCGGTATGTGAAGAGCAGCAGGGAAGACATCAGAGCTGGGAAATGGAACCATCTCATCGCCTTGAGCAGATCGAACATCGGCGTGGTGGTGATAAGGAGCATCAAGGCGAAGATCGAGGAAACAATGCGCAGTGTCATGAGCAGCGCGGGCATCGGGCCGGAAGTGATGACCATGGCCAGCACCGGAAATATGATGAACGGGAGCGCCAGAACGATGCCCCCGCCCAGGTGTCGGAGCGGTACCCTGGAGAGGAGGAGCAACGCCGCCACGAAGGCGAATATGACCACCAACGGGGCGAGGTCCCGCATGAACGCCGTCACCACCACCAGGCCGATGACGCAGACCAGCTTGACCCGTGGGTCGAAGCCGTACCATCGGGAACGGACGGAGTACTGGTCGATCTCGCCGTGGTTCATGGGAGGCCACGTCACTGTGTTTCTGTCTCTTCAGCGGCCTTCCTTCGGCGGAAGGCGAGGTAGATCACGGCGAACACCGCCGCAAATCCGATGATGCCGGCCACCAAGGCCGAGAGGTAGTCCTCTCCGTATCCCATGAGGCCGCCGAAGAGAGGTGTTACTTCCTCCACGCCGGCCGCCTCCATGACGCTCTCCAGTCCGTCCCCCATTCCGGCTGAGAACATGAAGAACAGCACCAGGCCGATGCCGAACAGCACCGTGATGCCCAGGGCGGCGTTGGTGTACCTCTTCCTCGGGACCGGGACGGCGGTCGGATCGCCTCGCACCATCTCCGGCGCGACCTTTGTGAGGTATGCGACGATGCCGCCGGTGATAAGCCCCTCGCCTATGCCTATCAGGGCATGATAGCCGAGCATGGCCGGGATGGCCAAAGAGCCGGTGATGCCGTACGCTCCGCCCGAGAGGGTATAACTGGCCGATAGCTCAAAGGCGCAGGCGGCCGCACCGGCCATGACCGATGCCCAGGCCGCAACCGGAACGCTCCACGTCGAACGGCCCGCCAAGGCGAAGATGCCCCAGGCGGTCAGGGGCGCTATGATGGCCATGTTGAGGATGTTCAGACCGAGGGCGGTGATGCCGCCGTCGCCGAACATGAGGCCCTGGATGAGAAGTATGGCCGTCATCACCACCATGGCGGCGAGAGGGCCTAGCATGTACACCGCCAGGGCGGCGCCGATAAGGTGCCCGGTCGTCCCGAAGCCAACCGGGAAGTTGAGCATCTGGGCCATGAATATTCCCGCGGCGAGCAGAGCCATCAGCGGAACGGCCTTCTGGTCGATCGTCCTGCCGACCTTTGCCATGGCGACCGCCAGAACGACGACCGCAACAGCCCAGCCCGCCAGGAACACCGCGGGGTCCATCAATCCATCGGGAATATGCATCAGGGTCCCTCATAACACGAACATTCAATTCGTGTTACCGGATTGTGGATATCATATAAGTCCCTTCCGATTAAATGGTCTGCGCTAGCGTATCGCTCATCGTGGCGAGATCCACATCTCAAGATGCCGCGGCCTCACCCATCTCCTCTCCTGCGGGCTCAGGACCTGGATTCCTCTTGCATCCGTGTACAATGGTGGCATATCGATCCGTTATCAGGGGAAAATGGTGAGATGAGGCCAACAATACAATTACATCGGCCGCTATCTTCGTGCCATGAAGGTCATAGCGTTCAACGGCAGCCCGAGGAAGAGCGGCAACACTCACCGCGCGCTGCGCATGGTGCTCGATGAGCTGGAGAAGGAAGGCATCGAGACCGAACTGGTGGAGATGGGCAGCGAGCCGGTAGCACCGTGCCAAGCCTGCGGGATATGCCGCCAGAGGAAGGACGGCAAATGCAAGATCACCGACGACCGCGTGAACGAGTACGTCGCGAAGATCGCCATGGCCGATGGCGTCCTGATAGGTTCGCCCGTCTATTACGGAACGATGAGCGCGCAGACCAAGGCGTTCATCGACCGCGTCGGTTACGTGGGTGGAGCGAATGGCGGCATGTTCGCCCGTAAGGTCGGCGCTGCTGTCGCGGTCAACCGCCGTGCCGGGGCGCTTGCGACCTTCCAGGAGATCAACAACTTCTTCCTGATCGCCGAGATGATCGTGCCCGGCTCTTCCTACTGGAACGTTCTGGTGGGACGTGAGCAGGGCGATGTTGATTCCGACGGGGAGGGCAGGCGCATCATGAGCGACCTCGGACGCAACATGGCATGGCTGCTCAAGAGGATCGTCTAATACTCCTCCTCGTGGGTCATCCGCATCACCGGGAGGATGTTGAGCAGCAGCCTCGCCTCGGCCTTGCGTAAGTGCTCGGACAGCGTGGAGCGTGAAAGGCACAGGGCCTTGGCCAGCTCGTCGGCCGATACCCGGGCGGGGGAATCGTAGTAGCCGCGCTCCAGCGCGGTTATCAGCGCGTCGATCTGCCTCTGCGTCAGGCCGTGCAGGATGTTGCCGACCGGCATCATCATGTCCCTGGTGAACGACGGCAGGCCCAGCTGGCGCACCGAGCTGACGCGCACGGTGCCGCCCGCAGCAGATATGAGGCTGACGAGACGCGACAGGTTGGCCTTGTCCCACGAGAACACCCGGTATTTCTCCCATCCCATCTCCGCCACCGATGGCTGGGTGCACCAACAGTCGCATCGCGATATGAGGGAAGTGACCGAGTCGGGCTTCACGTTGCGATCCCGTATCACTACCTCCAGGCGATTGGCCTGCTGCGATACCAGATCATGATCGAGCGAGGCCGAGAGCTCCCGCCGGAAGTCTTCCAGCTCCCCCTCGCGATCGCAGGTGACGACGGCGATGTGCATGGCCGTGGTATCCCAGGCAGTGATGTGGATGCCCGGATGGAGCTCCGTTATGTTGCAGTAGGGGCAGTCATGCTTGACCTCCAGCACGGCCTCGTAGTTCGGCACGACGGCTTATCAGCAAATGGGGAGATAAACCGTTCCACGCCGACGCCGTGCGCATCGCTGTCAAGCACCGTGCTAATCATTCTCGGCAAAGACCGCCGCAGGCCGGGTCAAAGGATATGGCCCCCTTACGTTCTACTCGGATTCGTAGGTGGACAAGATGTCATTCACTGCATCGTACGCGCTGACAAGCATGCCGGAACAGGAGATCGATCGCTACGTAAAGGACGAGCTGAGGGGGCAGTACGCTCTCCTCGGTGGACGCCATATTGTCATTGGCAAGAAGATGAGAGATGGGCGGAAGGGCCGCCCCATGCGGGGGTGGGCCGTCCGAGCCCTCCGCGCCGTGCTGCCAAGCAGGTCCTGAACACGAGGGCTGACCTCAAGACCACATGCCCTCTCGGGCATGCCCAAAACCTCTTGCTGTTTTCCCATTTCATTTCGCCCTCTTGCCATTTGGACATAATGTCGAACACCAATATATTGCCGGCCGAATTGGCCAAGGTTCATAACACATCGCGGCATTTGACAGGCGTCATGGAGGTCGCGTCGGCAACCCGAGGTAGTCTGGCATTACCATTCTTCGCCGCCCTCGCGCTGGCCGCCGCCGTCATAGCGGTAATGGTCAGCTATTTCATCGATCGGGCCGACCTCCTGTACTCGCTCATTCTCCCGCTCTCGTACCTCCTGCTGGGCATCATAGTCAAGTATGGTGACGAGGCGTTCGACTCCGGCGTGTACTGCCAGAGGACGGCGTTCCTGTTGGCATTGCCGGCGGGCCTGTGGATGGGAGCCATGGCATTGCTCGACGAGGGCACCGCCGTCATCTTCATCGGCATGCTGCTCTCTCTCCTCGTGGCGGGCAAGTACGACAACATCGCCTTCCGCATTGCTTTCACGGCGGCGATGGTCCTCTCCATCGCCGCCCTTATCGTGTACGGGCACATCAACCTGGCAGCGATCGCAGTGGTCTTCATCCTCTCGTTCCTGGATGAGAAGGTGGATGCCCTTCCGGCCGATGACGATCATTCCCTGAAGGCAAACATCCTGCGCCAGCGCCCCCTGCTCAAGGTGGGCGTGCTCATTCTCTGCATCGTCGGAGCTCTGCCATCCTTCATTTACCTGTTCGCGTTCCTATCGTTCGACTTCGGTTATTCCATGGTCGATGTCGCCAGCACTTCGAGGTGTGACAATGGAAGAATATGATGCTGTTATTGTGGGCGGAGGATGCGCCGGCACTTCGGCCGCCTTCTTCCTCAAGGAATACCGTCCGGAGATGAACGTTCTCCTCATGGACCGACTGGACGGTAAGAATTACGATCTCTATCACCGCATGTGCGGCGAGGCCGTCTCGGAGGCCGCTTTCCGCCAGCTGCGCCCGTTGAGGGCGGAGCACGTCGTGCACGACATCAACTACGTCGAGGAGATATGGCCGGGCGGGGTGGTCATGGGCATCCGCCACAATGGGTACGTGATTGATCGGCCTAAGTTCCTGCGCTCGGTCCAGGGCCGCTACCTTGCGAAGGGCGGCATCATGGAGAAGGACGCCGTGCTATCCGTCCAGAGGGAGAACGGCCGATACACCCTCAGCTGCTCTTCCGGCAGCAAGGTCGCCGCAAAGTACCTCATCGGCGCCGACGGCGTCAATTCCCGTGTCCGCCGCGAGGTCTTCGGCACCGAGCCGCCGGAGGTCATATGGACCGAGCAGTACATCGTTGACAAGGATCTTCCGAGCAACAAGATATCGTTCATCCAGGGACCGCAGTACAACGGCGGGTACCGCTGGGAGTTCCCGGCCGGCAAGCACGCGCGCATCGGGTTCCCGCGCGGGACCGACGTGGTCAAGGAGGACATCATCGAGAAGCACCGCCGCGCCATACCGACCGGCGGCCTGGACCGCATAACCGACGGCCGCTGCCTTCTGGTCGGCGACGCCGCGGCCATGCCCAACCCCCTCACATTCGGGGGCATCCGGGCCGCCCTGGTGTCCGGCAGGAAGGCCGCCGAGGCCGTGCTGTGGGATGACCCCGGAACGTACGAACGGTGGTGGCGTCCGTCCCTGTTCAACCACCCCAGCTTCATGAGGGCGTACCGGCAGTTCGCTGAACTGAACGAAGAAGGATACAAGGAATCGGCCCGCATGTTCGGCCGCGGCTCGCTTCCAGCATCCTTCTTCAAGGCCATGCTGATCTATCCCAAGTACAGGGGCCTTTACATGGCGTACGTCCGTTCCGCCATGGTGGGGTGGTAACATGCTGAAGGAATGCGAGGTATTGGTAATAGGCGCCGGCCCGGCTGGGAGCTCGGCCGCCATGACTGCCGCGGAGGGCGGGGCCAGCACGCTGCTCATCGACCGCAAGAAGGAGATCGGCACTCCGGTGCAGTGCGGCGAGGTGGTGGGCGAGACGCTGCTCAAGAGTCTGAAGCTGAACCTGCCCCCGGGCGCGAAGGCCATGGCGCTGGACCACACCAAGTTCCTGCTCGATCGCCGTATCGCGTTGACGAGCCGGGAGCCATATTGGAAGGCCGTCTCGCTGGAGAGGAAGATATTCGACAAGGCGCTGGCGGCCAAGGCCGCGGAGGCGGGTGCCATGGTGCACGCCGACGCCCGCCTGACCGACATCGAGATGCGGGACGGGAACGTCATTGAAGCGACCATCATGCATCAGGGCGTGGAGACGAGGGTGCATCCGAAGGTCGTCATAGCGGCCGACGGGGTCCACAGCACCGTATCCCGCCTGATGGGCGTGGAGCTCTTCACCGAGAAGGCCATGGCCAAGGGCATCGAGTACGAGATGGTCTCCAACAAGAGGCTGCCGGCCGGGATGCAGATCTTCCTGGAGCCGGAGGTCGGCCTCGGTTACGGATGGATCATCCCGAAGGGGCCGCGACGCGCCAATGTCGGCCTGGCGGCCATCGGGTTGCACGGCAACCGAAGGGACAGGCTGCAGGAGTGGCTCGCCACGAACCCCATGTTGATGGACATGTTTGACGTCGACAAGGTGCTGGAGGTCAAGACCGGTGACGCTCCGCTCCCAGGCTTCCTGGGCGGTCCGCGCCGCGGCAACGTGTTGTTCGCCGGGGATGCTGCCGGCCAGACGCTGGCGTTCGTCGGCGAGGGCATCATCCCGTCGTACGCATGCGGCCAGGGGGCCGGGGCGGTCGCTTCCGCGGCGGTGCGCCAGAACGACATGTCGAGGCTGGACTGCTATGAGAGGGCCATCGAGGACCTGCTCGGCAACGAGCTTTCCGAAGGAGGGGACCTCAAGGACAGCATTCTGGAGGTGTGGATGGACGAGAGCATCCCGGCCGGGGACCGCACAGTGCTGTGCGGCATGCTGATGTCGGAGGTCATGTTCACCGACGACCTGGAGGAGGCAAAGGCGCTGCTGTCGATGCCGCAGAGGGCGATGGTCAACACCATCAAGGCCACGCTGGCGAAGCGCAAGGCCCGCGCAACGGTGTCGGCGCTCCATCTAAGATAAAGTATAACCGTCCAGGAGGAGTTCCTGGTGCCATGACGTCGGCGAAGGACCCGAGGGAGCAGCTGGGCCTGGTCCAGGTGTATACGGGCAACGGAAAGGGCAAGACCACGGCAGCTCTTGGATTGGCGCTGCGGGCCATGGGCAACGGGCTGAAGGTGGCCATGGTGCAGTTCATGAAGTCCGACCAGTACTACGGCGAGTATCGGATTGCCAAGCAGTTTCCAGATCTGACCCTCCTCCCGATGGGACGCTCCTGCCTCGTCCACGAGGGCAAGGCGCAGAAGGAGGACTATGAAGCAGCCGAGGCCGCCCTGGCCAGGTCAAAGGAGCTGCTGCATTCCGGAGAGTATGACCTGCTCATCATGGACGAGGTCAACGTGACGGTGCACATGGGGCTCCTGGACGTCAACAGCGTCGTGGACATCGTGAAGGGCCGGCCTCCGCGCGTGGAGCTCGTTCTTACCGGACGATACGCCCCGCAGGAGATCATCGACCTTGCCGATCTGGTGACTGAAATGCGGATGATCAAGCATCCCTATGAGCAGGGCATTCCGGCGCGCGAAGGCATCGAACGCTGATCAGAACCGCTTGAATAGTGTCAGGAGGAATACCATGTCCTCCGTCGCCTGAAGCGAGTGCAGCTGCTGCGGGGGCATGAAGATCCACTTGCCCGGAGCGGCCTCGATGGTCTCGTCGCCCAGCCGGACGGTTCCCCTCCCTCGAAGAATGTGGATGGCGGCCGGCTTGGTGGAGGTGTGCTCCGACAGCTCCTGCCCCTTGGCCATGCAGAACAGCGTCATGTTCGTCTCCGGACGGTTCAGGAACACCTTGGACACGATCCCGCCCTCCGCGAACTCCACCATGGAGTCGAGGTCCTTCACGACCGGCCCCTCGTTCATCTCTTCCACGTTTATCATGATCGCTCCAAAGGATGCGGAGGCCATATCATTTTTGCCCAATTATTAATGAGGCCGCCGCCGTTCGGCACATTTTATTAACTTTCATGTAAATCTTTAATAATACCTCTCGATTATCTCATGTTCGACATGACTCCCTTCGAGACCCTCGCCGTATACTCCGTCGTCATCGTGGCAATATCGCTGGTGGGAGGCTCCCTCCCCCTGGTGTACAGATGGTCGTCCAAACAGCTGCACCTATTCACCGGCCTGAGCGCCGGCTTCTTCATCGCCGCCGCGTTCCTCATACTGATCCCCGAATCGGTCGAGCTGATGGATTCTCACGAGGCGCTCACCCTGGTCATGGTCGGCCTGATCGCGGTATTGTTGATCGAGCGCGTCATACTGACGCACCATCACCACAATGAGCACGAACATGAGCACGAGGATGAGGGCGAGCATTGCGATGGCGGGGAGTGCGAGCACGTCCACGCGCTCACATCGACGGCGGCGTTCCTCGGGCTGGCGGTCCACGGAATCATGGACGGCTTCGCCCTTGGCGTGGCGGCCATGCTAGAGGCGGAGGTTGGCGCCATACTGTTCACGGCCATCATCGCCCACAAGGGCATTGAGGTAATGGCACTGGCCACCACCTTCCGGCTGGCCGAGATCCCTGTCAGGAGGTCCATGGGCCTGGTCGCGGTGTTCTCGCTCCTGGTCCCGGCGGCGGCGTTCGCGGCGATACCGCTCATCGATGTCATGGAAGGCATCGAGGTCGGCTTCCCCCTCGCGCTGGCCGCAGGGACGTTCCTCTACGTGGGGATATGCGATCTGCTGCCTGAAGCGTTCCACCTCGAGAGGAAGGGGTACCGCGCCTTCCTCATGGTGGTGCTGGGCATCGCGATCATGTACGTCATCAGCATGGTGGCGGGGCACCCTCACTAGGCAAAACCATAATCATCCCCGCCCTGCCAATGATAACGACATGAGGTCGTCGCTTCGCCTGGGCAGGGTGAGGGGGATCCCCATCAAGATCCACTTCTCCTTCCTCTTCATCCTCCCGTTTTTCGCATTGGTGTTCGGTTTCACATTCGTCCCTGACCTGTTCGGCTTCCGCATAGGGTTCGGCGACCTGCCCATTGGATGGCCGGAGAAACTGGGCCTCGGCCTCATCGCCGCAGTGCTGTTCTTCGCCGCAGTGCTGCTGCACGAACTTGCGCACTCCATCGTGGCGATGCGGCGGGGCTATTCGATCTCAGGCATCACGCTGTTCATCATCGGAGGGGTGTCGGAGATCGAGAAGCAGCCCAAGGAGGCGGTGGGCGAGGAACTCATGGCCATCGTGGGGCCGGCCACCAGCTTCGCCATCGGTCTCATTCTCCTTCCGGGTTGGCTCCTCCTGCGCAATGAGACCAGCCTCGGCATCACCATCGTGGCGATCATGTTCAGCATGATGAGCTTCTACAACATCCTGCTGGGCGGGTTCAACATCATTCCGGCGTTCCCCATGGATGGAGGGAGGGTGCTGCGCGCCCTCCTCGCCAAGCGCATGGGCTTCATACCGGCCACCAGGGCGGCGGTCGCGATCGGGAAGGGAATAGCGATCATAATGGCCGTGGTCGGCTTCTTCTACAACATATGGCTGATTCTTATCGCCCTGTTCATATATCTCGGCGCGAGGGAGGAGGAGAGGGCCACGCTGGTCGGCAAGGCCCTGGAGGGCGTGACGGTCGGCAGCATAATGACGCGCGAGGTGAGCGTGGTGCCGCCCTCCATGACCGTAAGGGAGTTGCTGGACAAGATCATTGCGGAGAAGCACATGGGCTATCCGGTGATGGACGGAGACCGCATCGTCGGAGTGGTGACGCTCCAGGACGCCCAAGGGGTGCCGGCATCGCATCATTATGATGTGGAGGTGGGCAGGATCATGAGCCGCGACGTCATCACCATCGGCCCGGACACTCCTGCCGAGGAAGCGATACAGCTCATGGCCCGAAGACAGGTGGGCCGGCTGATCGTCATGGAGGACGGCCGGATGACCGGCATCGTCTCCCGCTCCGATCTGATCCGCACGCTGGAGATTCGCTCGATGGAGCAAGGAATACCGTCCGGTCGAAGCTGAGCTTTATCAATCACCGCGCCATAACCACGGGTGATATGAGATACGGCGTGGTCATCCATGGTCCGGAGGTAATCGACTCGGGGATCGCAGCGAAGGTGCTCGACGAGCTCAGCGCCGCGGGAGAGGTGGAAGCGACCATCGGAGGAGCAATGGGCGTGGCGGCGCTCATCGACGCTGGACTGGAGGGCCGCGTGAGTGTCAAGGGCCGTCAGCTTGTCTCCGACGCGCTGGTGGAGATGGACCGCCGCTGCGACGAGGTCGTCCTGCTCAACGCCTCCAAGACGCCGGCGTCCGGACAGGCATTCGGCCGCATGGTCGTGTCGCGTGTCATCAATCGCCTCAAGGTCCCCCTGGTCCAGATCGACGACGGATTCTATATCAGCTGGAAGCCGACGGTCAGCGCGGGCACGGTGGCGCTCATCCGCTCCATGGGGCTGCGGGAAGCGCCCCGCTCGATCGTCCCGGAGCCGTCGCCGCACCGCCGTACCATCTCCGGCGTGGAGATCGGGGAGAACGTGTGGATAGACGGCATCGTGATCGGAAAGGCGATCGATGAGGTGGTGGAGGTCCAGCTGGTGAAAGGCGAGCTGGCCTTCACCGGCCTGGAGCCGAAGGAGCATGGCATCGCCAAGCTGAACATCCAGGACCTCAGCCGGGCCATCATCCGCTCCGGCTCGGTACGGAGGACCACGGGCGGCGGGGGGAGCGCTACCTCCGCCGGAGATCGCATCATCCTGATCGATCATCGCGCCGAGGATGCCCTGTTCCGCGGCCGGGACATCAAGGCCGCGGTGGCGGTCGGCGACGACACCACGTGCATCGCCACATCGCTGCTGTCACGCCTGGGAGTGCCGGTCATCGGCATCGTGGACGGCGACGAGGACGGCATCTGCATGGACCGCCAGGCGGCCGAGGGCAGCATCCGACTGGTGCTGCATCCCGGTAATGACGACCAGCTCGGCGCCCTGGTAAGGGAGAAGGTGTTCAGGGGGCAGGACGAGATCGAGTACATGGGAACGGTCGGCGAGCTGACCACCAGGATCAGGTACCTGGCCGGCGACAAGCTGCGCGCCGCGTACCGCTGAACCGCTACGGTGGAACGTTGGTCACGCACCGTTCGAAGCGTTCGATGCAGCCGGGTGGCCATTATGGTCTTTCTCGGCCTCAAGTGCATGCGCCAGCTCCTTGGCCTGCTCCCAGGCCGCCCTCACCGCGTCCAGGCTGCCGACGGTCCGCTCGTGCCTTAGACCAAGGATGTTAGCAACCTCCTTCGAGTTCTTCTCGCACATATCGGCGCAATCGATCCCGGTGTCGATGAACAGGCACCGGGAGAAGCCGTCGAACATGATCCTGAGGAAATAGTCCGGAGCGTAGCCTTCGACGCTGTCCAGGTGGAAAAGCCTCACCATGCCCTCCATGCCGTTAACGGCCCAGCCGGCCGGGTAGAACCACGTCACGCCGCCGTTCTTCTTCTCCGAATGGTATCTCTCCGACGTCAGTATGGCGGCGATGCAGTCCTCATACTCCAGCATGACGACCGGGACCTCAACCTGCTCCGGAAGACCTTGAAGAGCCTGGCAGTGGCCGTAGCCGAGGAAGACGACATCCACTCCGTCTGGTAAAGAGTTCAGCTTCTCCAGTATGACCTTCTTCAGATTGGTCGGTTCAAGGTGGAGGCCGAACTCCAGGTACTCGCGGTACACGACGTCCTGGTCTCCGGCCGTGACAATCTCGATCTCGTTCCTGATGGCGTCGCAGCCCAATATCGCCACCCCCATGTTTCTCGCCCCTTACGGATGGTCAAATGCACTTGCGGCTGTTAAAAAGTTCCTCTGCTGTCAGTCCCTTTCGGAGCATTCGTGCCAAAGCCGCACCGTCGCCCTGGGGGGCGGCGGCAACGGGAAGGCGTGCCTGCAGGAGACGCAGAAGGTGGTATCCATATCTACCCAGTAGTGGCATCGGGGGCACTCCTTCTTTAAAGGAGCATGGCAACAAGGGCAGACACAATCCTCTCGGTAGACCTCTGCCTCGCAGCGGATGCAATGTAGTTGCACCTCACCATTGAGCCATGAGGCTTTTTTCTCCTTCGCCACCTTCGTCACGAACGCCCTCGAGCGCTTCACCTGTTCTGGGTCGACCCACGCCGCCATTCCTTCGACCAGCCTATGAATGTTCAACGGCTCAGCAGGTACAGTGGAAGCTCATAGCCGCTTATGGGGCCCACATCGAGACTCCAACGGACGATGCGCTCTATGCCGCTCTTCTGGTTCGCGAGAAATCCGGAAATTAGCGCCTTCTTGTTTGACGTCTTGTTAGCGATGCCGCTGTCTGTGATCGCTTTCATGACCGCCATCGGCGTGAACGCATTGACCACAGCGGAATTGTCAAGGGTGTAACCGTTCGTGTCCACCGGTATGACAAATGCCTTGACATGAGCATTATCGAAGATCTCCTTGAGTATCTTATGTGTGAGCTTGGAGTTCGAGGTGATGATGACCGGCGAATCCGCGTCTGGGCTACCATACTCGAACAGCTTCTCCGACACCTTCTCCTGCATCGGGTCGCTCTCTGGTAGCCGGGTGGTTATGCTCAGTACTCCATCGATCGCTTCAGCCATTTTCCTGTCGATCTCTGGGCAGTCGGCGGCCTTGACCGCCTTGGAGATGAGCTTCTCTGCGAGTTCCTTCCCGGTCTTCGCCTCTGCTTTCGCACAACCACCATCTGGCATATACTTGGCCAAATCCTCGGCCTTCATCCAGTATAGGTCGATCTCCTCTATTGGCATTTTTCCTCCTCCATTACTCTTTGATTACTACGTTAACGAACTCAGCCATGCGCTGGCCGCCCACATCACTGATACGGTTGGCTAGCGCTATGGCCTCTTGCATGTCCTCGGCCGCGATGCCTAACTCCTTGGCCTTCCTAAGATGGTGGCGGAAACAGGGCTGGCACCTTCCGGCCACGGAAGCGCTGATGGCCACCAGCTCCTTGGTCTTGGGATCCATGTTCAGGCCTCCGAGGCGGCTGCCTTTACCTTGCCATCCACGCCGTAATAGCGCTTCCGGAAGTACAGTGCCAGGTTCACCAGCGATATGAGTACCGGAACCTCCACCAGTGGGCCTATGACCGCGGCCAGGGCGACGCCAGAGCCGATGCCGAACACGCCGACCGCTATGGCGATGGCCAACTCGAAATTGTTGCTGGCAGCGGTGAAGGACTGCGCCGCGGTGTGCGGGTAGTCGAACTTCAGCCTCATCGACACCCCGAACGACAGCAGGAACATGATCAGGAAGTAGAACAGCAGCGGAATGGCGATGCGCACCACGTCGAGCGGCAGGCGCACGATGTTCTCTCCCTGCAGCGAGAACATGACCACGATGGTGAACAGCAGCGCCAGCAGCGACACCTTGGACAGCTTTGGCATGAGCTTGTTGTCATACCAGTCGGCGCCCTTGCGCGGGAATAGCGTGTACCTGGTGACGATCCCGGCCAGGAACGGTATGCCCAGGTATATGAGCACGCTCACCGCCACCGACGCGATGGAGATGTTCACCGCGATGCCGGATCCCGGGGCCACCACATCGGACAGGATGGTTATGAGGAAGTACGCGTAGAATGAGTACAGGATGATCTGGAAGATCGAGTTCAGCGCCACCAGTATGGCGGCATACTCGCAGTCGCCCTCGGCCAGCTGATTCCATACCAGCACCATGGCGATGCACCTCGCCACCCCGGTGAGGATGAGGCCGATGCGGTACTCCGGCAGGTCTGGTAGGAAGATCCATGCCAGAGCGAACATCAGCAGCGGACCGACAACGTAGTTCAGGAAAAGCGAGGTCGAGAACATGGCCTTCGACTCTGGCATTCTGGTAAGCTTGCCCAATTCCTCGTACCTCACCTTCGCCAGCGGGGGGTACATCATCAAGATGAGGCCGATGGCGATCGGTATGGACGTAGTTCCGATGCTGAGCGAATTGAGGTAGCTGGTCACGCCGGGAAGGAACACGCCAAGGGCGATCCCCAACGCCATGGCTGCAAAGATCCAGATGGTCAGGTAACGGTTCAGGAACGACAGCTTCTTTGGCGCCACTCCAGGCGGCGGGCAGTTCTCTCCGGCGGTCTCTTTCATGCACTCCATCCTGTTATGATTTCAACTAATGTTGAAACGATTGATAAGTATAAATAGATTCCTAACCATTGTTACCTTGACCATCTGGCTATGCATGGATGATCATCTCATGAGGATGGTTTGTTCATCTTCGCTCACAACTCCGCCCGCTCCCAGATGGTCGAAAGGCCTGTCAACGGCCTATACTCGAGAGCGCTGGATGCGAAGAGCGCGGGAACGAGGCCTGGCCGAGTGCACCCGCTGGCCGTTCGGGAGACGGCGGAATTGGGCATCGATATTTCGAACCAGGGTTTCAAGAGCCTCGACGTGTTCGAGGGACGGCTGTTCGACCATGTGGTGATGGTGTGCTCCAACGCGGCGGAGGCCTGTCCGTTCTTCCTGGGAGGTTAGGGGCATCCCACCAAGGGTTCCACGACTCCTCGGAAGTAGCAGTAGCGAGGATGAGCGCCTGTCCGCGTTCCGGAAGAGCAGGAACGAGATCAACAAGTGGATAATCGACAACCTAGTGTTGCCTAGATGATGATATGAATAGATGGCCGCAAGGGTGAGAGTGCCACTGAATGCTAAGCGAACGGCATTAACCTACCTGGGGAGGGAGCCGCCCTCCGCTTGCAAGACGGACTGGGAGGCTAGGGGCGTCGTCCCCGACCGGGCGCGCTTGCCCCATCGATCGAACCTGTTCAAGACACTGTCCGACTCGATAAGGATTCATATACTGCACGCCCTCAGCATAATCGACTTGCGCCTCAGCGTTCTGAAGGATCTCACCGCGTTGTTCGATCCCAAGCTGCCCCACCTCCTACACATCCTGGGGGGGGTTATCGTGCCCTCCTCGCAAGAGGTAGCGTATCGGTATGCTGACCAATCAGGGCAGGGAGCTGCTGTATCGGTACGGGCTCATCGGCGCTGAGGAGTGAGCCGCTTCGGTCCGCCCTTCTTGGCTTTTCCAGACGGCCGGTTCTCTGGAACCAGCGTGATCATCGGCGTGGTGCCGTTCACCATCTCGGCGACCAGCAGCATTTTTCCCTCCTCGCAGCCGTCCATCCTTTCCCGCACTCCCTTGGGGATGATTATACCTCCCCGCTTACCAATCACTAGGATGTGGACCAGGCCGATCTTTTCGATCTGGGCGTCGAGAACGGCATCAGGCTCATGGCATCTCATCCCTACGCCCGAGCCCCCAGCGTGCGCTCCATCGACGGGGACACACTCCCCATATTTTTTGTGCTCTCGAGCCATGAGCCCCTCAACGCTCTGTAGCGGTAAATGGTTTAGCCGGTAGGCTTCTGGGTCTCCCCGCCGTACATCCTGGCGGCCAGAGCACGAAGCTCCTTCACGCCCTCGGGCGAGTGGTCCAGCTGGAGAACCAGCAGCAGCGGCGTCTGGAATCTTGGCCCGATCTCGGCGAGGTATTTCTCCTGCTGTCGCCTTCGGCTCTCAAAGAACGGGTTTCGACCGTATTCATTGGGCAGGATGTAGTTCACCGCCACCAGGCCGGTCTCGATACCCACCTGCTTTTTCAGCTCCTGCGATGCCCGCCACGCCTCGATGATTGGCGTGTATTCGGGATAGACGACGAAGACGAAGGTGCTCTTGTCCTTCGACCTCATGGTCTCGATGACATTAGCGTACTTGCCTCTCGTCTCCTCGGAAGTGTTCTTGGCCAGCGTGCCAAGGTCGATGAAGCCCTTCCAGTCGGAGGGGAGTTCCAGCAGCCTGAGTGTGTGTCCGGTCGGAGCAGTGTCGAATATTACGGCATCGTAACCTTCCATCTCGAAGTAGTTCATGAACTTCTCGAACGCCGACATCTCCTCGGCACACGGCGAGTTGAGATCTTCCTCCACCGATTTCCTGATTTCCTCGGATTGCTCCTTCACCGAGTCGAGGATGCGCTTCCGATATTCGTCCAAGGCCTTCTTCTGATCGATCCTGACCGCGAAGAGTCTGTCCGCTCCGGCAACCGGGGTTGGCTCCGAGCCGATCTGCTGTCCGAAGATCTCCTGAAGGTGAGATGCTGGATCCGTGGTCACGATCAGAGTTCTCAGCCCGTCATCGGCTAGATGAACCGATGTGGCGCAGGCCAGCGTGCTCTTGCCCACTCCGCCCTTGCCGGTGAAGAATATGTACTTCGTTCCGTTCGTTGGCCGGAGGAGATAATTTGTCGCTGCAACGTCGCTCTTCACCTCCCTGTACGCCGGCGCTTCGCCTTCCCGGCCTCGGACCTTTATGTCTTTGCCTTCGAACAGATAGGAAGCGACGGATGCTAGAGTGTCCACTCCGTTGATCTCCGTTTCCTGCAGAGGGTACTGTAGGGTTCTCAGGACGAACTCTTTCCGGATCTCGTCTAGCATCCTGCTCTCCTCCGCCTTCTTGTTGCGGAAGAACTCGTCCGTCGCCGCCTCGGCCGGCAGCACGCCGTTGATTATGAGTGAGGTGGTATTGATGCCCAGGCTGGACAGCTCTTCCATGCTGCGGTTCGTCTCCAGGATGGAAGACTTCTCCGGCTTGAGGACGAAGATGAATGAGGTCTTCTTGCCGTCCTGCAGGTAGCCTATTGCTTTCTTGTACTTCGCCTTGGCTCCTTGCAGCGACGAGCTCGGTCCGATGCAGGTCGAACCGTCCTTATCCAGCTCGGTGGACCAGCCGCTGGGCAGCTCCAACAACCGGATGGTGTGCCCCGTCGGAGCGGTGTCGAAGATGACCA
>DATD01000027.1:0-38120 GCA_002504525.1 Methanomassiliicoccus sp. UBA345
TCTGCGGTGAAGAGAACGCTCGACGGCGGCGTGAGGTCGCGTCGACGCGACCTAATGTTCTCGGAGGTCGAGAACAAGTTCTGGACGTGGAACGCGATGCGGCGAGCGGATTTATGCAACTAAGTTAGACCGGGGAAAGCATAATTATGGTACGAACATATCCTTCGTCCGATGGACATAGCCAGCCTGGCGTTCAGGACGTTCGCTCATGCCACCGAGAATGAGGATCGGGTGGAGCAGGCCCTGCGGTTCGTATCGGGGGCCGAAGAGGTCACGAAAAGCCGCAGCGAGGGATATCACGGCAATCCAATTGTGGTGATGGAAGCGAGGATCACCCGCTCCAAGGAGATGAGGAGCTTCTTCGCATCGCTCGACGCGGCCGACGTGCAAAAACTGATCGACACGCTTGAGCTCAGGGTCGACGAGGAGTCGATGTTCTTCCTCCGCCTTGACAAGCAGGCGGCATTCGAAGGGCGCTCGGTGCTGGCTGACCACGACGATATCATCTCGGTGCGAGGAAAGATAAAGTCATACCCGCAGAGCAGGGATAACGCCCTGGTAGTGATGAAAAGTATCCTCGAATCCGGGCTGGAACGGGTGACGTGGAAGGAGCAGAAGAACTAGTCCTGCACCCTCAAGCAGGGTTGGCGACGTTTGGATCCAGACCTGACACGATCTCGCATAAATTGAGATTCCTCAATAATTCAATATGGTAATAATGCACTATTGTTAAAGGTGCAAGCCCGCAAGGAATTGCACCAATGGGGACCTGAGGGGGACTGGTTCGGAGGAGGTATGTTGAGATCCTCATCGCTCCATAGGAGGTCCCTCGACAGGAATGACAAAAACACCTTGGCAAGTGAGGCTCAGCGCAGCGTATGGAGCAGAAAAAGGAGCTATACCATGCTATCACCCTGTGATACGAGAGACGGCCCCGTTGTTAAGGCAGCGACAGAATCGTTAGAGACAGGAAATCTCAACCATGTCCTGATATGGGTCCCAAAAGAGTCCGAGGAAGAGCTCAGAGGCATCTTTGAGAAAGCCCTCCTTGCGAGGAAGGCCGGAGCTGATGCACAAGCGGTCGCCGATGATTGGTTCTTTGAGAACACAATAAGGCTCCACCGGGCCGGCGAGGGGGCAGCATTCACGGGTCTGAAACCTCCAGGGCTCAGCGAAGGTCCGGTCGTACCTAGGGCGGATAGAGCGATTGAAACGGGCGACCCTAAGGAAACCATTGAATTCACCCTCAAGACCATCGAGGATGACCTTACGCGTCGCTTCCACCATGTGAGGGAGACGAAGAGGTACGATGTGGATGACGTTGCTGCTGGCAGGGAGTATGTTGAAGCATTCGTGGGATGGGTGACATACTCCCACCAGCTCTATATGTCGGTGCTACACCCTCCAGGACACGGAGACCACTGACGCTAGGGTTTGGAGTGCAGTAACAGGGCGCCCGATTAAGTGGTCTTTATGTACGTTCGATTGAGGGATATACCTAAGGCACCGAAGGGAGGGCGAATTCTTTGGAACCCCTGGAGCGGCATCTGACGCCCCGCAAGCTTAGTCAGGATGCCGGGCGTCAAAGCAATATTTTTACAGGGATTAGCTCAGGATGCCGGGCGTGATTTTCAAAGCCAGGAGGCGAACGATGCATCGATTGATTTCTCACAAAGCTAGTATTTATAGTCCACCAACTGATACATTATCGAATGCTTATTGAATAATAGTTGTAGGATTCCGGCATCTACGACTCGAAGCGTCCTTTCAACGCTGGATGTTTTATAAGTGGCCGGAATACTTTCTGCCTCTTCAGTTTTATTATCTCAACCCCATCCATCTCCAGGGCTGCTTCTGCTAGTGGTATAGCCTCGTCTACCCTGCCCAGATTTATTAAGGCAAGAGCTTTGCCAACCCTACCCCATGGATTCTTCGAATCAGCCGATATACAATGATCGAAGTCAGAGAGTGCATCGCTATTGTCTCCCATGCGGACGCGTGCTACCCCACGATCATAGTAGAAGTCAGCGCAGTCCTGATTTTTTTTAATGACTCCATCCATTCGAGATAGCGCTTTCTTGTGCTCTCCCTTCAATGATAACGCTCTTCCGATATTCAGTTCTAATGAGGGACATCCCTTACTTCTCGGACATTTACTCCTTGATTTATATAATAGGCTCAACGCATTGCTATAATCATCAATGTCAATTAGCCTATTCGCTTTATTACAGGCAGCTGAGCTATGTTCTGGATCAAGCTCTAAAGCCTTTGTGTATGCCCTAATTGCTGCTTCATCATCTAACTCCAAATCACCCAAATCTTTCCAGGCTTCAGGATTCCTATTATCAAAAGAGATGGCTTCTTCAATTATTTCCTTCGCTTCTTTGGGCCTGCATAATTTATTTAAGATATTGCCTTTTAAGAGAAGCGTGTATGGCTCAGTGGGTTTAAGTTTTAGTGACAAATCACATTGATTCAACGCCTCTTCATAATCCTTCGAATCGAGTAGTGCACTAGCGTAAAGATAATGGATTACTGGACATTTTTTATTGAATTGAACTCCTTTTTTATAGCAATGTTTGGCTTCTAGACTATTGCCTTGGACGTCAAAAATCAATCCTTTATTATGCCATAAGATCTCATCCTCTGGGCGAGTCACTAAATCCTCATTAATAATGAGCATTGCCTCATCATATTTTTTTAGATAGAACAGGAGGCTACCTTTCAAATCCCTCAGTCCGGGATTTGATGGTTCTAACTCAATTGCCCCTTCAATCATTTTTAGAGCTTGATTATATTGCTCTAGATTTTTATAAGTGTCCGCCAATGCAGCATAGTATACTACGCTAGGCACAATATTCGCTTCTTTACAAAGCTTTTCTACCTGCTCTGTTAATACTTCTATCGTTTTCCCATCCTCAACGGTTAAGGTTTTCTTCTCTTTGTGTATAATTGTAGCTATTGGTTCCAGCAAATGTTTTAACTCCCTCCGGAGCGAGTAACCATCAGGGAATGACATCTTGATGAATTCTTCTTCGATGTCTGGCTTTAACTTCTTATAGGCATCCTTAATAAGATTTACTGTGGCCTTCGGATCAGTCTTATCATATTTAATCTGATATCGATCCACTATGTCTGAGAAATCATCCTTTATCGTTAGAGGCGGATTCTGAACAGGCGTATCGCCATGTCCCGTTAGATAGCTATTAACATCGACTTGAGCATTTATCTCTCTAAGAGTAATACATGGCTTACCCAAACCTGTTAGTACCCCATACTCAAATACAACATTTGGCCTTAGTCCATCCAGAACAATTATAGCGAATGCACAAGATTTCAGATATGCAATAAGCTCACTATATTGGCCATAGTCAGGCTTGATGCCAATATCAAGCCTGACTACTTTCCAGTTGTCTTCGATTTCGATGGCCCTCTCTATGCAATCTAGGATAACCTTGATATGTTGCTCCCTAGATGAAAATACAACAAAACAAGTCCGCGGCCTATCTTCAATACTCGGCTTCAGCGGAATAAGCGATTCTTCGATAAACTTTTTCTGATTCAACTTTCCACCAAGGGGTAAGTGCCTCATGATTTTAAATAATATTCACTAAATTGATGAGAACTCTTCAATTCCTTTAGCTATTGCAGGGCGAGCAAATCGGTTTTTACCAGGAAGAGTGAGATTATATCCACACGACATTGTTCTGAATTTACATAATATAAGACATGAGTATGTTCTCAATCATTGCTATAGTATGATTGCTATCTATCCGTTCTATTTAGAGATTTTTTGACTTCCGCCTCAATAGAGCCCCCGCTCCCAATCCAACATAGCCACTCAACCGATACCGAGGGCCTAATGGGTCGACATTGTGGTGAGTGCTGGGCGTTTAGCACGAAGGCTAACTTCGATAACTTGAACCCATCATAACGACAAATATGCTGTAGCGTGGATGCCACAGCTAAGTAGCACGATAAGTCAACGAGGGGGTCATAAGCTACCCCAAAATCGTAGGATGATATAGAGGGTGATATTCTGGAAATGCTCATAACCATTGCGTTCTTACTTTGCCAGATATGCTGAGAAGATGGGGATTTGCGCTCTCCAGACACAATAGTGAGATCGGGGACGCGTTCTGTCAAATGATGTCATGACGCCATCATTATGCTGACACTTACACGGCAGTGCTCGACGCCTTACCAATAAATGGCGCCATGAGTTTAGGCATCAAGGAAAGAGGATTTTACGGCACTCGTTGTACTCACTGATAGATTCATAATCTCTACGCTAAAGCTAAATATTGGGCCAATGTGAGGTCGAATCGGGCACAACCACTTTAACTCGAGGAGGACAGCCTCCAGATGTAAAATCGCGTGGCACGTGGCCAATACAATGACTTACGAACCCATAAAGATTAAATTCGGTTATCGATTAGGTGGCCGCCACGCAGGGGTAGCCAAGCTTGGCCAACGGCGTAGGACTTAGGATCCTATCCTTAGTGGTCCGTGCGTTCAAAAGAACCTGTGGAACACCCACTGGCTCGGAACATCGCACCCCCTGCACCAATCACTTTCACATGACTTCACGCAAATCTTATATAAACATCCGAATTGAGTTCTTCTGTGCTTCTGACTGTTAAGCTGAAGCTTATTCTGGATGAGAAGCAACAATCTTTGCTACTTGAGTTCATGGAGCGATTTAACGAAGCGTGCAACTTCGTGTCTGCGGAAGCGTTTAGCAGTATGAATTGGAACCGAGTCAAACTCCAGAAGCAATGTTACTACGATGTCAGGAGCGACTTTGGCCTCTCTGCTCAAACAAGCATACTGGTGATTAGAAAGGTTGCTGACACATACCGGAGCGATATTGAAAACATCCGAATCCGAAACATGAAGCGACCCAGTTATCAAATCAAAGAGGAAATAAGGCAACATGATTTTAAAAAAAGAGGGGCCGTTCAGTATGATGCAAGATGTATGTCCTGGAAGGGCAATGGTAGAGTCTCCCTACTCACCCTGAGAGGCCGCATCATCGTAACATTCGTCCTAAGTGGCAAGTATGCTAATATCGACCTTTCTAAGGTTAGAAGTGAGTGCGATCTCGTATACCAAAATAAAAAATTCTATTTGGCGGTGGAATATAATGTAGAAGAACCAGAAGTGGTGAGTCAAAGCGATTTCATAGGTGTTGATTTTGGAATAAAGAATATCGTTGCAACCAGTGATGGTAAATTGTTTTGTGGTGATGAATGCGAGAGGGTGAGAAAATACTATGTGGACCTAAGGCGTCGATATCAGAAAATTGGTACTAAGTCAGCCAAGCGACATTTAGCTAGGCTGAGCAAGAGAGAACATAATTACAAGTCGAATGAAAACCACCGCATTAGCAAAGATTTGGTGTCCGAAGCCAAAGGCACGGGTCGAGGATTAGCAATAGAAAATCTCACATATATTCCTCGTCAGCGCACGGCTAAGGAGGCGCGTGACGCCACATCCAAGTGGGCATTCAGACAACTTCGTGAGTTCATTGAATACAAAGCGAAATTGTCAGGAATACCAGTAGTACAAGTCAATCCCACATTTACATCTCAGAGGTGTTCAATATGCGGATATACCGACAAGTTAAACAGAAGGACACAATCATCGTTCGTTTGTCTTGCTTGCGGTTATGAAGAGAATGCAGATGTGAACGCTGCCATTAATATTAGAGAAAGGGCTGCCATCAGCCAGCCTATTGTCGTCCGTCATGCTTCGGTAGCATGAAGGTGGAACGACAAGCACATTCCTTGAATGAGCCGCTGACATCGCACCCCCTATACTCTCTGTCATCTCACTGGACAAAATATATATTCGTTCCTGGCACACTTCTGAACACTCAATGCTCGCGCGAGGTGGTGAACCAATGCCAAAAGTAGTTCATTTTGAGATCCCCGCAGAGAACCCGGAGAGGGCGGCGGTTTTCTACAAGAAGGTGTTCGGCTGGAAGATCGAGAAGTGGGCTGGACCGATCGACTACTGGCTTGTGACCGCGGGCGATGACGAGGAGCCCGGCATCAACGGTGCGATACATGAGAACAAAAATTTCAAAACGGTCGTCAACACGGTCGCCGTGGACTCCGTCGACGATTCCCTGGAAAAGGTGAATCAAGCGGGAGGAAAGGTCCTGATGCCGAAAGGTGCGGTGACGGGGCTGGGATACGTTGCCTTCGCGGAAGATACCGAAGGGAACGCTTTTGGGATGCTCCAAAGCGATCCCTCTGTCAAATAGCCGTAGACAGTCTATTGATCAGAAGGTTACTGAGATCACCTAAATGCCTGCGTTGTGTGGAAAAGGGCAACCGTTCCAATCCCTAATTCCGCACCGAACATCCTGGACCGGCGATCGTCGACCGCCCGTCGATCGGCGAGCGAGGCGGTGCTCTACTGAAAGACGTACGCTAAATGGCGCCATGCATCGAATTGCATCCATCATGCCAGACCATGTCCGTGACGCAGCAGTCTATGGAAAATTAGTAATTGGTCCGCAGCATTGTACATGGTGGGAACGCATCATGGCCGAGTTCGATATCGAAAAGACGCGCAAACAGGAGAAGAGGGACGACCTGTACGCGAAAGTGATCAGGCTGAAGGACCTGGTGTCATATCAGGACGGGACGGTGGCCAGCCGGATGATCGTCAACAAGAAGGCCGGCACCATCACCATCTTCTCGTTCGATGAGGGCGAGGGGCTTTCGGAGCATACCGCGCCCTACGACGCGGTCGTTACCATGCTTGACGGCCAGTGCGAGGTATGGGTGGCAGGAGAGACGTTCCAGCTGAAAGAGGGGGAATCGATTATATTCCCGGCCAACAAGCCGCATGCTCTCAGCGCCATCACCAAGTTCAAGATGACCCTAATAATGATCAGGGAGTGAAGCATGAGCTCCGATGACAAGGAAGGCGCCTACTGCAACATCTGCGGAGGCATCTCTCCGGGCAAGGTCACGGTCAAGCAGATAGATATCAACGGGAAGCTGATCGGCATCGACAGCTTGGACAGCATCGTGGCCGAGGTCAGGGCGCTGAACCTGACGGACGACGCTGCTATCGCCGATGAGCTGCTGAAAAGGGTCAAGAAGACCAACTATGTTCCCACTATCAGGTCGAAGGATTACAGCGAAGCGCTGTTGAAGGAATACAAGAACAGGGGATGAACAATGTTCGACCATTGTCCCGGCTCCGCCAACCTTCGAACTCCGACATTGTCGATAAAGAAGTGCCCGGAATGCGACCGCGACGTCGAACTGTTCTCCAGCGATACCAAGGTGGCATGCGACAACTGCGGATTCGTGGTGTACAACGATATCGCCAGCTGCGTGCAGTGGTGCGAGCATGCCAGGGAATGCCTCGGAGAGGAAGAGTACAATAGGTTGGTCAAAAAGAAGGACGAGTGAGCGGCCGACCAAGGGCGACGATCGATGGTCACGTCCATACGGCGGCCTGACCGACCATCTAAAATACATTCCCTTCCCAGCCATCCAACATGATGCAGGAGACCCTCGAAAAGAACAAGCGCCTGATGATAACGCTGGACGACTCCTGGAACAGCCAGGACTGGGAAACCTACAGGGAGCGTCATGCCGAGAACACCGCGGTATATTGGCCCGGACAGCCGGAGCCCACCCGTGGACGGGAGGCGCATGCGGCCGAGTCGAAGGAGTTCTTCAAGACCTTTCCCGACAACCATATCGCCAACGATCCCTACAGGATCCTGATCGCCGAGGGCGATACCACATGCTCGGTCGCCGAGTTCACCGGGACCATGAAGGGGCCGATGAAGAGTTCGAACGGCAGCGTGATCCAGCCGACCAACCGGTCCTTCAAGCTTGAGTTCTGCACCGTCGCCACCTGGAAGAACGGGGAGATCGTGGAGGAGCGGCTGTTCTACGACCAGGTCGGGATGATGAAACAGCTCGGCATCCAGTGAGCCAGCGCCGATCGATGGGTTGCCGCGATATAGGGCGAATCGCTCGACGACGGCCCATCTACCATGCCTTTCTAGACCAATAGAACTAGGCGTTCCTCGCATCCTTGATATAACTAGCGAGGCCAATCAATTCCGATGGACATGACGGTCACGACCACTACGGGCAGGGTGAAGCACCTCAACCCAGACAGCATGATGAAGAGCCCGGCGTTCTCCCAGGTCATCGAGGTCTCCGGCAACGCCAGGACCATCTACGTCGGGGGGCAGAACTCGGTGGATCGCATCGGAAGGGTCGTAGGGGTGGGAGATATCGGGAAACAGGCTGAGCAGGTCATGAAGAACCTCAAGACGGCACTGCATGCGGCCGATGCTGACCTGGAGGACATTGTCAAAATGACTATTTATGTCGTTCAGGGCCAGCCCCTCGAACCGGGCTACGAAGCGTTTCTGCGGGCCTGGGGGATTCGGGAGGAGCGGCCCACGATATCGGTCCTCTACGTTGCCGCGCTGGGCAGGCCAGAGGTCCTACTGGAGATCGACGCCATAGCCGTGGTGCCATTGTAGACGGTGTATAGTTCGGCCCATACCGATTAATACCTGGTCCGGACAGTTGTACATGATGCGATGGAGGGCAGCGCTCGCCGCGGTCATCGTCATACTTACGGCCATCATCTCAGCCGCCGTCCTCATGAACCTGGTCGAGCTGGGCTCGTTCGCCGGCCCCTATCGGCTCAGCCACTGGGCATCGTGGGCCGGAACACTGTTCATTGCCATCTACGCGCCAGCATATCATGTGCTCAAGCGCGCCCGCCCCAAGAGTGCCGAGCTGTTCCTCGACATCCACTCATTCGGCTTCCTAATCTCCTTCCTCCTGATATCGATCCATTTCGCCAGCCAGCTTAGCAGACCTCCCCAGGCCTACCCTGAGCTGGGGGAGGGCATCGCGCTGTACATCACCATTGTGCTGCTGGTAGCTACCGGCCTATTGCAGCGGTTCGCCGCGTCCAGACTGGGATCCAAGAGCCGCTACACCTCGCGCACCAATCGGGCGGTGCACGTCAGCCTGATCTCGGCGTTCTACGTTATCATCCTCGTACACGTGCTGCTAGGCTTGGAGATAATCTAGATCGGGTGAGATCTTCCGCGCCACGTCACTTGGACCTTTTCGGCTGGACGATCTCCCTCAGGCGCGCGATCTCCAGCCCCTGTATCTCGTCCACCGACCGCTTTCCTCCGCTCTTCACGATCTTCACGACCTCGCTTGAAGGATTAGTGAGAACGAAGAGGTCGATGCTCTTCACCGTCCCGTCCTTGAACTTGTATCTGAACGGCAGCGGAAGCCGATTGTTCTGCATGAACTCGCTGATGCTCAGCTCCTGGTCGATGTCCTGGCCGTCGAGGAGGTGCAGGCACATCTCCAACGGATACTTGCCGAACGCAACGACGTTCAGGTGCGTCGCGCCCAGCAGCCTCAATTCCTCCACGAGGTGCGCCTCGCATCTGGTGGCGGCCTTCCTCCATTCCTTGTTGATGTCCCTGTCACTGTTCAGCGGAACGCACTTCAGAGCATGCGTCCAGTATACCTGGCCGGAGCCTGGATCGAAGCTGCCGAACATCTCACGGACCTTAGAGAGGGGGCCGGCATCCCTCAGCTTGGCAGGCGAGACATCGTTGTTGCTGCATAATGACGACAGCCGACTCGTGGCCTCATCGACCGAGGCAAGAGGGCGCAGCCAGTGGCCTGGCTCCTGCGATACGATGATCACGTCCGCCCGCGCGGGCGGCGCGCTACGGCCGAACATGACGGGCATCTTGTCGCCGTTCCGGGGGCATCCGGGACACTGTCCCTTGACCTTCTCGACGATGCCGTCCCACCCCGCTGCGGTGTCCTTCGTCATGAGGACGTATTGGTGAACTGCATAAAACCGTTTCACCGCGAGCGAGGTCGCGGACAGGAGGGGCGCCGCCCATCTAGGATCGGATGATCAGAGGAGCTGGTCCCCGGCCTTCGGACCGGATTTGCAGTCGAAGACACCGGTCACCTTCATCACGATCAGCTGGTTGCACACCAGCTTCTTGCTCTCCATGACCCTCTTCTTCATATCCTCATAGTCGGCGCCGCTGTCGAGCAGCGTCACGTCCCCCTTGATCTTCAGGCAACTCTTGGTCTCCGGGCTCCACAGGTAGATGCACGCCCTCGGATTCTCCTTAAGGTTCTTCTCCGTCGCTTTCATGAACTGATTGCCGATCCACAGGGTCTCCGGATCGATCACGTACAGGACGCCGATGGGGACCACGTTCGGTTCGCCGTCGGCCGAGGCAGTGGCCAGGGGCATGACCCTGGTCGCCTTTATCATCTCGATCATCTCGGATGTCAGTTTGACCATGGCACCAGATTGTCGAGGCGATTATTTGATTATTGAGGCATGAGCCCTATGGAACGCGTGCATCCCGCGGCCATCCGCGAATGTCTATCGTAATGGAAGACTGAGGCTCGTACCATCTATTTTATACCTGAATATGAATTGGAGAAAGCATACACGGACCATAGGTCCGTGGAACCAACCAACAGGTAATCGTAATGAACGACAGAAGAGGCGGATACAGACGCGACGAGCCCCGTGAGATGCACCCAGCAAAGTGCTCCGATTGTGGAGCGGAGACCACTGTTCCTTTCAAGCCAACTGAGGGAAGGCCGGTCTATTGCCGCGAGTGCTACCAGAAGCACAAGCCGGCCCGCGAACGCAGGTACTGAACCTCGTTCAACCCTTTTCTACAAACCCCTTCATCACCCATTTTGACGTCCTTTCTTTGACATCGATATGTGACAGAGCGTTCTCCGTACGAGCCAACATCTTCTCAACGGGGTTGGTCCAGGCGCTGTCATAAGGTTAAAATGCTGCTAACGAGGTCACGCCACCATCGCGAAGGTTCGTTCCTATGTCTAAGCTCAGTGAGGCAGCGACCGTTGCCATGAGGGATTGCCTGGGCCTGAGGCCCGGCGAGGAGGTACTGATCCTGACCAATTTCGAGAACCCCGACTCGTTCGAGGTCTCCAAGGCGCTGTTCGACGCCACCAAGGAGCTGGGCGGAAGGCCGGTCATGATGATTCAGGAGGCCAAGACCACGCTCGACTTCGCAGAGAACACCGTCCTCAAGGCCATGGAAGCAGTCCCCGACATCATAATCTCCATTTCGACGTTCAAGATGGGAAAGGATCCCTTCGGAATGAATATCGGCTATGTCGGAAGGGATGGGCAGAAGTACGATCACATCTACCACCGCCTCATGGAGGGGGACCGGCGCATTCGCGGGTTCTGGTCGCCGTCGGTCACCAAGGACACTTTCGAGCGGACGGTCGCCGTCGACTACGCGGAGATGCGGTCGCTGGCCAAGAGGCTCAAGGACGTCCTGGACGCCGGCGAGAACGTTCATGTCACCGCGCCGGGCGGAACCGACGTGAGGTTCTCCATCAAGGGAAGGGAGTCGAAGCTGGACGATGGGAACATAACGATGCCAGGAACGGGCGGCAACCTTCCTGCCGGTGAGACCTACGTAAGTCCGGTGAACGGTACGACCGAGGGCGTGATCTGCTTCGACGGGACGGTGGACCTCGGGACCTCGTTCCCCATACCGAAAGTACCGGTCAGGGTGGTCTTCGAGAACGGCTTCGTCACGGACGTCACGGGCGACGATACGGCGGAAAAGCTGCTCGACGTCATCAAGCTCGGAGAGGCCAAAGCAAGAGAGGTCGGCAGTGCCGAGATGGAACGTAACGCCCGGCACCTGGGGGAGATGGGCATCGGGATCAATTACTCCGCCAAAATGATCGGGAACATGCTGGAGGACGAGAAGGTCGGAAGGACCGTTCACTTCGCCATCGGGATGAACTACGACAACGACGCCAACGCCTGCATCCACCAGGACTGCCTGGTAAAGGAGCCGTCGGTGTGGGTCGACGACAAGCAGATCATGAAGGATGGCGTCATCCTCATCTGAAACCCCTTATCTTTTCATTATCTATTTTGACAATAGTTTTTTAAGCGCATCGTTCGCACTACCACCTATATACGCCCCGAAGGTCAAACAGTAATAATGATATAGAAGGGCAAACATACTATAAGGAGAGAATGAGAATGAGCCATGGAAACACCACAATTTCTTTCGAGACGCTGTCGCGTGCCATATTGAACAAGATGGGCGTGACCAGGGACATCGCCGATGACATCGCGCTCAGGGTGCTGAACTATTTCGGGTTCGATGAGGAGATCATAGACAACGTGCTGGACCAGGACGACCGCAGGATGTTCTACTTCCTGCAGGACATTCAATTGCTTCGCACCCATTGGGAGGAAGCCATCCTTCCTAACGGCAGGACCTGGAGGGTCTTCTACTGGGCCCTGAACGTCCCGAAGATCCAGGAGTACGCATCACCGCCGCGCGAGGAGGCCGCCGTGGAGATCGGCCTTTACGACTCCCTTCCAGAGGACGTCTGGTCGCGCGAGGTCGCGTAAGCAGCCTGAACCTTTTTTTATATTTTCACATATAATCCCCATCGATACGATGGACGACGGCAAGAAGATACTTGTAATCATCATGGACGGGCTGGGCGATCGAGCGGTCCGCAGCCTCGGTTACCGCACCCCGCTGCAATGCGCCAACAAGCCCAACCTGGATTGGTTCGCCGTCAACGGCACCTCCGGGATAATGGACGTCATCTCGCCCGGGGTCCGCCCCGGCTCTGACACGTCTCATCTGGCGTTGCTCGGCTACGACCCGTACCAAGTGTACACCGGCCGCGGCCCGTTCGAGGCTGCCGGCGTCGGCCTGGTCGGCAAGGCAGGAGATGTGGCCTTCCGATGCAACTTCGCCACTGTAGATGATGGTATGAACGTCATAGACCGCAGGGCCGGGAGGATCAAGGAGCCTGACACCACCGAGCTGGCCAAGGCGCTCGACGGCATGCGGCTCGGAGACATCACTGCCGTGGTCAAGGAAGCGACCGAGCACCGCGCCGCCCTCATGTTGCAGGGAAGCGGCCTTTCGCCGTACGTCAGCGATGCGGACCCTCATGCCCTGGCGACCGTCAGCCGTTCCGAACCGCTGAGGCCCAACGCCGCTGCCACCGCCGAAGCGGTCAACGAGTTCGTCCACCGCTCATATGAGGTGCTGAAGGATCATCCGGTGAACAGGCGTCGGATCGCAGAGGGCAAGCAGCCAGCCAACATTCTGTTGCCGCGCGGCGCCGGGGTCTTTCCGGACATTCAGCCGTTCGAGAGCAAGTATGGCATGTCCGCGTCCGGAGTAGCGGGAGTCTCTCTCATCAGGGGCATATGCAGGGTGTGCGGCCTTGAGGTGATCGAGGATGCCGGCTGCACCGGAGGAACGGACACCGATATGAACGCCAAGGCCTGCGCCGCCCTGAGGGAGCTTGAAAGAAAAGACTTCGTCCTCATGAACGTCAAGGCCACCGACATCAACTCCCATGACGGGGATCCTCGGAGCAAGATCGAGTCGATCGAGCGCCTGGACGCCATGGCCAAGGCCATCCGCGAGGGCATCCCGTCCGGGACCGTGGTCGCGCTGGCGGCCGACCACTGCACTCCAGTGGAAAAGGGAGACCATTCCGGCGATCCAGTCCCGTTGACCATATATGTCGAGAATGGCATCAAGGACGGCGTTGCCTCGTATGACGAGGTGTCCTGCGCCAGGGGCGCCCTGGGCCGCATTCGCGGAGTGGACCTTATGCCCATCCTGATCGACAAGGCCGATCGCTCTGAAAAATTCGGAGCCTGAGACATGCAGTTCTACTACTGCCCGAAGGACGATACGGTAAGGCCGAAGCGGCGTTTCGCCGACAACCGCTGCGACATCTGCCGGCAGGAGTGCGTGACCATCGACGTGAAGCGCTCCGTCCACGGGTACATAATGTACGCGCTGGACATTGCGGCCGGCATCATGATCGCCCTCTATCTGGCCCATCACCAGTTCAATGCGGACTTCGCATCGTTCGTCGGGACGATCGACGAGACCCTCTACATCGTGGTCATGTTCGGCCTTATCCTCATCTCTTTCGTCTTCTCCGGCCTCGACATAGGACGGACGCAGGCGGAGGCATTGAGGATCGCGAGGGAGAGAAAGGGGCGCATTCAATGATCACTGTCGCCACGCCTGGAGAGTGAACGTGAAATCGCCGTCGGCCACCGTCACCTTTGAAGCATAAACGTCCTTACCGGCCGGGACCTCGCCGCCCAGTACGTTAGTTCCCAAGGACGAGTCGAACGTCCAACGCCACGACATCAGCGGTAGCAGCTCGTCCAGCGTCGATGAGATCATACGCTCCACATCCGGCGTCAGCACGCCGCTCTGCACGGCCGATTCCATCAGGGAGGCGTTCTTTCCCTGGGAAACGGGCACAGTGCACCGCAGCAGCACCTCATGAACGGCATCCAGCTCCTCCGCCCCTTTCCCATCCGGGACCTCCGGCCGGGGAGATGCAGATGAGAGCAGGACGATCGAGACTATGGAGACCACCGCGAGGAACATCAGCGAGTCGAACAGGGCGGCCATGCCACCATTGCCATACTTCCGCTTTTTCATCATGTCCACACCCACACCGTGACCGTGGCCGCCTTGACCTCCTGCGGACCGTGGTGCACATTGACCGCCCTGCTCGATGCGAACCTTTCTCCGCTTCCGCCGACCTCGCCCACCTCGAACAGCACGACCGCGGCGCCGTCCACTTCCTGCAGCACAGCGCGGCAACCAGCCCCGCCGATGCTCTCCACGCCGATCGTTATCTCGTCGATCTCATCGTAGCGCAGAACACCGGGGGACAAGGCCCAACGCTCGTCGGACATTATGCGTTCGACGGCCAGCCTCGAGGGGTCGGTGGCGCCGACATCGTGTCCGGCGGGCAGCATTGCCATCGTGGCCGCAAGGATGATCATCCCCGCAGCCACCACCATCATGGCTACCATGGACTCCTGGAACCCGCCCACGGCGTTGCGGTCGCCGTGCAAGCGTCTCGCACGCTTAGAAGCCTTCATGCTCTCCCGCGTCCGCAACGGTTCGGAGCATAATCCCATATGCGGCTACAGTTAGCCCACCTACTGAACGCCTCGCAGATAGTGGCCGGCGGTGATGGCTCCGCACTTCCGCTTGATGCGGTCCTTCATGCCGAGGTCCCTCTTCCGGAACGCTTCTGCCACCATGCCGCTCAGCTCTGGAGGCCGCCCCCGCAGGTCGAGGGCGTAGGAATCGATCCCCCATCGGTCCATCTCATTCATGAAGTCCATGAGGAACAGGTCGGCGGAGTTGAGTATGTGGGCCCAGCCGTTGGCATCGCGGACCACCGGGAACTTCTTTCCCCGCTCGTCCTTCAGGCTCCCCTCCTTGAGGGTCGGGTCGCGGGTGATCATGAGCTCCACGCGGCCGAACACCGGCACCTCCAATGCCCGGTCGTCGTGAGCGGCGAGGTCCATCAGGTCCTGGCGAGACAGTTCGACCGATACCTGCTGCTGATGCATCGACGGCATTGTAAAGGAGTTGAACATGTTCATGAAGTACGAACCGTAGGTCCTGCGATCGGCGTACTTCATCGCCTGCCCAGGAGAATGGACCATGACCGCAGCGGCGTCGACCTCGGGCACAGCGGGAGCGATGCGCGGGAGAGAAAGGACGAACTCCTTGCCGACCTCTTCGCACAATGCCCTTGCTTCCTCCTCGTCAGCGTTCATCTCGTAGTATACGCGGTCGACGAACGGCAGAACGGCGCGTAGCGAGCGGACCGACGATACGTGAGCGGACAGCGCTGCCTTGCGATGATGCCTTTGAACCCCCGGAACGCTGAACCGACGGCCCTTGTGGTCCGCCCGGGCGGTTGGGAGATGGAGCTTAGATATCGCTCTCTCGATCTCAGGGAACTCACGGTCCTTGGTCTTGTATGCCTGATACTCGCCCATCTCCAGGCGGAACGGCGAACGGACGATGGTGCCGCCATCCTTGGGCACCGGGGAGCGGACCTCGAAGCCGCCGATCTTCTCGTGGCCTCGATAGAACGTGATGCCATCCCCCTCCCCCAGTGACGTGGTCGGAAGCCAGACCTCCTTTCCGCGGGACCGGGCGGTGCCGATCGGCCTCCCCCTCGATTCGGCGTAACGGCGCTGCATGACCTCGTTGCCGCGTAGGTACCCGGAGCTGAAACCGCGATTGAACGCTACCTCCAGCAGTTCCCTCTCCCTTGAGGTCATGAGCTCCTCCTCTCCCCGGGCGGCCCGCTCCACCGCGGCCTTGTACGCTTTAGCTGCGAGATAGACGTACGTCGGGGAGCGAAGACGCCCTTCGATCTTGATCGAGCCGACCCCGATGCGCATCAGCTCAGGGATGGAGTCGACGCAGAACAGGTCAGCGGTGGACAGCATGAAGGAGGTCTCCCCGCCCAGCGAGTATCGCTTGCGACAAGGTTGAGCGCACATGCCTCGGTTTCCGGAGCGGCCCCCCAGCATCGATGAGAACAGACACTGGCCAGAGAAGCAGTAGCACAGCGCCCCGTGAATGAACACCTCGGTGCCGATGCCGCCGTCCCGGGCGATGCGTTCAATCTCCGGAACGGAGAGCTCCCTGGCCAGTATGGCCCTCTCCACACCCGCTTCCTTCGCCCACTTGGCGTCCTCGACCGAGTGAACGCCCATCTGAGTGGAGGCATGTATGGCCAGTGGGAAGTTCTCCTTGATGATCCGCATGAGGCCTCGGTCCTGCACGATGACCGCGTCGGCCTCCATCGAGGACAGGACGTCCAGGTACGCGAACGCGACGGGGAGTTCCGACTCTTTGACAAGAGTGTTGACCGTGACGTAGACCTTCGCGCCTTGATCGTGGGCTGCCATTATCGCCACCTTGATCTCGGAGTCGGAGAAATTGGGTGCGAACCTCCTAGCACCGAACAGCTTCCCGCTCAGATACACCGCGTCCGCTCCGCCCAGCAGCGCAGCCTTGAGCGAATCCTTGGAACCGGCAGGAGCGAGAACTTCCATGTGCGACCAATTGGCATCATCGAGTTAAATGTAGTGTACAGTTAGCCTCAATAGGTATGACCCCTCATGCGGTCCATCCCTTGCTTATGAAGATCGAACTGGGTAGTTTGTGGGGTCGCGGCAGGGGAGCGGCGGTGAGACCGGCCGCCCGCCGCGGGTGCGAATACCGGAAGAGCAATGGGACGGTGAGAGTGGAATGCGACGGCTGCGCAAACGGCCAGAATCTGAACTGTCCTCCTTGCTTCAAGGGAGTCCTTCGCATCCTGGCCAATGAGTCCGAGGTCCGGGAGGTCCTCCTGGCCAGGGACTGGGAGATCGCCTACGACATTGAATGCGTCCGCGCCCTCAGCGCGGTGGCGGAGGTGAACCGGTTCTGTTCCGGGCTCACTTACTCGCTCCCTTTCGAGTCGTGCCCATCGTGCGCCGCCAACCCCCGGGGAATGATCTCCCGGGTCACGGAGCGGCTGCCGCAGGGCGTCGGGTCCGAGCTGACCTCACAGCTGAGGCCTGGTCCCCACGGAACGGCATGCGAGCAGTGCGTACGTACCTCGAAGAACAATCTGGAGCATATCGCTTCTCTGCTGAGCGAGGCCGAGAGGAGGGTCGCCAGGTCGGCGTTCAGGGTGGTGTCCGCGGATGAGCGCGCCTAGGGTGGTACTGCGTTCCGCGGCCCGCAGCCCGGTCGAAGGGAACTCGATATCCCGGGGGATCAATAGGATCCTGGAGGAGAGGTCGATGCGTCGACCCCGGTTCTCTGGCTACTGGACCTCGGCGGCGCCGTCACGGGCCAAGGAGATGGAAAGCTATCAGGTCGGGGGAGCGAAGGTGCGGTTATTCTCCCTGGAGGGCGGCCAGAGGCATCTGTACCATGTATCGCCTTGGGAGCATGGGCTTCCCGACGAATGGGTGAGAGCGGTCGACGGGGTAATCTCGCAGGTGACGGACCTTCCCCCGCCCGACCTGGGCGCCGGCTACGATGAGCTTCGCGCTTACGTCATCAGGACCGCGGCCCGCCTGCTGCGCAAGCGGACCGAAGGCCTGGAAATGGGCGGCAGCATCGAGGAGAGGGAGCGGACCATAGTTCGGCTCTCGGATATCGTGGCTCGCCATACCGTCGGCCTCGGCCTGTTCGAAATACTGCTGGCCGATGACCGCGTGGAGGACATTTACGTCGATGCGCCGTCCTGGGAGAACCCTGTCCACATCACCATCGGCGGCGTCGCTGGCTTCAACTCGGTCTGTCGCTGCGGTACGAACATCACGGTCTCGGGCGATGAGATGGACGGCCTGGTATCGAAGTTCAGGCAATACACGATGAGGCCGTTCTCAGAGGCGTTCCCGGCGCTGGAGACTGACCTGCCCGGTTACGACACCCGCGCAACGGTGATCGGGCCGCCCCTCAGCCCTTCCGGTCCTGCCCTCGCTCTCCGCCGTCACTCGAGGAGGCCGTGGACGCTCCTCCGGCTCGTCGCGTCCGGAGCGTTCGATACGTACACCGCGGCCCTGCTCTCGTTCCTCATAGATGGACGGTCCACGGCGCTGATCTGCGGGGCCCGCGGGGCGGGGAAGTCGTCCCTCCTCTCCGCCATAATGTTCGAATTCCCGCTGGAGCAGCGCATACTGGCCATAGAGGACACGCTGGAGCTGCCGATAAAGCAGATGCAGGCACTGGGCTACCGCGTCCAGTCCCTGTTCGTTGACCGCGGGATGGAGCGCTCTGCGGAGGACGGCGCCGATGACGCCCTGCGGGTCAGCCTCCGCCTGGGCGAATCGGCCATCGTCATGGGGGAGGTCCGCGGAAAGGAGGCGCAAACGCTCTATCAGAGCATGCGCACCGGCCGCGCCGGCTCGTCGGTGCTTGGCACCATACACGGCGAGTCGGCCCGCTCGGTGTACGATCGCGTCGTCCACGACATGGGCATCTCGAAGGAGGCGTTCATGGCGACCGACATCGTGATGACGATGGGGCTGTCGCGTCCGGGCGGCTCATCCCGGCCGGTCCGGCGGCTGGTCGAGCTCGCTGAAGTATCTAGAGAACGAGGCCCGGGAGAGTTCAACCTGCTCCTGGGCGAAAGCAGCAAAGGTCTGGAATGCACCTCCGAGGCCATCACCCGGATATCTGACAGCTGGGGCATGAGCTACTCCGACGCCCTGGCGAACATCCAGGCGCGGGCCGAAATGCGCAATGTGCTCATCGATGCCGCCGCACGGGGTCATAACGAATGCCTCGACCCGGAATGGACCTGCCGGTGCAACGAGTTCCTGTGGCAGCGAATGGACGACGGCCTCGTGGACGTTGACGATATCGTGAACGACTTCCGCAGCTTCGTGCATGGGAGGGTAGGGATCGATGTCCTTCGCTGAGCGTTCCTTCAACTACATCCTGGAGGCGTTCCCCCGCCGCGACGTTCCGAGCGCCTTCGCCCCCTTGCTTTCGTCGAAGCGCACCGTGCAGGGCGAGAGATGGATGCGGCGGTACGCAATCGAGGAGAGCGCGCTCCGTTCCGCCGGATACTCCCTCCTGCTCATCGGATACGCCATAGCGTTCATCGCCGTGGCCGCATCCTTCCTCCTGCTCGGACCGGAAGGCGGGGCCATGGCCATCTTTCCGGCGCTGCTCGCCCCCCTGGCGGTAGCCTCCTTCTTCGTGAACGCTCCCGAGTCCCTATCCCAGAGGGAGGAGAGGCGCATCATGAGGGAGAGCCCGTCGGTCGTAGGCGGCCTTACGATGAGCATGCAGATGCAGCCTTCCCTGGAGCGCGCGGCTCTGTTCGCGTCCCAGAGGACCGACGGCGTCCTGTCGGGACGGCTGAGGGAAGCGTTATGGTCCAGCCTTACCAGGGCCCAGATGTCGGTGGAGAGCGCGATGATGGACATGTCGGCAGCGTTCTCGGCCGTGAACGATCCCCTCCGCCAGTCGCTCCACCTGATCATGGCCGCCACTCGTGAGAGGACCAAGGAAGGAATGGACCGCCTGTTGGACAAGGCCAACAACATCGCCCTGGGCGGGGTGAGGGACGCCGTGGACCGTTACGTGGCTTCCCTCTCCACTCCAACGATGGTGCTGTTCTCCCTCGGCACGCTGCTCCCGATCATGCTGTTCACCCTGCTTCCGCTGATGAGCCTCGGCACCTCCTTCGGATCGGAAGCTGAAGGGAGCGGGTCGGTTGACGGACTGGCCGGGCTGCTCCTGGTGGTCTTCCCTGTGGCATCCTTCCTCTATGCCCGCTCCATCCTGCAGCGCAATCCCCTGGGGGACGGTACCGACGAGACGATGGGGTGGAGACGCGACGTCGTTCCGTTCTTGGCCGCATGGTCCGCGATAGCGGCCGTGCCCTTCATCATCGAGCTTGGTGAGCACCGCGCCTACCTGCAGGCCGCTGCCATAGTGCTGCCCCCCTGCGCCTACCTGGCCTGTAACCTGCATAGTGGCCATGTGGCCAGAGGCCGCCGCGCCAGGGACGAGAAGGAGCTGATAAACGCGCTGTTCCAGGTCGGCAACATGATGTCGGCCGGATCGGGGATGGAGGAAGCGCTGAGGGCCGCCGCCAAGAACAGGCCAGGCGGCGCATTCGAAGCAATGACGCGTAACGTGCTTCACCGCAGCGCCATGACCGGGTGCGGGGTGAAGGGCGCTCTCTCAGAAGAGAACGTTCTGAGGACGATATCGCCGCTCATCGAGGCCGCGTTCATCACGGTGGCGGAGTGTTCTGAAAGAGACCCGCGCTACGCCGGCCAGGTCGCTCTGAACCTGGCGCAGCTGCTTTCCGACCTGACCGCCTGCCAGGCCAAGATCGATGAGAAGCTGAAAGGCATCGTGGACATGATGCGCTCCACCTCACTGGTGTTCGGCCCTGTCGTTCTGGGCGTCACATCATCGTTGTTCGCGGTGATCGGCGGGGCCGAGGCGATCGATGCCATCGTCCTGATGACCGGAATATACATCGCGCAGCTTTCCCTGATCGTATCGCACTTCACCGTCTTCCTGCAGGGCGACGGCTCATGGATGGAAGTGGCGTATCAGTTCGCGACCAGGACGCCTATCGCATTGATGATCTTCGCGGCGACGTCGCTCATCTGCCGAACGGGGCTGATCTCCCTTCTGTGATAACGAAGAGAGAGGATTCCGGAGAGCGGTACAGGTCGAGGGAGATGGATTCCTCGGTCGAGTGGTTGGTCTCGGCATCAATACGGGCCCTCACCTCGGGAAGGAGGTCGATCTGCAGATGGCGGAAGCCGTCGGAGAACTCCGCCGAGGCCTCGCCATCGTCCCTCAGGATGATGTTTCCCTTCCCCAGCGTGCAGCAGGACGACATCTGAACGCCGTCGGCGAGGCAGGACAGCGGTCTGCTGGTCCCGCTGTGCAGCAGCGCGTAGATGCGCTCCTTGAACATCGCGCGGGCGATGAGGCCCATTCGGTAGCCGATGACCGCGTACGGTCCGAGATGTCCGTGAAATCGCTTGAGGTCCCTGAGCTCGTCCGGAAGGGAGATCATGGAACGCGGAAGCTTCTTCGGCCATAAGGCTTTTTGTCCCGGGTGCCGCATCCACTATGCGTTGGTGACCGACGGCCGATCTCATTGGGTTAGGGGTGAGGGCCGTTTTCCGCCACGTCTGAGGGCTGCCATGATCGGACATCGCGGAAGAGCTATGCTCGGAGAATCGATGGACGCAGCATGTGCCGGGAAAAGAGTTAATAGCCGGCAGGCTCTGGACGGGGCGTGGAGAAGGAACCGTCCTGGAAGGCCAAGAGGGCCATCCTCCTGTTCGCGGCGGCATGGACCGCGCTGGTCATCCTGGTGCCGTTCACCATGGCCCCGGGCAGCGTGGGCGACCTGTCCGGAAGGGTGGGAACGGTCGATAATGACTTCAGTGACGTCAACGTTCTTGCTCAGGCCGTTTACCTGATCGGCGATCTGAACTGCCATACCATGGCCGAGAGGTCCATTGAGCTTAATGGCAACCAGATGCCCTTCTGCGCCCGCGATGTGGGCCTGTTCCTGGGACTGAGCATCGGCATGGCGGCGGTGCTGTTCCTGAATCCAAGGTTCAGTTGGCTCGTGGTGATCATCATGGCCATGCCATTGGTGATCGATGGCGGCGTCCAGCTGCTCTTCGATTACGAGTCGAGCAATGAGCTAAGAGCCGTCACGGGCATCATCGGAGGGTCGGCCGTCGCGCTGTTCCTCGGACACGTGGCGGACGGCGTGCTCAAGGCGAGATGACAAGAAAGGTGAGACAGGCAGGCACAGGAAGTCCTGACGGGAGGCCACCCTTGTATCCATTTAGGAGCACACGACTTCAAGTCTTGAGTGCATATCCGAGAGCGGTCTTACACCCTACCTGTCCCATTACGGTTGAGCAACTCGAATAGATTTATACTTGTTGCCACAGTTTCATTTGCTGGGCATCTGGACGATCGACTTTCACTGCGAATCATGCTCGATGACTGCGGAGAACGAAAGAGGCCGTCGAGCGTTGATTGTTCCCCACCGGGCCGCATCGATAAGCGGCAACATCGAGAGCGGAAGTAGCGAAATGAGGATCGTCGTACGTCGTGCCGCAGGTCCGTGAGCAGTGGTCGGGATTGGAGGCGCGCAGGGAATATCTATATATACTGCAACACCCTCATCAGCATATCGCCTTGCCGACCTAAGGGCCGGCAGACAAGATGATGCGGCGGTCATATTTTCGCATCCAGAATGTGAACTAAGGTCCGAAAAATTATAAATATGGCCGCTTTCATTCGATAGATATCGAAAGAAACACCATCTTTTAACCGCTTTTGAGGGTTGATGGCACATGGCTAATAATGAGCTTAAGACGGGTACTACCACAATCGGGATCGTTTACAAGGACGGAGTGGTGATGGCCACTGAGCACAGGGCCACCATGGGCAACATCATCGCTCATAAGGACGTCCAGAAACTGTTCAAGGTCGATGACAATCTTGGACTCACCGTTGCTGGACTGGTCGGCGATGCTCAGGTCCTGGTCCGATACGTCAGGGCCGAGGTGGAGCTATACAAGCTCAAGAAGGGCAGCCACATGTCCGTGAAGTCCGCTGCCACCCTGCTGAGCAATATCATGAGGGGAGGGGGCGGCTCATACGGCTTCTATTATGTAGGTCTCATCTTGGGGGGCATCGACACGGAGGGAGGACATGTATACTCCCTTGACAGCGCCGGTGGCTCCATAAGGGACGACTACGTCAGCACCGGTTCTGGATCTCCGTACGCCTATGGCGTTCTGGAGGACCACTACGTGCCCGATATGGAAGAGCAGGACGCTGTCGATCTTGCGGTCCGCGGCCTCAACGCGGCCATGCGCCGCGACTCTGCTTCCGGTGACGGCTACGCGGTAGCGGTCATCAACAAGGACGGGTTCCGCGAGCTTACCGCCGAAGAGACCCTAGCAAGGGCCCAGGCGATAGGGCTGCGCGTCGGATACGTCCTCCAGAAGTAAACACCTTTTCCAAACTTTCCTTTTATTGTTATAAATATAAATTCAAGCAGGAATAGTTCATGAGCGCAGAGAGAATTATTGAGGATGCCAGAGAGCAGATACGGAAGATAGCGCCTTCCGATGTTGACATTTCAGGCATCGAGTACGAGGGTCCAGTCGTGGTCATTTATACCAAGGACATGGACAAGTTCGCATCCAACAACGACATCGTCAGGCAGCTGGCCCAGGGTCTGCGCCGCCGGGTCGCCATAAGGCCGGATCCGTCCACGTTAGCAGATCCAGAGGTGGTGGAAAAGCGTCTCCGCGAGATTATCCCGGAAGAGGCGCAGATCACCGACATCTACTTCGACGATGATACCGGGGAGGTGACGATCGAGGCGATCGCCCCCGGGCTGGTCATAGGTAAGCATGGCAGCGTGCTCAATGAGATCAAGAAGGAGATAGGCTGGGCGCCTAAGGTGGTGCGTGCGCCGCCCATTCCGTCCAAGACCGTATCCGATATCCGCAATTATCTCCGCCAGGTGAGCGACCAGCGTAAAACGATCCTCAAGAGGGTCGGCCGACGGCTCAGCCGCCAGCGGATCGAGGGCGAGACCTGGGTCCGGACCACTGGGCTGGGCGGATACCGCGAGGTCGGCCGCTCGGCCACCCTGCTGAGCACCAGGGAGAGCAAGATCCTCATCGACTGCGGCGTCGATCCTTCGGACCGCGAAGGGGCGACCCCGTACTTCAACGCCCCTGAGCTGCTGCCCCTTGACAGCATCGACGGCGTCGTGATCACCCATGCTCACGCGGACCACTGCGCGCTTCTGCCGGCCTTGTACAAGTACGGCTACGACGGACCGGTGTACTGCACCGCTCCCACCCGGGACCTCATGTCGCTCAACCAGCTGGATTACATCAAGGTGTCGTTCGGTGAAGGGAAGAAGGCTCCCTACGATTCCTCGCATGTCCGCGAGGTGGTGGCGCACTGCATCCCGCTCAAGTACGGCGAGACGACCGACATCGCCCCGGACATCCGGCTGACGCTTCAGAACGCTGGCCACATCCTCGGCTCTTCGGTATGCCATTTCCACATCGGCGACGGCCTGTACAACATCGCCTTCACCGGCGACATGAAGTACGAGAGGACCTGGCTGTTCAATGCCACCACCAACAAGTTCCCCAGGCTGGAGACCCTGTTCCTGGAGGCGACCTACGGCGGCTACCGCGACGTGCAGCCAAGCAGGATGGATGCCGCGCACAACCTCAAGGACATCTGCGCGCGCACTCTCAGCAAGGGAGGAAAGCTCCTCATACCGGTGTTCGCCGTCGGCCGTTCGCAGGAAGTGATGCTGGTCCTCGAGGAACTGATGCGGACGGGCAAGCTGCCCTCGGTGCCGATCTATCTGGACGGCATGATCTGGGAGGCTACGTCCATCCATACCGCATATCCAGAGTACCTGAACTCCCAGCTGAGGACCCAGATATTCCAGATGGGGCAGAACCCGTTCCTCTCCCCGCTGTTCAAGCGCGTGGAGACCCAGGAGATGAGGGAGCGCATATCTCATGACACCGAGTCCTGCATCGTGCTGTCCACCAGCGGCATGATGAACGGCGGCCCGGTGCTGGAGTACCTCAAGAACTGGGCCGACAACCCACAGAACACCCTGGTGTTCGTGGGCTACCAGGCCGAGGGGACCATCGGGAACCGGATCATGAAGGGCATGAGCGAGCTGAACCTCTCTGAGAGGGGGAGGCCCGTCACGGTCAAGATGCGCATGAACGTCGAGACCGCCGAGGGCTTCTCCGGCCACTCCGACCGCCGGCAGCTGATGGCTTATGTCGCCTCTCTTGATCCAAAGCCGGAGAGGATCATCATCGGGCACGGGGACGAGCACAAGTGCGCGGACCTGGCCTCCTCGATTTACAAGAAGTTCAACGTGGAGACGCGCGCCCCGATGAACCTTGAGACCATCCGGATGAAGTAAGCGCCGGGCACGGGGCGCATCGCGCCCCCTCTTCCCTTTTTATCCATTCTGGCCGCCCTGCGTCGGACGGCGAGCATATCATTCTAGGAATCATTATCAATGTCCATGCCGTTGGCGGCTTGGGTCCTACACATGAAGTGCACCAGATGCGGAACCGAAAGCGAGGTCGACACCTCGTTCTGCAGTGAATGCGGGGCGATCATGAACGCCCCTCCCCTGCCGCCCGTCGAAGAAGCGCCGGTCGAGAAGCAGGCCCCTGAGCCCGTGCCATATCCTCCGGTGTTCGGCCCTTCCCGCCCCGCGCATCATGAGAAGGCGCCGGTCAGAGGCCTGAACCTGGCAGAGTTCCTGTTCCTCATATCCGGCATCCTGCTCCTGGCGTCCGGCTTCGATAACCTCGGCGCCGGCATCGGGGGGCTTCCGTTGCAGTTCCTGCTGCTGGGCATCGTCGCCACCGTCTTCGGGCTGCTGCAGGTCGCCATGGTGGTGATGCCAAGCACGCTCGCAGGCATCGAGAGATCGACCAGCATGCTGACCGTCGTGATCGCCCTGCTGTTCCTGATATGGGGCATGGCCGCGGCATTCGGCGATCTGGTGGGCGTCGACGGCGGCTTCCTGGTGGCGGCCGGTCTGTCCAGCATACTGGGGCTCATGCTCAGGGAAGGCATGATACGGTAGGCGCCCCCCCTTTCCCTTTTCTTTCTCCTTCTACCAACGCTCAGAACAGCGAGAGCTTCGCTCCATTGCGACCCAGAACGGCGACGCGAGAGTCGCGCCTCTCCTTCAGGACCTCCATCCCCAGCTCGCTGCCGAGGCGCTCGGAGAACTCCCTGACCATGGTGGGGGACGGCATGTTGTCGATGGTCATCCGACGACGGGAATCGCCCACGAAGACATAGCCCTTCGGCTCTATGAAAGTGGGATCGGCTTTCTCGTCCAGCCTCGCGTACTCGCGTTCCCAGCCGACGTTCCAGTCCTTCACCAGGGTGTGGCGTATCACCGTCCGGGTGTCCAGCGACGGGAGCAGTTCGAGCGTGCGGTTCAGCCTCTCCCAGCCGCCCGGTATGCGGGGGACGCACAGCTTCTTGTATATCTCCTCGTTGGGCGCCGCCACCGTGACGTACAATTGTGAGGGCAGGGGATCGAGCTTTTCCAGCACCTCGGGAAGGGTGCCGTTGGTCACCAAGAACGTGCTCATGCCACGGCGATGGCAGACGTCGATGAAGCCGGCAAGGTGAGGATACATGGTAGGCTCACCGGACAGCGATATGGCCACGTGCTTCGGCTCCCGAGATTCCTGCCACTTCTCCCTCGTGCAGCGCGGATCGCCCCCGAATCCGGAGACCAGCTTTCGCTGCTCCTCGATGCAGTGGTCCAGGATCTCCTCCGGCTCCTTCCATTGCACCTCCGCGGCCTCGAAACCTTGGACCCGCCAGCAGAACAGACAATTGTGGGTGCACTGATTGACCACGGGGGTCATCTGCAGGCATCGGTGAGAATCGATCCCATAGAAGTCCTGCTTGTAGCACGGCCTCGACTTCAGTAACGATTGCTGCATCCAGTGGCACAGCTTCACCGCGGCGTGCTCGCCGTGCATTCGGTACTGCTGTTTCTCCAAGGTCCTCTTGACGTCGGTGGTCATGGTATCAGAACGAGAACAGCCTGGCCTGATTGGGCGCCGGCTTCGGCGGCTCCGGCTTCGTTTCCTTTTCCTCGACGCCCTTGCTCACAGGGGCCGGGCCGCTGGTCAGCTTCTTCGCCTCGGCTACGACGCGCTTGACCGCGGCGCTGTCGATCTTGTCCCCCAGCAGGAAGCCGATCTCCTCCTCTTCCAGCTCCAGATCGACGACCATACGCAGCCTGAACGCCTCGTCGCGCTGGAACAGCAGCTTGAACGACGGGAGGATGTCCTGCCTGGCCGAACTTGTTGAGGTGTGAGTGAGCGCCCCCAGCTTTGATGAGATCTCGTTCTGCAGGGTGCGGTTCCCCTTGCTGCGGGACATGCGCATGAGGTACATCGGAAACTGGTATCGGATGTAGCCATGGATCTCCTTCTCCTTGGCCGCGCACACGCCGAAGCTCAGCTGGTCGCCCGCGTATGCCCAGAAGCGGTAGTGCTGGCGGCGATGCACCCGGCTGAGGAAATCATTCGCTCGAGAAACGGCCTTCATGCCGCGGTACAGGTCGAGGTGGTCACGGTAGGCGTGAGGGAGGTTCTCCTCGATCCACAGGAGCTTGGTGTCGGGACTCTCGTCCACCTCCCGGAGCAGGGCGCGAGCCTTCGCCGGATCATTCCGCTTGAAGATGTCATCCATGACCGTATACATGGTCTGCTCGACCTCCCGGAAGCCCATCACCTCGGTGTTCTCAGCGGTGATCTCGGTACGTCCGGTCGCGAGCGCCTGAAGATCGCGGATGGCCGAGCGCATGTCGCCGTTGCTGTTCTCCGCCATGAGCTCCAGGGCACGGTCGCTGACGTTGACGCCGCGGTCCTTGGCGATGCGCCGCAACACGCCGCGAACGGTGACGGTCTTGATGCGGGAGAACTTGATCTGCAGCGTGCCGGTCTTCAGCGCCGAGCTCTTCTTGCTTAACGCATACCAGTCGTTGACGATCAGGATGACGGGCTGCTTGGTAGAGCGCACGACCTCGGCGATGGCCGGGACCCCGCCTCGATCCTCGCGTCCGCTGATGTTGTCCGCCTCGTCCAGAATGATCAGTTTAAGCTTGCCGTCCTTCGAGGAAAGGTACTCGCCGGAGTCGCTGAACGTCTCGCCCAGCGCGCCCCTCAACGCCACCGCCTTGATGGCATCGGCGTTCCTCTGGTCGGAGGCGTTCATCTCCACCACGTCCCACTTGAAGTCGGCTGCGAGGGCCAGCGCGGCACTGGTCTTGCCGGTTCCTGGCGTACCGATCAGCACGGCAGCCTTCTTGATCGGCTTGCCGTCCTCCCAGGACTGCGCCCAGTTCCTGAGGTCCTGCACCGCCTTAGGGTTGCCGACCACCTCATCCAGGCCGCTGGGGCGATATGACTCGGTCCAATCCTCGCTCATGACGGCCGGAAAAATGGACTAGTCCGATAAATACATGCCCCTGGGAGGGGCGAAATAACCGTCCCTATATCGCTCAGGCTGGACCGTATCGGAGCGAGGAACCGATCTCGTCGTAGCCGAGCACCCGCACCTGATCCCCGGCATCCTGGCGAAGTGCCCCCTCCGCATCCGCTTTCTCCGCGGAAGGGACGATGACGGTGACCTCTATGCCTTCGACCGCCGTCTCGATGTACTCCTCCACAGCATCGGGGTCCTGCCACAGCTCCTCCGGCTCTATGAACTCCAGGGCGATCACGTTGTCGCTGCTGTCGAACACCCTGATCAGGCATCGCTCCCCATACTCCGTCTCCATCCGGTCGTCCTCGAACGTAAGGGAGGGATTCTCGCTCTGCAGGAACATCAGCCGGCCTTTCAGCACATCGGGCGCAGTGGTCATCGGCACCACATCGCCGCCTGGTCTATTTACATTTTCATGCTTCGTCGAGCAGACGCTTCTGCCCCTCCAGCTTCTTGATGCCGGTAACATCCTGAACGACCTCCACCACCCCGCGGTACTCGCCCTTGCTGTCCCTCAGAGGCCGGAAGCGTATGTGCACCTTCCTGCCGCCCATGTCGATCCAGAACTCTGCCTCTTCTCTCTTTTCCGACTTGAAGTCCTCCACGATTCGCTTGACCAGATGAACGCTCTTTTGCGGATGGCAGTTCTGCACCTGCCGGCCTATCACCGCCTCGGTGCGGACGAAGATGCGTTCACGTCCAGATGGGGCGGAGAAGTACTTCACCCGGTCGTCCTCCCCCACGTACGTTATCTCGACCGGGAGCGCGTTGAGCAGCATCTCGATCTCTTCGGCCGCCAGCCGCCCGGTCGGCAGCACGACCTCGCCGCCGCGCGTCACGGCCGGTTCTGCAGGAACGATGATCTGGAAGCCCATCTGAGCATGATGCGGGATGAACGAACAGCAGCCGATCTCATCGAACTGACGGCGCATCTCGTTCCATTCCAGCACATCGATCACGCTGAGCGCCTGAGGGAACAGCACATGGTTCTCCTTGTAGAAGTGGGCGTTGAGGAGCGACAGCAGCTGGGCGATCGAGCAGATCAATCGATCGGTCTCGTCCCCGCCCTCTTCGAGATCGCGCACCAGCACGGCGATCTCCTTTTCCTTGCGGCGGAGGACATCATGTTCGGCCCACATCCTGGCCGGCGGTCCGGTGATGCCATGCCTCTCCAGATAAGGAAACAGCACGTTCTCCTCCCGCTGGAAGTGCTTCTGCGCCTCGTCGAAGAAGGACTCAAGGTTCAGCATCCGTTCCCGGTCGGTCGGATCGCCCTCACCCGTTGCCAATCGTCCGGCGGATTCCCTCGCCTCCTCCACGGCTGTCAGTATCTGGACATGCTCCTCCATTAGAGTGTGAATGGGATGACCGGGCATCTCAAGCAACGCCTCCTCGTTCTCGGTGACGTCTTCCATGTACCTCACGTGGGCGTCGCACAGCACCATCATGTCGCTGCGAGTCCAGCCTTCGGCGGCCAGCTGCTCCTCGGCCTCCTCCACCTCGAAGGGGTCGAGGTCCTCCATGAACCTGCGGAAGGACTTCTCCTGCACGCCTGGGCCGCCCTCCCGCAGCTGTTCTACCAGCGATCTTAGCCGGCCTTTAAGGGCATCGCCCGCTTCGATGCTCAACCGCTCCATGATGGGCTAGTGGGAGCTTCACCCACATCACCTTTTTGGCCGCTTTTGCCGAAGGGCGGTTTTAGAAAGGGCGGGGAAAGGGTTTGTTTGCGCTCACTCGAAGCGAAGCACCTCGGCCGGTGAGACCTTGCTAGCTCCGCGGGCGGCGGGCAGGACCGTCAGGAGGGTGGCGGCCAGGGCCCCGAGGCCCACTAGCAGGATCGGCGCCCACGGCACCATGAAATCGATGCCCATGTCGCTGAAGGCGCTGCCCCAGAGCTCATAACCGACGACGATGCCCAGGAAGGTCCCTATCAGTATGCCGAGGATCGCAACGAAAGCGGATTCCATGGCAAAGTTGGCCACGATCATCCGTTTCGTGTATCCGATCGCACGCATCATGCCGATCTCGACCCTGCGCTCATGGATGGAGCGGATGGTCACGATGCCCAGCCCGGTGATCCCGATGATGAGCCCCATCGCCAGGAACGCCTTTATGAGGTCGAAGATGCCGTTGATCTGCGCGACGGCGTCCTGGGCCATGGAGCTGATCGGAATGGTTGTGAGCCTCTGCGCCCAGAACTGGTTCTGCAGGAGGAGGCTCTGCTTCTCTCCGTCGGCGCCGTCCACCAGCTTGATCATGAACAGGTTCGTCCCGTTCATTCCGGACGCCTCGGCAACGAGTTCCCGATTCATGTACGCCCCGCTGAACGAGCTCTGCTCCATGAAGCCGATGATGGTCAGCGAATGATCGTCTCCCATCCTCCCGGTCATGTTGACCTGGTCACCGATGGCGACTCCCTGGAAGGGGCCGGCGTTGATGCTCATGCCCGTCCCATCGAGGTCATTAGGCAGGGCGGACCCGTCGAGGATGACCAGCGTGGGATCGTTCTGCACCGCGAGCCACACGTCCTTTTCGGTCGGATATAGAGTGCGGTTCCAGTCGGCCAGCGGATAGTTCCCACGCTCATAGAGCGCAGGAACCACGCCTATGGCGTTGTACCCGAACTGCCGAGGCTCCTCCTCCGAAGGCGTTATCGATAACGGGATGGTAAAGGTCGGTCCCCCCATCGTCAGCTGAACGATGTCCGTGATGTTCGCCGGGTCGACGAAGCCGTCGGTGCCGTTGATCTCCGCCCACATGTCCACGGGGGCCCATGAGAAGGCGATCACGTCGAAGCCGCCAGAGGTATCGTCGATCATCTTGGGGATGCCGACCCCCAGCATGCCGGACATCATGGAAAGCGTGGTCACGGTGAAGATGACCAGGCCGAAGATGAACATGCTCATGGCGGTGCGCCCCTTCGCCCTGAGAGTGTACGAGACCGCCGTCTTGAGCACTGCCTTGTACCCGCCCTTGACGCGCAGCAGCCTGGTGAGGACCGCCACGATGGGGTCGGAGTTGAACATCACGACGATGAGCAAGGAGGTCACCATGAACACGCCGGACAGGACGAACATCTCGATGTTTCCAACGTAGGGGAAGATCTCGATGCCGGGCATCCATTGGAGCAGGGTGAGAAGGCCCGCAACGGTCCACGCGATGCGGTCGCCGACGAACCTCCGGCCAATGAGGCCGATGGACATGGTCATGAGCGAGAGGCCGCCCATTGCCACTCCGAGCGTCTCGGACGACATTCCGGCGTACATGATCGCCGCTCCGATCGCCAGGAGCAGAAGTCCGAGACGGAATGCCTGCTTGTCGCCGCGCGATCGAAGAGGCTCCGGAATGTTGCGTATCGCCCTCACGATGTTCATGTTGGAGATGCGCCGGGTAACGCCGTAGATGGAGACCATGGTCAGCAGGAAGCCCGCAAGGTAGGCGATCAGCAGCGAGGTCGGTGTGAAGGAGAAGTAGTCCGCGATGGCCACGTCCCCTAGGTCGACGATCATGCTCACGGCGTTGATGAGGCCGTACGCCAGCAGAAGACCGACCGCTGAGCCGATGGCCGAGGTGGCCAGAGCGTATATCAATCCCTCGTAGATGAAAAGCTTGCGCAGATGGCGGCGCTGCATCCCCACCGCCCGGGACATGCCCATCTCGCTCTTGCGCTCCTCGCCCAGCATCGTGAAGATGTTGACGATCAGGACGACGCCGGCGATTATGGAGAACGAACCAAAGACAAGGAACAGGGAGGTGAACATCGACACGTTGGCGCGGCCATCCTCCATGTCCATCGCGCGGTCGCCGTCGATCTCCAGGCCCAGCGCCTGATTGTCCGGTTCTGCGAGCGCCGCAGCAATGGCATCCCTGGTGACATTGGGGCTCTCTCGTCCTGCCGCATCGAGGCTCACCGCCAGGGCGTTGACGCCGTCCTGCAGGCCGCGGAGCTGCTGGGCGGAGGCGAGGTCGAGGAACACGTTCCTGCTGCCCCCCATGCCCCCTATCGCTTTTCCAGCCACGACAGTCTCAACGGTCAGGTCAAGAGTGATCGGCTCATCGCCCAGGGAGGGCGTGGCGCTGAGTGTGACGACATCACCGGGCGCGAGGTCCAGTATGCGGGCGAGGTCCTCGTTGACGAACATATGTCCATCGGCAGGCAGCACGCCGATGGGCGTGCCGTCCGTCGATATGAAGCCGCCCAGACCGGAGACGGCGGCGGACGTCAGGCCATAGATCGAGACGGTCGGCAGCGTGACCCCGCTTTGGAGGTTCCTGATCCCGGACCCTGCCGCCAAGAACCATTCAGCCGAGTCAACGTGGTCGATCAAGAGAAGCTGGTCCCTGATCGATGAGACGTCAGATGCGTTGTAGAGCCCATCCCCGTTCTCCTGACCAGCGATGATGAAGTCTGCCTCGCCATAGCCATCGGAGACCTCGCCGACGATCATGCTGTCGAACGTGTCCCCAACCACCATGGTGGCGGAGATGATGGCGGTGCCGACCATCAGGCCGGCAAGCACCAGCACCGTCGTTCCCGGTCTGCGGACCACGTTTCGGACGGCCATCTTGAACAATATGCGGTTGCCCATGGCGTCGAACAGCACGAACAGCACGGTCAGCAGCAGCACGGCTGCCAGCGCGTAGATCGTCGGCATCAGGAACAGGGATGCCAGCAGGGCAATGACGTAAGCGGCGGCCGCGACCGCCGTCCTGAGGCGGGACACGAGATCACCCCAGCTGCCGGATGTCGTCGGTGACATCGCTTACCAGCCCATTCTGGTTCACGACGTTGCCGTCCCTCATGTGGATGATGCGGTCGCACTTGGCCCCCACCTCGGGGTCGTGCGTCACCACCACGAAGGTCTGGCCATTCTCCTTGTTAAGGCGGCGCATCAGCGCCACTATCTCGTCAGAGGTCTTCTTGTCCAGGTCGCCGGTCGGCTCGTCGGCCCAAACGATGGCCGGGGTGTTGGCCAGCGCCCTGGAGATGGTGACCCTCTGCCTCTCTCCCCCCGACAGGGACGCGGGCCGCTGCTGAGCGCGATGGGACAGGCCCACGGCGTCCAGGAGCGACAACGCCCTCTTCCTGGCCTCGTCGGCTGGGGCGCCGGAGATGAGCAGGGGAAGCTCGGCGTTCTCCACCGCCGTGAGCACGGGCAGAAGGTTGTAGAACTGGAATATGAAACCCATGCGGGCGGCGCGGAAGCTGGTCTTCGCCGAATCATCCATTGCGGTGAGGTCGTTCCCCTCGATGAGGATCCTTCCGGAAGTGACCTCATCGATGCCGCTGAGGCAGTTGAGCAGCGTGGTCTTCCCGCAGCCCGAGGGTCCCATGATGGCGACCATCTCCCCCTTGTCTATGGTAAGATCGATCCCTCGAAGGGCGTTGACCGTTATGGTCCCGGTCTGATAGGTCTTAGTCAATTTCTCGCAACTTATGATCGTCATGTTCCTCACAGTACGGACAGCGCCGCGTCGGCTAGATAGAGGCGTAATATAAAAAATGGCTAGAATGACCAGCTAACAAGTAACGGTACGGCTCTAGCCAGTACAATATTGATGGACGAGAGAAGTAAAGGGAAGCAATAGAAGAAAGGAAAGAGTTTTGGAAATGGTTTGGAAGAGGGCCGTATCACTCGACCGGCTTTACGCGGCCGGACTCGCCGACCGCCTCGCTCTCCTTGACCTCCCTGCCCATATCGACCTCCAGCTGCTTCAGCTCAGCCTTGAGCTCGGTATGGGAAGGTATCGGCCCGAGGACGTCCTCCGGGGTTCCGACCGCGGCCTCGATGTCCTTCTGGTCGGTCACGTCCCTGGCAGGGGTCTGGCGGCCAACGCCCATGTACTCGGACATGCCCTCCAGGACCTTGGTGATCTCGAAGGGTATGATCCACTTGGTGCTGTCCGACATGCCCAGGCTCTGCATGGTCTGCATCGAGAGCACGGTCAGCGCCTTGGAGTCCAGAGGGGCCGCCCCGACCGACAGGATGCGAAGCTTCTGGGCCTCACCCTGGCTCTGCAGGATGATGGCAAGCCTCTCACCTTCGGCCTCCACGACCTTGGACTGTCTAACGCCCTCGGCCTGCAGGATGCGGGACCTCTTGCTGCCCTCCGCGGACAGGATGGCGGCGCGCTTCTCGCCGTCGGCCCGCAGGATAGCCGCTCTCCTGAGCCTCTCCGAGGAGGTCTGCTCCTCCATGGCCATCTTGACCTTGGGGGCGGGGTCGACCTCGCGTATCTCCACCGCCTCGGCCCTGACGCCCCACTTGTCGGTTGCCTCGTCGAGCGTGTCCCTCAGGCGCAGGTTGATCTTCTCGCGGGACGACAGCACGTCGTCGAGCTCCATGTCGCCGATGATGGAACGGAGGGTGGTCTGGGCGAGGTAGACGGTAGCGGAGCGGTAGTTCGTGACCTCAAAGTACGCCTTCTTGGGGTCGATGACCTTGATGTAGATGATGGCGTCCACATGGGTGGGGGAGTTATCCTTGGTGATGACCTCCTGGCTGGGGACCTCCAGCACCTGCGTCCTGAGGTCGAGCTTGGTCACCTCGCTTATCAGCGGGAACACATAATTGAACCCTGGGTTCAATGTTCGTTTATACGAACCCAGAAGTACGTAGATGGCTTGCTCATACGGCTTGACTATCCTGATCCCCGTGATCAATATCGCTATGGCTGCGATAATTACGAAGATCACCAGTGCGATCGATATCGGCTCTACCATTGTCTCAGCTCCTCACTTGCATTCGGGGGATGCAGGGGCATCCCCGATCTTCTTCACTCTGACGTGCACTCCCTCGCTGTGCACGACCAGGACCTTCGCCCCCACAGGGATCGCCTGATCGGCGGTAGCGCTCCACACGTCGCTCTGGATCTTGACCTTCCCCTTCAGGTTGTTGGGGCACACCTCAGTGACGACAATGCCCTCCTGACCTATGAGGGACGTCGCCACCGTGGTCGTGGGCGGCATCGGCGGTGACAGCTTCTGATACATCCTGACGGTTATCAGCGTCATGGGGACGATCAGGAGCACGGCGATCACCGGCGACCACCAGCTCAAGAGGATGTCCGGGGCGATCATGCCGATGGCCCCAAGAATGATGAGGACCGTCGCGGGAACGACCATGAAGGCTCCGGGCGCGAAGATCTCGGCAAGTAACAATATGATGCCTATGATGATCATTATGAGCCCAAGCTCAGCTCCGGTCATGCTAGGTTTAAGTCCGGGCGACCTTAAAAACATATGCCGGGGAGGCCAGCCTCCCCGGGGAAAGGGGGTCGCTCCTTATCCCTAACAGGATAATGATGACCCATATCGGGCAAGTCACAGCGCCAGGTGCAGCCCCGAGGGACTGGACACGAAGGGCAGGTACACGACCTTGGCCTCGTTCACCGTGAGGGAGTAGTCGAGGTACTGCAGAGTGCCCGGCTTCTCGGCCTCAAGCGTCACGGCCACGAAGTCGGCGAGCTCGATGGCCTCCTCCCGGTTGGTGGCGGCCGGCATTCGCTTGGTCCCGCCGAAATCGTTCCTCGTGCCATAGCGGGGATTGTTGATGGTCAGGTTCACCGACCAATAGCGGAACGCCGGCGTCTCCAGATGCGCTGCCGGTACGAAGATGTACAGGGCCCCGCCCCTGTCGCCGCCCTTCAAGGCCTGCCCCATCTTGCCGAAGAATCCACCCCTGACATCCTGCGACTTGATGCGGAAGTCGGTGAGCAGCCTCCAGAACGGGACATATATGCGGTTATCGGCCGGAGTGCTGTCCCTGAAATCAGCGATCTCATAGGGTATGCGCTCCACCCTCTGCATCTCCCGGGTGTGGATGGTGCCGCAATGGGAGCAGTAGAAGAACTCATCCTGCTGCTCCATGTACAGCGGCAGCTCGCACTTCGGGCACTTGACCTGCGTGACCTTCATCTGCTCATCTCCTTGAAGTAACTGCCAAGGTCCTGCCCCTTCTTCATCCCGGGCATTGACTTCCGGTCTGGGAAGTCGCCCTGGATGATCTCAGAGCCGTGGCGGAAGAACCAGTAGGTGGCGCCCAGAACGATGAGGCCGAGTATCACGCCGGCGATGCCGATCTCCGACTGGAATGTGATGGCCGCCATGATCCCTCCTGCCGCCGCCAGCCCTCCGATCGATGTGCCGGCCGTGACGGCCAGGCTCTGGTAGAGGGCATCGCCCGGTGCGCGGCCGCTGAGCATCTGCCCGGTGACGCCGTCCACGGTGGCGATGTACATCCTGTCCTGGTAGGTGTATCGGGCGACCCATACGGGGTAGTAGATCATGCTCAGCTTGCGAACCAGCACATGGAGGCTCTCGAATGTGATGTTCGGCACGTCGGCGCTCCTCCTTCCCTTGGCCACAGCATCGGCCTTGGCGTGCTCGATAGCGTCATCGCGGCTGGTGGTGGACTCGAAGGTCGGTATCAGGTCCAGGTCCTCGAAGGATGCCTCGCCCTGGAAGTTTCGCAGTGAGCGGATCCCCAGATCCCCGGGGTCGCAGGCAATCTCCGAGAACGGCAGGTCCATGAGCACCATCTCCTCTTTGTATACCTTCTCGGTGCGGGTGTTCCCCTTGGAATCGGTGGTGTGCTTCTCCTCGTAACCGCATACCCACCCTGCCACCCTGGTCTCTATGCTCCAGAACGGCAGATAGATTGGGTATACCTCGGTGATGTTTCCGGTCGTCTTCAGATCGCGTGCTTTGAGGCCTTTCTTCCACCACACCCTCAGGGCATTGATCGCAGCGTTCCGGTCCAGTCGGTTCTTGAACGCGACGGTGCTGACGCCGTTGTCACCTTCGATGTATAGAGTGGAGCCGCAGTAGCGGCAGTTCACCGAGCTCTCTCCCTCGCTCACCGAGATGGCCCCGCCGCAGGAGGGGCAGCTCAGTCCTACCGACAATCGGTCGCCCATATCACAGCCTCCTGGCCACGAACAATGACGCGGCGAACACCGCCGCCACGGTGACAGCCATGAGGGCTGCGCCCAGGATGAGGTTCACCGTTGCCAGCAGTCCCTCGGCGACGAAGGCCATGAACCCCAGTATCGATACCGCGAGGTATGCCATGGAGCTGCGCGTGGGGAACGAGGAAGCGAACACCTCCGAGGAGGAGGCGTCCACCACCACCAGGTAGTTCTGCCCCTTGAACTTGTACTCGATCTTCCAGATCGGGAAGTAGACCAGGCTCTGCTCCTTGGCCTTGCCGGGCAGCGCGGTGAGATAGTGGGTCATGGCGATGTCCGGCTTGGCGACGTCGGCCCCGCTGGTGTTAAACTCGGCATCGAATATCTGGAGGTCCCCGCCGGGTAGCTTCAGCTGATGAAGGCCAGGCAGTATGGTCGAGCTTGCAGGCTCCAGGAGCACTTCCTCCCTGCCGTCGATGTCCCGGCGGAACATGTACACGGGGAAGTAATCCTTTCCGACCTTGGTCACCTGGGCCAGGCGGTCAAGGCCTTTGGCCTTGGTAGAGCCGCCGGCCCATCTCTTGAACGTCCCGACCGCGTCGCTCTCCGACAGCTTGAACGGAATGGCGTAGTAGAATCCGGCGCCGGAGCGGTCGATGTA
>DATD01000027.1:38359-54614 GCA_002504525.1 Methanomassiliicoccus sp. UBA345
ACCGGGCCAGCACACTTGGGGCACTTGATCTCGGCCATTCGGAAGCCTCACTGCATGGGGTTTCCGCAATCAGGGCAGAACTTGCTCGATGCCGGAACGTCAGCATTGCACTTGGGACATTTGCGCTCGCCCATGGGATTGCCGCACTCGGGGCAGAACTTGGCTCCTCCGGGGACGTCGGCATTGCACTTGGGGCACTTCTTGTCAGGTTCGAACCGATGACCGCACTCCGAGCAGAACTTGTTGGTAGGTGGGTTCATGGTCCCGCACTTAGGGCACTTGACAGTAGGGCCGAAAGGAGGGGGCGAGCCTCCCGCCCCGCCTCCTGCGGGGGCCTGCTGCCCCTGCCCGCCGCGCATCTGGTCCACCATGGTCCATCCCATCCCGATGCCGGCCCCGACGCCGACGCCGGCCCCGGCCGCTCCGCCCGATGGATTGGAGGCCGCCTCCCGCATGGCCTGCCCGGTCTGATAGCCCATGTAGTTCGTTCCGAGCACCTGCATGGAGGCGCGGGTGTCCACCGCCCGCTGCACCTCTTCTGGCAGGGAGATATACAGCCCGGAGATCTTGTCGACGTCCAGCCCGTACATGCCGAAGTGGTCGTCGCTCTTGGTCAGGACGCCCTGCTCGATGTTCATCAGGCTGGCCGCGAGATCGGCCACTCCCATCCCCTGGGACTTCATCTCTCCCAGGATGTTGTAGATGAGGACGACCATCTGTTCCTTGATACGGTCCTCCACCTCAGCGGAGGTGGCGTAGTTGAACGTACCAACGAACTGATTGACGAAGTTCTCCGGGGATGAGACCTTGTAACGGAACTCCCCGAACACTCGAAGGTTGACGACCCCGAACTCAGGGTCCCTGAACTGGTAGGGCTGCTTGGAGCCGAACTTCCCGTCAAAGACGCGCTTCTGCAGGTAGATTACCTCGGCCTGCTGCTGAACGCCCGACAGGGCCTGTACGATCTTGCCCACGATGGGGGCGTTCAGCGAGGACAGCGCATAACGGTCCGGACGGTCGATGTAGCCGAGAACCTTTCCGTCCCGGTAGAACACCGCGATCTCGTCCTCCCTTACCACTATGTTATCGTTCCAGCGTATGTTCCGGGGGAGGCGGAACATTATGTTGCCGCGCTTGTCGCCATCCTCCCACTTGAAAGTTTCTGCACCTATGAGGGACATCTATCACACCTCCGTTCCAGTGATCACCCTGAGCCGCCTGTCGAACTGCGACTCGAAGTTATTGATCAGCGTCCTCATCGCCAGGATGTCACGCTGGGCCTGGACGCTGTCACGCGACGCGAGCGATGTTCTGATGGCATCGAGCGAGGCGCGCATCTCCCCGATCATATCGATCATGGAGGCATCGAAATCGTATAGCCGGAAGATCTGGTCCTCCTTGACCTCGATATCAGCGACGAACCCGGAATAGCCGGTCTCCGCATGGGCCACCTGGCCCTCCACCTTCTTTAACTGGGATATGACCCCGCCGAGAAGCTCCAGTTCTTTGGAGTTCCACCCTCCGATGATCAGTGACCGGGAGTCCTCCAGACCCTGGCGCACGGAACCCAGATGCCCTGCGATCTGGGCGCGGAGCATGCGGTCAGCGTCGCGAAGGTCCTCTCTCCTCCTGTACCCCCGGAACCCGGGCACGAAGTTCTGTATCTTCTTCAGGACGCCCCGGTCCTCGTCAACCCTCTGGCGGATGTCAGACAATTGAAACCCTCGGCCACATAACGATGTGATGGTTTAAAAAACATAGAAGCCGAGTTCCATTATCGAAGGACTGCCTCCCCTCCCGGAAGCTGAGAGCTAGGTCATCAGACGGATGGTTGAAGAACGATCCTGATCCATTATCGGGGCGTCCTTAGTCTGCGCTCCAGCATTTCCCCGGCTTTGAACTGGAAAGGTTTCTATGGTCCGCGTCGGCTGCATCCTACGGGATCGCGCTGCCCGTTCTTTCTCCCGACATAGTGCAAGTAACAGACGGCGCAATGCTCCCGGCGGCTTTGCTGTTCTCCGGTTGCCGGAGCACCATTCCCCCGGCGTGCCATTGCAGCGAGAAGTTAAATCACCGTTCCTCCCGTAAATATGCTTCAATTGGTCATCTGCTATGCTATCTGTTCATACCAGACCGGTCCTGCCAGAGGATCGTCAGGGGTTGGTCCTGTTCTTCAAAGAGGTCATGGACTGGCCTGGGTTCGAGCACACCGGCAGCGTCGCCGACTACTGGGACTGGAAATACATTAGAAAACCAGGACGGGGGTCCGTGGGATACGCGGCCTGGTCAGGGGAAAAAGCAGTATCCCATGCTTCCGCCAGTCCGGTTTCGCTTCTCATCGACCGGAAGGCAGTGGGCAGTGGACAATTGGGTGACTTGTACACCCGCCCGGAATATAGAGGCAACGGCCTGGCCGAGAGGATGATGGAGCGCGTGGAGGAGCGTGCCGCCGCTGATGGCATTGAGCTCCTGTACGCATTCCCATCCGAGATCGGCTACCGACTGGTGACCAAGAGAGGATTTTGGGAGGCACCGCTGAAGTTCTCACAATACCAGTTGATAACCAATCCATCCATGTTCTTCGACCAGGTGAGCCTGGGGCCCATCAAGAAGGCGGCCTACCGGGCGATGCTGGCGCTGAGATCTCCGGCCCGCCGGTCGGTCCCGGGGATGGTGAAGGAGGTGAGCTTGTTCCCGGCCGACATCGATCAGATGACCGAAAGGTTCGAGGCCAACTTCGACCTGACCCTTCGACACGATCGCGACTACCTCGATTGGAGATATACCGATCCTGACGGGGGAAGGTTCAGGACGCTGGTGGCCACGGTCGATGGCCAGACGGCGGGATGTGCGATCGTGCGCCTTTACTCGGACGACGGTCCCCGCTACATGGACATCGTGGACCTGATGGCAGACCTCGACCGTCCGGCGGTGGCCCAGAGCTTGGTGGCGGAGGCGGTGAGGATCGCCGTGGTGGAGAACATCGACGGCGTCCAGACATGGATCCCGTCGGACCATCCGCTCGTTCCGTTCCTGGTCCGGGCAGGTTTTATTGTACGGACGCCGCTAGTGACCGAAAGGAAACTTCGCCTTCTCTGCAAGGCGGTCGGCGGTAATGCTCCGGCATTGGATGATCTCAGGCGGCCGGGACTAAGGGCGCACATAATGCTCGGCGATACCGACTGGATCTAGATGCACGGATGCGCATTGCTCCCTAGCATATGTGTTCGTGATTGCTCATCGTCCGCCGCCGCGAATACCAATCTATGATGGGTAAGCTTTAATGCCCCAGGGTTCCACATAATCCCTGAATGGCGCGCTTGGGCTATCCATACCTTGCCCTGACAGTCATGCTCATCGCCCTCGTCGCGACCTCCGTCGTCGCTCATGTGCCCCTTTTCGGAGGGGGCGGGGGAGGCTTGAACGAAGCAAGGGAAGTGGATGATCCTACCAAGTCATGGGTGATCTATACAACATATGACGGTCCGGGTCATGTCGACTACTATAGGATGTCGTTGAAGGAGGGTGATCTCATCTCACTGGGGCTCATCGTCCCAGCCTCCGAGGGTGATCGGGGTTTCGCCCCAGACATTGTGCTTATGGGACCCGGGCTCGAGCATGACGATGCCTTTCCTTCGCAGGTCCAAAGGGCAGACGGGGGATACATCGTCATCGGCTCTGAGGAACCATCACATCTGGTGTACGAGCCGTTCTCGCCCAGCACATTCTATGAAATGGCCGGGATCGAGATAACGGCCCCTGCGGATGGCGACTACTATGTGGCAGTTTACGACGACTCGGACGGCGGCGAGTACGGCCTGGTGGTGGGAAAGACAGAATCGTTCACCCTGAGCGAATGGCTGACCACACCCTTCTCGCTGCTGACGGTGTACCGATGGGAGGGGCAGCAGTGGTGGGCCATCCTGCTGCCAGGGACGGTGGCCTTCCTCATCGGCTTCTCCGCATCGTCGTTGGGACTACGGGGTTCCGAGAGAAGGATGGATGCTAGGTGGCTGCTCCTCGCTCTCTCCGGTTCGCTCATGATCGCCTCCGCGGCCACCTTCGGATTTCAGACGGCGAGCAAGCTGCTACAAGTAGGGGAGTTGGAACCGGCTGCAGCCCTGAGCGTGGCCTTCACCCTCGTCCCGCTGCTGCTGGGCATCGTTACCTTGAGGATGGCACATCGCGCCACTGGTGTCGCATTTACGCCACGGTCTCGACTAGCCCTACTGGCAGTAGCAGCACTGGGCCTGCTCTCCTGGTCAGGATGGGTCATCGGTCCCGTGCTGGCCGCGGTGGCGGCGTTCCTGCCGGACCAGCGGGAAGGCAGGCGTTAATGCGTCATCGCGGCAAATATGCCGCGTGCGGCGAACTTTATTATATTGGCCAGTTGTTCGAACGGATAATGAGCCCAGTATCCCCGGTCCGTCAGTTCTCCCACTATGCTGGATGGTACATCAGCTCCATCTTCGGAAAGAAGAAGCCTCTGGTCAATACCATGGTCATTCATTATGCGTGCAATCTGCGATGCACTCATTGCGCCGTGACCGCAAACGAGGGAAAGATCACCGGGCCGCCCTCGATGTCATGGGAGGTTGCAACGAGGGAACTACGGTCGGAGTACGGTAAAGGCTCTCGCATCGTGTTCTTCGAGGGGGGCGAACCCACCATCTGGAAGGACGGCGACAGGACATTCGGGGACCTGATCGCGGAAGCGAAGCGCATCGGCTACTACACGACCGGCTATACCACCAACGGAACAGGGCGCATCATAGAGGACAGCGAGGCCATCTCGGTCTCGCTTGACGGCCCGAAGGATGTTCATGACCGCATCCGCTCGCCCGGGGTGTACGACAAGCTGATGGAGAACCTGGGACGGACTACGCATCCTAATATCTTTGCCAACATGACGGTCAGCAAGGGTAACATGCATGTGGTCAGAGAGACCGCCGAGGTTGCCATGAGGACGCCGCAGATACGAGGACTGATGCTCAACTTCCAGACCCCTCCACCAGCCGAACATACGCTAACTCTCGAGGAGAAGAAGGCGGTGGTCGAGGAAGCATTGCGGCTAAAGAAGGAAGGGCTACCGATCATGAACAGCAAGCGCGCGCTGAAGGAGCTGCTCATAACGGACTACACCGACAGGTGCCCCTACTGGGTTTCAAGCTTCATGCTCCCCGACGGCTCCAAGTACTATGGATGCCCGATGCGCGGCGTCGAGTCGTGCCGGGACTGCGGCTTCGATGCGGTACGCGAATATCGCCTCATCACGGCCGGCAACATCGGCACCATCTTCAGTATGTCAAGGTTCGCAATATCAAAGCCGCCACGGTGAGCAGCTCCAGGGTTATGGTCTGCAGGAGGAACATCGGGATGGGCCTCCAGAACCGCAAGCGGTCGATCTTTCTCTGGACGCGAAGAGCCTTGATCGCTATCGGCAGCGCGAGGAACAGTATCGCGAAGTACGGATCGGTCAGAGCGGCCAGGCCGACGAACACGTAGACCAGCACGACTAGATACGATTCCAGGCGGACCAGGTTATTCAGGCCGACCCGGACCACAAGGTTCCTCTCTCCTTTCTCGACATGCGACGGGTGTCCGGGCGCCTCATCGGCGATACGCATGATCATAGCGCCCAGGCCGACGGCGAGAGATATGAACAGCACCGTAAGTGAGAACTCCTGGACTATGACGAAGTAGGAGAAGAAGACCATCATGCTGAATGCGATGAACACATCCAGCTCTCCCAGGCCTCTTGCGCCCAGGTTGACAGGGGGCGCGGTGTAGAAGAACGCGAGAGCAAGGGCGATCAGGCCCAGCGCGACGACCATCCACCCCCCGTACAGCAGGATGGGGATGGATAGAAGGACCGCCAGCACCACCAGGACGAGCATTAGCGCCTTGCCCTGAGCTTCGGTGATGATGCCGCGGTCCAGCGAGTTGCCGGACCAGAACACCTTCTGATCGAACAGTTCCAGAAGCTCCTTGTGAAGTTCGGGGTCCCTGTCCTGGTTGAACCTCAGCTCGTCCACTCCGCTCTTGTGATCGAAGTAGTCATTGGAGAAGTTCACGAACAGGGACAGCACCAGCACGTCCAGCGGGATGATGACGGCGATGAGCCATTCAGGCCTGACGGTCAGCGCGAACACGACGCCGGCCACCGATGCCAGGAAGAATGGGAGCGTATATGCGATCCTGAGAACCTCCTTGGCCTTCTGCCATGCCGTCATGTTCGCCATTGGATCATTCATGCTTATACCAGCGGACGGTGAGGGCCGAGTGCGAAATAAAACCTTCCTCTTACGGCCACGTGGCGGAAAAGGAAGAAAGGATTTTGGGAATGGTTTACTTGCGGCTCTTCTTCTTGTCCCTCGCCTGGTATTTCGCTAGCACCCTGCCGATGAGGATGATGGCGATGACCGCAATGATGGTGATGATGACCGCATAGATCAGCTTCCCAGTTGGGTCGTCCTCGGCCGGGAATGCGGTCCTTATGACCGTCTGGATGGCATCGTTCCACGCTAGAGCTGCCACGAAACCGAACGCGGCGGTCATAAGCCCCACGATCGTCTCGATCACGAGCGTCGTCGTGCTCTTTCCGTTCTCTTCCTTGATGTCGACCATAGGTCTGCCTCAGCAGGTGAAGTATATTTCTAGATTATTATATCTGTCGTTTTCGGGCATTGGGAACCCTGGCACTATAGGAACCGATGACCGACTCATCATTATGATGATGGGAAATGCCAGACGAGACAGATGTCGTGTTACGATTGATCGACCTGCGCATGGCGCGGCTGCCTTTATTGTCCGGAGGAGAGACTAGGTGAACATTCGAACATTATCTCATTGATTATTAGCGAAATGAATATCTCACCGCGATTACCACGTCGTTATGTCTATTGGTCAGAATGTGCTATTTGTCTATGATATGCCAATATACCTAATTATATTACTAGATAATTACAGATATCAAGACTATATGTTCATCATTTCGATGATATGATAGACATATACATAAAATTAAAGGCACCTCAAAGATTATCAACACGAGCTGTATATCCTCCATTAGAACGGACAATGGTCCTGATCCGAGAGGATTATCAATGATATCGATCGAGAACGCAAGGTCCACAACGGGCACGAGATCAAGGGTGGAGGACATCTCACCGATCAGCGGTATGTGTCCCCTCTGCATAGAGGAATGCAACGTGGTCTGCGAGGTTGGCAAGGGCGCCTTCCGCGGCAGGGAGGTCCTGTACCCCAGCACTGAATACTTCGGGCAGTCCACTGCCGCCTCCAACAAGAACTACCTTCTGGACTGGTCCCATTTCCAGATACTCGCCGAGCTGCTGGGGGCCTACGGGGTGGAGCCTGACCCCGACAAGGCGTTCTTCGAGAATGCGAACGTCACCACCCAGGTCGCCACCCACTCGGGCAAGCCCATCGACCTGAAGGTCCCCATCGTCCTCGCCGGTCTAGGCTCAACCGAGGTGGCGAAGCGCAACTGGAACAGTCTTGCCAAGGGTTCAGCGATGTCGGGCATAATCGAAGTGGTGGGCGAGAACGTTTGCGGCATGGACCCCGCCTCGGTGTACACCGGAGGGAAGGTCGTCAGATCACCCGACATGGAGAACCGGATCGCGCAGTTCAGGGACCTGTGGGATGGCAAGTTCGGCAATATCGCCGTGCAGACCAATGTGGAGGACCTGAGGGGCGGCGTCGACGCTTATGTCACCAGCAAGCTCGAGGTCGATATCATAGAGAGGAAGTGGGGGCAGGGCGCCAAGGCCATTGGCGGCGAGGTGCGCCTGAAGTCCTTGGAGAGGGCCATAGAGCTGAAGAAGCGCGGCTACTTAGTGCTCCCAGACCCGCTGGACCCCGAGGTCCAGGAAGCTTTCAAGGCCGGCGCGTTCAAGACGTTCGAGCGCCACTCCAGGGTTGGTTTCCCCGCTCACCGCACCTTCGTAGAGGACGTGGAGAACCTGAGGGGCACCGGCGCGAGGTATGTCTTCCTCAAGACCGGCGCCTACCGCCCGGAGGTGGTCGCGTTCACCATGAAGGCCGCGTCAGAGGCGAAGATCGACCTTCTGACCTTTGATGGCGCGGGCGGCGGCACCGGCATGAGCCCGGTCCCCATGATGAACGAGATGTCCACTCCCACCGTGCATCTGGAGGCCCAAGTGCTGCTGGCGGCCAAGATACTGAAGAAGCAGGGGCGCTTCGTCCCTGACATCTGCTTCGCTGGCGGGTTCACCAACGAAAGCCAGGTCTACAAGGCGATCGCCATGAGCAACCTGGGCGACGGTCCGCTTGTGAAGGCCGTGGCGATGGCCCGCGCGCCCCTAACCGCGGTCATGAAGTCGACGCACTTCACCAAGCTGGCGGCGGAGGGCAGACTGCCCAAGGCCTTCGCCGCGGAATACACCGAGGATCCGCACAACTTCTTCGTGAGGTCCGGCGACGTCGAGAGGAACTACCCCGGCAAGGTGCTGGGCAAGGACATTCCGTGGGGTGCCGTGGGCCTCAACACCTTCCTCGAGGAGAGGATCGGTGAAGGGCTGAAGCAGCTTCTGGCCGGCTCCAGGAAGTTCCGCCTCGACCTGCTGGAGAGGGATGACATCGCATCCCTCAGCGAGTATGCCGCCAAGGTCACCGGCATCGAGACCTTCGATCAGATGGCCTCCCGCACCATACCCGGCATGCTGGAATGCTGGGACAAGTGAGCAAACCTCTTCCTTCCCCTTTTTTATTTACAATCGTTAGTAGGTTATAAATAACACCGGAATCGATTCAATACTATCTGTTCAAGTCGAACGGAGATTCGGGGCATGCCCCAATATTCAGGAGGAGAAACGGGGGGTTGAGCCGCCCATAACACGCGCTCAAACCCCTTACCCTCTGTTTTCATGCACGTTCCTTGAAATAGTCAGCACTATGATGATTTTTCGAACGCCATGACCGAGCATGAGACGACCACTGCGTCCAAGGGGGTCAACCGCCTCGCGAACGAGAGGAGCCCTTATCTCCTGCAGCATGCCGACAACCCCGTGGACTGGTATCCCTGGGGGGAAGAGGCGTTCCGGCGGGCCAGAGAGGAGGACAGGCCGATTTTCCTGTCCATCGGATACTCGTCCTGCCACTGGTGCCACGTCATGGCGGAGGAGTCCTTCGAGGATGACCAGGTCGCTTCGCTCCTCAATGAGAGCTTCATCAGCATCAAGGTCGACCGCGAGGAGAGGCCGGACATCGATGCCCTATATATGACGGCCGCCCAGATGATGTCGGGCACGGGCGGCTGGCCCCTGACCTTGATGCTCACCCCTGAAGGCAGGCCGTTCTTCGCCGCGACCTATCTGCCCAAGGACAGCAGACAGGGGATGACCGGACTGACGGCCATCCTGCCGATCATATCGCAGTTCTGGAAGGAGCGCCGGGATGAGGTCATCGAAACGTCTGGCAAGGTGGCTCAAGCGGTCAAGGCGGCTGTCGAGCCATCCTCCGCGGGAGACGTGGGCATAGAATCGCTCATGGAAGGATACGGCCGGCTGAAGATGAACTACGATGTCAAGCATGGCGGCTTCGGAAGGGCGCCGAAGTTCCCCACGCCTCACCGGCTGACCTTCCTCCTCCGGTACTGGGAGCGGACCGGTGAGGAAGAAGCACTGAAAATGGCCGAACGGACGCTGAAAGAGATGCGCCGGGGCGGAATATTCGATCAGCTGGGAGGAGGCTTTCATCGCTACTCGACGGACAGGAGCTGGACCATCCCCCACTTCGAGAAGATGCTGTATGACCAGGCCTTGCTGCTCATCACATACGTGGAAGGCTGGCAGGTCACCCATGACAAGGAGTTCGAGAGCACCGCCAGGGAGATCATCGACTACGTGATCGAACGCCTTGCATCCAATGAGGGCGGCTTCTACTCCGCCGAGGACGCGGACAGCGAGGGCGTGGAGGGAAAGTACTACCTATGGGCTGATGAAGAGCTCTCCTCGTTCCTGACATCCGATGAGATGTCCGAGGTCAGGAGGGTGTTCGGCGTCACCGTCGAGGGCAACGTTCCGAATGGAGAGGAGGAAGGAACAAACGTGCTGCGTTTGGAAGGAGACCGCTCCGAGCTGTCGGAGCGCGCCAGGCGGAAGATGCTAGAACGGCGGAGCGCCAGGACGGCGCCGTTCCTGGACGACAAGATCATGGCCGACTGGAACGGCCTGATGATCCTCGCGCTGGCCAAGGCTTACGGCGCCTGGCGGGACGACCGCCACCGCGATGCGGCCAGGAAGGCGGCATCGTTCGTTCTTGGCGTCATGATGAACGATAAGGGGCGCCATCACATCTTCCGGGGCGGAAGGACCGGAGGCCCGGTCTTCCTGGACGACCATGCGTTCATGGCCTGGGGGCTGATAGAGCTGTACTTCGCCGACCCGGACCCCCGATGGTTGGATGCTGCCATCCGCCTCACCGAACTGATGATGTCCGACTTCTCGGACCCCCAAGGAGGGTTCTTTCAGGCCGCTGCCGGCGGCGAGCTGATGGGGCGAGTGAAAGAAGTGTACGATGGCGCGCTGCCCTCAGGCAACTCGGTCGCATTGACAGTGCTGCTGACGCTGCATGCGGTCACGGGACGCGAGGAGTTCCTGAAGGCGGCCCAGGCAGCGGAGGACGCGCTGTCTGGATCGGTAGTTAGATCGCCGGACGCCCATGCGCAGTTCCTCAACGCAGTCGACCTCCGGCTTGGTCCGATCACCGAGATTACGCTGACCGGAGAACGTGACGACATCGAGCCGTTCCTGGCGGAGATAGGGAAAAGGTTCCTCCCCCGCAAGGTGTTGGTGCATGCGTCCGGGGACCCGGAAATGTCGCGCCTGAGCCCTTCTGTCAAGGACCGGGATGCTAGCTGGACAGCCGCGTACGTGTGCCGGGACCGGACCTGCCTTCCCCCTGTTGCCGACGCGGGATCGCTGAACCGCCTGCTGAAAGAGGACTAGAGCAGGTCCAGCGCCGCCGCCAGCGCCCCTTCCTCGGCCCGCTGGAGGTTCAGCGACGTCCCGATGATGATGACGTCGCCATCGTTGAGGTCGAACAGCCGTCGGAGCGCTCCCGCGGTCTCCGGGCGGTCCTGGTCGAGGTCGAAGTCCACCGGGACGGTGAGGTGGTCGCCCTTGACGATCACGGTGGTGGCGCCATCGGCGCCGGCCTTGATGGCCTGATCCCGCTGCTCCATGCCGGACGTCACCCTGGACGCCACCCCCTTAACCTGGACCGCCACCGAATGCTCTCCCAGCGAGATGTCCGGAGCTTCGAGCGTATACACCTGCAGCGGCAGCAGTGAGATGAAGTCCATGCCCGCCTTGGTGATCTTGATGCCGGTCTGCTTGACGTCCACCAGGCCCTCTTCGCGAAGATACTCGACTATGGTGCGCATGCTCCCCTCGCCCAGGCCGATGCGGTCGGCCATCTGCTTCCTCCCCTTCCTCCTGCCGTCGGTCAGCAGCGACAGGGTCTTGTAGACATGGTAGTCGGTAAAGCGATGGAGGGGTCCATACTTGGGACGAACGATGAGCCTCATGTTGGCTCAGAATAAGCCTATTGAGCCTTTAACGATTTGCCCAGTGAGTCCCTCGATGTCGGCCAATGATCGATCGGCGATCTCCTCTGCCCTTCGCTCCCATCGCCGGTACGCTGCTTCATCGCGAACGATGAGCTCAACGCTGGCCAGGGCCGGCAGGTCGATCGGGCTGCCGATCTGGGACAGCAGGCGGACCATGACCTCTTGAACGTCATCCCCGGCCTCGTCGATTATTCGGGACGCGATCTGTCCCGCCAGGACGTTGTAGAGCTTGCCGATGTGGGTGACCGGGTTCTTCCCCGCCGCCGCCTCAGTGCTCATCGGCCTGAACGGGGTGATCAGCCCATTGACCCGGTTCCCTCGTCCCACCGAACCGTCATCGCCGTTCTCCAGGGAAAGCCCGGTAACGGTGAGATAACGATCATGGGGATCATCGCTCGTCAGATCATCCGCCGTATTGATCGATATCTCCACCTCGCGCCCCGTGAGGTCGTGCGCCTTCTGCGAGCACAACGATTCTAGCTGCTCTATCAGGTTGCGATACTCGGCCGCGCTGGCGATGCGCGACGCGATCATGGCGCAGGCAATGGTCAGATGGATCCGCTCCCCCTTCCGGGCGGCCATGACCTTGACGTCCTTTCCCGTGGCGTCCAGCCCGTGGACGCTCTTCACCTCCCCGTTGATGAAACGCTCCATATCGTAGGCAAGACGCTCCGTTTCAGATAACGGCGCATAGCCTACGCCCAGCGACGTGTCGTTGGCCGGCCTGCATACGTGATGGGCGGGAGGGCATTTCGCGGCCTCCCGCTGATAGTTTCGGATGAGGTCCTGAGATCCCTTTCCCATGCGGGCATCGACGATGCAGTCCTCGGCGATGCTGAAGCCGCTGTCGCTGACCAGCCGGGGATCGTGGAAGTTCTCCTTCAGGTAAGACCTTGCGGCCTTTACCGCAGCGTCCCGTACCGGGAACCTGATCCTGCGGTCCGGCAGGATCGCTTCCTCCACTGCCCGCCCCAGCAGTATGATGTACGGCGGATCGAGCACTCTCCCGCCTCCGAACCAGACCTCTGACTGACCTCCTGAGACCTCATTCTGATCGACGTTATGGTGCAATATCTCCCCAGCTTCGCTCAGGTACATCCTGCATAGCGAACAGCTCACCGCCTCGGCAATGCCATCGGCCAGCGTATCGGGGTGGCCTATGCCCTTGCGCTCCACGAGCTCTATCTCGTTCTCTGCGACCGGCACCTGATCCAGTCTAGATACCACTACGTTGCGCTCCATGCTCCTCGACTTCCCTTGTGACCGCAGACTGGATAATGATTACTGAGTGCGGTCGCGCAGCCTCACCGGAATGCTCATGAGGTCATGCGCCACCACGGTCTCGGGAAAGATCTCCTTGGCCTCCGACTCCAGCACTTCAGTGCTATCGTATCGGGTGGAGATGTGGGTAAGTATCAGCTGTCCGACGTCGGCCGCCCTCGCTAGCTCAGCGGCGGCCCTGGCGGTGCTGTGCCCATATTCCATCGCTCCCTCCTCAAGCGACGAATCGAGGGTCGCTTCGTGGATCAAAACCTCGGCCCCTCGGGCCGCGTCCAGCAGCACCTTGGAGGGGCGGGTGTCGCCGGAGTAGACGACCTTGCGGCCTGGCCGCGGCGGTCCCATCACCTCGTCCGGGTCGACCTCGCGGCCGTTCACACTGACCCGTTCCCCGGCCTGCAACCTTGCGAACAGCGGCCCTTCCGGAACCCCTAGCTCGCGGGCCCGCTGGGAATTGAACTTTCCTCTCCGCTCGGCCTCTTCGATCACGAACGACAGCGCGGGAACGGTATGATCGGCCGCCATCGCTTTTACCGAGCAGGCACCCAGCTCCACGGTGTCGCCGTCGGCCATCTCCTTGGCATAGATATCGAACAGTGGCCGGAAGGCGCCCAGGGTGGCCGCGGCCTTCACGAACTCGACCGTCCCCTCAGGGCCGTAGATGTGAAGGCCATCCTCGCGGCCTGAGAAGTTCATCGATTGTATGAGGCCCGGCAGACCAAGGAAATGGTCGCCGTGGAAGTGAGAGATGAATATGTTGCTGACCTTCATGAACGATACCGGGGAGAGCATGAACTGCCGTTGCGTTCCCTCACCGCAATCGAACAGTAGGACGTCGCGTCCGATCTGCAGGGCAAGGGCGCTCACGCCTCGGGACGGGGATGGAAGACCGCCACCGGTGCCCAGGAAGGTCAGTTGCACGCAACGGCATCGCACCAGGGGCGATTAATAGTTACGCGGCTCATTTGTCCTTGGTCTCGCCCTTCTCCCGCCTGGTCTTGTTGACGGTGGCGGCGGCGATGCGTTCGGCGTCCTCTTCGGAACGGCCCTGCTCCTCCATCTCCCCTTCCTTGATGTGCTCATACTGCCTTTCCCGCTTCTTGCTCACTCCCTTCATGGGCATTGGCTCACCGGGCTGAGAACTAGAAAACTATGATGATATGCATTGTACGCAGAAAAGTGGAAGGAGTTCAAGCCGGAGTGAGGGGTCAGCGCCCCAGGCCCTCTAGCTTGCGGTCGGTCCGGGTGGCTTTCTTGTACTCCTTGTTGTGCTCCTTGCACAGGTGCATCCGGCGAGCGTTCTCGTCTGCGGGCTTAAGGCCCGCCGCCTCGCAGGCCTCCCGGGCGTAGGATCTGACGGCCGCCTCTTCGCAACCGGCGACCCCGCATTTGTCCTCTGCCATACGCCCTTGATTTCCCTACTTTCGATAAATAGGTTCCGAACCGGCCGGCGAACACGCGGGCGGCCGTGAACGCGCCGGAATAATTCTTATTAGATAGTAGCCGATAAACGGGACATGATCAAGATCGCTCCATCCATACTCTCGGCGGACTTCAGCCGCCTGGGGGAGGAGGTCGAACGCCTCGAATCGGAGGGCGCAGACTGGGTCCACGTCGACGTCATGGACGGCGTGTTCGTGCCGAACATCACCATCGGTCCATCGGTGGTGAAGGCCATCCGCCCCCGTACCGCGGTGCCGTTCGATGTTCACCTCATGATAACCTCGCCGGAGCGGTACATCGAGCAGTTCGCCGATGCCGGGGCGGACTGCATCACCGTGCACGTCGAGGCGACCGACGACGTCAAGGGAGCGATCGACATGATCCACGGGCTGGGGAAGAAGGCCGGACTGTCCCTGAACCCCGAAACGCCCTTCTCGGCCGCCGAGCCCTACCTGGGGCACATCGACCTGCTGCTGGTGATGACCGTCCATCCGGGTTTCGGGGGCCAGTCGTTCATGCCCGTCGGACTGCCCAAGATCGCCGCGGCTAGGGAGCGCCTCGACGCGCTGGGCAGCGAAGCAGAGCTTGAGGTCGACGGCGGCATCAACTGCGACACGGGGCGGCAGTGCATCGCCGCGGGGGCGAGCGTGCTCGTGGCCGGCAGCGCGCTGTTCAAGTGCCCCGACATGGGCGCGGAGATGAACCTGTGGAGGACGTTCCGCCGGGAGGGCGCGGACTCGCAAGATTCATAAGCGTTCCGCCTGATGCCTGTTCGTTCGCATGAATACCGAATTCACCAGCTCGAAATGGTTCCTATTGCTGGTCGCCATAGTCCTGCCCCTCATCCTGTTGGCAGCGGCAGCGGCCCTGAACGCCGGCATATGCGTCATGATCGTCCTCCTGGTGTGGATCGGAACGGCGCTCATCTTGCTGTACCTGCCGAAGAACGATTACTGAGGGCCAGAAGGGATAAATCACCCGGCAGGGAATGAGGAAGCGCCATGGGCGTCAATCTTTCGAGCATCGTCCCGATCGAGAAGCTGAGCCTTGAGGATCTCGCAGGCAGGACCGTCGCCATCGATGCATACAACGCGATCTATCAGTTCCTCAGCATCATCCGCGGGCCGGACGGCACTCCCCTAAAGGATGCCAGAGGGAGGGTCACATCCCACCTCACGGGACTGCTGTACCGCAACATCAATCTTCTAGAGGCGAACATCCGGCCCGTGTATGTGTTCGACGGCGTTCCGCACGAGCTCAAATCTCATACCCTGGCCGAGCGTTCCGAGCGGCGGACGCGCGCTCATGAGGAATGGAAGGACGCCGTCAGCGAGGGGGACGTCGAGAAGGCCAGATGCAAGGCGACGCAATCGTCCCGCATGACCAACGAGATTGTCGAGTCGTCCCGCATCCTGCTTACCTTTCTCGGCATACCTGTCGTGCAGGCGCCGGAGGAGGGTGAGGCACAGGCCGCTTACATGGCATCCTCCGGCGAGGCGTGGGCGGCGTCGTCTCAGGATTTCGACTCTTTGCTGTTCGGCGCGCCCCGGCTGGTGAGGAACCTGAACATCACCGGGCGGAGAAAGATGCCCGGAACGAAGGAGTACCGGGACATCAGCATCGAACTGATCGAGCTGCCCAAGGTGCTGGATAGCAACGGACTGCATTCGAGGGAGCAGCTCATCGATCTGGCCATCCTCATCGGTACGGACTACAATCCGGGGATTAGGGGCATCGGGCCAAAGAAGGGGCTGAAGCTCATTCAGCAGCACGGCGACCTCGAGAGCGCGCTGCATTCCATAGGGGAGAGCATACCGCAGGCGGAGTGCGTGCAGGACATCTTCCTCCGCAGCGAACGGGCCGAGGTGCCGCCGCTGGAGTGGAGGAAGCCAGACCGCGAGAAGATCGTCGACTTCCTGA
>DATD01000027.1:54843-66121 GCA_002504525.1 Methanomassiliicoccus sp. UBA345
CTCGACGGCAATAAGAAGCATCCCAAGAAGGCGGAGATGCCCCGCTCGCAGGTCAGCCTCGACCGCTGGGCCTGATCAGCGTCCGTGGTGTTGGCCAGCGAAGTCCCTCTACGATATCTTTTAATGAGACAGGCCATTACAGTCACAGGGACCCAGCGATGATAAAGCAGGTTCAGAACAACTATAACCCCCCAGAGCTGGAAAAGAGGGTCCAGCAGCATTGGACAGAGACCGACGCCTACCACAAGACCAAGGAGCTCCGGGCCTCAGGGACCGACTTCTACTTCGTGGACGGCCCCCCGTATACCACTGGATACATTCACCTGGGCACCGCCCTTAACAAGATCATCAAGGACTCCGTCATCCGGTTCAAGCGGATGCAGAAGTTCAACGTCCGGGACCAGCCGGGCTACGACATGCACGGACTTCCCATCGAGGTCAAGGTGGAGAAGTCCATAGGCATCAAGAGCAAGAAGGAGATCGAGACCTACGGCATCGACCGCTTCATCTCCGGCTGCAAGGACTTCGCGCTCACCCATCAGAAAATGATGACCGAGCAGTTCAAGGAACTGGGGGTGTGGATGGATTGGGAGCACCCCTACATGACCATCGCCCCCTCCTACATCGAGGCGGCATGGTGGACGCTGAAGCGGGCGCACGATAAGGACCTGCTCGTTTCCGCCAATCGCGTCATATCCTGGTGCCCGCGCTGCGAGACCGCGCTGGCCGAGGCAGAGATCGATTACTGGGAGGAGAAGGACCCCTCCATCTACGTCAAGTTCCCGCTTCGCAACGAGGCCGGGGTCTCATTGCTCATCTGGACCACCACCCCCTGGACACTGCCGGCCAACATGGCGGTGGCTGCCCACCCCGACTACCGCTATGCCAAGGTACGGTATCACCGGGGCGAGGAGAACGACACGGTCATCGTGCTGGAGTCGCTCGTTGAGCATATAGGGGAGCTGGAAGGATGGGAGAAGTACGAGGTCCTGGAGGTCATCGAGGGCGATGACCTCGTAGGTATCGAGTACGTTCCCCCGCTCGAGGACGAGGTACCGGCGCAGAGAGAGCTGGACGGAAAGTGGGTCCACCGCGTCGTTCCTTCGTCGACCGTAGAGGCGGACATGACCGGCCTGGTGCACATCGCTCCCGGCCACGGCCCCGAGGACTTCGAGATCGGGCGGCAGTTCAACCTGATGCCCTTCTGCCCCATCGACGAGGGGGGGAAGTTCAACGCCGATGGCGGCGCCTATGCGGGAATGTTCGTCAAGAAGGCGAACCCCGCGGTCATGGAGAACCTCCGCGACAAGGGCCTCATGTTCCACGCCGGCACCATAGAGCACCGCTACGGGCATTGCTGGAGGTGCAAGTCCGGCATCCTGTTCCGCAACACCGACCAGTGGTATCTCAGGGTCACTCAGGTCAAGGACCTCATGCTTAGCGAGATCTCCCGCGTCAAGTGGGTCCCGGAATGGGCAGGGTCCGGACGCGAGTATGACTGGACAGTCAACGCTCGCGACTGGTGCATATCGCGGCAGAGGTACTGGGGCATACCGATACCGGTGTGGACCTGCTCCAACGGCCACATGAAGGTCATAGGCTCCAGGGATGAGCTGGAAGGCGCCGAGGGCTACCGCCCGGACATGGAGCTCCACCGGCCCTGGATCGACAACGTGGTGCTCAAGTGCGAGCACTGCGGTGAGAAGATGAGACGCGTCGAGGACGTCCTGGACGTGTGGTTCGACGCCGGCGTGGCATCATGGGCGCAGCTCGGATATCCGCGTGAGAAGGCGGAGTTCGAACGGTGGTGGCCGGCCAAGTTCATCACCGAGGCGCACGACCAGACCCGCGGGTGGTTCTACTCGCAGCTGGGCTCGTCATGCATCGCCTTCGATCGGGCACCCTACGAGCAGGTGCTGATGCATGGCTGGATGCTTGATGCCCAGGGCCTACCCATGTCGAAGTCGAAGGGCAACATCATAGAGCCGTCCAAGGTGATGGCCGAGTTCGGGGCCGACGCCCTCCGATTCTACCTGCTGCGCGTCTCCGCGCCGTGGGAGGACATATCATTCCAGAACGAGGGAGTGAAAAGCGCGCGCAAGACCCTGAACATCCTGTGGAACGTAGCCAGCTTTGCCACCATGTACATGAGCATCGACAAGTACGACCATCGGGGCATGGACGAGGCAGCCATCAAGGCCGCCCTGCGGCCTGAGGACCGCTGGCTCGTTTCCAGGACGGAGAAGCTGAAGGCCGAGGCGACGAGGAACATCGAAGCCTGCGACCTGCACAAGGCGTGCCGGGCGCTGGAGGAGTTCATCCTGGAGGACCTCTCCCGATGGTACGTGAGGCTCATCCGCGACCGCATGTGGAGCGAGGCCAACGACCTGGACAAGCTCGCCGCCTACCACACTCTCTACGATGCTCTGATGGCCACGATCAAGCTGCTCTCTCCGTTCTGCCCGCACATCACCGAAGAGATATACCAGGCCATGGACGGGGAACTGACCACGGTCCATATGTCTGACTGGCCGATCGCCGACCCGACACTGGTGGATGATAGGATGGAAGCGTCCATGGTGCTCATGCAAGAGCTGGTGGACGAGATCACCAAGGAGAGGCAGAAGAAGAACGTCAAGCTCCGATGGCCTCTGCAGAGGATCGTCGTGAGGGCGAACGATCAGGCCACCATCGACCTCATAAGGCCGATGGAGGATGTGCTGCTGTCCCAGGCGAACGTAAAGAACATCGAATACGTGCCGCCTGGAGAGGAATGGGGCGAGCTCGTTCTTGACGTCATACCGAATCCCAACGCCATCGGGAAGGTCTACCGGCAGTGGTCCTCCAAGATCGCGGTCATGCTGAAGAACCGCCCCGCCCGTGACGTTCGTGACGCCATCGACCGGGGGCAGTATTCCCTCGGCATCGAGGGGCAGGTCATCAGGATCGAGCCCAACATGGTGTCGTTCTCCACCACCATGCCGGACAATGTGATCGGGGCAAGGTTCGAGCAGGGCGATCTGTATATCGATTTCAACATGACCCCGGAGCTCGAGGCAGAGGGCTTCGCCCGCGAGATCATCCGCAGGATCCAGCAGATGCGCAAGGACATGAAGCTGGATGTTGAGGAGTTCGTCAAGGTGGAGGTCCGCGCCCCCATCAGCATCGAGGAGAACCTCAAGCCGTGGCGGGACCACATCATGAAGGAGGTTCGCGCGGTCAAGTTGGACTTCGCTGACTCACCCCAGGGCGAGCACCGGGTGGGCTGGGAGGTGGAGAAGCAGAAGATAGACATCGCTCTCACGTCCCTGCGCATGAAGGAAGGATTGAGGACCTTCCAGCAGGTTCCCGGACTCTCGGAGGAGACCGCCTCCGCGCTGGTGGAGGCCGGAAAGAGGAGCTTCGACGACCTGAAGGGAATGAGCGAGCAGCAGCTCGCCGACATCCCGGGGGTCAGCCGCGCTGATGCCAAGAACATCGCGCAGCATCTCTCCCGGTTCGCCCCCGCCCCGTCCTCCGATGGGGAGCCGGAGGACCGGGAACAGGTGATAGGGCTTCTGATGCGCGTCCCCCGCATGAACCGCATCAAGGCGGAGATGCTATACGACGCCGGCTTCGACTCCCAGAGCAAGCTGTCCGCCTGCGACCAGTCGCGTCTGCGAGAGGTCGAGGGCCTGGGCGCCAAGACACTGCAGGAGATCGTGGACCATGCCGCGGCGGGCGGCTTCCAGAAGGTGGTGCGGTGCAAGAACTGCTCATCCGAGATCCATCCATACGAGGGCGCCTGCCCCTCGTGCGGAGTTCCCGTAGGAGCGGGGAGCGAAGAGCCGCCGCAGGCGAATGGCGATGCTAAGGAAGAGGTCAAAAGCGATGGCCCCGCCACCCTCGAGCCGTCCGCAACCTACCTCGTCAAGGAAGAGAAGGGCGAACGCTCCTACGGGCTGTTCGTGGAGGCGCTGGGCCGCGGGATGAGAGGGTTCTGCGTCACCCGCGACTATCCGCTCAAGATCAGGTCGAAGTACGATCTGAAGGACACCCCGATCGTTTGGCTTTCGAACATCGGGAAGGAGGGCTCCCTCCGCCCGAAGGACCTGGAGAAGCTGAGTTTCTCCTTGGAGGAGTTCCTGTCCGAATCCAACGGTGTCATCCTGCTCGATGGGCTCGAATACCTGATAACGAACAACAGCTTCCTCACGATGCTGCGGTTCGTGCAGTCCCTGCGGGACCAGGTGGCGGTGAACCACTCCATTCTGCTGATCGCCCTGAACCCCTCGACCCTCGATCCCCACGAGCTGACGCTGCTGGAGAAAGAGGTCGATAGGACGCTCAGCTGAGCAGGGAGCGGTAGACCGACTCCAATCCGGGGACGGTCTTCAGCCCGGCCATCTCGGCCGGGAGCGCCCACCTATATTCGGTGTGCTCCCAGTCGATGGTCACGGCGCGGTCCTTGGCCCTGAACAGGAAGGGATGGATGGCCCAAATGGTGTCGCCGCCTCTCACCCGGATCGGGTCGACCGAGCGAACGAACTCCGGGTCACGGATGCTCAGCTCCTCCATTATCTCCTTCCGTGCCGTCTGGTCGGGCGTCTCGCCCTCCTCGATGTAGCCGCTCACCGCCGCCCAGTGGCCCTGGAAGCTGCTCACCTTATCGCTGCGCTTCAGCATCAGGAGCTCGTCGCCGTGGAGTATGAAGCAGGATACCACCGGGACCTCCTTGACGTCGGGAAGCTCGATCGTCCCCTTGGAGCCGTCGACCACGCAGCGGTCATCGGGACGGAGAAGGGAGAGATCGATGCCATCGACCAGCGGGACGCCGGAGAGCACGGCTCCAGTGGCCACGATTGGCTCGGCCGATGCGTTGATGATGGCAGCGGGCAACGTTCCGGCCCTTTTCATCTCGAGCATCACATAGGAGCCGACGGTGCTACCTTTGCCGCGGGGGAACGCGAACACCCTGTCCTTTATCGATGCGCCGTTGAACGACGCGTCGGCCAACGCGCCAGTCGCAGGGATGACCCCCCCTAGGAAGCTGACCGGCGTCTCGCACAACAGAACTTCGCCGCCAGCCACGCCCCTCGATATTCCTCTTCCGCTCAGTTTCATGATATCATCTCCACCAAACCCTTGGCGTCACGGAACACCACCTTCTGAGAGCAGAGAGTGGCGAGATAGTTGCATGCCTTGCCGGAGTTGGTGGCGGTGCACTTGAACCTCTCCTCGATGGGCGTCACCACCATGCAGGTGTCGCACACCAGCTTGCCGAAGCGCTCCAGCTCTTTCGATTCCCGAGGGCATTGAGCCAGGGTGTGGCGGGAGGTGCAGAACCATACCTCGGCGTCCCCCCGCCGGCTGCGGCCCTTGAGCATAGAGGCCAGTTGGCGTATCTCGTCGACGGACAGATGGGGGCAGCCGAATGCTATCAATTCCGGGTCGGTCCCGGTGTTCACCTGCTCCCTCGCCCTGTCCAGTTCCTTCCGCCCTATGGCGACCCGCTCCAGGCCAGCGACGCTGAAGGCGTCCGCCTCCGGAGTGATGCCCTCGACATGGAACATCGCCACCGATCCCGAGGCGGCCATGGCCGCGGCGAGGGTCTTGAGCTGGTCGACGGTCGGCCTGATCCCCTTGAAGTAGGGTATCCGGGTGCCGGCGACCGCGCCGGCGGCCTGGCCCAGCATGGAGTAGTCAATGTCATCGCCTTCCACCTCTATCACCACGCCAGGGGCGCGGTTGGCATCGATGTGAAGGCCATACTCAGGCGTCCTGCCGATGATGGCGGCAGCCAAGGCTCCAGGTCCCCCTTCGCGGTTGGTCTTCGCTCCCACCGCGGAGTTGGCAAAACTGAGAGCGCTCGACTCCGCCCATGCGATGTGCTGCCCCCTCTTCGGCACGTTCGTACCAAGGTACGGGGTGCAGGAGCAGTCGGATGTGACGCCGAGCCTCTCGTAACATTTGATGATGTGATCCTGGCGGTCGGCGAACCGCGGCGATATGCCCATCTCCTTCCACCGCTCTCGATCCATTCCGGCCGGGTTCAGCGTGGTGGGCACGCACACCCTGGCATCGAGGGCCATGTCCTCCAGCAGGCTGATGCCCCCCTCCGCTATGGTCTTGTACGACACCCCGGACAGGTGGGCGCAGCTGATCGGGACCAGCCTCTCCGCGCCATATATGTCGCCCAGCGCCACGAGGAGCTCCATGGCCTTGCGGCTGCCCTCTCCCTTCTCGCCTGCCAGGATGGCTTCCTCGTCCCTGTTAAGATGCATCGCCGCTCAGTAAGCCATCCGCTATTAAAACGATTTTGAACGGAGCATCGTCGAGAGGATGAGCCTGGGCTCAGTGGTGAGCGACAAGTTCATCGTTGTCCATGCAAGACAACTTTTCTTCCGCTGAGTGGTGGACGAGACGCTTCTGCTCAAAGAACAATGCCGCGAGAATGATGAATCGAGGTCAGAATCGCATTGACATTAATAGTTATATATGATGACGAATTTGACTGACGGTCAGTCAAGTTACCATGGCAAACAAACGAGCTTCAGACCGCATGACCGACTTCGTTTCGGCAGCGAGGGACCTCTTCGAGGAGAAGGGCTTCGAGAACACATCAGTGGACGACATCGTCGCCCGGCTGGGCGTGGCCAAGGGGCTGTTCTATTATTATTTCGAGTCGAAGGAGGCGCTGCTCGACCTCATTGTGGAGCAGATGATGAATGAGATAGAGTCTGCCATCGCCGCGGCCATGGAGAAGAAGGGGCTGACCGCGATCGAGCGGCTGGCCGAGCTCATCGAGTCCAGCACCGATGTCGCCCATCGTTCCAAGACCATACTGACATATTTCCACAAGGAGCGCAACCGATCGTTGCATCTTGCTCTGGAGAAGAAGGCGGCAGCATTGATGGTCCCCGCCTTAGAGAGCATCGTACTCCAGGGGAACGAGGAAGGTGTCTTCGATGCTCCATATCCAAAGGAGGCCGCAGGTGCCATACTATTCATGAGCGCCGGCCTAAAGGCCCTGTCGCCCCCCGAACCATCGGCGGCGGACATCATCCGCTTCAACAAGGCGTTGCAGTTTCAAATCGAACGCGTCCTGGGGGCCGCTCCCGGCTCCCTCAACGTGTTCGAGGATGTACTGCCCCCAGAGTTCAGAGGACGTTCCGAACGGCGTTGACGATCACCAGGAATTACTATGTTCGAACTTAGAAGTATGAAAGAAAGAAGGGGCGCGAGGAAGGCACGCAAGGCCGCCCGGCCCAAACGCTCCGAGAAGGACGTTAGCAGATGGTTCATCATGTTGGGCCTCGCTCTCGGCATGCTGCTGGCCAGTCTAGACCAGACCGTAGTGGGAACGAGCCTGCCGCGCATCGTGGCGGTGCTGGGCGGGATGGACCTGTTCTCGTGGCTGTTCACGGCATACATGCTGGCGCAGACCATTACCATACCCATTGCGGGAAAGATGAGCGACCGGATGGGGAGGAAGCCCATCTTCCTGTCGGGCATGATAATATTCATGGCCGGCTCCCTGATGGCCGGATTCTCTACCTCCATGGAGATGCTCATCGTCTGCCGGTTCATCCAGGGGCTGGGCGGCGGCGCCCTGATACCCGTGGCGATGGCCACCGTGGCCGATCTATATGCTCCGCAGGACCGCGGGAAGATCCAGGGCATGCTGGGGGCGGTGTTCGCCCTGTCCACTGTCATCGGTCCGTTCATCGGCGGGTTCATCGTCGACAACTGGGACTGGGACTGGGTGTTCTGGGTCAATCTGCCGGTGGGCATCTTCGCCATGATCGTGGCGTCGTTCAAGTTCCCCAGCCTGGAGCGTGTCGAGACCTCTCCGGTCGACTACCTGGGGATCGTCACGCTGGTGGGCGCCGTGGCACCCGCGCTGCTCACGTTGACCTGGGGCGGCACCACCTATGCGTGGACCAGCCCGGAGATCCTGGGAATGATCGCACTATCCGCCGTAATGCTCGTCGCCTTCGTGGCCGTGGAACGGCGAGCCGCCGACCCGCTGCTTCCGTTCCGTCTGTTCAGGGAACCGATCCTCACTCTCGGCAGCGCGGGGTTGTTCATCATGTCGTTGGGCATGTTCGGCGTCGTAGGCTTCCTGCCCTTGTTCCTGCAGGCGGTCATGGGGATGAGCGCCACCAACAGCGGCATGCTTACCATCCCGCTCATGATCGGTTCCATGATCACGTCGATCAGCAGCGGTTTCCTGCTGAAGCGTACCGGCTACAAACCATGGCTGTTGGCCGGCCCACCGATCATGGCCGTCGGGATGTACCTGCTGTCCACCCTTCATGCTGGAAGCGACCCGATCGAAGCGATCGTCTATCAGCTGATCGTCGGCCTGGGCATTGGAGCGGTGATGTCCAACTACATAGTGGCGGCGCAGAACGTGATGGCAAGGAACGAGATGGGGGTCGCGACCTCTTCGATGAGCCTGTTCCGCAGCATCGGCGGAACCGTCGGCATCACCATGTTCGGCGGCCTGCTGAACGGCCGCATGGTGGCCGAGATCGGAAGGAACCTTCCGGAGGGAGCGATGGAGCTGCTGCCCACCACCGACGCGACCAGCCTCGGCAACGTTCTTCTCGATCCGGAGATCTCTGCCATCATCCCGGTGGCGATCCAGGAAGCGATAAGGCTTTCGCTGAGCAACAGCATCACATTCCTGTTCGTGGTGGGTTCGGTCATCGTGCTGCTCTCCCTGATAACAAGCATACTCATCAGGAAGGTCCCTCTGAAGAGCGCCGACGAGTACTACGGCGATCAGCCAGGACAGTCGGTCCAGGGGAAGTCAGCGGAAGAGGCGGAACCCCATGCCAGGGGGGCGGAGGTGCCGGACCGATGAGCCGGTCAGCGCCGTTCGGTAAAGTGGCTGTATTTCGGAACATGAGAGCAAGGTGATCTGATGACATCAACGACTTCGTATCGGAGCATCCTCCTGCCGGTGGACGGGAGCGAGAGCGCGCAGCACGCCATGATGATCGGCCTGGAGCTTGCCAAGCTGTTCGGTTCCGAGGTGACAGCGGTCAGCGTGGTGGACCTGGCAGGCTTCGCCCAGGCCACTCAGGGGTATATGCTTCCAGACATGTACGCGTACGCGGACCAGGCGGCCCAGGCGGCGGTCGAGGAAGCGATGAAGGCAGGGAAAGCCATGGGGGTGTCGGTCAAGGGCGTCGTCTCGCGGGGCTCCCCTGCAGGGGACATCATCGAGCGATCGAGGGACCACAACCTCATCGTCATGGGCACCCACGGCCGGAGCGGCGTATCCCACGCCGTCCTCGGCAGCGTGGCGGAGAAGGTGGTCCGGTTCGCTGCCTGCCCGGTCATGGTCGTGAAGTAGAGGCGTCGTCCGCCGCTCACCATCCGGGCTGGTCCCAGCCGGCGTACCAGCATGGATGATTTTAAAACTTGGACTATGATTAAGACCGGCACATCCCGGCGCTGACGGCACCTGATGCCGCCCATGTGCCAAAGAAGCGAACCCGATTCACCGTGGTGGACAATCTGGACGAAGTGAGCAGACTGCTGCTGGACATGACGTTGATGCTCCTCATCGCCGGAGCATGCTCCATTATCTTCTCCCGCCTCAAACTTCCGCCCATCATCGGCTATCTTGCCGCCGGGATCATTCTAGGGCCGACCATGCTGACCGACATATCGGTCAACCCAGTCACCATCAACCTACTTGCCAACATGGGCATCGTCCTGCTGATGTTCTCCATCGGGCTGAACCTCAACCTCTCGAAGCTCAAGCAGCTTGGTTCGTACATCACCATCCTGCTGGTGCTGGAGATGCCGCTCATGGTGGTCGCCGGCTACCTGACGGGGCTCGCCATCGGTCTCGACAGCGTGGGGGCGATCTTCCTTGGAGCGGTGATATCGGGAACGAGCACCGCCGTCGTGGTGGCATGCCTTCACAACCGCAAGGATATCGATGATGATGTGAAGTCCACCACCATCGCCATCACCGTGATGGAGGACCTCGGGCAGGTCCTCATCCTCTCCATGGCCGCTCCACTACTGGTGGGCGACACTCCAGCCCTTGGATCCATCGCCCTCATGGTCATCAGCATCGTCCTGTTCATGGCCGTCAGCCTGATGCTGGGCCGCAAGGTCATTCCACGCACTCTAAATTGGATCGGAAGGAACTACGAGCCAGAGGTGCTGCTCATCGTCGCCCTGGGGTTGTGCTTCGCCATGTCGCTGATATCCAGTCTCATCGGGCTATCCATCGCCATCGGGGCGTTCCTCATGGGACTGATCGTCTCGCAGGCCAACCGGGCCGGGGAGGTGATGGAGAAGGTCGGGCCCATGAAAGAGGTGTTCATGGCGGTGTTCTTCATCAGCATCGGGATACAGGTGGTCCCGTCGGCCATCCTCGAGAACCTGGGCATGGTGATGATCATTGCCGCAGTGTCCATCCTGGTCAAGTTCTTCGGAGTAAGCATCGTAAGCTACATCTTGATAGGCAACCCCCGCAACAGCTTCATGACGGGACTCAGCCTGGTGGCCATGGGGGAATTTGCCTTCATAATCGCCAAGACCGCCCTGGACGCCGGGGTGGTGGACCAGCAGTTCTATGCCTCGGTCATAGGAGCGGCGCTGGTCACCATGATACTCCTCCCGATACTGTCGAAGGCATCGTCGGGCATATACTCGGGCCTGTCCCGCCTGACGCCTCGCCCCCTCAAGGTGGTGATGGCACGGTTCGACCACCTGCGCTGGGAGATCGGCGACCGCGCGAACTCGAGCCCCGAAGTGAAAAGAGCGATCAGGTGGGAGCTGGCGCTGGTGTTCATCGACCTCCTGACGATCGTGCTGATCCAGACGCTGTTCTACAGCGTGGCGGTGCCCGGAAAACTGGTTACCGGACTTTCTGACGGATCGGACCTCGTCGCCGGGCTGCTCACCATCACCATCAGCGTGCTGCTCATGCTCCCGGCGGTCATCAACATGTTCCAGGGGGTCAAGAGGATCGCCGGCCTTCTCGCGGGGGGCGATTCGCCGACGATGGTCAAATCCAGGAAGGGGATGAGGCTGTATTTCACCTATAGGAACCTGGGGGAGATCGCCGCATTGCTGCTCGTAGTGCTGCTATTCCTCCCCTTCCTGGCCGAGACCGTGGGCGTGCCTAATTCCATATGGCTCGGCGGAACCACTCTTGCAGTGGTCCTGATACTGATGAGCGTCCGTTCCTATCGGAACTCGAAGCATCGTAGCTCGGAGAACGTCAACGATCTCGAGGTCGTCGAGGACGACATCATTGAGAATT
>DATD01000011.1:0-12374 GCA_002504525.1 Methanomassiliicoccus sp. UBA345
CAACGCCGTCAGGGTCGCGGCGACCAACGTGTACACGCTCGGTCTTCCGAGCGACGTTCAATCTCGAATTCCGTACGTCGACATGAGCTCGTCGCCGGCCGGGGCGCCGCCTAACTACCTCAGCGTCGGCGCGGTGTTCGAGTTCGTGTGGAACTGCCTCGTGACGATCGGCACCACGATCGTCAACCTCGTATCGTCGCTCGTGCAGGCCGGCATCGACCTGGTGTGCACACTGACGTCGTCGGCCATCGCCGCGATCACGAGCGTCGTCAACGAGATAGTCGACGCGTTCAACGCGTTCGTTTCGTATGCGATCGAGCTCATAACGAGCACAGTCCACACCATTCTCGATCTGGTGCTCGAACCACTGGCCAGAATGTGGACCGGTTACGGCATCGGTGTGTGCGCGGCCCTGCTAATGATGGTCGAAGATCATGAGCTGACCGGCTCGGTCTCGGAACAGTCGCTCGGACGACTGTCGCAAGCACTGTTCGGAGACTTCTTCTGGCTATGCTACGGCGTCGGGGTGGCGATCGGCGTAGTCATAGTCGCCCTCACCGGAGTAACGAGCGTCGCCAGCTTCCTGCTCGGCGTAGTGATTTCCACAGCAGTGATGTTGATCTTCCAATCGGTGTTCTCTCAGACCGTCTCGGGAACCGGCTCCTCGTCGATGAACGCGTACACGACCCTGCTCGACGTCGAGGCATCGGAGGCCCTGGATCTCGCGGAGCAGATGGGCATCGCCCCGGACACTGATGATGACAGCGGACAAGCAGCCAAATGGAGGACGGCCTTCGCCGTGGCCTCGTTCGCCACGGGCATATTCGGCAGCCACCTCGGCCTGGCCGCTCTTCCTGGCGGTTATGGTTATGCGTACAAGCTGGTGATCGCCGGCATGGCGACTGGTCTGGTAGGCGCCGCCCTCACGCTGCTGGACCCTCTACAAATGGGTTCCGACATTGCAACGTTCGCAGGGTTCTGGTGCGGTCTGTTCAGCCTGGCGACCGGCGCAACTGGCACCTTATTAGCTCGTGGTGATCCGTTCGCCAGGAACGTGGGGACAGTGGCGACGGGAGTGGGCGTCATCTCGTTTGGATTCTCCATAGAAGCGGTAGCCTATCATGATTAGGGAGGTTCGACCAGCATGCACGACAATAGTATAGGAATGACTTACCTCGTCGCACCCTCAATGCTCATCCTACTCGCCGCATTCATTGGTGCGATTCTGTATATTACAACAGATGAACTGATGGCGATGGTCCTAATGATCGCAGCGGGAAGCATATTGCCCATATCGATCTACTGCCGGGACAACATCCGCAATCCAAGAATGATCTATATTCGGGAAGACGGTTTCGTCGCCATCTACCGCAACGGGAGGAGTGAGTTCATACCGTGGGAGAACATAAACGCAATCTCTTACTATCCGGGCGATCCAATGAAGCTCGGCCTGAGAAAGATCGACAAGGGGGCATATCTCCTCAATGGCAAGACCGTGCCTCATATGCTAAAGGGTCAGCTCGGCAAGGAGATGAGGGAGGCGTACGCTCGCAAGATGGGTAAATATCCTCCAATGTGAGGTCAGGCATGAACGACAGCATCGAGGTGAGAGGCGTTCCAAATCGCAGGCGGCGGCAGGTGATACTGTCATCGAGAGTGGCCACCATGTTCTTCGTGGCCATGGCCGTCTTCTATCTCGTGGACACCCCGGACGTGCCGGACAGGACCGGCCTCGTGGCCATGCCGCTCATCATCGCCGCCGTCTTCGTCGTCATCTCGGAGTTCTTTGCTCGCGATGAGCGAAGGGACTCCTCTTCGATGTTCGTGACCAGAAGCGACATCAAGATGAGGAAAAATCACATCCACGCATCGAGGGGACGAGCGTCGAGGATCGAATGGGATGACGTCGAAACGATCGATGTTCGGACATGCCCGTCCAACGATGCCGAGGTACCGGGGTTCGCGGGTTCAGGCTGAAGGACGGGAGGATGGTCAGCACGGGATCGAAGAGAGCGGACGACCTGACGAGGATGCTCGAGATGGTGCCGCCGAGCGTCGCGGTCGAGAGGGGCTGAGGATGCGGTGGAGCGACGGATCCCCATCGGACCCGCATCAATATCTTTTGCATGTTCAGGGCATTCGATGCTTCGGGGGGATGAATGGATTGTTGCTGGTATCTCATTCACGTTCGGAGGTACAGGCATCTATTGTGCTTCCAAGTCAATATGAGGTGCATGAATGAGCGCCATGATCGAGCAGGCGTTCAACATGGGGCAACATGGCGGAGTCGGAGGACAGCGGCCGGCGAGCACCGTTGACGATGGTGGCAACATCGACCTCGATGGCATGCGTTCTGATATAGAGAACTCGGGCCTTGCACCCCATGTATCTGACGGCAGTGAGCAAGCAGAAAGGTGGAACATGGCCTGGAACATCTTCGGCATGGTCGCCTCTCAGATTTCGATAAAGTTCGGGATCGCCGGCCCCTTCATCGCCGGTTTCACGACCGTGGTCAAAGTCGGGCTGGTCGCCAGCATGGCGGGCCTGGCGCTGAGCGGTGTCGCCATTGCCACCGACAATACGCTCCTCGGTTTCGTATTCTTAGGTGTATCAGCCATTGGTTTAATAATAGGGGCAAAGGACCTGTTCGCATACGATACGGGCTCGAAAGTAACTGGTCTGTTAGCCACAGCGAGTGGTCTGATTGGGATAGGATGTTCCGTACAGGCAATCGACTTTAACAAGATGCAGGGGTGATGGATATGAGGGATGAGTGTAGTTATGAAAATCCTCCAGATAAGTTCTCCCTGCTAGCGACGGCTGTAGTCGTGGCGATATGTGTTATGTTCTCGCTGATCACCACCATGGCCCACTGGAAAAGGAGTGCTAGCGCCATCATCATGATCGGTTCTTTCACAATCCTTTACATCGGCCTTTATCGTGAACTGGTCATCCGTCCAAAGGTCGTCAGGGTGGGCGAGGAGGGAATACATCTAGAATACCGTACCTGGAAGCCTCTCTTCGTCCCTTGGAACGGCATCGAGTGGGTCGATTCCGTGCCGGTGGACAAGAGCACGCTCAAGGGCAAGGACACCGTCGAAGGGAGGATGAAGATCAGGGTGAAGTATTGGCCGATGCAGTTGACCTACGAGGCCGCTCACGCGATCCAAACGAGGTACGCTGAACGGGTCGGCAACTACCCGCCGATCTCGCCGTCGCTTGCTCGGAGGAGAGCGTATGAGACGACGTTGAGCGCCAAGAGATGATGGCCGGCACGCATCATTAAAAACATTGCTTCCCAGATGCGAAGGTACTGCCATGCTCTGCACCATCTCACCAACGGGCAATACTGTCAACTACCTCAGCGTCGGCGCGGTGTTCGAGTTCGTGTGGAACTGCCTCGTGACGATCGGCACCACGATCGTCAACCTCGTATCGTCGCTCGTGCAGGCCGGCATCGACCTGGTGTGCACACTGACGTCGTCGGCCATCGCCGCGATCAGGAGCGTCGTCAACGAGATAGTCGACGCGTTCAACGCGTTCGTTTCGTATGCGATCGAGCTCATAACGAGCACTTTGAGCGCGGTGTTCGGGCCGCTCATCGACAGCATCAAGAACCTATGGAATAACTACTGGCAGGGAGTGAGCGCAGCATTGGCAAAGATGAAGCTGGATCATATTACGACAGGTCAGGTCTCGCCCCGATCGCTCAACGACCTGTCGAGACCCTTGAATGGGGAACTATTCCTGGCGATATTGGGCGTGACGGTGCTCATATCTATATCCTTGATCGCGCTAACAGTAGTAACGAACGTGTTCAGCTTCCTACTCAGTATGGCAATGACCATGCTGGTAATGTTCATTTTCGAGAACGCGTTTTCCAAAACGGTATCTGCTTGCGAATCACCTGATAGTAGCATGACCTACGGGAGTGATTATGACAACATCTCGGTCGCGGGCGCTAAAGGTGTGGTCGAGCTTTCCGAGAGCGAACACCCTCCTGCAGGTAGCGAGGAGGCATATGAGCGAAACATCCTCTTCAACGTCATCGGTGCTGCGATAGGGATAATGGGGGCCCATATCGGAATCGCGGCGTTGGGACAGAACCCGATGGCGAAAGCATATGTTGCCGGCATCGTGGGAATCACCGTGGGACTGGTTGCGGCGGCCCTCGCCATTCCTGCGTCCATAATCGGTGACGACATTCTCGGAGCCATAGCATTATGCTATGGCATTCTATCGTTGGGAGCGGGCATCGTAGCGCTCGCAGGCGGTAAAACGACTTTTGAACGAGGGGCGGGATGGGCATCACTGCTGACAGGCGGTCTTTCCCGGGTGTTCTCAACAATACCGCTCGTTTACCATCCCCAAGGTGATTGATTGGAGGAGAACAGATATATTTTCTTGACCAATCCAATCAATCGTCAATTCATGAACATTGGGATGGTCATGTCTGTTTTATTTATAGTCATTGGACTTGCATTTTTCCTGATTTTCAACTCCATTATTTTCATTTTCATTGGCAGTGGAATGTGTTTTCTGATTCAAGGGGTATGTTGGTTCAGGGAATACTACCTTCGGCCCCGGTCGGTCATCATCACTGATGATGGCGTTCAGCTGATCTTCCGATACAAGAAGGAGAGGCCAGTGCCATGGAACGAGATGGCCTACATATATGTCGATCTCTCGGACCCCAGCACCGCTTACGGACGCTTCGCCCGGGGAGGCGCCCTGGGCCTGAGCAGGGGCGAGACCATACATCTGACGCCTGAGATCGCTCAAGAGGTGAGCGTCCGGTTCAAGGAGAGCACCGGGTTCGTTCTTACCGACTACCGTGAGTACTGTCGCTTCGATGCTCGGCATGGGGTGTAGCCAACGATGCAACATGACGTGAACAACGCTCTTGGAACATCGTCGGTGATGCAGAACGCGTTCGACGCGTTCGTGCCGTGAATCATCGATTTCGCCATCGGCGTGATACTATCGCCGATCGTCTCGTTGCTGAACGACATCTGGAGCGGCGTGGTCGGATGGGCCGCCGGACTCGGCTCGATGCTGACCTCTCTGGGCATGAGCGTCGGTTCCGGTGAGGAAACCTCTGGTTCCGAGGCGATCAAACTTGCTCAATCGATATTGACCAGCGATGTTTTCATAGTGCTGTTGGCGATTGCGAGCGCGGTCCTCGTCGCCATGATGGTATTGCAGCGGTCGTAGCGCCGTTCTCGTTCGTCATCGGCCTGGTGATGCCAATAATTATGGTGACGATACTTGCGACGAGTTCTCAGATGATCGGCGACGCTTTCATCGCAGCGGGCTCGGCCATCGACCAGGCCGGCCAGGCGATCGTGGAAACGATACTGGGAAGCGAGATGGTCAGCGACCTGTCGATAGTTCTGGGGATAATCTTTGGGAGCATGGCGGGGCTGATGAGCTTAGTTGCCGCCGCTGTTGGCGGCTCCTTCATGACCCTCGCGCTCTCACTTCTTGGAGCGATCCTCTCGATGGTCGCTATGGTGCAAGCACTATCCTCAGGGCCTTCGTTAGACGTCCTAGTTATTGCCATACTAGGCACCGCCACTTCTGGCCTGGCTATACTGGCAGATCGCCACTCTGAGAGCGTGGAGGAACTGCTGTGCCCCTCGTACGATGCCTGCTCAGGCATAATATCCTGGACGTCGTTCAGTGTCTCCGTCGTCGGTCTAGGAACGGCAGTGTACAGTTACAATGAATGAAGCTGATTCAATGTTCAGGAAAAAGATGCCCGAACCGATATTCGAGGAGAGGCTCATGCCAAGCTTCGTAAAGAACGCAGGCAGATTGACCTACCGCAAGTCACTCCTCTTCGTTTACCTGATACGGGCATCTGGAGTTTTAATAATTCTGCTTTTTATCTTTCTTTTAATGTTGCAGGAAGAATACGATCATTTTGCCCCCCCATTCTTAGTGAGCGATGTTGTGACGTTACTTGTCATCGTGCTGATATTCTACAGCTCCGAGGACTTCTATCGGACGCGCGTTATGGGCCTACGGCCTCTGCGCGTCTACGAGAACGGCCTCTGGATACCGCCGACCTACCTCCGCACTCTGTCCAGGAACGGCGGGTACATACCGAAGGAGCGGATCAAGAAGATCACCGTCAGGCGGTGGAAGAAGTTCTTCATTCGCATGCAGGAATACGACGTCTACATCTGGTACGACGCTCCGGTGGAATTCACAGTTCACCTCACCACTGGAATGAGGAGAAGGTCGGGGCCGAGGCCGCCCGAATCGATCAAGCAGGCGGTCGACATCATGCATGAGCAATGGAACGTCCCGGTCGTGCACAAGGGCTCCGGCAACGGCAAGAGGAAGCGTGTCGTTGACCGCAAGCGCGTCGAGCTCATCGATCTGTGAGCGCTCGTTCTACGGCATTCGTGTCGGCATCGACCTCGTGTGCACGCTAGCGTCGTCGGCCGTCGCCGCGATCACGAGCGGTCGTCAACGAGATCGTCGACGCGTTCAACGCGTTCGTGGCGTATGCGATCGATTTCGTCTGCGATGCGTTCAGCGCGCTCATCGCTCAGCCGATGCAGGCTCTGTACGACAGCATCGAGAGTTGGGCGATGGGACTGATCTCGTTGATCAACAGCGCCGCCTTGAATATTCAGGGAGGCGCGAGCAACGCCTCGGCCTCGCAATCGATATTCCAGTACATCGTCGACAGCAACATCTTCAAGCTGCTGATCGCTATCGGTCTATCGCTCCTGGCCGTCATCGCCGTCGCCTCGTTCCTGGGGCCGTTCAGCTTCATCGGGGCACTGGTCGCACCGTTCCTCGTCGAGCTGCTGATATCGGGAATGACGGCGGCGGTGTTCGTAATGGTAGGTGTGACGGACATCGGAGGATGGATCGTTGGCACGATGGGTGACATCCTCGGCGACCAGCTGGTCGCCGGCATGGCCGGCGTCATGGGAGCGACCATGGGAACGATCGGCTGGCCGGCATCGATGATGTCGTCCCCGGTCATAGGCGACGTGATGGGGTTCGCCCTGAGCTCGCTAGGCGCGTTACTCTCATGGGTTGGTGCTATAGTGTCTGATTGGACGCAATCGATGATGCTGGATCTGATAGGGTTCGGTCTGGCTGCTTGGGGGGTATATGAGATATTCATAGACTCAGATTCCTTGATGCAGAAGTTAAATCCGACAGCCAAAGGTGTCATTAAGGGCATTGTGGCAATGGAGGCGGGAATTGCTATGTTCGAACTGACGACCACGGTGGCAAGCCATGAATGAAACGGTGCTGTATCGAGAGCGGCTTCCGAAGTATGTGTTCAAGGGAACTCAGTTACAACGGAAAGCCATAAGAATGATCCAGTGGTGGTACCGTCTCGGAGCCATAGCGATCTTCTTAGGAACAATGTATCTGGTGTTCTCGCCGAAAACCGAACATGATCTCGCACCGGTATGGGCGGGAATAATCGCCGCGTGGATCGGTTGCGCACTTCTGGTATATCGTTCCGAACGTACGCACCAGGCCCAACTCGATGGCAGCGTTGGGACCATCATTTTCGAAGACAGGATTTCCGTGCCACCGCGGTCGTATCGCAAGTTGATCGGTGAACCGGATCATGTAATCAAGGACAAGATCGGCCATGTAAAAATAATCAGAGGCTGGGGAAATCAGTACGTGGCCAAGAAGAACGGTGTCCTGTGGGAAGACTCTCCGATTGCCATCCAGATCATAATGATGTCTGGGAAAAAGATCGGACTGGGCTACAAGCCACCAAGCACCGTGAAGGAGATCGCCGAGGTCCTGAACGAACACTGGAACGTCAGGATTGTCGACCCCGGTTCCGGCATGGGACGCGGATATAGGTACATCAAGGACAATGTGGTCGGCGAGCACTCATACGACGAGATTATGAGGATGGATCTGTTCGAGTGGCAGGAATGATCCTGTCATATTGCGAATCCAAACATGATCTGCCATAGCGGCGACTTCTTTTCCCTCGTCTCTCCACGGGCCCGTTCACCATAATTCATGGCGCCAGGGCACATCGAACGCGACGCTATGATGTGCGTTGCAAGCCATGGTGGATTCGTGTAGCACCCGGAGGCTCCTGTATCGTCGCAAAGGGCTCTGCTTACATCTTGCCGTCGCTATGCCCAACACATCGCGGAGCTGGACCGAGCAGTGCTGATGATCTAGCTGGCGGTCTAATCATGGTCCCTGCCGACCGTGATGCGGCCTCGATCATCTGCCAGAAACGCACTATGCCGCATTGATCAGAGACTCTATCTCCCTCAGCTGGGACACGGTGTGGTCCGGAACGACGCCTTCCTCGGGATGACAATAGACGGAGCGCTTCAGCACCGCCTTCATGCCGACCCCCTGCGCCCCCTTGATGTCATGGAACGGAGAGTTGCCGATGTACATCGCGTCGGCGGCCGACACTCCCAGGTTGGACAGGGCGATCTTGAAGACCTTGGGATGCGGCTTCCTCAGTCCGACATCGGTGCTGAAGACCATATCATCGAAGTATCGGTCCAGGCCGAAGTGCTGCATGTCCCGCAGCGGGAACTCTGATGGCAGCCCCCATGCCACGTCGGAGATCAGGCCGATGGCCAGCCCGCGGTCGCTGATGCTTTCCAGCACTTCGACCGCGCCGGGGACCAGCTTGCGGTCCTCCAGCAGGACGCCGTAGAAGATCTCCAGCCCTTCCTGCAGCGTCACTTCGTCCAGACAGCAGTATCGGTCCAGGCAGGCGCCGAGAAGCTCGCTCAGCGGCACCTCCACCATCTCCTCCCGCTTTTTCGTCCTGGTATGGGCCAGTCGCTCCGTTAGGTAGGAAGTGAACTCCGCGCGGTCCACTGGGGACGGCGACGCTTCGCTGACCAGCTGGTAGATGCGCTCCACGCCGCGCTGCTCCGGTCCATGCCAGTCGCAGTAGTGGTCGATTAGGGTGTGGCCGAGATCGAACAGGACCGCTTTCATGCTCCCTTATCAGGGCTGGCAGGCACTTAAACATTATTTTTCGAACATCGTCCTTTGACGCTGCGACGGATATTTTTTGTACTATCTCCCCGTAGACCGGAGCGATGCGCGTCTATGTGGTGGACAACGGCGGCCAGTGGACCCACCGGGAATGGCGGGTCCTGAAGTATCTCGGGGTGGACACCAAGGTGGTGCCGAACACCACGCCCTTCGAGAAGCTGGACGTCGACGCGCTCGTTCTCTCGGGAGGCTCACCATCGGTCTCGGTGGAAGGCGACCGCATGGGGCGCAACGGCGAGTACCTCGACCTCGCCGACTTTCCTATTCTGGCGATCTGCGCCGGCTTTCAGTTCATGATCGACCACTATGGCGGACGCGTAGGCGCGGCGGACCGGCCGGAGTTCGGGAAGACCACGCTGTACGTCGATGAGCCGAACGATATCTTCAGCGGTCTGCCCAGGGAGTTCGTGGTGTGGGAGAGCCACAACGACGAGGCCAAGGTCCTTCCTGACTCGTTCGAACTGCTGGCCCATTCGGACAACTGCTCAGTGGAGGCCGTCAAGGTCAAGGGCCGGCCGCTGTACGGGCTGCAGTTCCACCCCGAGGTGGAGAACACCGAGCACGGCAACGAGATCTTCAGCAACTTCCTCCGCGTGGTGGAGGAATGGAAGCGCTGAGCCCGGAGGAGCAGGCGCTGCTGGTAGAGGCATTGGACCTTCGACGGAAGAAGGAGGACCTCGAGACGTCGCTCGGTCGCGTCCTGAGGCGCAAGGATGGAAGCTTCGACCTCTATGTCAGCATCATGGGCAAGGTGCGCGAGGAGGCCCGCCGTAAGAAGGTCACGAAGGACGAGGCGGCCCGCTCGCTCACAGCAGAAGGATGAGCAACAGGGCCGCCATGATCAAGGTCGATGCGAGAACGGCCAGGATGAACGCGCGGCGGCTTCCCCGGGCCGAGCCGAACAGAATGGGGATGGGGCCGATCATGACCACTCCTCCCCATCGCGAGCCCGTTACGCTGTCCTGTACGGCATTCTGCTGCCCTCTTTCAGGTAGCAGGGAGAGGAACAGCAGTAAGATCGCCGCCGGCAGCAGCAGCGCCCCGACCGCGCCGACCGGACCGGTGATGGTCAGGATGGGGATCACGAACAGCAGGGCGAGGGAAGCCTCTCCTCGCAACGCCGCATAGAGCAAGAGGGCCAGGGACAGGGCGAGCAGCAGCGCCCCGGCGGCGGCGAGAGGCCTTCTCACACCATCGCCTCCTTCGCGGCCCGGTCGGTGAGCCGCGCCGCCTTTGTTAGGCCGTCGTGCCGGAGCATGTCGGGCCTATCCTCATCATCAGTATTAGGAACCCGCGCGACCGCACGAACGGTTCAGCAACGTTAATATCGCCCCATCCTAATGAGGGCCGATTGGTGCCATGACCCCCCTCCAGGCCGTTGTCGTAGAGATCCTGCGGGCCCGCGGCTTTGAGGTCGCGGAACAGGACGGTATCCTGCTGGCCCGCAACGGCGACAGCCGCGCGGCCTTCTGCGTCCTGCGCGCCGCGGAGCAGAGGGACGTGGACGACTTCCTCGCCCGATACGCAGACTTCTCGGGCAAGAAGGTGCTGGTCACCGTCGAACCGCTGCCGCCTCCCGTACTGGATGGCCTGGAGCGCTCGGTGACGGTGTGGGACCGCCAGGCCCTGGAGCAGGAGCTGGACCGGATGGGAGCGTCGGACGAGCGCAGCCTGGTGGACGAACTGCTGGCGACCGACTTCCCCCGAATGCTGTCCGCCGAGGAGTTGGACTCCCTCCGCGACCGGCCGGTGGGGGAGCGCATCGTCCGGCCGGTGGTGACCGTCGAGGACGTCATGGACATGACCAGGGAGTCGGTCTCCGGCTTCCGCCACGATCTGCAGCTGATGCCCCACTATGTGTTCGGCTACGTCTGTCCGCTGTACCACGACCAGGAGAGGGTGGGAGTGGAGAGCGGGACGCTGTCGGTCAATGGTCGAACGCAACGAGTGGAGCCGTGGCCGGAGAGGAGAGAGCTGATCTACTCCATGGAGGAGGAGCACCAGCGGCTGGAGCCTGCCGTTACGGAGCAGGACGCTGCCAAGGTGGCGAGGCGCGAGCTGGTGCGGCTGTACACCTTCGACCGGGAGCGCGTGGTCGAGGAGGACCACGTCACCATGACGGAGAAGAGGAGGATCTCCCCTCGCGAGGAGAGCATCGAACTGGACGGCCGCGGGTTGTTCTTCCTTCCCCTGTGGCGCGTGGAGGGCGTCCACGGCGCCATGGTGATCGACGCCAGCAACGGCAAGGTGGTCAGCGAGGACCACTATTCCCTCTAGCCTTCCTCACTGCCTCGTTGATGTGCTCGCGTATCCCGGTCCAGTGCGTCCCCTTCCAGTACATCCGCCCGCACGATGGGCAGGCAAGGAACTCGTTATGCCGTTCAAGCACTCTCGGCGGCACCTGTTCTGAAGCCTCCTCCGGCGTCACGGGAGCGAGCTCGCTGTTGCACATCGTGCATCGAGTCCGCTTCTCGTCGAACTCCAGGCCGAAGCGTCGGACGACGTCCTCGAGCTGCTCGGCGCCGTCGTCGCTGCGCACCAGCATCGCGCGGCCCCCGGCTCGTCTGGCCAGCTCGCGGTCCCTGGTGAGAATGAAACGGTCCCCCTTCGCGGCATGCTGCAGGATCTCGTCGTCGGCCATGTCCCTGGCGTATTCCGTATCGTAGCCCATGATGCGCAGCCACCTCGCCAGGGTGCCGAGCATCTCGTCGGCCAGGAACTTCGGTTCAGGCATCGACCTCGTACGACAGCAGCACGCCGTCGCCCAGGACCTCGGCGTCCGTCAGCCTGAGACGTATCGAGCGATCGTCCGGAAGGCCGTCCCCGTCGGCCGGGGTGGGCGAGTTACGCCCGCCAATGATCTGGCTGCCGACGAACACCAGGTACCGGTCGACCAGGCCGGCCTGGAAGAAGGAGAATATGGTCTCCCCGCCGCCCTCCACCATCAGGGTCCGTACGCCCCTCTCACCAAGGATGTCCATTAGCGCCGCGAGGTCCACCATATCCGCGCCGCATCTTACCACCTCTGCCCCTGGCCAGGTGCGGTCGCAGTCGTCGGCGGTGGCGATCAGCGTCCTCGATCGGTCGTCCAGCACCCTCGCGCTCGACGGCGTGCGACCGCGGGAGTCAAGGACGACGCGCAGCGGGTTCCTCTCCGGCGGAAGCCCTTTCACCGTAAGATGCGGATCGTCCGCGATGACGGTCCCCACGCCGACCAGGATGGCATCGGAGGAGGCGCGCAGCGCCTTCACCCTGTCCATGTCCTCCGGGGACGATATCCTCACCTGCTTCCTCGACCGTCCGGCCAGCTTGCCGTCGGCGGTCATGGCGCAGTTCAC
>DATD01000011.1:12619-22605 GCA_002504525.1 Methanomassiliicoccus sp. UBA345
TACTCGTGGCCTGCTCGCTTCAGTCTCCCTTTCCCATCCTGCGTCTCCTGCGGCAGAGGTGCACGATGCTCAGGGCGCCACCGCCGGTAGCGAACGGTATGGCGAGGACCATGGCGTCCAAGTAGGGCGTCAGGTTCCTAGCGACGTAGAAGGTGGAGCCGTGGTACAGATATGAGGTACCGTTCGGCAGCGTGATAAGGATGCCGCAGTTCCACGCCCCGGCCGTTCTGACTGCTATCGTGAAGTTCAGCGTCGTCCGCTCTCCTGCCTTCAGCTCCTCGATGACCTTTCCGCGCGCCGGGAAGACCTCGTACAGCTCGTCCATCGCCCTGGAGAGATCGATCTCCGTAGAAGGATCATATGCCGGAAGGTCCCCCTCAAGGGGTGGCTGGATGACCGAGTAGCCGTTGAGGCTCGGAATCAGCCTCACCACTACATCGGCGGCGCCCTCACCCAGGTTCATCAGGACGATGGATACTTCCAGATGCCGCCCTATGACTGTGGGTCTACTGACATCGGCTCCGTTGCCGTCTGCATCGGACGCCGTCGCGTACAGGACCCTAATGTCCCCCTTGTCGGCGAATGCGGCGTCCGCCGAAGCCGGACCAGATGCCGAAAGGACCAGGAGCAGGACCAGGGCGCCGACGGCGCCAAGCATTCGAACGTTCATAGCTCCATCCTCCTGATTACCGCCAGGCCGAGCACCGTCGCTATGAGAATGAAAAGGAGCAGCGTCACGTAAAGCAGGGGATCGACCTCATTCAGCACCCTGACGGATTTCGTGGCGGCGGCAATGACGGCATACGGGAAGGGGAAGAGCAATGCATAATCGGGCGCATAGACGATCCTTTGGCCGCTGAAGTCGTTCAGCGTCGGAGCAAGGAATATCATCGTCATCAGATAGGCGCCCGCGGCGCCCAGCGTGTACAGCGTTCGTCTGAGCAGCAGTGAGAGGAACGCGACCGCGGCAACGATTGCGGCGATCATCAGGACGGACAGTACGAACAGCCCGGCGGCCATGGATAAGAGTATATGAGAGACGGCCCCGGTCACGGTGGAGAGCAATAGGAGGTAGGTGATGAAAGGCATCGCCACCACCGGCACCATTGCCACCATGATGCCAGCCAGCTTGCCCAGGTACAGCGTGCTCCGCCCGATCGGCAGGGAGAACAGCAGGTCCATGGTGCGGCCGTCGATCTCGCCGGAGAACGAGGCGGTCGCGAGGACCGCCGCCACGACCATTACGACCATCATCGCCACGTAGACGGCCATGGCCAGGTTGCCCTTGACCCCTGATTCAGGGAAGTAGGAGGTGAACATGATGAATAGCGACGTCACCAGGGATGCCACGAACAGGGACATGGCGTACTGGCCGCTGACCATGCTCTCCTCGGCGGTGGCCCTTGCCACTTTGATGAACATCCTCCGTTGCCCGCTCATCGGTCCGCCTCCTTGAAGTGTTCGGAGTAGATCTGATCGAGCTGATGGCTCTGGAGCGTGAACTCTATGTCATTGTCCAGAAGGAAACGGAGGAAACACTTCTCGAAGCCCCCCGCGTCGTTAACCTTGAGGCGGAGGAGGTTGTTGGTGCAGGACAGCTCGACGATCTCGGGAAACATCGCCCTGATGTCATCCTCGTTCGTCAACGGCCTTCGGAGGAGCAGCTCATAGTGGAGGAACCCGGCCTTGCGGGCGATGGCCTGGGGCGCCCCGTCCTCCACCAGCCTTCCGTCCTTGAGGATGCACAGGCGATCGCACAGGTCGTCCATGTATCTCAGCTCGTGGGAGGAGATGATGACCGTGGCGCCTCGGTCCCGTAGGGCGGCGATCAGTCCGATGACGTCCGCCTTCCCTCGGGGATCCAGGGCGGTCAGCGGCTCGTCCATCAGCACCAGTTCGGGATCGTTGAGGAGGCAGCGGGCGATTCCCAGCCGCTGCTTCATGCCCTTGGAGAAGGTCGCTATCCTCTCGTCCCCGTGATCGCGGAGGCCGACCTCGCTCAGGCATTCGATGCTCTTCTTCCTCATGTCAGGCACGGAGTGGTACCGCCCGAACACGTTCAGGTACTCGAACGCGCTCATCGCCTCGTAGTACCCGGCGTTCTCGGCCATGTACGCCATCCTGGCCTTGTAGCCGACATCCTTTGTTATATCCTTACCGTGAACGGCTATGGTGCCCCGGGTGGGACGGAGAAGCGAGCAGATAAGTTTTATCAGCGTGGTCTTGCCCGCTCCGTTCGGTCCTATTAGGCCGATCACCTCCTGTGCGCCTATGGTGAGGTCAATATCCTTAAGAGCGACCTTCCCCCCATACGCCTTGGTGAGTCCCTGGATCTCGATGACGTTGGGCATCAGAGATACTCCCGCCGGTAGTATCTTAAGTAGATGTAGGCGACGATCGCCACCAGGCCGCCTGCGATGAGGAGAGCCGTCCAGCTCCCGCCATCCTTAGAGGTCGTCGCTGGGCCGTATGTGATGGACACGGTGGTCCCTGCATCGTCCCCATCGCAAGCCAGTACGACGTAGTAGCGTGAGGTGGAACGATCGGGGATCGTTATGGTGGATGAAGCATTATCGACCGCGTAGCTACATAACGTGGTCAGGTCAGTAAATAGAATGCGAACGTCCACGCTCTTGTTCGTGGAAATGGCGACGTCCATACCACCTAGGTTTATTATGTCGAAGGCCAGGTAGGGCGCGGTAATGTTCATGTCGAGATGGGGTTCCCGCCATAGTTGTTTGCTGATGCCGTTGTCTCCCAACATTATCGCCAATTTTCCGCTCACTGTTATAGTATAGTTCCCGGGGTGCTCATCTCCCCTCAGGCTGCTCTGTCCGCCGGAACTGGAGGTGAAGGGTTCAGGCATACCGGGTTCCTCATAATTGGGGCGGTCGATCCGAAGTGTCCCGTCGCTCCGTCCCCAGAAGGCGAAAAAGGTAGGGCCGTCCAAGTAGATCTCCACGCTGTCATCTTCCAGCACGAACGGGTAGTATAGGTCGGTAACGCTCTCGATCGTCCTCTCGGCATTCAGCGGAGGAAGGGTGTTTCGATCCTCCTGACCTCCCGTGCTCAGCAGGCCGATGAGCGCTACGGCGATGATTAGTACCGAGATGACGGCAAGGAGGCGTGTTCTACTAAAGCTACGCTTCTTCCTTGATAGTGTCACGACGCCCATCCACCCATAAATCAAATATAATATTGAGCTGATTTAGATAAAATCAGCTTTGGGTATGTTGAAGTAATGACTTTCCTCATCATTGACGTCCCACCAGAACACTCTCCAATCTGCGGTTTGATATTTAACGAATGCATTGAACGCCTCGCTTGGCATGCCAGATGATACACCGGATACGGTAAGTCCGTTCCAGCTGGATTGCCATCTGCCTTCATAGATGTCCCATGTTACGGTGTTATCTCCGGGTGTGACCTGGTATGCGTTCGGGCCCCCGATATTTCCTTGAGGGACTCCTGTCTGTACATCGAGGTATCCCCCGGCTGTTCCAACATGACCTAGGCCATCGTAATTCTGGCCGTTACGGGGAAGGTATCCATAGAATGTAGTATAGAAGTGAGGATCGTACCCAGTAGATGGTTCATTATCGCCGTGGGTAAGAATGGGGGAATGATCAAAATGAATTATATTTTGAAAACGACCTAGCCACTTATCGCTGGTCTGATAAGTGGTGACATCAGCTAATATGCCAGGCGTATTATTTTGCCTATATATTTTTATCTCTACCCTTTGATATGTGCCCTGCCATTCTTGAAAAGCGTCTTCCTTTTCAGTAGAGATAAAGTGATTAACAACCACTGCCTCCGCGTCTTGCGTTGAAATCACCAAGGCACAGGGGGCCAACATTACAAATGATGCCACAATAGCAAACAGTGTTTTGGTGTATCTCATTCTTCCCTCCATATTATTGCATCTCCAATCAATATCTAGTAATCTGTAATTAATAATAAAAAGTCTTCTCTAAATATCAATAATTAGAATGATCTGGATTAGTCTACCAGATGGCGTCAAACCTGGCCTGGGTCAGGTAATATCTACCATTTCATCGATATTTTCGGCCGTCATGTATGCTGTTTAAACACGTTTCATCAAAAAGTCGTTCTACCACTTACGGGGCATCACCAATCGCTCTTGGACAGCCAAGTTAATCTTTTGACCCAGCCTAGGTCTCCGTTTTATATACCGCGGGATAGGAAAACCAAACGGTGATGGATTGGACATTATCGAGATCGAGGAGATGAACATCCGCGGCGCCTACGTGATCGACGGCTTTCCATCGGTCGGACTGGTCGGTTCCATCGTCGCCAACTATCTGGTCACCACGCTCAAGCTGCGCCAGATCGCGGTGGTCGATTCGGATCACTTTCCCACCATCTCGACGATCAAGGGCGGCGTGCCGCACAGCCCGGTCCGCATCTACGGCGGGGAGTTCGGCGACGGCCAGAGGATGGTGGTCTTCGTCTCTGAGTTCCAGCCGCCCCCTCACGTCCAAAAGCTGCTGGGCATCACCCTGATGGACTGGGTGGAGGACCACAAGTGCCGCCTGGTCATCAGTCCGGAAGGCATCTCCAACAAGCAGAGCGGGCGGCCCCCGGGAGAGCAGCCCTTCGAGGTGCTGGGCGTCGGCTCCACGCCGGAGGCAAGGGAGCTGCTCACATCGAAGAACGTCCCCATATTCGAGGGTGGCATCATCGTCGGCCTGTCGGCCATCCTTCTCAACGAGGGCGTCAACCGCACCTTCGACGTCATCACCCTGCTCTCGGAGGCGTCAGCCGACTTTCCTGACGCCAGAGCCGCCGCGGCCGAGGCCACCACCATTAACAGCCTGATCCTCGACGACAAGCTGGACCTGCAGCCCCTGAAGGAGGAGGCGGAGAAGATCGAGGGCGAGCTGAAGGACATCTACGACAAGGCGGGCCGGGAGCAGGAGGTCCGGAAGACCTCGTTGCCGATCATGTACGGTTAGGCGAGACGCTCACGGCCGTCCCGTCCACGCTGATGTCGACCGGGAGGAACTGGGGCAGCAGCCACATCTGCGTCATAAGGTGGGAGGTGAGCTCCCGCACCTTGAAGGATGAGTCACCTGCTGCCATGGCCATGTACGGCAGCAGCTGATCGGCGGTGTGGACGTCCAGCGTGCCGCCGCCGTCCAGCTCGTCCCGCATGCGTTCGGCCGCGAGCTCGCCGACCCGCTCTGCGGGAACGCCTCGCTCTCCCAAGGCATCGGCGCCCAGCACGGTGTTCTCATACTTCGCGCAAAGATAGATGCCGGCGCCCGACGACGGTCCGGACGAGAGCCGGCGCTCCGTGACGATCCTCTCGCCCAGCAGCGACTTGCGGACCGCGTGCTCCATCCTCTGGGCGATGTGCTCCGGAAGGTTCTGCACGAAGGACGTGCCATTGATCATCTCGAGCCGCCCCCTCCCCTCGAGCCGCAGCGGCATCACCGCCCGGGGCGGGGCGAGGGAGGCGGTCACGATGCCGCCGCCCTGAGGATAGAACCCTCGCTGAAGCACCTCCAGCTCGACGTCGACATGCATCTCGCGCAGCATCGGCAGCAGGACGTTCTGGTAATGGTCCACCGGCGGGGACATCCAGACGTTGGTCCCGCCCCTTATCGTCAGCGTCACCGGCCCGTCGGCCCTAAGGCAAGTCAGCAAGCATGCCTGAAGAACGAGCGTCACGCTTCCCGCGGTGCCCACGTTGAACTCGTACTCGCCGCCCTGCACCTCGCCCGGCCGGAACTTGAGCGAGGTGGAGCCGATCTCGTCGCCCTCCATCGCCGCGCCGCACAGCTCCGCCACTCCGCGCACTGCGGTAAGATGTTGAGCGGCCAGCCCGCACCGCTCTCGTTTGGAGCGGATGTTCGCGATCTCGATGTCCTTTCCGGTCAGAGCGGACAGCGCCACCGAGGAGCGCAGTATCTGGCCGCCCCCCTCGCCATACGATCCGTCGATCCTAAGCATTCTCCACCTCGCATACCTCCCGCTCATGGCCGAAGCGCCGGTGCAGGTACTTCCACCCCTCGTTCAGGACCATGGGCAGCAGCGACATCGGAACGATGACGAGCCACTCCGCTCCCAGCGGCACGGCGTGGAACACATCGTTGACGACCGGTATGTAGACCACGGCCAGCTGCAGCAGGAATGACGCTCCGACGGCCAGGATGAGGCGGTCATAGCGGCCCAGCTCCAGCAGCGGCCGGGAGAGGTCCCGTGCCGAGAACACGAACAGCAGCTGGGACAGCACGACGGTGCAGAAGGCGGCGGTGCGCGCCTGCTCGGTCCCGCTGCCCATGCCGCGGAGGACGTCGAACGTCAGGAGCGCCGCGAGCCCCATGGCCACGCCCGTGATGACGATGCGGAACGCCATCGGCCGAGTTACCGGCGGCTCCTTCGGTGAACGTGGGCACTCGTTCATGACGTCGTGCGGAGCCGGCTCAAGGCCCAGCGCGATGGCCGGCAGGCCGTCCGTCACCAGGTTGATCCATAATATCTGGATCGGCAGCAGGAACGGCAGCAGGCCCGTCTCGGCGAACAGCAAGGTGGCCGCCAGCATGAGGATGATCTCGCCGGCGTTGCACGACAGGAGGAAGGCGACGAACTTGCGTATGTTGCCGTAGATGCCTCTTCCCTCTTCGACCGCTGACACGATCGATGCGAAGTTATCATCGGCCAGCACCATGTCCGACGATTCCTTCGCCACGTCGGTGCCGGTGATGCCCATTGCCACCCCGATGTCGGCCCGCTTGAGCGCCGGGGCGTCGTTCACGCCGTCGCCGGTCATTGCGACGATCTCCCCGTGAGCTTGCAGCGCCTCCACGATGCGGACCTTCTGCTCCGGGGCCACCCGGGCGAACACGCTGACCTCCTTGACCCGGTCGGACAGCTCCCGATCGCTCATGGAGGAGAGCTCCTCCCCTGTGATGGAGCCGCCCGGGGACGGTATGCCCATCTCCTTGGCGATCGCCGCGGCGGTGAGCCGGTGGTCCCCGGTGATCATGATGACCCTGATGCCGGCGGTGCGGCACTTCGTCACCGCATCGGCCGCCTCCTTCCGGGGGGAGTCGAGCATGCCCACGAGGCCGAGGAAGGTGAGCCCCTCCTCCCTGCCGGAGCCGTAGGCGAGCGCCAGCACGCGAAGCGCGCGTGACGCCATCTCCCGGTCCTTCGCCAGGAACGAGTCCCGCATGGCGTCGTTCATATCGGTGCGGCGGCCATCGATCAGCACGTGGGTGCACAGCGGCAGAACGCTCTCCGCCGCGCCCTTGGTGTACGAGCGCACCTCCCCGTCGATCGAATGGACGGTGGTCATGCGCTTGCGCTCCGAGTCGAACGGCTCCTCGCCCGTCCTGGGATGCCGCCGCCGAACGGCCTCGGGGTCCATGCCGGCCTTCTTGGCAAGGACGAGCAGCGTGCCCTCGGTGCCGTCCCCCATAACTTTCCAGCCTTCCTCCTTCACCAGGGAGGCATCGTTGCACAGCACGCCGGCCCTGAGCAGTTCCGTGACCTCAGGATCGCCGGCGTCCAGCTCCTCGCCGCTCCGGATGAGCGCACCTTCCGGCTCATAGCCCTCGCCGGTCACCAGGACGGTGCCGGACGGCACCGCCACCTCGCGGACGTTCATCACTCCGGCGGTCAGCGTGCCGGTCTTGTCGGTGCAGATGACGGTGGCGCTGCCCAGCGCCTCCACCGCCGGAAGACGACGTACGAGGGCGTTGCGCCGGGCCATGCGCTGCAGCCCAATGGCCAGCGAGACCGTCACCACCGCCGGCAGCCCCTCGGGGATGGCGGCCACCGCCAGGCTGATGGCGGTGAGGAACATCGTCACCACGTCCACGCCCCCCGCCAGCCCCATCGCCATGACGATCGCGGCGATGGCGATGACCACGATGCCGAGCTGCCGGCTGAGCACCGCCAGCTTCCTCTGCAGCGGCGTGGGACCGCCCTCCTCGGTGGCGAGGTCGGCGATGCGCCCCAGCTCGGTGGACGATCCGGTGGCGACCACCATGGCGACCCCCCTCCCTCGGGAGATGGTGCTGCCCGAGTACACCATGTTGCTCCTGTCTCCCAGGACGCTCCGCTCGGCAACCACGGAGCCGTGGTCCTTCTTCACCGGGACCGACTCTCCGGTCAGGGACGCCTCGTCGGTCTCCAGGTTGGCCGAGCCGATCAACCGCCCGTCGGCGGAGACCCTGTCCCCGGTGGAGAGGACCATCACATCCCCGGCCACCAGCTCCCGGGACGGGACCTCCACGTCGCGGCCGCCCCGGCGGACCGTGACCTTGGGCGAGGCCAGCTCCTGCAGCGCCTCCAGCGTCTTCTCGGCCTTGTACTCCTGCGTATACCCCAATATGGTGTTCAGGGCGACGATGAGCAGGATGACCCCGGCGTTGATCATCTCCTCCGTCGACGAGTCGATGATGCCGACCCCCGCCGACACCGCCGCGGCGATGATGAGGATGAAGACCAGGGGGTCCTTGAGCTGCTTGAGAAGGATCTGGAGGCGGGACACCTTTCTCTTTCCGATCAGCTCATTGGGGCCGTCCCTGGCAAGACGGACGGAGGCCTCCTCGGCGGTGAGGCCGTCCTCCGAAGAGCGAAGCGCCTCCGCGACCTCCGATGCCTCCATGGCGTGCCATTCGCGGCCCATGAGCTAGAGTACCCACTCGTTCGATAAAGTGGTTTTCTGCCAGACGCCCTACTTCAGGGAGACGGACAGCGTGCCGTCCGTCTCCAGGTAGGCGGCCTTCACCTTCGAGGAGTCGTCGACGTCCTTCCCGCGAAGCAGCCTCATCAGCTCCTCCCGGCTCATCAGCTCATGGTCCAGCGCGGTCTTGATGACCACTCCCTCGCGTATGACCGCCGTCTTTCGTCCGCTGATCAGCTCGTCGAACCGGGGCCATCGGATGCCCAGGAACGCGGTCAGAGCATGCAACGCGATCCATATTGCGATGATAATGATCGCCTTGAGCAGACTTTCCTGTCCATAGGCCACGTCCCCGATGACATCCCCTACCGCCAGCGCTAGGATGAAGTCCAGGGCGCTGGCCTGGCCGATGCCTCGCTTTCCGGTCAGGCGGACGGCGACCACTATCACGACGTATAGCACGGCCACCCTGATGACCAGCTCGAGCGCGCTCTCCGTCGGGCTGAGGCCGATGAGCTCGTTCAGGTCGACCATCGCGCTTCTTACTGGGAGCGCGGCGATTATCTATCTTTGCCGCCAGGAGCGGTCATTTCCGGTCCCGCTCGATCATGCCCATGAGGATGACGGCGCCCAACAGGGTCCGCCGGTCGAACTGGGGCGGTATGTTCGAGCAATCCACCGACCACTCGTCGCCAACCAGTTTGAACGCCTGCTTGATCTCCCCCACCGGCCGGCCGAGGAACTCTACGCACACCTTCTCCGGCGCCAGGTTGCCGCCCGGCAGGTACTTCCGGGCCAGACCTCGCCCGGCGTTCTCGAACACCCGGCCGATCTGCTGCCCCGCGGCATCGAACAGCAGATACTCGTCCGCAGCGATACCGGACATGGCGCTCCGCCGTATCCGGCCGACCACCGCATTGCTGGATGAATCGACGATGGCGAAGTTGCCCCACATGTCCAGGACCTGCTCCTGCTGGATGCGGAACAGCTCCCCATTCATGGAGGCGTCGCTGAAGATGCGGATGTCCTCCTTCATGCGCAGCATCTTCTGCTTGGTGTATCCGACCACATTGCCGCCTCCGTCCTCGATCCAGTATTGGTTGGTAAAGGCCATCACTTTCTTCCTTATCCGGTAGTCGTTCTGATACCATAGACTGGTTTGCATTCTCCTCCTGGATGTTGGACGGGCAACGGATGGCAGGGTGATAATGCTATCATCGGGATCGGAACGATGGTGGTCCGGCACGATCGTGTCGGAGCGTTGATGCAGAGGGCCTAGAACAGAAGAACGATGGTTGGCCGAGTGCGGGCGCCGGGATTCGAA
>DATD01000011.1:22758-25885 GCA_002504525.1 Methanomassiliicoccus sp. UBA345
GCGGGCGCCGGGATTCGAACCCGGGCTTCAAGCTTGGGAAGCTTAAGTCCTAACCGCTAGACTACGCCCGCCTGTGTCACGCTTGATTGTGGAATTATAATTAAAAGGTTTGTAGGTAGCGAGCCTACCTGACCGTCTCCAGCTGGCTTATGATGTTCCAGATGAGCGTACGGCCGTGCAACGGTATGTTGGGGTCGTTGGCCAGCTCGTCCAGGATGGAGGTGGCGCTGGCCGCCTTGACGTCCATGGCCTCGTCGGTCTGGAGGAGGCGCCCCTTGGCGTCGGTCGCTCCGCGCCTGATGTTGCGGGGGACCGAAGTGTCCTCTGCCAACTGGTCAAGTACATCCAGTATCTGCTTGAGTTTGACGTTGTCTACCATATTATACACCTCCCGGCGATCCGGGAAAGGTCACTTACTTTTCGATGCCAGCACTCTCGGAGGGGGCGGTCTCGTACCTGATCTCGCCCCCTTCCTTGAAGGTCGTGACCACCATGGCGGTCTTCGACTCCTTCACTCCGGGGATGGAGGTGACTGTCTCCATCAAGAACCTCTTGAGCTGTGGATAGTTCTGGAACCTGACCACCGCCACCACGTCGGTCTCGCCGGTCACCAGGTACAGGGCCTCGACGTTGGCATGTTCGGAGATGGCCTCCGCTATCACGTCCGCGTCCTTGGTCTCCACCTTCAGATTGATGACGGCGGTGACCTGGTCCTCCCCGAAATAGGAGGAAATGACCGAATCGTATTCAGTTCTCTCCCGGTTCTTCAACTTAGCACCTCTATGGGGTTAAGGGATAGGAAGCCTAAGAAGCTAACACTTCCTGCCCGCTTCCACTGGATGAAAATGCCTAACCGGAAGAATCGAACTCTTCCTGCAGGTCTATGATCACCTGCTCGAGCACCTCTTCCAGGGAAGCGTTCCGGTATTCCCTGAGACCACCTATCTCGCTCTGTACCCTGGCTATGTAGTCGTTGTTCTCTTTGATGAATTCTACGTTGCAGAGGGTCTCTTCCATGTTCACACCTCGAGCATGCATCCGCGAGAGATGACAGCTGGGCGAATACGGCAATGTATATATATTGATTTTCCCCGCCGTTCCCAAGTCCGCATATCGGTCCTCGGCGTCCGGGCCGGAGCGTCACAGCGCCCTATCCATGAGGAATGCATCCTTCCCCGGGCCGTAGTAGTCCCTCAGGATGCACTTCGTGAAGTATCCGCGGCGCAGGTACATGTTCATGGCCGGCACGTTGAGGACGCTGACCTGCAGCGCCATCCGGCCGGCCCCGCGGGAGCGCGCCTCCTCTTCCGCCGCGCTCAGGAGGGCCGCGGCCACGCCCCGGCAGCGGTGTCCGGCACCACCCCGATGGACACCAGATGGGCGTCCGCGCCGGAAACATGGACGCACGCCGATCCAATGACGCCCTTTTCCTCGGCCAGGAAGCTGGAGAAATCCTCGTCCGAAAGCATGAACAGGACGATGTCCCGGGAGTACCGAAGGTCGTCGAAGCACGCCCTCTCCACGGCCATCATGGCCGCCAGGTCGCCCGCTCCCGCCCGACGGATGTTCACTCCCCCACATCGATGCGGGGGCATAACTCCTTTCCGCCGCATCGTTCGGGACGGCGGTAGAAATAATGAGATACGTGGTATCCGTTTGAGGGACCCATGTCCTTCATTCCCGTCTCCGGCGTGTTCGAGGCCCCCCTCGAGAGCGAGGTGTCCCTGCGCGGATGGATCTACCGCCACCGCTCCAGCGGGGCCATTGTGTTCGCGGTGCTGCGCGATCCGTCAGGCATCGTACAGGTCACCGTGAAGAAAGGGAACGTTCCGAACGAGCAGCTGGAGGCGGCCAAGGCGGTGTCCATGGAGGCATCGGTCCAGATACGAGGGCGGGTGTTCGAGGACAAGCGCGCTCCGGGCGGCAGGGAGGTGAGGGCGTCCTGCTTCAAGGTCATCGGGCCGGCCGATGTGTATCCGATCACGGAGTACCAGAGCGAGGAGCTCCTGCTCGACAACCGCCATCTGTGGATCCGTTCGAGGGAGCAGACCGCGGTGATGAAGATCAAGGCCTCCGTACTGGCGGGAGCGAGGGACTGGCTGCGCGGGCAGGACTTCACCGAGGTCACGCCCCCGATCCTGACGCAGAACGCCTGCGAGGGCGGCACCACGCTGTTCAAGCTCAAGTACTTCGACCGCGACGCCTATCTCAGCCAGAGCGCCCAGATGTACCTGGAGGCGCTCATCTTCTCACTGGAGAGGGTCTACTCGATCACGCCGTCGTTCCGCGCCGAGCGGTCCCGGACCTCGCGGCACCTGGCGGAATACTGGCACCTGGAGCTGGAGGAGGCCTGGGTGGACAACCGGGGCAACATGGACATCCAGGAGGGGCTGGTCACCGCCATGGTGGAGGCAGCGCTCAAGGAGAGGAAGGAAGAGCTGCTGTTGCTGCGCAAGGACCTCGCGCCGCTCTACGAGATCAAACCTCCGTTCAAGAGGATGCGCTACGAGGAAGCGATCCAGCGCCTACGCGGCCAGGGGTTCGAGATAGAGTGGGGCTGCGACCTCGGGGCGGTGGAGGAGCGCGCTCTCACTGCCGAGGAGGCCGTCCCGGTGTTCGTGACGAACTATCCGAAGGAGTGCAAGGCCTTCTACATGAAGGAGGACGACGAGGACCCGCGGACCTACGCGTGCGCCGACCTGCTGGCCCCCGCCGGCTACGGCGAGATCATCGGCGGCTCGGAGAGGGAGACGGACCTCGCCAAGCTGCTGGCCCGCATGGAGGAGCAGGAGATCTGCACCGATCCCTACAAGTGGTACCTGGACCTCCGCCGCTACGGCTCGGTGCCGCACTCCGGCTTCGGCCTCGGAGTGGAGAGGGTGGTCAAGTTCATCTGCGGCATGGACCACATCCGCGACACCGTCCCGTTCCCCCGGACGGTATCCCGGGTCTATCCCTGAGCGTGCCGGCCCATGTGCACCAGCAGGTCGTACATCTCGTCCAGCTCCCGTACTTCGACGAACTCGTCGGCGGTATGCGCCAGATCGGGGTCCCCGGGCCCGCAGATGCACACTCGCGGATTGACGGACGCATACCTGGGCGCCTCGGTGGCGTACGGAACGACGAT
>DATD01000011.1:26116-65487 GCA_002504525.1 Methanomassiliicoccus sp. UBA345
TCGAGAACGTAGTCGACGTCCATCCGGTACGATTCGCCCCTCAGCCGGTTGACGATGATGTCATGGATGTCGTGCGACGTCTGCGGCAGCGGGAACCGGACGTCGATCTCGGTGGTGCAGCGGTCCGCCACCACGTTGTTCTTGGCGCCGCCCTGGATGGTGGAGAAGCACATGGTCATGCCGGTGGAGCGCTGGCTGGAGATCTCCGCAAGGTCCAGCAGCCGGTCCAGGCAGTAATGCATCTTGAGCACGGCGTCCTCTCCCAGCCACGGCTGGCTGGAATGGGCGGCCTTTCCCATGGTGGTCAGGCGGAAGCGGAACATACCCTTCTCCCGGTACGCGGGGCACAGCGCGGTCGGCTCCCCTACGATGATCCCCTTGGCCCGCCGGACCGCCGGCTCCTCGATCACCGAGTTCACGCCGACCATCTGCTCCTCCTCGTCGGTGGTGAAGGCCACCGTCACCGGGACCTCTTCTCGCACCAGCGTCGCGGCGGCCTCGATCATGGCGGCGCACGCTCCTTTCATGTCGACCGTGCCCCGGCCGTAGATGCGATTGTCGTCCTCCTCGCCCTGCCCCCGGGTCCAGTCCTCGCCGGTCGGCACGGTGTCGAGGTGGCCCGAGAACAGCATGCCGCCCTTCCGGCCGAAGGTGGCGATGAGCGCCGGGCCGTCCTCCGGGCCGATGATCCGGGCCTTCAGCCCTGCCTCCTGAAGGCGCCGTTTCGCGTACGATAGGATGGGCGCGGGATCATGCTCGAGGTCGCTGTCGATGCGCAAAAGGTCCAGCAGGGTCTGGACGACATCATCCTTCAGTGGATCACCTCTTGCCGATGAACGGAGGCGCTACCGCCCTGGCCCGCACCGGCCGGTCCCTGATGACCAGCTCCAGCTCCTGGCCGGGGGAGGCGTATCCCGGCTCGACGTAAGCGAGCGCGATGCCCCTTCCCAGGATGGGGGACGACGTCCCCGACGTCACGGTCCCGACGTCGCGCCCGTCCGCCCGCACCGCGTAGCCGTGCCTCGGGATGCCCCTCTCCAGCAGCTCCAGGCCCACCAGCCTCCGGTACGGCGTGTCCCGCTGCTTGAGCATCGCGTCCCTGCCGATGAAGTCGTGCTCCCACTTCAGCGCCCATCGGGGCCCGGTCTGGAGGGTGCTCTGCTCTCCGTTGAAGTCGGTTCCTGACAGCAGGAAGCCCATCTCCAGACGGAGCAGGTCCCTGGCCCCCAACCCGCATGGCCTGATGCCGTCCCCGCGCCCGGCGGCCAGGATGGCCTCCCACACCGGCACCGCGGCGGGCGCGTCGACGAGCACCTCGAACCCGTCCTCGCCGGTGTAGCCGCTCCTGGTGACGTAGGCCTGCACGCCGCTTGCCGGCCCATCAAGGGAGAGCACGTCCGGAAGGAACGCCCTTCCTTGAGGCGCGTCGACGTTCAGGACCATGAACGCGCCGTGCATTCGCCGGAGGGAGGGAACGTCGCTGTCCGTCAGGCGCTGCAGGATGGCCACGGCCTTCGGGCCCTGCAGGGCCATGGCGGCGACGCGCTCCGAGACGTCGATGACCTCCGCCGTGATGTGGTCCCTGATCCACTCGCTCACGCGAGGGGTGGTAGAGGCGTTCGGAATGTGGAGGAAGGTCCCCGGAAGCATGTGGAACGTCATGGTGTCATCGATGATGCGCCCCTCCTCGTCCAGCAGGTGGCCGTAGATGCCCTTGCCTTCTGGCAGCCCATGAATGTCATTGGTCAGAAGTCCGCGCAGGCCGTCCTCGGCGCCTTCTCCGCGAACTATGATGTCGCCCATGTGCGAGACGTCGAACAGGCCGGCCGCCTCGCGCACCGCCCGATGCTCCTCCAGGATGGAGGCGTACTGCATGGGCATCTCCCATCCGGCGAAATCGACCATGTGTGCGCCTAGAGATACATGGACCGGATGGAGAGGAGTACGTTTCATCGGTTCCAGTAGCTCTGGAGATGGCTAAATATCTTCTCTGCGCCTTGTACGCAGGGCGGAAGGACGCAAGCATAATTATGCCGTGTGACCATCGAAGGGCATGGTCCGTTCAGTCGATCCCCGCACCGGGCAGACGATCAAGGAGTTCCGTTCATCCTCGTCCTCCGAGATGCGGGAAGCGTTCGAGAAGGCCAGGAGAACGCAGAAGAGCTGGTTCTCCGCCACCACCAGGGAAGACCGGGCCGCCCTGATCAAGGACCTGGGGACGACGTGCCGCAGGAGGATGGACGAAGTGGTCGGGACTATGCACGCGGAGGTCGGCATCCCTAGGAAGGCGCTGGCCGCGGCGTACAACAGCGCCCTCTCCGGCCTGGACCGCTACATCGCCGAGTACCTGGCCATGAAGGACGCCGACTATTCCCTGGACCAGGTGTCCTGGGCCGACACCAGAGCTTCCATACAGATGCGGCCCCACGGCACCATATCACACATCGGAGTGTGGAACTTCCCGTTCTGGCAGACCATGATCACCGCCGTGCCTGCCCTGCTGACCGGCAACGCGGTGGTCTACAAGCCCTCCGAGCTATCCACCATGTCTGGACTGAGCATCGCGGAGATTGTGCATGAGGCCGGCTATCCAAAGGAACTGTACGCGCCGCTGATCGGCGGCGCCGCCGTGGGAAAGGAGATGGTACGCTCGGACTGCGACGCCATCGCCTTCACCGGAAACATCGAGACGGGGAAGGACATCACCAGGAACGCCGGGATCAGGCCCCTGATCCTTGAGCTGTCCGGGAACGATGCGGCCGTTGTCTGTTCGGACGCGGACGTCGTGCAGGCAGCCCGGGGGATCGCCTACGGGACGTTCAGCCGTGGAGGGCAGGTATGCGTCCGGGTGAAAAGAGTATATGTCCATGAATCGGTGGCGGAGGAGTTCCTGGAAATGCTGGTGAACATCGCGTCTGATCTCAGCACAGAGGAGGATGTCGGCCCCCTCATCCGCGAGGAGGCCAGGCAGAACGTCCACAGAGTGGTACAGGATGCGATACGGAGGGGTGCGGAGCTGTTGTGCGGCGGCAGCATCGTAGAAGGGCCCGGTTTCTTCTACGAACCGACCGTTTTGAAGTACCGCGACGATTCCATCGAGGCGGTGAGGCAGGAGACCTTCGGACCGGTCTGTCCGGTGAGGGAGGTGCGCGACGAGGACGAGGCTATCGCGCTGGCCAACGACTCCCCATATGGTCTGGGGGCTACCATCTGGACGCGTGATATCGAGAAGGGACTGGCCCTGGCCGAGAGGATGGAGGCCGGGAACGTGTGGATCAACGACTGCATACGCACGCTGCCGTGCGGCGAGTACTTCCAGGGGTGGAAGCAGAGCAGCATACCGTCCACCATGTCGCGGCTGCAGATGTTCATGAAGAAGAGGACCGTCATCTTGAACAGATCGAGCGAGCCGAGGGGATACTGGTTCCAGGCATGCGACCGGCCGTGAGGTTCCTGAGGACGTCGGCGGGCGAGAGCGGCGATATCACGAAGGAACGCCTGCGAGAGGTTTCCGAACGCCGCGCCCTAACACGCATCAAGCGATGGGAGGGGGCGGTCAGTCCTCGATCTAGATCCCTTCGCCTGGTCAAGATGGTCTATGATCAAGTTGATCGATGATGCACCCCATCGTCCTCGCTCAGATCTTCAAGAATGCCCGAGATGGAAACAAATGCCACCATATTTCGGATCCTGTTCAGACGTTCCTCCTCATCGATCCCCTCATTCTTCCAGACCGATTTTCTTTATCGCCTTGATGACATCGCTCATTACATCATCCATCGATCTCGTGACGCCCTCCATCGGTGTGTTCAGACCAGGTATTCCAATGGATTCAATAGGCCTCCTCCCCAGACCCATTCAAGAGCATCGACGATGGGGACTTTCATCGCCTGGTCCGTTCACCGCGGTCCTCATCGCAATTATCTTCCCTGTGGAGGCCTTCAGCTCGTCCAGGCATCTCGTCAGGGCGTCGACCTCCCTGGCCATGGTCTTGGGATCGATCATGTCATAACAGACCTGGATGGCCTCCCGGATGTCGCTCCCCCTTCTTATCAGGAAATCCACCTCCTTTCTCGACCGACCCTTCCAGTACGATATCTCTTCTCCTGGCCTCAGCCGCCTTCTCAGCTCCAGAAACACCGCGCATTCCAACAATCTTCCCTCTTCATGGTTCCCTGCCACCGCATAGAAGAAGCCAGAGTCCACCGGATAGGCCTTTCGGGGGTTCCTTTTGCCTATCTTGTGGCCGATGCCGCTCATGAGAAGGTCCATCTAAGTCGGGGTGACAATCGCATCATGATGAAAAGGACCTCCGCGGACATACGCAAGAAGATCGAGAAGGGCGAGGCCGTGGTGATGACGGCCCAAGAGGTCTCCGACCTCCTGTCCCGGGGCGATGAGACCTCCGTACGGGAGGTGGACGTCGTCACCACTGGCACCAGGGGTATCATGAGCGGCACCTATGCCGTCCTCTCGTTCCCGATGACCGCGCCAGGACTCTTCGACCGGGCCGAGAGGGTGACCATGAACGGTGTTCCGGCCATTGTCGGCCCCTGCCCCAACGAACGGCTTGGCGTCCTGGACCTCATGGTGTTCGGCACCTCCGTGAACGAGAGCGACCCCCGATACGGGGGAGGACATCTGTTCCGGGAGCTGATGGAGGGGAAGGAAATCGAGGTGGGCATGACCGCCGATGACGGGAGGGAGTTCTCCAGGAAGATCACGCTGGAGGATATGCCATTCGCTAGGATGATGGCCACAAGGAATGCCTTCCGCAACTATCGTGCAGTTGTCAATACCGGAGATGCGCCCGTCCGCACGATCTTTCATGCCGATGTGCTCCGTCCGGGGCTCCGAGAGCTCACGTTCTCCGGCTGTGGCCACCTGAACCCCTTGCAGAACGATCCGGAGCTGCGGGCCATAGGCATCGGAACGCGTGTGCTGGTGAATGGGGGAGAGGGCTTCATCACCGGGAAGGGGACCAGGACCTCGCCGGGGAGCCCCAACCTCACTATGGTGGCGGACATGAAGGGCATGGACCCCGAGATGGCCGGCGGCTTCATCACCTCGGCGGGCCCGGAGTGCACGGTGTCATGGGCAGTGCCCATACCGATCCTGGACGATGGCATGCTGAGGTTCGTGGGCACGCCTGACAGTTCCATAGGCATGCCCATCACGGACATCAAGGACAGGGACCAGGTCGGCACCGCCGACTATAGCCAGGTATGGGATGGTGTGAGCGCCACGGTGAGCGTGGACGCGTCGGCGTGCTTGGAGTGCATCGAGTGCGAGGCCCAGGAGAAGTGCCCCACCGCGGCCATTGACTTCCCCGGGGGCCTGCCGTCCATCGACCGCCATCTATGCTTCAACTGCGGGTTCTGCTCCACCATGTGCAGGGGAGAGGTGTTCAAGGCCGACCTGGGCAGGGTGCGGTTCGAGATGGAGGGGCAGGAAGTGGAGGTGCCAGTGGTCTGTCGGCAGTCCGATCGGGTCAGGGCATTGAAGCTGGCCGAAAACCTCAAGGAGAGGATACTGGACGGCTCCTTCGTCATCACCGACGCGGTCGAGCGGCTACATCCATGAACCGTCTGAGGATATCGGGGGGTGAAAGATCGATGACAGGCACGTCGGCGTTGCCCGGCTCCACCTTGACCACCAGGACCCCGTGGCCCATGCTCGCGAGCCGTTCCCTCAGGCCCCCGGGGTCGCGGGCCTCCTCGACCACATCGATGCCGGCCGCCCGCGCCATCCTGGTCAGATCGGTACGGGCGCATATGGGGGTCGGTTGCGAGCCGGTAGAGCCGTACACCCCGTTATCCAGAACGATCAGGAGGTAATTGCCTGGGCCATGGCAGGCCATGGTGGACAGGGTCCCCAGGTTCATGAGCACCGAGCCGTCCCCATCCAGAGCCATAACCTTCCTCTCCGGCCTGGCCATGGCCAGGCCGAGACCTATGGAGGATGCCAGTCCCATGGAGCCGAGCATATAGAAGTTCTCGTCCCTGTCGAAGGAGGCGGCGAGCTCCCTGCAGGGATAACCGATGTTGCACACGATGAGTGCATCCCCGCTGCCCCTGGCTATGATGGCGATGGCCTCCGCCCGCTTCATGCCCGCCCCCAGTAGGACTGCTTAATGAGCACGGCCACTGGCCTGCGCTCCTCGATCGCCTCTTCCCATGCCTGCCTGATGATGGAGGGCCTATCACCTCTCCCTATCACGTACGAGGAGATGTTCATGGCCCTTAGCAGCGGCTCGGTCAGGCGTCCCATGGGCACCTGGCCCACCATCTGTTCACCCTCCAGTCCACGATGGCTCATCACCATGAGAAGAGGTATCCCATACAGCAGGTCCAGCGATGCCAGGGCGTTTATGGAATTTCCAAGGCCAGAGTTCTGCATGAGCAGGGCCGGTCGCATGCCCCCCATATAGGCCCCGGCGCAGATGCCCACTCCCTCCTCCTCCCTGGTGACCGACACATTCCTTATTCCCGGCTCGCCCCGTATCAGGAGCAGCAGTTCCCTCAGGTTGACGCAGGGAACGCTGGCCACCAGATCGATACCGCAGCCCTTCAGCGCGTCCAGGATTTCGGAGGCATCGCTCATGGACTCGTGCACCAGACCTTGAGGTCTATCCCCTCTATCCTTATCCTCCTTCCCTCGATGGCCACGACGATCCCGGAGTGGACCTTGCCCATCATGCAGTGGTGTGGAAGGAACCTTACTGTCTCACAGACCCTGGGCATCTTTCCCTTTCCGAGCGTTCCTTCGAACGCGGCGACCATGCATATCCCGATGTCCTGTGGTTCGAAGGCCCCGTGCCCGATCAGGTTCTGCGGCCCGATGATGTGCACCGTAAGAATGCCCTTCGAAACGCCAAGGACGCTGGCGAAGTGGGTGATGGGGCAGCCCAGCGGGCGGTAGCGTATAAGGTCCCCTTCCTTCAGCTCTACGGCCCGATAGAAAGGATACAGGTCCTCACGGCAGGAACTCTCGCCAGGGAGAGGCATGAGGGTGAATTGTGCGCTCAGTCCGTCGATCACGCCGGCCGGTCTCTCGTTCTCAGTGCCGTCGGACAGCAGGGTCATCAGCTCCTCCTTGCGGCGGGCGAAGCGGGCCTGCTCCATGAACGGGCATTGGTCGAGGTCGGCGCCCTCGATCAGCGCCTGAGCGAACTCAACGCAGTCCCTGCGTTCGCATTTGCCGCAGTTGAACCCGGGAAGCAGATCGGCTACGGCGACCGTGCTCATTCCCCCTGGTACTCCGTGAAGCCATCCATCCGGCGCAGGATGCCGCGGTGATGCTCCTTCTCGACCCGGGTCTCCCCTGCGCACAGCGTACATATCGAGAACGGCGGATTGTTGCGCAACTTCATCCTCTCGGGGACGTCATCCCATCGCACCACGATCTCCGCCAGCTCGGCCGAGCCCTTGCCCGTGAGGCCGTTGGCATCTATGACCTGACACCCCGGATTCGCTTCCAGGACCCTCTCGCGGAACACCTCCCTCTCGGCCTGGGAGACCATGTCCCCCTTAGTCATCATGACCACGTCCGCGGAGGTCAACAGCGGGCCGACCTTCAGGGGGTTGTTGGGCCCCGAGGTGACGTCGATCACGCAGACCGCCAGGCAGGAATCGGTGTACGGCGCACATCTCAGGCACAGGCCCGCCGTCTCGTTCAGCAGCAGGTCCGAGCGCTCCTCCCCGGCCCAGTCGATCATCGCCTCGATGTTGTATATGGCGAAGTGATCGGGGCACATGTCCTTGGACAGGGCGATTCTGACCGGAAGCCCCAGGCGGAGGAGCCTCCTGTCATCCTCGGTCCACAGGCAGTCGATCTTGACTATCGACGGCCTCAGCCCCCGCTCCTGTACCGCCTTGGCCAGGGATATCAGGACCGAGGTCTTCCCGGAGCCAGGGGTTCCGGCGAAGACCACGAACCTCATGGCATCTCCTCGATCACCAGACCGTTCCGGATGACCTCCCTCAGGGAGATGAGCATATCATCCACCTCCGCCAAACGGGCGCATATGCGTCGCTCCTGCTCGGAACGCTCGATTATCTTTGACATTCCGCCGTGGCTCATCACCACCCTCCTGGATGTCACCAATGCCAGCACGGGGTCGTGGGTCACCACGATCACTATCTTTCCCTCCCCCGACAGCAGGTTGAGGGCATCCTGCTTTTTGATCCCGGCGTTCTCTATCTCGTCTATCAGCACTATGGGCGAATCGCTTATGAGCGCGATGTCCGCGGTCATAAGCGCCCTGGACTGGCCCCCGCTAAGGGAGGTGAGATGATCGTCGATGTTCAGCGGTTCGCCGCACAGCGTATTGGCTAGCTTCACCGTCTCCGTCGCCATCGACTCCGTTTTCCCCCTGCTCTTGGCGTGCATGCCCAGGAACTCTCCCACAGCCATGTCGGCAAGGAAGTGCATGTTCTGGGACAGCTGCGCCACCAGCTTGCGGCGGGGGTCGGTGCGTATGGTGGGGTCGGGCCGCTCCCCGTTTATTAGCACGGTGCGGCGGGACGGGGTGTCGGCCTGGGCCAGCTGCTCAATGTCACTTATCAGGGTCGACTTGCCCGAACCGGTAGGACCGACGATCCCGACTATCTCGCCTCCTCTCATGGAGATCGACCTCACCCCTTCATCGGCTCCGCTCTTGTCCACTCCTCCGTTGATCGTCAGGGCCATGTTTGCGATCATGCCATCCTGACCTCCAGTAGCTTTTCCTTGATCTGGTCCATCAACATGCCCTCTCCCTGCTCGTTCCTTTCGACGCTAATGTCCGTGCTAAGACGGTCCAGGGAATATGTTTTTCTGAGCAGCCTCTCGCCCCCGCCGGTGATGTTGAGGAGGATCCTCTCATCGGTTCCCACCTGACCTTCTGCCTCCGCCTTGATAAGTGCCGCCACGGCCACCGCCGCTGCGGGCATGATATCGACGCCCTCTTTCTCCTCGAACAGGCGGGATGCCTTATCCGCCTCCTCATTGGTCATGCCGACCACCGAGCCATGCGTAGCCTCCAAGGCGTCGGCAACCCCTCCTGGAACGTCGAAAGGCGGCCTGCGGTTGAACAGGACGGCATCGTACATGCCATGGGGGCACCTCTCATCGTAAGATCCGCCGTGGACCGCATTGTATATCGGCGCGCAGGGAAGGTTCTGGGCAAGGTGCAGCGTTGGCAGCCTGGAGCCGAACCGTCCGTCCTCGATGAGGCGCATGGACGCTTCCCAGGCGGAGATGCCGCCGGTGCCGCTCCCGATCGCCTGGAAATACCTGTCGGGGAGCGAGCCCATTTCAAGAACCGATTCCAGCATCACCGTGCCCATACCGTCCCTTCGGGCGATGTTGCGGGCGCCTCCCTCGGGAACGAAGTGGGCCTGGCCCGCAAGTAGCTCCCCCAGCGCGATGGCGTCGCTGTAATCGCCCTCTACTGAGACCAAGAAGATCTGTTCGGTGCTTCCGTCTCCAGGCGTCAGCCACAGTCTGTCCCTCGCCGCTGACGGGATTACCAGTACCAGGGGATAACCGGTCAGGCGGGACAGGTGGGCAAAAGCCCTGGCAGTGTTGCCGGCCGAAGAGACCACTAGGATGTCCCTTCCTCCTTGTTCCATCAGCCGCCGCACCGTAGGCGGAGCCTCCAGGTCCTTGAAGCTGCAGGTGCGCAGTACGGCCCCCCTCTCCGGCCAGTAGCCGTTAAATGCGATCCATAGGTCCTTCAGTCCAAGTTCTCGGGCCAGCCCTTCGCTCCGGTAGGCGATGGGGCCCCCCGTGAAGGAGCTTATGATGCCATCGACGGGGAGCCAATCGATGAACTTCCAGATGCCTGGATATGGCGCTGGTATCAGGCACTTCTGCTGGTACTCCGTCCTCAGGAGGCCTCCGTCCTTATCGCAGCCGCGGTTCCAGGCATCATGCCTCGCGGAGCACCCGGCGCAGCGAAGGGTGAACTTGCCCATCGAACGATCATACGAAGGGCATCACTTATTAGATTGTTCCTCCTTAGGCAAATAATATCACGATAGTGTAAACATCCTGAGTTCATCCTACAAATGGACAGAATGTCCCACTGCATGAGAGCGGTCCTCGCGCCTGAACACGCTCTGTCAGAACATCGTTGACGCGGATCGCAGGCCGATGTCCGCGACTCGTCGCCGTGCCAGTCCTCGATTCCGTTCGCCCATGCGGCAGAGGCTGGCAGGGACAGCATGATGGAGGCCTGGATTGGCAGGGGGAGACCTTCCTCTGCACGGATGCTCGTTCACCTCGCGCGAGAAGTGGCAGGTAATATCATTTAAAGGGAGTGCATCGATGTAATCCGCTGGCGAACGGTCTTGCAAGGGAGCGGGAAGGCTACTCTCCGTTATCCCCTTTCAGCATCTCTTCCAGCATCTCGCTCAGCACCCTGACCGGGATGTCCGGGACCGATATGTAGGTGGTCCGCCCGCCCGACGGGTCCCCGGAGACCTTGGTCTCCAGTAAGCCTTCTCCGGCCACCGCCTGCAGGTACGCCCAGAACTGAGTGTGGCCGCGGGCCCGGTGGCCGTACTCCTCGGCCACCACGTGGTACATCTTCTCCACGTCCCCCGTGGTGACGTAGGCGCGGTCCCGCATCGCCCTGGCCGTGGCCAGCAGGACCAGCCGCCTCTGGACGTCCAGCTCTTCCACCTTGGAGCGTGTGACCACGCTGTAGGTGAACGCCTTGGCGGCGCGGACGTTCTCCGCCGTCACCTGCTCGCTGCCCTCTTCCTCGGCCAGCATGCCGGCCTTCTCCAGTATCTCGATGGCGAACCGGGCGTCCCCGAACTCAGCGGAAATGTCGGCGATCAGGTCGACGGCCTCCTCCGGCACCGTGCCTGCGTGGAACGCGAGCCTCACGCGGTCGGCCACGATGTCCCGCAGCTCGGGGGCGGTGTAGCGGTCGAACTGTATGGAGTTGGCCCTGCGGAACGTGGACAACGAGGCGGGATCCAGCATGTCCAGCAGGTACTTCTGCGAGATCATTATCAGAGACAGCGAGGCCTTTCCGCCGATCTTCTCCTCGTCGAAGCGCGACAGCTGGTAGATGAGATCCCCGGCGCCCCGGCGAAGCAGCACATCAGCCTCGTCCAGCACCACCACCAGGTGCAGCTTGCGGCTCTCCAGGTGCTTGCGCAGCGCCCGCAGCATCTCCATGGTGCTGAACCCCCGGTCCGGGAAACGCTCGTCGAAGTGGTTCACCAGGCGCAGCAGGACCGCTGCCTCGGTGTTGCGCTGGCGGCAGTTGACCACCACGAAGTCCATGGGCCGGCCCTGTTCGTTCCCCTCCCTGATCAGGTCCAGGCAGAACCGCTTGGACGTGGCGGTCTTCCCGGTCCCCACGTTCCCGATCAGAAGGGCCGTCTGGGATACGCCGCTCTCCAGTACCGGACGGAAGATCATGCGCAGCCGGTCCATCTGCTTCTCCCTGTGGACCAGCTTCTCCGGCACGTAGTCGAAGGACAGCTTGGCGGTGTCCTTCAGCACCCTCGAGGCCGCATATCGTCCGTTCAAGAGCGCCTCACCCTGATGAACCCTGAGCAGGGAACGATCTCGATGCCGTTCTCTTCGAAACGGTCGGCGATAAGATTGGTGCCGAGCGAATCGGACGCCATGTGGCTTGCCACCACTAGGTTCACGTGATTCTTTCTCGCCTCCTCCATATGGCTCGGCGGCACGTGCATGCATACCACCGTTCCGATGCCCGCCCGGGCCAGATGCTCGTACATCTCCTTCGGAGCGGCCGTTCCGCCCGCGAACTTGACCGCGATCTCTCCGGTCCGCTTGTCTCGGTCGCCGACGAATATCTCGGGAGGGTTGCACTCCCTGGCCATCACCTGGTACTCGGGCAGCCGGAGCAACGCGTCCACAATGTCGCCCACCCTGCGCGGCGACGCGTCCTCGAGGTGCTTCGTCATGAATCGCTGCGCGAGCAGGTCGGCCGGCTGGTGCAGACACATGAGCGGCATGTCCAGCAGGGAGGCGGCGTCGCCGGCCTGCCGATGGTTGCCGGCATGCGTCGAGCACATGACCTCCCGGGCCCGCGGCCCCACGATGCACTCCGCGGCCGTGATCGGCACTCCCCAGTCCTCCATCATGTTCTCCTGGATGTGCACCATGTGATGCAGGCTGGCGGCCGCCCTTCCCCTGGGATGATGCCCGATGACCGCGTCGATCCTCTGACCCTTCTCCCGCAGGCGGTCGGCCAGCAGCAGTTCGGGGACATTGATGTCGATGCCCCACATGACCCTGCTCACCTCCGCCTCGGGATCGCCGCTGACGATCCGGCTGTCCGCGTAGGGGTTCCACAGCGAATCGGCGTCGAACCTCTCCCTCTCGCCGCCCTGCAGCCGGTCGTAGGCCTGCCCGGTCCGTTCGAGCAGCTCGTCCAGTTCAGGTCCCCGGCGGGGGTCCGCGGCCATCCCTTCCTGGATGGCCAGCCGATAGAGGTCCGTTAATCGCATGCTATCATTTAGCGAACCATCTCCAATGACTTAAATCCGACGCAAGTCTAGAATAGCCGCCGCTCGAACAATACAGCGATGTCGGACAAAGACGGTGGAATGCCATCCCTGCTCAGCACCTCATTGAGCGCGTTGAGCGTGGAGGACCTGGTGGCCGAAGCGCTGCGGGACATGATGAAGGATGAGATCAGGTCGCACATCCGGAAGAGGCTGGAACAGGACCCCCGGCTCAAGGCGGAGATGCGCTCGGCCATCGACGAGCTGCTGGAAGCGAAGGTGAGGGAGGCCTACGCCATGGTGCGCCTGGGCAAATGCGGGGCGGAACTGGGCGTCCTGATGGTGCCGGAGGACATGCGGCGGCGCATCGAGAAGGACCTGGCCGGCCTTCTGGAGAAGGAGATGGGCCGCCTGGTGGATGAGATGTGAGGCGCGGCGAAAACCCTCGATCGTAACCCTCGACCCGAGGCACGCCGTTCGTTCCTCCAAGCGTGGAGGAGCGCTCGCTGCGTGAGGTGTACAGGATGTGTCAGTACGGAATAAAAAGAAAATGGGATGAAAGGGATTTTGGAAGAGGGGCGCGGGGCCCGTTGTGAGGCCGGCGGGATAAGGCGAAGACCTTTTCCAGGGCCCGCTGCAAGCACTCCGTTCAGTCGAACAGTGCGCTGAGGCCTGCAGCGGCTTCTTCCTCGCTGACCTCGGGCTTCTTCTCTTCTTCCTTTGCAGCTGGCTTCGCCGCCTCGGCGGGAGCAGCGGCAGCGGGAGCCGCAGCGACAGGGGCCATGGCGGCGGAGGCGATAGCCTCGTCGATGTTGATCCCCTCAAGGGAGGCGGTCACTGCCTTTATCCTTGCAGGCTCCGGCTCCAGGCCGGCGCCCTTCAGGACATTGGCGATCGCATCCTCGTCGACAGTCTTACCAGCGGCGTGAAGTACCAAGGCGCTGTATATGTATTCCATTTTTATTCCTCCATATATTATTGTTCAATCGAATAGAGCACTAAGGCCTGCAGCGGCTTCTTCCTCGCTGACCTCGGGCTTATCCTCATCTTTCTTCTCTTCGGCCTTCTTCTCCTGAGGGGCCGGCGCGGCAGTGACCTGAGCGGCCAGCTGCTGTTTCAGCCTGTCGTCCTCAAGCCCTGGAATGCGAGAGGCAACGGCTAGCATCTCTGCGTTGGCCTTTGCCAGGAGAAGCTTGATGTTATCCCGCGTGGGGATGGCAGCCTTCATGCTGATGGCGGTGGCCTCGCGGTATGCCTTGACCAGCAGCGGGTTGATGGTCTGCGTGGTCGGGTACGCGATTCCGACGCCGAGCGCTATGGCATTGCGGGCTGCGGTTGCCAATAGGGACGGGTAGTAATCGGCCGGTACGTTCAGGACGGCCTTGTTGTACAGGATGCCGTCCTCGAAGGCTCCCAGAAGGTCCATTCCGATGGTCATCGGAAGGATCTCCAGCTTGGGGAGGATCTTAGCGAGCTCCTCCGGAACCTTCTCTCCCTTCTCCACCAGGACCTTGTCCTTGCGGATGACGATCTTGCCGCCCTCGATGGCGGCGGGTATCCCGGCCTTCTGCAGCTCACCCACGATGGGGCCAGGCTTGAAGGGCGTCTCCCCCGCCTTGATCTCGATGTCCTCGGGCGCAATGTCGCCGGTCTTGGCGGGCGCCTTGGCCTTGGTGGCCTCCATCTGCTGGAACAGCTTGAACGGGTTCATGGGAGTGGCCACGACGGCGCACTGCCCGCCCACCAGGGGCTTGAGCTGTTCAATTCCAGGCTTCTGCTTGGCCGCCTCTTCGATGGCGAGAAGCATGAGGTTGTTGCGGGTCATGAGGACCTTGGCATTCTTGCCTCTCATGCCCTGCCTCATAAGCTGCATTTGGGGGGAAGGGATGCCATGGATGTCTACGATGGCCACGACCGGACTGGTCACCATCATGTCGGTGATCTCTTTCACCTTGTCCTTTTTCCATGCTGCAACATGTGCCATACGAGATCCTCCTTACAGCACCTTCTCCGCCGGGCCCATGGTCGTCTTGACGTAGGCCGAGTCGATGTTCATCTTTCCTTTCTCTAGCTTGCTCGAAACCCTCTTAAGGATTGCGTCGACATTCTCTGCCAGCTCTTCCGGGGTCATGTCCACGGTGCCCACGGGCGCCTGGAAGGTCTTCCGGTCCTTGGTGCGGACGGAAACGGTCCTCCTGAGCGTGTCAATCATGGGTGCCGGGTCAGCTCCTGGCGGTATCGGCTTCGGCATCTTGCCCCGGGGGGCGAGAACGATACCGAGCCTCTTACCGATCTGGGGCATGAGCGGGGCCTCTGCGATGAAATAGTCCACCTGAGAGGCCACCTTCTTGGCCTGCTTCCTGTCGTCAGCGATCTTCCCGAGCTCATCGGGAGTGATGACGAGATCGGCGACATCCTTGGCCTTGGCAGCCAGTTCGGCGCCGCCGATGACACAGACCCTCAAGGCTTTGCCGCGACCGTGGGGCAGAATGATGTCTTCCTGGATCCTGTTCTTAGGAATGGACAGGTCCACATCCCTGAGGTTGATGGCCAGGTCAACAGACTCCTTGAAGTTCCTCTTAGGTGAGGACTCAAGGGCCTTCTTGACGGCCGCAATCGTTGTCTTTTCTACCAATCAGATACCTCCTGTAGTGCAAGTGAGCCATGGCTCTCCTACAGTGCGAAGCCCTAAACTAGCATATGCTTTTTAAACTTTGTGGGGGGGGGTTTGCTTCGCCCTTTCAGGCGAAGTGCTGGTCGAACTTGCCGGCCAGTATGTCAGCGCGGACCGCCTTGGAGTCCTGCCCCTCGATCGTCACTCCCATCGAGGTGCAGGTGCCGACGACCTCGAGCACCTGGCGCTTGAGGTCCTTCCCCATGAGCGAGTCGCCCTTCATCTGGGCGATCCTGATGGCCTGCTCCATGGAGAGGTCGCCTACCTTGACGGCCTTGGCGGAGCCAGAGCCCTTCTCCACTCCCAGCTCCTTGGTGATGAGCGAGGTGGTGGGCGGGGTGCCTACCTTGATCTCGAAATCCTTGGTCTTGGAGTCGATGATGATCTTGACCGGGACCTTCATTCCGTTGAAAGCCTTGGTCTTGTTGTTGATCTCTCCGACGATCTTGGGGATGTTCACTCCCAGCGGCCCCAGGGCGGGGCCCAGGGGCTGGCCGGGTGTGGCCCTGCCGCCCTCCACAAGCACTTCAACCGTTTCTGCCATAAAGAACACCTTTCTTTATCGTTATTTTCAATGGTTACCTGTCCTTCTCGAGCACGCGGACGTGGTCTCCCCTCACCGTCACCGGGATGGGGACCATCGCCTCGAACAGCTCCACCGTGATCTCTTCCTTCGCCTCGTCGATGTGTTGCACCCTGGCCTTCTCGCCCTTGAACGGGCCGGCGACCAGCTCCACGACGTCGCCCTCGTTGATGCCGGACACCAGGGGCTTGGGCGCCAGATAGTGATCGATCTCCTCGAGCGCCATCTCGCCCTCCACGAAACTGTGGGCCTTGCGAATGCCCTTCACCGTCTCGCGGAGCCTCTCGGTGTTCATGCCCTCGACGAGCACGTAGCCGCGAAGGGTAGTGGGGGAGAGTATGGCTGAGATATCGGACTTGCCAGCCTTGGTCCTGCTGGCGATGCCGTCGGCCACGTCCTTCTCGTGGCCGATGGAGGTCTTGAGGGCCAGGATGGACTGCCTGGCCTCGGCGACGAACTGTATGCGGTCGCACTCCGTAGGAGCGTCCACCAGGCAGGCCGTCAGGTCCACCGCCACGCGGTCCTTGTAGGACGAGCCGATGGGTGCGTGGGCCTCCAGGCGAAGCTCCTTGGGCTTCGGCCCTTCCAGGTAGAATTCGAACTCCTCGAATGACTGCGAAGAATGATTGTCGTAAAGGGATGCGTTGGTCGCGTCGAACAGCCGGATGCTCCATTCCGCCGCATCAACGGGGGTCTGGACGATGCCGACCTTCATGCGCACCTTCTTCTTGGCCGGCTCTCCGCTCTTCAGCTGAAAGCTCCAGCTGGTCGATGCGGAGGCAGGAACCTTGGTCTCCTCTCCCTCGCCTACGAATGAGATCATGCCGCTGCCTCCCGCAGGGGACGACGCGGTTTGAAAGTCTTGGGTCATATCAATCAGTCCAGGTGGATCGGCTCAGCTGAGGTATCCGGGCAGGATGTTCATCAGGAAATAGATCAGGAATCCCAGCCCTCCGATGATTATCAGTCCGAGGCCAGTGATCTGCATCACCTTGATGTACTCGTCAGTGGTGGGCTTGCGGGCCATCTTGAAGACCCTGCCGTACTTACCCTTGCCGAGTCTCTTGGTCCGCTCTTCGATATCGTGCTGGATCTCCCAGGACCTCTCAACTATGTCCATGTCCGTCCACCTCAGGGTTTACGAGTTCCTATGGTTAAAGGCATCTACTTAATAAAGTCGACGTCTACGACCTTGGACGCCCTCTCCCGCTGGGGCCCTATGATGTTCTTGGACTTGACGCCGGTGATCACTACCATGACCCTGACGGTATCCCGCAGGGATGGGTCGACCGCCGCACCCCAGATCAGGCGGGCGTTGGGCGCGATCTTTGACTGGATGATCTCGGCGACCTTCTCCGCCTCGGAAATGCTCATGTTCTCGCCGCCGGTGATGTTGACCAGCGCGCCCGTCGCTCCGGAGATGTCCACGTCGATCATCGGGGAGTTGATGGCCTCGTTGACGGCGACCTCGACGCGGTCGTCCTCGTCCGCCTCTCCCAGTCCTATCATCGCCACGCCGGCGCCCTTCATGATGGTCTTGAGGTCGTTGAAGTCCAGGTTGACCAGGCCGGGCTTGGTGATGAGCTCGGTGATGCCTTTGATGGCCCTGACCAGCACCTCGTCCGCGACCTTGAACGCGGCATTAAGGGCCAGGCGGGGACAGATCTCCAGGAGCTTGTCGTTAGGGATGACGATGACGGTGTCAGCACTGTTGCGGAGGCGTTCCAGCCCCCACTCCGCGTTCTCCGAGCGGATGGCCCCCTCGGCCTTGAACGGGTAGGTGACGACAGCGACTGTAAGGGCGCCCATATCCTTGGCGACCTTTGCTACGTACGGCGCAGAGCCGGTGCCGGTGCCGCCGCCCATGCCGGCGGTGACGAAAACGATGTCCGCTCCGTTCAGCACCTTCCTGATCTCGTCCTCAGCTTCCCTCGCCGCTTCCTCTCCCACTTGCGGGAGCGCTCCTGCCCCCAGTCCGCGAGTGGAACGCCGTCCCAGAAGGATCTTGTGCGGCGCCCTTACCGCGAGCAGGTGCTGCGCGTCGGTATTGGCGGCGAAGATCTCGGCCCCGCTGATGCCGACCTCGGACAGGCGGTCGATGGTGTTGGTGCCCCCTCCGCCGCAGCCAACGATCTTGATGTTGGTCTTCAGGCTCTCGAGTACGCTCAGGAGCTCCTGGTCGGCGGCGGAATACTCTTGGTAGGTTGGGTTCGCGTCCCCACCCTGTGAACCAGCGCGGGATATGGCGTCGCTGAGGAATGATTTCATGACAAGTCCTCCCAGGGCTAAACCCAGCACTAAATCGGCTGACCTCGCCCGGGCAAGGCGTAACATACATTGTTGCTTTTAAATCTTTGTGGACGAAAGCTTGAAATGGCGAGTCTGGGGTGGGCCGCCGCCCCGGCCCTATGGGTCCTAGAGGGCGGCGGTCGGGATGCTTCGCAAAGCGCTCCGGCCTACCGGATCACGTCAACCTCGGAATTATCCAGGCGGTTCCTGCCGGACGCCCGACCCAAAATCTGGTTGGACGAGACTCCGGTGATCACCACCATCACCCGGATCTTGTGCTGCAGCGCCGGATCGACCGCCGCACCCCATATGATGCGGGCGTCGGAAGACACCCTGGAGCGGATGATCTCGGCGACCTTCTCCGCTTCGGAGATGGTCATGTCCGCGCCCCCTACGACGTTGACCAGGACCCCGGTCGCTCCGGAGATGTCCACGTCCAGGAGGGGGGAGTTGAGCGCATCGTTGATGGCATCGGAAGCGCGGTCATCGGATTCGTTGCCCGATTCTCCCAGTCCTATCATCGCCACGCCGGCGCCCTTCATGATGGTCTTCACATCGTTGAAGTCCAGGTTGACCAGGCCGGGCTTGGTGATGAGCTCGGTGATGCCTTTGATGGACCGCATGAGGACCTCATCGGCCACCTTGAACGCGGCGTTGATGCCCAGGCGGGGGCAGATCTCCAGCAGCCGGTCGTTGGGGATGACGATGACGGTGTCGGCGGCGGCGCGCAGGCGCTCCAGGCCTCCCTCCGCATTCTCCTTCCTGAGGTTGCCCTCTCCCCTGAACGGAAGGGTGGTGACCGCAACGGTCAGGGCGCCCATGTCCTTGGCGAGCTTCGCGACGTACGGCGCAGAGCCGGTGCCGGTGCCGCCGCCCATGCCGGCGGTGACGAAAACGATGTGAGAGTCGGAGAGCGCCTTGCGGAGCTCATCCTCGGCCTCCTTGGCCGCTTCCTCTCCCACTTGCGGGAGCGCTCCCGCCCCCAGCCCGCGAGTGGAGCGGCGGCCCAGAAGGATCTTGTGCTGCGCCCGCACGGCCAGAAGGTGCTGCGCGTCGGTATTGGCGGCATATAGCTCCGCACCGATGATGCCCTCCTGAGCTATACGGTCGATGGTGTTGCAGCCTCCTCCGCCGCAACCGATGATCTTGACGTTCGTTCTGAGCTTCTGCAGGATCGCCAGGAGATCGGCGTCGACATCGCTGGGCTGTTCAAATGACGGTCTGGCAGATGGCGCGGGCCCCCGTTGGGGGGTGGCAGCGCTTTCTCTAGCCAGGGCTTCCTCGACCAAAGATTTCATAGTGCATCCCTTGAACCGCGTAATCGTGATTTTAGGTATTAAATAATATTGACCAGCATGGCGCGTCCGAGATAAGCTCTTTATTCCCCCGGGTCGATGGCCAGTCTCATGATGGTGAGAGCGGAGGCGAGATTCCACGGACTGGTCCAGGGAGTGTATTTCCGAGCATACACCGTGGACTTCGCCAAACGGCGGGGCGTCACCGGGTGGGTCCGCAACCTCAGCGACGGGTCGGTGGGGGCGGTCTTCGAAGGAGAGAGGGCCGACATCGAAGAGGTGGTCCGTCAGCTGCGGGAGGAGCACCCCGCAGCCCGGGTGGATAGCGTCGAGATCAAGTGGTCAGAGCCGCTAGGGCAGTTCGATGACTTTGCCATACGAAGATGATCACGGCGCCTCGATGACGATCCCGTAGACCTTCTCCGGCAGCTCCTTATGTATCCTCCAGGCGGCGGCCTCGCTCATCGCTCTGGACTCCAGGAACGCCCTGGTCCTCTTCGGCACGGTGTTGATGTTCATGACCGCGCCCGGCCTCGCCGGGTCGTCCAGAAAGTCGGTCTCCATGAGGAAGCGGTCCCCTTTGGATAGGGCGGTGCGCACCGCATCCCGGCTGGCCAGAACCGACGGAACGAGGCCGTGGTCCTCGTCCGGACCCACCAGCGGAGGCGAGTAGTGCTTCACCACCTTGTCCCGCGCCAGCCCTGCCCGGTCGGCCATGGCGGCGAGTTCCGCCATCACCTCTGGCGTGCCGGTCTCGGTGTGCAGGATGACGGGGCAGGAAGCCTCCCGGGCGAGCCCCATTCCGTAGGCGAGGATGTCATTGGACGCGGCCCACAGCTCTTCGCTGACAGGAAAGTGCGGCCTACCGACCTCGCCGATGGCCACCGCTCTTCCCTCCAGCACCATGCGCTGGGCGGCATCCATCCCTTCCTTCATGATCTCTACGCCCCGCTTCAGGCCGTGCTTCTCGGACAGCCCGATCAGCAGGACAGGATACGGCCCCACCGCGGCGAACACCTTCGCCGTTCGAGAAGCGTTCACCGCGTCGGCAAGGCGCAGCGTCACGTCGTAGGAGGTCTGGAAATCGCTGCCCCTGACGATCGGGACCGATGGATATGGGCTATGGACCAATATGGCATGCGTGCCGCCCGCCCGAGAGAAATCGGCCGCCGCCTCCACCCCGCGGCCGTCGGGCTGCAGATGGATGTGGTCGTCCAGTATCGGAACGTTCAGCGTAGCAATCCCGCCGCCCTGAGGTCTTCGGTGACCTTGTCCACCGCCTCCAATACCATGCGAGGCTCCTTGGCGCCCGTGCACACGAGCTTGCCGGAGCCGAACAGCAGGAGCACCGCCTTCGGCTCCTGGAGGCGGTACACCAGGCCGGGGAACTGCTCCGGCTCGTACTCCACCCGCTCCAGGCCGAAGGAGATGGCGATGGCGTTGAGATCGATCTCCTGCCCCAGGTCGGCCGAGGCGACGATGTTCTGCACCACCACGGGCGGGTCGAGGTCCACCTCAACTCCGATGCCCTCCACCACCCTGGCGACCTTCCGGATGGCCACTCTCACGTCGTCCACGGTCTTGGCGCCGGTGCACACCACCTTGCCGCTGCGGAAGAGCAGCGTGGCGGTCTTCGGCTCCTTCAACCGGTAGATGAGGCCCGGGAACTGCTCAGGCTCATACTCCGCGCCGTCCAGGGCGAGGGCCATCGCCTGCAGGTCAAAGTCTCCCCTCAGCGCGGTGGACGCCACCACGTTCTCTATCTTCATATTGGCCACCACGTCACCGCCCAAGGTATTTAAATGCCTTTATATAGCTTTATCCTTGGGCGCCATATCCCTTTAAGGTGGCCTGAGATTTCGCAGGATATATCTTTCGGTCAGTTGGCGGGTCGGCAGGCACGGCGTCGGAAGGAGCGCGGCGCATGGATTCTACAGGGCCGGAGAGGTCGACGACGTCATCCCCTTTGTCGGACCACCATGTTCTGGCCGCCGTCCGCCCGGGACTCCTTCTGGCATTAAATGTTATATACCCTTGATTGCATTATGACATTTGTCCGACAAAAAGATAATTATCGTCGGACAAAGCCCAAAGAGGCTTGACATGAGCGAAACTGAAAGGATCACCATAAGAATCCCGAGCGACAAAGTGAGCGCCCTCGACAGCCTGGTCAAGGACGGCAAGTACCCTACCATATCGGATGCCATACGCGCCGCCATAGACAGCTTCGTCGATACCCACTTCGCTCCCGATCACATCGAGCGGGTAATGGTGGAGCTTCCCAAGGGCAACGTTGTCGAGCTGGAATGCCTGGTCAAGGACGGGGACTCGATATCCATAGACGATGCCATCCGAAATGCCGTCAGGGAGTACACCAGGAAGAGGATAACCCGGGCCATGGAGGAGATGCATTAGTCATCGCTCCGTAGACATGGTCGGTTCACAGGACTCGTGCATCGAGATGAGCGAGGAGTGCGCCCAGCTCAGGATCCACGTGATCGGCTGCGGCGGAGGGGGATGCAACAGCGTCAACCGGCTGATGGCCATGGGCATCCAGGGAGTGGAGACGGTGGCCATAAACACCGACAAGAGCCATCTCCAGACCGTTAATTCTCATAGGCGGCTGCTCATCGGAGCAGGGCTGACCAGGGGGCTTGGGGCGGGAGGCCTCCCCGACGTGGGCGAGGAGTGCATGGAGAATGCGCTGGAGCCCCTCAACGACATTCTTCGCGACAGCGACCTCACCTTCATCACGGTGGGCATGGGCGGCGGGACCGGCACGGGCGTCGCGCCCGTGGTCGCCAAGCAGGCCAAGCGCACCGGCGCCATCGTCATATCCATCGCCACCACGCCGTTCGAGTTCGAACGGGGCCGGCGCATGGAGGTGGCCAGGCTGGGCATCAAGAAGCTCAACGAGCATTCCGACATGATGCTCCTGCTGGACAACAACCGCCTGCTGGACATGGTCGCGAACCTGCCGGTGGACCAGGGCCTGGCGGTGATGGACCAGTTGATCTCCGAGGTCATCAAGGGCCTGGTGGAAGCGATCACGCTCCCTTCCCTGGTCAACCTGGACTATGCGGACCTCAGGACCATCATCGGCCACCGCGGGGTCTCCACCATCCTGTTCGGGGAGAGCACCGACCCCGACGGGGCGGTGCAGGACGCGCTGAGCAATCCTCTTCTGGAAGTGGATTACGAGGGCGCCACCGGGGCGCTGATCCACATCACCGGCGGCTCGGGCCTCACCACCAAGAAGGTGACCAAGGTCCTCAATGGGATAAGCGAACAGCTCGACCCCCGCGCCCAGGTAATCTTCGGGGCCAGGGTGGATCCGTCGTTCAGGGACAGCATCCGGGTCATGGCGGTCATTACCGGCATCCACGAGGGACCTCGTCGCGAAGGACGGCGCAGCGGCGCCGCGGCCGAGCTGGACCGCACGGTGGAAGAGCTGGCGTTCGCCCGGCGCCGCTGATCAGTTCCGCCCCGGCTTCCTGCCCGAGGCCGCCTTGACCGCGTCGCTGAACACGCCCATGATGGTGAAGAACTCCCACTTGGTGGGAACGGCTCGTCCCATCATGCGGCGGAACATGACCTCCGTTTTCTCTCGTCGGAACTCCGGATAGTCCACGGCCTCGAGCAGCTGGTGGAAGAAGCCGAACAGCAGCTCTTTCTCCTCCATGGAGGCCGGCCTCGGCAGCGATATGGGGCTCCCGCACTGGAATATCTCATAGAGGACTATGGACAGCGCGTGTGAGAGGTTGAGGGTGGGGTAGTCATCGGAGGAGGGGATGTGCACCAGCAGGTCGCATCGCTCCAGCTGCTCCTGCGTCAGGCCGAGGTCCTCGGGGCCGAACACCAGGGCGATGCGGCCCTCATGCTCCTTGACCTTCTCGGCGAAGGCGCGGGGCGTCTCCGGTATGCGCGCGAAGTGCTTCTCCCCCTCGGTGATGATGCCCGACGTGCCGACCGCCAGTGAGCAGTCCTTCAGCGCGTCCTCGAAAGTTGCCGTCACCGTAGCGCCGTCCAGGATGTAGCCGGCGTGCTTGGCGCGCTTGTACGCCTCGTCGCCCACGGCGCATGGGTCCACCATGAAAAGCTCACTGAACCCGAAGTTGGCCATGGCCCGCGCGACCGCGCCTACATTGCCCTCGTGCATCGGGGAGATCAGCACCACTCTGTAGGCCGGCATGTCGGAGGGCTTAAGAGCGCATTCCTACTTAATCCTGCCGTGGTCTGGCACGCGGCGGTGAAGCTGGCATACGACGGCAGGTTGTTCATGGGCTCCCAGCGGCAGCCTTGCGTGCGGACGGTGGAATCGGAGACCATGGAGGCGCTGAGAAAGATCGGCGCCATAGAATCGGCTTCATCGTCGCACCTGCGTTTCGCCAGCCGCACCGACCGGGGGGTGAGCGCGCTCGGCAACGTGGCAGCGTTCAACACCTCCTTCGATCGGGCGGCGCTGCTGAAGGCGCTGAACGCCGCTTCCCCGGACGTGCTGTTCTACGCGTGGGCCGAAGTGCCGGAGGCGTTCTCGGCGAGACGGGCCAGGCAGCGATGGTACCGCTATCTGCTCCCGTCCGACGGCCTCGACGTCGAGCTGTTGGCCAAATGCGCGGCATTGTTCGAGGGCCGCCATGACTTCAGGCGGTTCTGCCGGCCGGACGGCCGCCCCACCGTCAGGACGATCGATTCGTTCCACGTCGTGAAGGACGGCGGAGCGATGGTGATCGACGTCCGGGGGCGGGAGTTCCTGCGCAACATGGTGCGCCGCATGGTGGCCGCCCTGATCGAGGCAGGCTCCGGACACGTTTCCCTCGAGGAGGTCTCGTCGGTGCTGAACGGAGAGGACAGATGCTTCGGCCTGGCCCCCGCCGAGCAGCTGATCCTCATGGACGTGGACCATGGAGTGGAGTTCACGGCCCACTGCCCCGCCACCCTGCGCCGCAAGGTGGCGGCATACCACGCCGACGCGCTATCGAGGAGCGCGTTCATCGACGGCCTGCGCGAACGCCTCGCGTGATCGCCGTGCCGAAGGCCGCCGGCGCCCACGGCCAGGTTAGCGGTCTGCGTTCCATTATAGGAATCGATATTGGTAGCATGCTCAACCACTTCTTTAATACCCGTCAGAAAATCATATCATATCCAGTGGTGTGGAGCAAGGTCCGCGGGGATGTTCTTCCGGAAGCCCGGCCACGTGCCGGCGTTCTCCGGGAGGTACAAGGCCGCAGATGGGACAACGTCGTTCCTGATGCAGGCGAGCAAAGTATTTTTCGCTCCTCGGCCTAACGTCCGGTATGTTGGTTGCGCTCACCGGGACGCCGGGTACGGGCAAGAGCACGGCCGGAGAGCTTCTTCGCTCCGGCGGCTGGACGGTGATCGAGCTCTCCGACCTGGTCCGGCAAGGCAAAGTGTCCACGGTCCTGGACCGGGAGCGGGACAGCCTGGAGGTCGACACCGATGAGCTGGACGAGGTCGTGCGGAGCTCGCTGCCCGAAGGCGACGCGGTGCTGGTCGGCCACCTCTCCCACTTCCTGTCGGTGGACCTCGTGATCGTCCTGCGATGCCGCCCGTCGGTGCTGGCCGACCGCCTCCGGTCCCGCGGATGGTCGGACCGGAAGATACGGGAGAACATCGAGGCCGAGGGGTGCGACGTCATACTGGTGGAAGCGGTCGACTCTGACGCGGAGGTCGCGGAGATCGACACCACGCATCTGTCGGCCGAGGGGACGGCCGCAGCCATCGAGGAGGTCCTGGCCGGAGAAAGGGAGAAGTACGCGGTGGGGCATGTGGACTGGAGCGATGAGGTGATGAGCTGGTTCTAGATGCCAAGCGGGACAGCGTGGAGTTCATCCTTGAGCCCATAGCCAGGTCCCTGACCCGGTTCAGCCCCAACACCGTCTCCTGGATCGCCTTCGTCCTCGCTTTCCTGGCGGGGGCGGCGATCATCCTCAGTCCTGGGCGGTGGCCGCTGCTGCTCCCGCTGTCCGCGGCGCTGGTGATCCTCTCAGGCCTGTTCGACGCCCTCGATGGCAAGGTGGCGAGGCTGACCGGGAAGGCATCCCGGCGGGGTGACCTCCTGGACCACGTCCTGGACCGCTATGCCGACGTCGTCATGATCGCCGCGGTGGCGTTCAGCGCGTGGTGCGACCCCTACATCGGGATCCTGGCCATCATCGGAGTGCTAATGACCAGCTACATGGGAACGCAGTGCCAGGCCATCGGCGCGGGCCGCCTGTACTCCGGACTGCTAGGGCGGGCCGACCGCGTCGTCCTGTTGACCATCGCTCCATTGCTGCAGATGGCGTTCATGCTGTTCTCCGACGGCTGGGTCGTCCTCGGCCCGGTGTCGCTGTCGGCGTTCGAGCTGGTGATGCTATGGTTCGCCATAGTCGGCAACATCACTGCGGTGCAGCGGGCCCTGAAGATCTGGAAGATGGTGCCCCCGTAGGCCGCCGCATCGGGCGGTTCTTGAGGCGGTAGTAGCTGAGGGGATGCTTCACCTTGGCCTTGGGATTCTCGCACAGCGAGTCCGGCTCGAAGCAGATCCCATAGCTCTTCATGGTGGTGCATTCGGGAGGCGTATATTCCGTTCCCGATGTCTCGCCGGTGATGTGGTCTATCTGATACTTGGTCTTGGAGGCATCGAAGTCGGGCGAGACGGAGAACAGGTTGAGGATCTCCTCGGCCGACAGCCCGATGTGGTGCATGAAAGACACCAGCGCGAAGCGGGCCGAGTGAGGAAGGTTCTCTCCGGCCTGGGCCATGCCGATGAAGTGCTTCATGCACGGGGGGAAGTTGTCCACGCTGACCTTCCCGAAGTCCTCTGCTTTGTATCTCTCGCGCATCAGGACGGTGCGGTCCTTCAGCTCGCGGATGTCGCCCTCCAGCGCGCGCAGGATGGTCTCGTCGACCGGCAGCGGCAGCTCGCTCTCCAGCCGGTCCTGCAGCGCCTGCTGCAAGACCCTGGCGAACTTCAGCTGGGACAGTGACACGTGGCCGCTCTTCACCTCGGTGTTGACGAGCTTCCACTCCTTGCTGCGCATGCGCGACGTGTACTTCAGGTAGTCGGAGAAGTGCATCCTCAGCGATTCGCCGTCCCGGCTGGCCGCGACGTCGAGCTGGTACGCGACCTCCTCCACCACGTCCAGGTCCTCCCTTTCCAGCCGCTCGTACATCGTGACGCCCTCGGCCAGCGCGTAGCGTTTGGTCAGGAACCGCTCGTTCACGCCGGAGACGTACATCCTGGCCATGGGGTATGAGAGCACCTCCTCCAGGCGATCGCCCTCGGTGGCCATGGGCCGCAGCTGGACCACGCCGTGCTCCAGCGCGTCGATCACGCGGGCCTTGCCCCGCGCCCTCGCTCCGCGGTAGGCCTGATGGACCAGAAGGTCTTCCAGCGTGACGCCCTGGTCCTTGACGTGCTCGGCAGCGTCGCGGAGGAACGGGAACTTGGAGTAGCTGAGAGGGTCCACGGCCGAATCAGGGCATGCGGCGATAAAAAGGTTGCATCCCCGTCATCGCGCTTGGTCGAACGTCACCAGTCCCCGGACGTTGTCTGCGACCGAGCGATCGTCCAGCGCCGCGGCGAGGTCGTCGAACGAGCGCAGCGGCCTCTTCCTGAACAGCCGGATGGCGCGCTTGCGCCCGACCCCGGGAAGCGACTCCAGCGCTGCCAGGGAGCAGGTGTTCACGTTCAGGGGGTGCTCGATGGCGGTGATGCTCCTCCGACCCCATGACACCACCGCCGCGTCGACGAAGCGGCCCAGCTCGATGGGGTACGGGAAACCGACCAGCAGCGGATAGGAGCCGATCTGGCGGCCGAAGGTGGTGTTGCCCTCCCTCACCTCGGTGTAAACGTTCCTGAGGACCGTCCCCGCCGGGGTGAGGCGCTGCAGCATGGGACGGTCGATGCTCTCCCTGACGTCCTCCTTGAAGCGGATGAACTGCGAGCGCGTCACCGGGGAGCGGTACTCCTTCCTCACCGGAATGACCTGCCGGATGTTCAGCCTACGCAGCAGGCATCCGCTGTCCATGACCGCTCCCAGGAACGCTCGGTCGAGGTCGAGGGTGCGCGGCGTCTCGCCGTCCAGGCCGATGATGAGGTTGAGCCCCGGCAGCAGCCTCGGCAGGCCGCTCTCTCCGATGGGGCCGCCGACCTCGTTGATCATGCGGATGGCCTCCAGCGCCTGCTCGGCGGTGGCGTTGAGGTTGTTCGCGTCCTTGACCGCGGGATCGGCGCTCTCCAGGCCCAGGGCGAGCACGTTGCCGCCGGTGCAGTGCTTAACCAACGATCGCAGCACCTCTCTCGCCTCATCCGGGTAGGTGGCGATGACCGCCGGATTGGCATTGTCCACGTGAAGCACGTCCGGGCCGAGCGCGGCGATGTCGGCGAACAGCCGCTCCACCGCGGCAGGGTTCGGCCGGGGAGGGTCGGCGGACATGTCGGCCTTGTAGGATACGATGCAGGTCTGGGCACCAAGCCTGAAGTTCGTGACGCCCAGCTTCCGCAGGGCGGCGCACTCGGCGATGATGTCCTCCTCGTCCCTCGTGATCGGTGCGCCCTTCATCGGTTCGATGCAGAACGAGCAGCCTCCCGACGCATAGCGCGGACATCCGCGATACGTCTCGATCTCGGCGATCAGGGGCTGCGGGAAGTCCGGATGCTCGGTCGAGACGACGGCCCCGAGGAGCAGCCAGCGGTTCCATTCTTCGATGCTCCTCCACCGGTCGGACGGCTCCTCACCGCGCAGCAGGCCGTTCAGCACCCTGGCGGGGTCATGGCGCGCCCGGACGTGATACCATTCATCATGGGACGGGTCCGAGGCCGCGGGACCGCCCAGTACCCGGATGCCGGGCAGCCGGCCGGCCAGCTCGCGCACCTCCCGGCCGGAGGCGGGCATGGCCCTGAGGTATTTGCCCGGTACGGCGGTGCCGGCCATCACCAGGCTGACATCGGCCTTGGGTATGGCCGCCCCGTTCCGCAGCTGCCCGATGGTGACGTAGCTGACCTCGGCGCCGGCGTCGGCGGCCGCCCCGGCCGCCGCGCGAATCTGCGGGGAGAGGTACGGAGGGACCCCCAGGCACGCGGGCTCATCGACGAAGCCGTCCACGATGACCGCCCGAAGCTCCCTGCTCATGTTGGAGCCAAGGCCGCCCGGCTATATCTAAAATGCTTCCGGCCCGCGTCGCATGAGTTCGAGCCGGGGCAGCGTTCCCGCATCATCGAAAGACATCGTTCGAAAAGAGGACAGGTTTGCTCGAAGAATGACAAAGGGACGCGGAATTCGTAGGAAATCGGGAAAATGGTCCACATTCTCCCGTGAGTTCACTGCATTCGCCCCCCAATGGTTAAATAATAAAATCGTAAGTTTCGGAAAGTCCCCGTAAAGTGAACCTTTGTCCCCGGGGTCCTGGAGTAATGCTCATGAAGCCCGTTGATAAGACGTCCGAGGAAGAAATGCTGAAGAAAGCGTATGAGCCCGCCAGGCTGGCCATGAAGTATCATCCCTTCTACGAGGGGAAGATCGAGATAACCGCCAAATGCCCGGTGCGCGACCTCAACGATTTCGCCATCTGGTACACCCCCGGCGTAGCGGAGCCGTGCAAGGACATCCAGAAGAACCCCGAGAGGGTCTACGATCACACCAGCAAGGGCAACATGGTGGCCATCATATCGGACGGCACCAGGGTATTGGGCCTGGGAGACATCGGCCCCGAGGCCGGCCTGCCGGTCATGGAGGGCAAGGCCCTGCTGTTCAAGTACCTGGGCGGAGTGGACGCCGTGCCGATCTGCCTGGCCACGAAGGACACCGAGGAGATCATCAGGACCGTGAAGTACCTGGCCCCCTCCTTCGGAGGGATCAACCTGGAGGACATCTCCAACCCCAAGTGCTTCGAGATCCTGGATCGCCTGAGGGCGGAGATGGACATACCCGTGTGGCACGACGACCAGCAGGGCACGGCGACCATCGTCACGGCCGGCGCCATCAACGCCCACAAGGTGGTCGGAAAGAAGCTCTCCGAGTCCAAGGTCGCCATGGTCGGCGCCGGTGCGGCGAACATCGCCATCTCCCGCGTCATGGTGGCGGCCGGGTTCAACATCAAGAACATCGTCATGGTGGACTCCAAGGGAACGCTCCATGCCGGCAGGGATGACATCAAGGGCCACCACGCCGAGAAGTGGTTCATGTGCGAGAACTCCAACGCCGCGGGCGTGGTGGGAGGGATCGAGGACGCCATGAAGGGCGCCGACATCCTGGTCGCCGCCTCCCGGCCGGGGCCAGGCGTCATCAAGAAGGAGTGGGTCTCGGGAATGGCCGACGATGCCATCGTGTTCGCCACCGCCAACCCGATCCCGGAGATATGGCCCTGGGAGGCCGAGGAGGGCGGGGCCAGGATCATCGCCACCGGCCGGTCCGACTTCCCCAACCAGGTCAACAACTCCCTTGGGTTCCCGGGCATCTTCCGCGGCGCCCTGGACGTCCGCGCCAGGACCATCACCGACGAGATGTGCATCGCCGCCGCCCACGCGATCGCCGATACCGCCGAGGCCCACGGGCTGTCGGAGACGTACATCGTCCCGAACATGGATGACGTCGATGTGTTCGTCCGGGAGGCCGTGGCGGTCGGGATGAAGGCCATCGAGACCGGCATCGCCAGGGTGACCATGTCCCGCGAGGAGCTGGAGCGCCGCGCCAGGACCGCCATCGGGCGGGCCAGGGGCGAGACCAAGCTGCTCATGAAGGAAGGCTACATCCGGAACCCTCCGGAGTGAGCTTCCAAACCCCTTCCCTCTTTAGGTGCATCATGAAGTTCTCCGAAGCCCGCCCCGGCCGCGTGTTCGTCCTCCGACTGGAGCAGGGCGAGGTGCTGCACGAGGTGCTGGAAAGCTTCGCCTCGGAGCATGGCATAAGATGCGCGGCCGTCATCATGGTCGGAGCAGCCGACGGCGGCAGCAGGCTGACCGCCGGCCCCGAGGATGGCGACACTCGTCCGATCGTGCCCATAATCCATCAGCTGGCCGGGGTGCACGAGCTCACTGGCGTGGGGACCATCTTCCCCGACGGGGAGGGGCGCCCCTCCCTACACTCGCACGTGGCCGTGGGCCGCGACGGCGCCGCAGCGGCCGGATGCGCCCGCGCCGGCGTGGTGGTATGGACCATCCTGGAGGTCGTCATGCTGGAGCTGGACGACTGCTCCGCGAGGCGGGTGAGGGACGCCAGCACCGGCTTCGACCTGCTGGACCCCTGAGGGCGATGGTCCGGAATTAATATTATTAGCTGCAATATCAACATCATGAACCGCACCCTCGTCCTAGGCGTGGCCGCCATGGTGGTCGTGGCCGGCATCGCCGGCACCTTCCTTATGCTCCCCTCCCCCGACCGGGAGCGGCTGTACCAGTTCTCCACTCTCGACGCCATCGTCGGCGGCGACTATTCGAGGATGGGAACGGCGGGGGAGCTGCTTCAAGGCGGCGACCTGGGAGTCGGCACCTTCGAGCACCTCGACGGCGAGATGATCGTCATCAACGGCCGCTGCTTCCAGGCCGCGGCGGACGGAACGGTCAGGGAGGTCGACGCCGGCTTTCCGGTCTCCTTCGCCCAGGTGACCTTCTTCGACGTCGACGGCACCGTCGGCCTAGACGGCCGTCTGTCCACCGCGGAGGTGGAGTCGCTGCTGCTCGACGCCTTTCCCTCCGAGGACGCTTTCTTCATGGTCCGGCTGCACGGCACCTTCGACAACATGACCGTGCGCAGCGTGCCTGCGCAGGAGGAGCCGTATCCGGTCCTGGCCGATGCCCTGGAGGGCCAGAGGACGTACGGCTATGCCGATATCAGCGGCACCCTGGTGGGGCTGTGGTCCCCGGCGTTCGCGGCGGGCCTGAGCTCGGCTGGTTTTCATTTCCACTTCATCAGCGACGACCTCGCCAAGGGCGGCCACGTCCTGGCCTTCTCCCTGAGCGACCTGACGGCGGAATGGGACCAGACCTCTCGGTACGCTATCGAGATGGGTTAAAAAGAAAGGGCGCGGGGCGCCCGAAAACCCTTCTTACACCAGGGTTATGGTGACGACGTCCACGCCCTGTACGTGAGGCACCGAGCGGAGGGACTCCTCGAACTTGTCTATGAGCCCCTCGATGTCGTTCATGATGCCGGTGACCTCGATGATCTTGAGGCCGAAGGCGAAGGGCTTCACGTTCATGGTGGCCACTTCGACGCCGGCAGGGACGCTCTTGGGTATCTGTGCCATGACCTCTTCCACGGGAATCTCAGGACTCTCCGGGATGACGTTGTAAACGGCGGCTACCTTTCCCATGGGGGCACCTTCACGGTCCAGAGAACTCGCACTTGGTGCAGGTGTAGGTAATGCCCTGATCGCGGCAATTGTGGCAACGGCCGATCTCTTCCTCTCCGCAGTTGGGGCACTTGAAGAACGCCATTCCGTCTCCCTTTCCCAACCGGACGCCGCATGAGCTGCAGACCTTTTCATATTCCATGATGATCACCGATGTAGGGCGATGAGTTTTGTTTACGTATTTAATCCCTCTTCTCCTCGGAACTCAACCAACCCTTTCTGTAGAAATATAGCAGCATGGAGGCCGACACGAGGAACATGAGCATCAGCGCCAGAGGATAACCGAGGTCGTGCTCCAGCTCCGGCATGTGCTCGAAGTTCATTCCGTAGATGGCGGCGATGAGGGTGAGAGGGGTGAACACCACCGAGAACACTGTCAGCACCTTCACGATCTGGTTCAGCTGCCTGCTGGTGTTGTTCTCATACAGGTCGATCAGCTGCGGAACGATCTGATTGAGCGAGTCGACCTCGTGCAGCAGCAGGTCGAGGATGCTCAATAGCTCGGCGAAGTACATACGCTCCCCGGCGCGGACGACCGAGTTCTGCCGCTCCGACAGGGCGCCGGCCGCCTCCCGCAGCGGCCGCACCGCCTTCCACATGGACGCCACGCGGTCCCTCATGTGACCGATCTCCGACAGCGCGCTGCGGCCGGAACGGTCCATGATGCTGTCCTCCAGTCGGCTGATGGCGTCCGATAGGTCCTCAACTCGATCGAAGAACTCCTCGGTGATGGAGCTCAGGATGGCGTACAGGAGGAACCCTGGACCGCTCCGGCGAAGCCTGGACCTCTCGTTCCCGAGCCGCTCGATGACCTCCTCGTAATGATCATCCTCATCCTGTACGGATATGAGGTAATCAGGCCCGAGCAGGAAGTAGGCGGGGTGCTCCTCCATGTCCCCATCCATCTTTCGGGGGGTGGACCAGATGACAAAGACCGCGCTGCCCAGGTCCTCCACTCGGGCCCTTCCCCTGGAGAACTCCACCACCGAGGCGAGCTCGTAGGGGTCGACGCCGGCCCGGCCGCCGATGGTCTCGAGCAGCGTGTGGTCGGCCTTTCCGCTGATGCTTATCCATGCCACCTTCCGCCTGCCGATGGCGTTCATGGCCTCTTCGATGGCCACCTCGCTCTTGTCGAGCTCCTTGTCATCGTAGGAGAACAATCTAGCTGAACGCTCTGCCGGCGGAGCATCGCTCATCGCATTCACTTGGCAGCAGGGGATAGACATAGATTGCTCGCCGACAGGCGGATATCGCCGTAACGGCATGGGGGGCCATGGACCCGGTCATGGCAGGTGCGAGGGCCAGGGAGATCGTGGACGAGATGAGGAGGATGTCCCGTCCCGAGGCGGTGGAAGGGGCGCGCCGATATGGGACGGCGGCGGAGCTGGGCGTCACGATCCCGGAGCTGAGGTCGCTCGCCAAAAAGGCGGGCCGGGACCACGAACTGTCCGTTGCGCTGTGGTCGACCGGCATACACGAGGCCCGTCTGCTCGCCACCATGGTCGGCGATCCCTCGATGGTCACGGAGGAGCAGGCGGAGCGCTGGGTCCTTGATCTCCGCTCCTGGGACCTGTGCGACCAATGGTGCAACAACCTCCTCCGGCTGACGCCGCTGGCGTGGCCCAAGACGACCCAATGGGCGCTGAGGGAGGAGGAGATGGTCCGCCGGGCAGGGTACGTGCTCATGGCCGTCCTGGCCGTCCACGATCGCCAGGCGAGGGACGCGGACTTCGAGGCGTTCATCCCTCTCATCGAGGCGGGCGCCTCCGACGAGCGGAAGCTGGTGCGTAAGGCGGTCAGCTGGGCCCTGCGGCAGATTGGGAAGAGGGACCCGGCACTCAATGCCGTGGCCATCGCCTCGGCCGAACGCCTGAGCGGGAGGAGCGACGCCGCCTCCCGGAGGCTGGCGTCCGAGGCGCTGAGGGAGTTGCGCTCCGAGGCAGTGGGATCGAGGATGCACCGCCTCTCCAAACATCACCCCGGCCGGCGCGATCGGACATGATGCAATACTAATATTGGACGTATAGCGGACGAATAGCGGACGATGCGGCGCCGCAGCGGCCGGGGAGGCCTCGGGTTCCGTAGCAAGGTTCGCCGGCACCGGGAATCTTTATATATCTTGAGGCTTTACATGCTTTTCTGCAATGCCGGTTAGCTTGCCATGGGCTCGTAGCTCAGCTAGGTAGGACAGCGCTGCTCGCAGACCTGTCCCTAGAAAGAGCATCTGGCTTTTAACCAGGTGGTCCGGGGTTCGAAAAGGGTACGGCCTTCCCGTACTCTCCGAAAATCCCCGCGAGCCCGCTCTGACATTTAAGGAGAAGGACGAATGGAAGGCACGAAGGTCGGGAAGCCAACGGGGTGGTCTTTTATAACTTTGGCACAGTGCGATGAGTGCCCAGCACAAGGTATCGAGGTGATTTGAGGTGGCCGAATCTGATTTCAACGTTTTAACGCACAATCTCGTCCCGGAGCATCATCTGATGTCCGAGGATGAGGTCCAGCAAAAGTTGTCCGAGTTGAGGATAACCAAGGACCAACTGCCTAAGATCAGGAAGGGAGACGCCTGCATCAAGCTGCTGGAGAGGATCCACGGCCCGATAGCAGAGGGACGAATCATACGGATCGTTCGCAAGAGCGCCACCGCCGAATCGTTCGAGGTCTACCGCCTGGTAGTAAAGGATGTAAAGGGGTGAAGCACGCATGCGCGATCTGATAGACCTATATTTCAAGGAGAGCAGCATCGTAAACCATCACATTTCCAGCTACAACGATTTCCTCTCCACACTGGACAACCCCAACAGCCGGATGCAGAAGATCGTGGACAACCTCCGCGTCACTGCTGACGACGCTGAGAGGGGCATCATCAGCCTGGACCCCGACCGCACCGACGGGCGCATAATCAAGATCCGCGTCGGCCGCCGGAGGGATGAGAAGACGGGCATGATCGACCCCCAGGCCCGCCCCACCATCCGCATCGGGACCCCCATGGTCCGGGAGGCCAACGGGGCCACTCACAACCTGACGCCGATGGAGGCGAGGCTTAGGAACATCAACTACATGGCCCCCATCGAGCTGGACTTCACCATCATAGAGGACGGCATCGAGAAGGAGCCGGAGAAGGTCCACCTGGGAGACCTTCCGATCATGCTCCGCTCCAAGCGCTGCAACCTCCACCGGGAGAACATGGAGGAGGAGCGTGAGCTGTCCGATGAGGAGTACCGCAGGAAGCTCATGGAAGCTGCGGAGGACCCCGCCGACCCCGGCGGATACTTCATCATCGGCGGGACCGAGAGGGTGCTCATCACCCTGGAGGACCTCGCCCCCAACCGGGTCATGGTCGAGTTCAACGAGCGCTACGGCACCCAGCTCGAAGTGGCCAAGGTATTCTCGCAGAGGGAGGGCTACCGCGCCCTCACCCTGGTGGAGAAGAAGAAGGACGGCATCCTCATGGTCACCGTCCCCGCCGCCTCCGGTCAGATCCCCCTGGTGGCCCTGATGAAGGCGCTGGACATGGAGAACGACAAGGACATCTACGACGCCATCGTGAGCGTTCCGGAGATGGCCAACATCGTGTACGCCAACATCGAGGAGTGTCACGACAAGAAGCTGTACCCTCCAAACGGCATATTCACCACCGAAGATGCCATCACCTTCCTGGAGCGCAAGTTCGCCACCGGACAGGCCAAGGAGTACCGGGAGAAGAAGGTCGAGTCGATCATCGACCGCTCGCTGCTGCCCCACCTGGGCGACACCAAGGAGGACCGCATCAAGAAGGCCCACTTCCTGGGCAGGATCGCCCGCTACGTCCTCGAGCTCAGCATCGGGATGAGGAAGGAGGATGACAAGGACCACTACGCCAACAAGCGCCTCAAGCTGTCCGGCGACCTCATGGAGGACCTGTTCAGGGTGGCCTTCACCAACCTCATGAAGGACCTCAAGTACCAGCTGGAGAGGAGCTTCGCCCGGAAGAAGGACCTGCGCATCAGCTCCGCCATCCGGCCCGACCTGCTCACCCACCGCCTGCTGCACGCGCTCGCCACCGGCAATTGGGTGGGAGGGCGCGCCGGCGTCTCCCAGCTGCTGGACCGCACCTCCAACATGAGCACGCTGTCCCATCTGAGGAGGATCACCTCCTCGCTGACGAGGTCCCAGCCCCACTTCGAGGCCCGTGACCTGCACCCCACGCAGTGGGGCCGCCTGTGCCCCAACGAGACCCCCGAGGGTCAGAACTGCGGGCTGGTGAAGAATGCCGCGCTCATCATCGACGTGTCGGAAGGCTTCCGCGAGGAGGATGTCCACTGGATCCTCCGCGACCGCGGCGTCACCGAGGTCAGGGCGGACGACGTCCGCAGCGGCGCCAAGGTGTACGTCAACGGGGACCTGGTCGGCCAGATCGACAGCCCCAAGGTGCTGGTGTCGGAGATCCGCGCCGGACGCCGCCAGGGGCTGCTGTCCACCGAGATCAATATCCGCTACGATGACGAGATGAACGAGGTCATCATCAACTGCGACGAGGGCCGTCTTCGCCGCCCACTCCTCATCGTCCAGGAGGGACGGACCATCCTCACGCGCAAGCACATTGAGGAGGTCAGGGAGGGAAAGATCCACTGGTCCGACCTCCTTCGCGATGGCGCCATGGAGTGGATCGACGCGGAAGAGGAGGAGGACGCCTACATCCTGGTCGACCCCTATGAGCCCCCAGAGCGGTGCACGCACTGCAACAGGGCGCTGTCCCCCACCGATGTGGACTGGATGAACCCCGGCGCCGAGGCGACCGATGCGGTGCTGCAGTGCAAGCACTGCGGCGGCGAGATGAGCGCTCCGCTGCTAATCACTCCTGAGCACACTCACCTGGAGGTCGATTCCATGTGCATACTGGGCGTGGCCGCCGCCATGGTGCCGTACCCGGAGCACGACTCGTCCCCGCGTGTGACGATGGGCTCCGGCATGGCCAAGCAGTCCCTCGGCCTCAGCTGCACCAACTACCGCAAGCGGCCGGACACCCGCGGCCACATCCTGCACTATCCCCAGAAGCCCATGGTGCAGACCAAGCCCATGGACTTCATCTCCTTCAACGACAGGCCGGCCGGCCAGAACTTCGTGGTCGCCGTGCTGTCGTACCACGGGTACAACATGGAGGACGCCCTCGTGATGAACAAGGCGTCGGTGGAGCGCGGCCTGGGCCGGTCCACCTTCCTCCGGACGTACCGGGCGGAGGAGCGCCGCTACCCCGGCGGACAGGAGGACCACTTCGAGATCCCCTCCCCGGACGTCAGGGGCGCCCGCGCCGACCTGTCCTATGCCAACCTGGGCGAGGACGGCCTGATTTCCCCGGAGACCTGGGTGGTCGGCGGCGACGTGCTGGTCGGCAAGACCTCCCCGCCGAGGTTCCTGGAGGAGGAGACCGACTTCCTCACTCCGCAGAAGAGGAGGGAGACGTCCGTCACCATCCGCCCCGGCGAGAGCGGATATGTCGACTCGGTCATGCTGACCGAGTCGGAGAACGGCTCCCGCATGGTCAAGGTCAAGGTGCGTGACGAGAGAGTGCCGGAGCTGGGAGATAAGTTCGCATCCAGGCACGGACAGAAGGGCGTCATCGGGGTGCTCGTGCCCCAGGAGGACATGCCCTTCACCGTCGACGGCGTCACTCCCGACCTGGTCATCAACCCCCATGCCATCCCTTCCCGTATGACCATCGCCCACGTGCTGGAGATGATAGGCGGCAAGGTCGGCGCCATGGAAGCGAGGGCCGTCGACGGGACGTCCTTCTCCGGCGAGAGGGAAGAAGCGCTCCGCGAGTCCCTGGTGGAGAACGGCTTCCGCCACACCGGGAAGGAGGTCATGTACGACGGAAGGTCCGGCAAGAAGCTCGAGGCCAACGTCTTCACCGGCGTGATCTACTATCAGAAACTGCACCACATGGTGGCGGGGAAGATGCACGTGCGTTCCCGCGGACCGGTGCAGATACTTACCAGGCAGCCGACCGAGGGCCGTTCCAGACAGGGCGGGCTGAGGTTCGGTGAGATGGAGAGGGACTGCCTGATTGGCCACGGGGCGGCCATGGTCATCAAGGACCGGCTGCTCGACGAGTCCGACGGCACCTACCTGTACGTATGCGGACAGGCCAACTGCGGGCACATCGCCATGATGGACCGCAGGGGGGCGATCCGGTGCACGGTGTGCGGAAACAACACCAACGTGCACATGGTCCAGACCTCGTATGCGTTCAAACTGCTTCTGGACGAGCTGCTCTCACTTGGAGTCGTCATGCGTCTTCAGCTGGAGGACCTAAGATGATGCGAGGCGTTTCGAAAAGGATAGGGTCGATAAGGTTCGCCGCCCTCTCACCCGATGAGATCAGGCGCATGTCGGCCACCAAGGTCATCACGCCCGACACGTACGACGATGACGGGTTCCCGATCGACATGGGCCTGATGGACCCCCACCTCGGGGTCATCGAACCGGGCCTGCGCTGCAAGACCTGCGGCAACAAGGTCGACGAGTGTCCCGGCCACTTCGGCCACATCGACCTGGCGATGCCGGTCATCCATGTCGGCCTGGTCAAGGAGATCAAGAAGCTCCTGCAGTCCACCTGCCGCTCCTGCGGTCGCCTGTTGATGACCAAGGAGGAGGCCGCCGAGAAGGCCAAGGCCATGGACGCCGTGGACGACCTGGGCGGCGACTATATCGACTACCGCCTGATGGCCAAGGAGGCCGCCAGGGATGCCGCCAAGAACCCGTTCTGCCCTCACTGCGGAAAGCCCCAGGAGAAGATCACCCTGGACAAGCCCACCACCTTCCGGGAGGATGGCCACAAGCTCACCCCCAAGGAAGTGAGGGAGCGCCTGGAACGCATTCCCGACGAGGACCTGCCGCCACTGGGCATCAACCCCGACACCTGCCGCCCGGAGTGGATGGTACTTACTGCGCTGGCGGTGCCGCCGGTGACGGTCAGGCCGTCCATCACCCTGGAGTCGGGAGACCGCTCCGAGGACGATCTCACGCACAAGCTGGTGGACGTCCTGAGGATCAACACCCGCCTGCGCGAGAACCGTGACGCGGGCGCGCCCCAGCTGATCGTGGAGGACCTGTGGGAACTGCTGCAGTACCATGTCACCACATACTTCGACAACCAGACGTCTGGCATCCCGCCTGCGAGACACCGCTCCGGCCGGCCGCTCAAGACCCTGGTGCAGAGGCTCAAGGGGAAGGAGGGCCGGTTCCGTTCCAACCTGTCCGGTAAGAGGGTCAACTTCTCCGCCCGTACCGTCATCTCGCCCGACCCCACGCTGTCGATCAACGAGGTCGGCGTCCCCTTCGAGGCGGCGCGCGAGCTGACCGTTCCGGTGCACGTCACCCCCACCAACCTCGAGCAATTGAAGAAGATGGTCCTGAACGGCAACGCGCCGGAGCTGCAGAACGGAGTGTACGTTCCCGGCGTGAACTACGTCATCCGCCCCGACGGGCGGAGGGTGAAGATCACCGAGCGTAACGCCGAGCTCATCTCCGAAGGGCTGGAGCCCGGGTATGTGGTGGAGAGGCACCTCATGGACAAGGACGTGGTCCTGTTCAACAGGCAGCCGTCCCTGCACCGCATGTCCATGATGGCCCACACCGTCAGGGTGATGCCGTCCAAGACGTTCCGCTTCAACCTGTGCGTGTGCCCGCCGTACAACGCCGACTTCGACGGCGAC
>DATD01000011.1:65679-78502 GCA_002504525.1 Methanomassiliicoccus sp. UBA345
ACAACGCCGACTTCGACGGCGACGAGATGAATCTGCACGTGCTGCAGAGCGACGAGGCCAGGGCCGAGGCCATGATCCTGATGAGGGTGCAGGAGCACATCATGTCGCCGAGGTTCGGCGGCCCCATCATCGGCGCCATCCACGACCACATCACCGGGACCTACCTGCTCACTCACCGCAACCCCATGTTCGACCGGCAGGAGGTGCTGAACATCCTCGCCAACGTCAAGAACCGGCCGCTCCCGGAGCCGCAGGTGGTCGATGGCAAGGAATACTGGGGCGGCCACCAGCTGTTCTCGCTGGTGCTCCCCGAGGACCTCCGGATGACCTTCAAGGCATCCATCTGCCAGAACTGCACCACCTGCAAGAAGGAGGACTGCGAGCTCGATGCCTTCGTCAAGATACGCAACGGCGAACTGCTACAGGGCACCATCGACGAGAAGGCCATAGGCTCCTTCAAGGGCAAGATCCTGGACAAGGTCACCCGGGACTACGGCTCCGACGCGTCGAGGGAGTTCCTGGACAATGTGACGAAAGTGGCGATCGGCGCCATCATGGTGAAGGGATTCACCACCGGCATCGACGACGAGGACATCCCCGCCGAGGCCACCGCCCAGATCAACGACGCGCTCCAGAACGCCGTCCGCAAGGTCTCCGACCTGGTGGAGGCGTACCATGACGGCATACTCGATCAGATGCCCGGGCGCTCGCTGGACGAGACCCTGGAGGTGGAGGTCATGAAAGTGCTCGGACGCGCTCGTGACGAGGCCGGCCAGATCGCCGGCCGACACCTGGGAATGACCAACTCGGCGGTCATCATGGCCCGCTCCGGCGCCAGAGGCTCGATGCTTAACCTGTCCCAGATGGCGGGCTGCATCGGCCAGCAGGCGGTCAGAGGGGAGAGGCTCTCCCGCGGGTACTGGAACAGGACGCTGCCCCACTTCAAGAAGGGGGACCTGGGCGCCGAGGCCAAGGGCTTCGTGAAGAACTCCTACAAGAGCGGGCTGACCCCCACCGAGTTCTTCTTCCACTCCATGGGTGGGCGCGAAGGCCTGGTCGACACTGCGGTCAGGACGTCTCGTTCTGGATACATGCAGCGCCGTCTCATCAGCGCCCTGGAGGACCTCAAGCTGAAGCAGGACGGCACCGTCCGCAACACCGCGGACATGATCGTCCAGCTGTACTACGGCGAGGATGGCATCGATCCGACCCGCAGCGTACACGGCGAGGCCGTGGACATCGACGACATCCTCTCCGAGGTGCTGGGCGACGAGGCCGACCTCCTTGCCAAGTTCGGCGAGACCAAACAGGTCGGCTACGCCACCGTGGAGAAGGACCTCATGGAGACGGTGGAGGAAGAGGAGCTTGAAGAACCTGAATATGAGAGCGGAGGTGATGACTGATGGCGCTTAAGGATACGCAGAACGCGCTTCGCCGCCGCGGCCTCCCGGATGCCACCATCGACCTCCTCCTGGCAAAGTACACCCGCCTAGGCGACATCGCCGAGGCGTCGGCAAGCGACCTGGCCGCTCTGGGGCTCTCGGATGACGCGGCGGCCAACGTGCACAAGCTGGTCGGTTCCAGCAAGAAAGGGGGCAAGAGGTCCGAGAAGAAGGCCGTGGAGGCCGCCCCGGAGATCAAGGTGGACTTCCACGAGGTCATCAAGGCCAAGCCGCTCACCCCCATGGAGGAGAGGCTCACCGATATGGCCGACCAGAACGACCTGAGGGTCTCCAGGCACGTCATCGCCGAGCTGGCCTCCCGCCTCGACGGGTACGATCTGGAGGAAAGCAAGATCAAGGCCCTTCTGGAGAAGGCCCATCAGCGCTTCGACGATCACCGCATGGACGCCAACGAATCGGCCGGGATCCTCGCTGCCCAGAGCATCGGGGAGCCGGGCACCCAGATGACCATGCGTACCTTCCACTACGCCGGTGTGGCCGAGATCAACGTCACCCTGGGCCTTCCGCGTCTCATCGAGATCGTGGATGCCAGGCGGGTGCCCAGCACCCCCATGATGGAGATCCACATAAATCCGGACGTGGCCGGCGACGTCGACATTGTTCGCAGGGTCGCCTCCAGGATCGAGAAGACCACCCTCCTGGACATCGCGGACATCGAGACCGACATAGTCAATATGAAGGTCATCGTGCATCCCGACGAGGTCAAGATGGAGCAGAAGGGCATCACCTTGGAGCAGATCTATGAGAAGCTCAACAAGGACCGCCGCCTGCGCGGACTGGCCACCATGGAGGAGGACACGATAACGCTGTCGGCCGACGAGCCATCCTTCAAGAGGCTCCAGGGGATCGTCCAGGCATCCCGGGATTCCGTGATCCAGGGCGTCGACGGCATAGAGAGGGCTATCCTGAGAAAGGAGGGTCCGGAGTACGTCATATACACCGCCGGCTCCAACCTGCGGGACGTGCTGATGGAGACCAACGTGGACCCCGCGCGGACCACCACCAACTCCATCCAGGAGATATACGACGTTCTGGGCGTGGAGGCGGCCCGGAACAGCATCATCCACGAAGCCTCCAGAACGCTGGAGGAACAGGGTCTGACCGTGGACATCCGGCACATCATGCTCGTGGCCGACCTGATGACCAACGACGGCGACGTCAAGGCCATCGGAAGGCACGGAATATCTGGAAGAAAGTCGAGCGTACTGGCAAGGGCAGCTTTCGAGATCACCGCCACTCATCTCCTGCATGCCGCCCTGACCGGAGAGACTGACTTCCTGGACGGAGTGGCGGAGAACATCATAGTAGGACAACCGGTAACACTGGGGACAGGTGCTGTCAATCTGGTGTACGAGCCCAAGCGAAAGGGGGCAAAACAATGATAGATTTGGGACGAGCGATCAAGGCCGCTGCGACCACCGGCAAGGTGGTCTACGGCGTGCAGCAGGCAGAGAAGGCGGTCAACGGCGGCGAGGCCAAGATGGTCATCGTGGCCGAGAACTGCCCGAGTGAATTCCTCAGATCCGGAAACCACAGCATAAAAGTGGTAACGTTCGAGGGCAACAACATGGAGCTAGGGGCTCTATGTGGGAAACCGTTCTCCGTGTCCGCCCTGGCGGTCATCAACAAGGGAACGTCGAACATCCTTTCGTTGTGATCATATGCCTACTGAGATCACTTTCACCGAGGACACCCTACGTTACATCAACCTGTTCGAGCAGGTCACCAAGACCAGGGTGAAGGACTGCATGGAGGCGGAGGACAAGCTCGTCTTCGTCGTCGAGCCCGGACAGGCCAACCGCGCGGTGGGCAAGGGCGGGGAGAACGTCATCCGCCTCAAGAACCAGACCGGGAAGAACATCCAGGTCATCGAGTACTCCGATGATGCGGAGAAGTTCATCCGCAACGTGTTCTACAACTACAACGTGCAGAATGTGGTAATCGAGAACCGCGGGACCGTGGTGCATGCCACGGTCACGGTGGACCCGCAGGTCAAGGGGCGCGCCATCGGCAAGAACGGCCGCAACCTCAAGATCGCCCGGGACATCGTGAACCGGCATCACAACGTACAGAGCATCAGCGTGGCCTGAGCGGTTCCCGCTCGACCTCGAGCCGATCGGCCGTTGGGTATTCTTCCACAAGGAAGGAGTCGAACGGGACCCGATCGGCAATATGCTCCAAAACCCAGGGGGCCACCTCGACCCTCTTCTTTTCTTTATCCTCGTAGAACAGGTGCTCTTCCACGTCCAGCTTGCGGAGGGCTTCGATGACCTCTTGGATGGGACCTTCCACCACTCCCTTCAGCAGCGTTCCCTCCCCGGTGATGACATCGGTCGGCCGCGCCGCCCGCCTCGCGCGCCGCTTGATGCGCCGGCGCAGCTGCACGGTGTCCTTGAACCTTGAGGAGCAATAGTGGACCGGTACGTCCCTCTCCTCCGCGAGCCGCCGCAAGGCCGCCTCTTCACTGCCCCGCACCGCGCTGGACAGCTCGTCGCGTATCCCCAGCCCCCTCTCTTCCAGGCGGTCCCAGTTGCCCTCGGAGAACTCCAGCTCGTTGAGGTTGACGAAGTCCATCCCGGCGTCCTCGGCGAAGGCGACCAGCCGCCCGGTCCGTTCGTCCTCGCCCGGCAGCGACGGGACCTCGAAGCCGACCTTCATCGACGTGGAATGAACGAAATCGCGCAGCCCCGACTCTTCCAGGCGGTCCCACATCTCCACATTGGGATGCAGCCGAAGCTCATCCAGCCCAGACTCTTCCAGGCGGCGGAACGAGTCGACGTCGAGCGATGAGGTGTACAGATGGATGTGATGCCTCGGCCCCAGCTCCTTCTTCAGCAGGCGTATGAAATGCAGCGTGCGGTCCAGGCATTGCACCGGGTCTCCGCCGGTTATGCCGGTCCCCTCGGCCCCGATCATCCTCGCCTCGTCCAGCACCTCCTCGTCGGAGGAGCACCTCCTCTCGTTGGCGTACAGGACGTCCTTTCCCTTCTTCTCCAGCGACAGGGGGCAGTAGAAGCAGCCGGTGGAGCAGCGGCCGGTGATGAGCAGGACCATCTTGCTCCCCCGGCGGCACTGCAGGCATCCTTTGGGAAGGCGTCCGGTGTGGGCGGAGCCAGCCTCCATGCTCTTCATGACCATCCTGCGAATGAGGCCGGGCGGCGTATTAAATCTAACGGCAGGGCGAGAGATGGGGCGAGGGCGTCATGCGGCAGGGGCATGCATTTTGAAAGGATTAAATACAAGCAGCTCGAAATTAAACCTCTAGGAGGAAATAGGGGTGAACAATTTTAGAGAGGGGGGTTCAGACGTCGTCTTATCGGTAGATGGGGAGACCTTTTCCAGCATCGGCGGGGAGCGCCCCATCCGCACTCCTGCCAGGCAAATGTGCGTCGGTCCGGCGGACATGCCGTTGAGATGGAGCGAGAGAAAGGTCAGCGTACTTGAGCAGCCGAAGTTCGGCCAGAGGGACTACGCTGTCAGCCGGTTCGCGATCACCGACGACAACGGCAAGGAGAGCGCATTGGCCAGCTTCGAGGTCGTGGTCTACAGCGATCATCAGACCGCTGCCAGGGTCTTCGTCAGCACACTGAAGAAGATGGGCTTCCTGCGCCTCACCAAGCTGGACCTGGCTGACATGGCCGCCATCATCGAGGTGCCGGGTCATCCGACGCGCAAGCTTCGTGCGCTCATCTTCACGGAACGGAACGTCATGGGACTGATCATGCTGTCCACCGTCTCCGAACGGTACGCCTCGGACGCATGGATGATCAGCATGGGACGTCTCATGGCATCCCGTGCGGCCTGATCGGCATCAAGGCAAACTAAATAGCGGCAACGGCATCCCTATCCCGGTGACTGGATGAGGAAGAATAGCCGCATAGTGTTGGCGCTCGACGAGACGGACGAGAAGAAGGCGCTGCGGGTGGTGGACGAGGTCGGCGACCTGGTCGACGCCATCAAGATCAACTGGCCTCTGGTGCTCTCCTCCGGTCCTGAGATGATCACTGAGCTTGCCAGGCGGTCGCCGGTCATCTGCGACTTCAAGGTCGCCGACATCCCGAACACCGTACGTCTCATCGCCGAGCAGGCGTTCCGGCGAGGCGCCTCCGGCCTCATCGTCCATGCGTTCACCGGCTCCGACTCTCTGAAGGCCGCGGTCCAGGCGGCTGACGGCAAGGACATATTCGTCGTCACCGAGATGTCCCACCCCGGCGGCCAGGAGTTCACGGCATCGCTGGCCGAGCGCTTCGCGGCCATGGCGGTGGAGTCCGGCGCCCGCGGGGTCATCGCGCCGGCCACCAGGCCGGAGCGCATTGCCCGCATCCGACAAGCGGTGGGCGACCTTCTGATACTGTCCCCGGGCGTGGGTGCGCAGGGAGGCAGCGCCTCGGCAGCGATCGCCAATGGCGCCGACCACGTGATCGTGGGCAGAGCCATCTACGGCGCCGAGCAGCCCAGGGAGGCCGCCGAGTCGATCGCCCGGGAGATCGCCTCCCTTAGGGGTTGCTAATGACAAATCTAACAATCAACAATAATGCACATCCAGCACTCTCTAGTAAACCTAACAAAAGTGCTCCCTGCACGATATACTATTTATACTGGACCAGTAATCTGAGGTCGATTCTTCTAGGAGATTCTAACGATGGAGACTAATGAAGGGAGGCCAAGCGGCCAGACCCTGAAGGAGAGGAAGCCGTTCAGAAGCGGTCTTCGTTCCCGAGCCCAGAACACATGGCTGGGGAGGAACTGGAGTACCGTTCTTATCCTGGTGGCTATCATTTTTATCGCACTTTTCGTGCGTAGCTACTTTGGATACTCCACTGCGGTGGACAACGGCTTCTTGGTCGGCGGGGGTTCGGACTCGTACTATCATCAACGTGTCATCGACTACGTCCAGGATACGGGATCCCACCTCGTCAACGACCCCTTGCTGAACTACCCGCTTGGCATGAGGAACGCCCGGCCTCCATTGTATGATTGGTCCGTGGCCGTGTCAGGACAACTGCTGTCCGGCATCTCAGGCATGGACATCGACACCGCCACCGGATACGCCCTCCTGTCATCGACGGCCATCTGGGGCGCGCTTACCTGCATCCCGGTGTTCATGATCACCCGCGCGGCCTTCGGGAACCGCGCCGGTCTGCTTGCAGCCCTGCTGCTGGCTGTCATGCCCGGGCACATCCAGCGCAGCGTGTTCGCCAACGCCGACCACGACGCCATGATCCTGTTCTTCGTGGTATTCGCGTTCTACTTCCTGCTCCGCGCCCTCATGAGCATTAAGGGCACGAAATGGGTGGAGAACTGGAAGAGCGGAAGCTCGGTGCGCAAAGGCATGAAAAGTTATCTAGGAATGAACCAGCGTTCGCTCATCTATGCCCTTCTGGGCGGGGTGTGCGTTGCCACCGTGGCCATGATATGGACCGGTTTCACGTATCTACTGGTCATCATCCTGGTCTATCTTCTGGTCCAGGTCCTCATCAATCGTTTCCGCAACGTCGATTCCATGGGCGAGCTCATGGCGGTAGGCGTCATGCTGGCCAGCGCGTTCGCGATCATCGCCCCGCTGTACTGGCAGATGAGCTACTGGAACCAGTGGTTCGATGTGCCCTTCTATCTTTTCGTGGGTTCCATGATTATCGGGGCGCTGTTCACGATCAGCCGCGACTACCCATGGACGCTGGCCATTCCAGCAATAGTCGCGTTCATCGTCATAGCCCTGGTTGGGGTGTACTTCATCTCTCCCAGCCTGTTCGAGGCCATCATCTCCGGGCAGGGATACCTGGTGAAGAGCAAGCTGTACTCCACCATCTCCGAGGCGGCGGCGCCCGGGTTCTCCAACCTGGTGCTGTCGTTCGGTGCGGTGACGTTCTGGCTTGCCATCATCGGCCTGGTCTGGGCGGCCCTCAAGATACCCAAGAACCCCTCGCCCCACCTCACCTTCGTGGTGGTGTGGATGGGCGTGTCCATGTACATGGCGGCCTCGGCTTCCAGGTTCATGTTCAACGCCTCCCCGGCCTTCGCCATGGCGGCAGGCTGGATACTGGCGCTTCTCATCGCGGCGCTCAAGTTCGAGGATATCTCCCGGTCGCTCTCCGGCTTCCGGTCCAATCCCCTTAGGACGATGCGGAAGGCGTTCAAGCTCCGACATATCGTCGGCGCTTTGTTCCTGGCGTTCCTCATCATAACGCCGAACGTATGGACCGCGATCGATGCGGGCATACCATCGGAGACCAAACGCGGCTACGACAAGCAGATCTACAACACCGTCCCCGACTTCATGCGGCCGGCCGACTACGATGCCATCAACGGCTCGTTCTGGTACCTCGGGGCGTTCTCCTACTCCCTGCCGCTGCCGTCCAGCTACTGGCCTGCGGCATGGGCGTGGTTCTCTCAACAGGATGCCGAGCTTAACGTGACCGATCGGCCGGCCTTCCTGTCATGGTGGGACTACGGTTTCGAGGCCATCCAGGAAGGCCGGCATCCCGCTGTGAGCGACAACTTCCAGAATGGATATCAGTTCGCGGGCAGCTTCATCACTTCAGGAAGCGAAGATGACGCGGTGGCGCTGTTCATCGTGCGCATCCTCGAGTACACCGGCGTCACCGATGAGATCGCCGTCCTGCTGAACGACAACGGCGTCAACGCCACCAAGGTACGGGACATAATGTCCAACCCGTCCGCCTACATCGACACGGTTAAGAGCAACCCTGATGTGTACGGTCGGTACGACAGCGAGCTCAGCGCCCAGAACGCCAAGTATGCGGCGGCCCGGGTCGAGCTGCAGAATGCCGGAACGGAAGGAATGGTGGACATCTACTCCCAGCTGCGCAACATCAGCGGCAAGGAGATCGGCTACTTCGCCGCCGATGGCCGCCTGTTCCCCTTCAGCGCGACGTTCAACAGCATATTCTATGCCCCGGCCACGCTGTCGGACCGGGTCATCGATCCGTACACCAACGCCGCCAGCGACTACTATGAGATCAAGGCGGTCACCTCGGCCGGTCTGCTCAAGTCGGTCCAGGACCTGACGTCCAGCGACTCCGTGATGTACTACACCATCGTGTACAAGGACGCGTTCTACGACACCATGCTGTACCGCGCCATGATGGGCTACAGCCCCTCGGACGTGGGCAAGAGCAGCCAAGGCATCCCGGGCATCTCGGGAAGCCTGTCCGGCATGGACCCCATGCCGGCGTGGAACCTCACTCACTTCAAGCAGGTGTATCGCACCGCGTACTACTCGCCGTACAACGGCACCGACCTCGCCTTCCACGGCGACTCCTGGTACGCCATCTCCTACGAGGAGGGGCTGCAGCGCCAGGCGGACATCAAGGCCGGCAAGGACAAAGGTACCGTGGACCTCAGCGCGTCCACCCTCACCAGCGGCACGGTGTTCATCCAGTACTATGACGGTGCGATCGTTCAGGGAAGGGCCGTCTCCAACGACGGCACCCCCTATTCCGGCATCTACGTGACGGCAGTGGACGAGCTGGGCATTCCGCACCAAACCGTTCAGACGGACGAGGACGGCTACTATGAGGTCATACTGCCGTTCGGGAACGTCAGCGTCGTCTACTCCGCCGGCACGCTCAACAAGCAGACCCAGGTCGCCACCGTGATGGATACCGTCAACTACAACATCACGTACAACCAGGCCATGCGCCGGGAGGCCTACACCTTCGACGGCAACATCACCTTGCCCGGCTCCATCGTCGGCGGCACGGTGTTCTGGGACAACAATGGCAACGGCCGGTTCGACCGCGGCGATGAGTATATGGATGGCGCCACCGTGGTCCTGGAGAACCCCACTAACGGGTTCAAGCAGGAGGTCGTCACCAACGCCACCGGCGGTTACAAGATCGTCGGCCTGGCCGGTGACAACAACTATGTCTACGCCAAGCTGGACGGCCATACCTTCGGCAACACCAGCGTATCCATGAGCCCCTTCGGCTCCATCAACAGGAACATCGCCGTACAGCCGTCCTCCCTATCCGGGGGCCTGGACTTCTCGTCCGGAGAACCCGCTCCGGGCGTGGAGCTGTCCCTTAAGGACAAGGCCAGCGGTCAGACCAAGACGGCCGTCACCGATGCCAATGGCGAGTTCACCTTCGACAAGCTGCTGCCCGGCGACTACTCGCTCGGTCCGTCTGACGGCAACCTCAGCATCGGGACGCAGGAGTTCACACTCAAGGCCGGCGACGAGGTCGACGTGAGCCTTACCCTCTCTTCCGCCACCCACGTCAGTGGAACGGTGCGCATCGGCGAAGAGGGTCAGGAGGGCGTATCGGTCGGCTTCCTGTCCGAGCAGCGGGAGATATGGGTCACCACCGACGAGAACGGCCGGTACAACGCTACTCTCCCGTACGGCAACTACACCGCCTACGCGCTCACCGCGCAGGGCGGCACCGACTACGTGGCCATGAGAGCGTTCCAGGCCGACCAGGACATCGAGACGCTCGAACTGCCCATGGACCAAGCGTCCGTAGTTTCCGGGAAGGTCAGCAACCCCAACGCGGTCAGCGGCGCCACGGTCGTCTTCACCGCTCCCGACGGGGCATCGATCAGGACGGCCACAGACGCCACCGGAGGGTACAAGCTGTTCCTCCGGCCCGACGTCACCTACTTCGCATACGCGTCCGGCTCTGGAAAAGCGTTCTGGGGCGAGGTGGGCTCCGGCCCGAGCGGCAGCGGAGTATACGATATTCAACTAGCCGACTCGGCAACCCTCACCGGAACGGTGTACCGCGATTCCAATGGCAATAACGCCACCGATTCCGGCGAGCCCCTCGCCAGGGCACTGGTGACGGTCATGGACCCGGACAACCCGACTAGGAAGGTATCGTTCCTGACCGACGCCTCGGGCAAGTATAATATCGTCCTGCCCAAGGGCGCGAACTATGAGGTCGTCGCGACCATGGACGGCTTCCAGCCGGCCGAGGAGCGTTCGTTACCGAACTTCGCCGGCAGGACCGAAAACATCGCTCTGGTGGCGTACAATCGCACCGTCACCGGAACGGTGGATGGCTCTGACGGCCCGCTGCCGGACGGCTACACCATCGAGTTCGAAGGGACCGGCGGAGGAGGCGTTGACGCTTCCGCCAACATCGAAGGCGGCGTGTTCACCGTCGATCTGGCGCCCGGCTCCTATAACGTCATCATCGACCGCGAGGGCGACGTGCCATCCAAGTACGTCTACAACGGCACTCTCACCGTGCCGGTGGGACGTGACGTCGATTCTCTCGACATAACCGCGCAGCTGAAGGTGCTGGTCAGTCTGACCGTCGACGCCAATGGCGGCGAAGGCACCGTCCGCTTCGTTGGTCCTGAGGACACCGAGATAGATGCTGGAGAGGACAGCGTGTACCTCGCTCCCGGCAACTATACAATTTACGCTTCGGCATCGAAGGGCGACCAGCACTACGCTCGGCTGTTCTCTGCCGATGTGGAGGTGGGAAGCGAGCTTGACATAGTCACCACCGCTGCCAATGTGATCAACGGGCAGGTCACCGACGGGGGCGATCCCCTGAAGGGCGCTGCTTCCATCTCGGTGATCAGCGGCGATGCTGAACTTCCGCTCACCACCTCGTCTGACGGCAAGTTCCAGGTCTACCTGCCCAACGGCGATTACACCGTCGAGGCAGAACTGGCAGCGAAGCAGGAGGTGGACGGCGTGCAGCGCTACGTCGTATACACCGGACAGCAGGACGTGACCATGAGCAGCGCCGACCTGCCGCTCAACATCGCCACCACGCGTGGATTCGACAACACCACGATCAGCGGCAACATCACAGGCGGCTCCACCGGAACGCTGCAGTTCACGGCCCTCAGCGAAACGGCCATGGACACCAATGCTACCGTCTCGGGAGGCAGGTACTCCGCCACCCTGGCGCCGGGCACCTACGCGGTGTACGGTGTCGGAGGCAGCGATGTGGTGCTGCGTACCGTCACCGTGGAGCCGTATGTGGCCAATACAGAGGACCTCATGATGGTGCCTGGCCATACCATAAGCGGGCAGGTCACCTACAACGGTACAGCGATGCCCGACGCCGAGATCACCTTCTCGGATGTCACCAGCCATACCGTTACGGCGCCCAGCGGCTCTTATAGTGTGGTGCTGCCTGAGGGCAATTACCATATCACCGCTGTCGGAACGGTCGACGAGAACGGCGTCAGCGTGACCTGGGCCGGTTCCATCGATCAAGAGCTGAACGCGAGCGTCACCCGCAACATCGAACTGCTCCGCCAGATCATTGGTGTGGTGGAGCTGTCATGGGACGGCGAGGCCGAAGAGGTGGAGGCCGGTAAGCCAGTGACCTACGAGGTTACCATCACCAACCGCGGCAACATCGACGACACCTATCTGCTGTCGAGCACCTCCTCATGGGGCGTCTCGTTCTCGCAGAAGGAAGTGTTCCTGCCGTGGGGGCAGGGCCCCGACAGCACCGCCACCGTGCAGGTGACGATCACGACGCCCTCCGATGCCAAGGTGACCCACCCGGTCATCAGCATCAGGGCGGTGTCGACCAACAACACCGGGGCTAGCGACATCGAGCGCCTTGACGTCGACATCGTCCCGGTGTATTCGGTATCGGTAAAGCCGGCGGCAGCTCAGACCAACGGCACCGCCTACACGGTGCCGATCGAGGTGAAGAACACCGGCAATGCCGATGACAAGTATAACTTCACCATAACCAACGCTGCCAGGGACGCTCTGGCCGCTCAGGGCTGGTCCGTTTCCATTCCGGGAAGCGCCACTCTGACCAAGGAGGTCTCGGTGAACGCCGGCAAGAGCGCCACGATCAACCTGCTGCTGACCAGGACGTCTGAAGGAGCTGATCCCAACGCCACGCTGGCGTACAGCGTGGCGTCGACGGAAGGCAGCGGCGCCACCGGTTCCGGCACGGTGCGGGCCGAGCGTCTTGCGCTCAGCGCGGACGACGGCCTGGACGCATCTGGTCAGGGGGCCCACATGGACGCCCCCCAGATGCCGGCCATCACCTGGGTGCTGCTCGCTCTGATCGCGCTGCTTGCGGTCGCTCTGGTAGTTCTTAGGGTCAACAAGGGGGTGTTAGGACGCAGAAGAAAAAGATGATCGCGACCCTGGCGGTCCTCGCCGCGCTGGTGATGGCCGTCGTGGCCGTCCCCGCACCGGCGTCCGCCCAGGACGGGTACCTGATCGAGGTCAAAGGGCCGCAGCACATGATACCCGGAGAGAAGGCCGTCCTGACGGTCAACGTGACCGGCGGTCCTGGAGGTGTGGTGAAGTACAACGCCACCGCTACCTCCGGCAGCTCCGTCACCCCAAAGATGGGGACTACCAGCACCGGCAGCTTCAACGTCACCGTGACCGCGCCGTCCAA
>DATD01000011.1:78756-87647 GCA_002504525.1 Methanomassiliicoccus sp. UBA345
CAGCGCCAACGCCCAATACACCATCACGGTCGTCGAGGCGGTGGCCCTGTCGGTCGCGCTGACCAACACCGCCAACGTGACCGCGACCGGCGTTCCGGTGCAGTTCTTCGTCGACGGTGAAATAGTAGGCACTGTCCAGGCGACCATCCCGGCTAACAGCACCAAGACCGTCACTTACAACTGGTCGGCGCCCGGGCTGTCGGCCGGACAGCACGCCCTCAAGGTGGTGGTCGATCCGGAGCAGCAGTTCGTCCGCTTCGCCGACGGGGGCATGGTCTTCGAGACCTCCTTCTACGTCGGCGACGGAGGCTGGGGGTTGGCCAACCTCCTGCTGTCCCTGGTGCTGGTGATCTTCATGGTGGTGGTGTTCTTCACCTACATGAACCGAGGCAAGAAGAAGAGGCGACGGCCCAAGGCCTGAGGTCCTGAACGAACGGGGCCTCCCGGCCCCCCATTTTTATTCTTGCCTTTTTTTATTTGACAATGATGCAGTGCAGGCGGCTCCGTCAGGAGAAACGATCTCTGTGGAGTAGCAGTTACATGCCTGCATACCTCAAGAGTGTCTATCCATTGCTGGCTGAGAACTGGTCCGAACAGATGCTAGGAGGGCCTAATTTATTACTATGGTGTCGTGCCCCATAATTGATATTGTTTTAACGTATCCATCAGTTTATGGAATTCACGGGGAAGAAAGGTTTCCTCAAGACCGGCTCAGTTGTTGCATTAATCGGTCTGATTCTGAACATCGTCGGTCTGATGTATCTTCCAGATAGGCATCTAAGCATTATGTATTCCTCGGAAATTTACCTGGCCAATGCACTGAGCCTCGTGGGCGTCGGGCTCATCGTTATCGGTCTAGCCATCGTACTCGTTGGGATGCTCAGGGTTGATTGAGCGCTCAGGCCTCAAGGCTAGATGCTAGTTTTCTAAAGCTTTGAGGCTTCCCTTGCGTGGAGGATATAAACAAATACTCCCGGGTAGCTAATTTGCGCCGATGGCCATGACTGACAATGTAATCGTGATAGCTCCCGGCGCCTTGGATGATGTGAAGACCGGCAATCCCAAACTGGTCGTGGACTGCTGGGCGGACTGGTGCGGCCCGTGCCGCATGCTCTCGCCGATAATCGACAAGCTGGCCGAGGACCACTCTGGCAAAGTGGCATTCGGCAAGCTGAACGTCGATGAGAATCAGGCCGAGGTGCAGCGCTTCAAGATCATGGCCATCCCCACAGTGCTGTTCTTTAAGGACGGCGAGATGGTCGACCAGGTGGTCGGCGTGGTGCCGAAGGAAGAGATCGAGAGCGTGATGCGAAAGCACTTCTAGAGCTTTCTGGAAAGCTCTTCCAGCTTGGCCTGAAGCCTCGCCGAGTTCAGCGCTACCGCCACTTCACCTCGCGTCTTCTCCACCAACGATCGGGCCACGTCCTGCTTCCTCCTGATCTGTATGATGGCATCCGGATAATCGAACCGCATGATGACGAGGAAGAGGCCCTCCATGAGGTCGAGGTACTTGCTGGCCTCTTCCGGCCGACCCTCTCGCAGATGGTTCAGGGCGAAGCGCCGAAGCTCTCCGATGACGTCGGCCAGGCCCAGAAGGTATGCCGTTCCCGGAAGCCCCATCTCGTCGGGGTCAGGCAGGTCCTCATCGTGGATCAGCGCCAGCAGTATGGCCGCCTCGGCCAGCTCCTGCAGCGCCCCCTCCACCAGCCCCGATTCCCATATGTCCTGGTAGTCCTCCAGCAGACTGCGCAGGCGGTGGGCCTCGTCGATGGCCTCATGCATCATGAGCGTGACGTCCTCTCCCTTATGAATGGAGTGGACGATGCTGCCGGAGAGCCGGTTGATGGCCCTGGTGGACTTGATGGCGACCTCGCGGACCTGGTCCTTCTCCTCTAGTCGGGACTCGATGCGGTCGGCGATGTCTTCCAGGTTCTTCATGGCCGAAGGAACGAGTGGTTCCCTATTTTACGCTTTCCTAATGCGCGCCATGTGCTCCACCCGCCTGTTGACGAGATCGGCCTTCCCGATGTCGTGGCGGACGAAGATCGCCTCCCCGCGCACGTGTCGGAGAGCGCGTTCGCAAGCCTCCTCGGCCTGTTGGATGGAATCGTCGATGCCGACCACGCCCACCGCCCGCGAGGTGGTGGTGAACACCTTCCCGCCCTCCTCGCTGACCATAGCATAGTAGGCGGCGGCGCCCTCGTTGGCTACGGCTGCCTCGTCCACTTCGATGAGCTTGCCGGCCTGGGGGGCGGTGCCGTAGCCTGCCGGCACGACGTACTTGCACACCGTGGCCTTCCGGGCGAAGGAGACGTTCGTTGAAAGCGAGCCGTCCACGATGCCCTGGCAGACGTCCAGGAACGGCGATTCGAGTATGGACAGCACGTTCATCGCTTCGGGGTCCCCGAAACGGGCGTTGAACTCGATGACGCGCGGGCCGTCGCGGGTGAGCATGAACTGGCCATACAGCACCCCGCGGTACGGATGTCCTTCCTTGGCCATGGCGGCCACGGTGCGCCGGATGATGTCCAGCGCTGCCTGCCGGTCCGGCTCGGTGACGAACGGCAGCAGATGGTCCTCGGCGGAGTAGGCGCCCATGCCGCCGGTGTTCGGACCGACGTCTCCCTCGTAGGCGCGCTTATGATCCTGCACTAGGGGCATAGGGACCACGTTGCGGCCATCGCAGAACACCTGGAGAGTGAACTCCTCTCCCACTGCCCTCTCCTCCAGGATGACGCTCCCTCCTCCGATGCCATGGCTGAAGATCTCCTCGAGGTATTCGTCGGCCTCTTGGACGGTGTTCAGATGCTCTCCCTGGACCTTGACCCCCTTGCCGCCGGTGAGGCCCACGGGCTTGATGGCCAGTTCGAACCCCGCATCACGGACGTATCGCTTCGCTTCCTTCAGGTCGTCGAACGATGCGAAGCGGAGGTTCCCCGGAACGCCGTTGCGCTGCATCAGCTCGCGGGCGAAGCTCTTGGAGGTCTCCAGCCTCGCCGCCGCCTTGGTCGGTCCGACGCAGCCGATACCCTTGGCCTCGAGAGCGTCCACCAGGCCCGCTTCGAGCGGAGCTTCCGGACCCATCACGGCGATCTCGACCGCGGCGGCCTTAGCGAATTCCACTATGGCAGTCACGTCGGTCTCCTTGACCAGCCGGACCTCCCGGGCCAGCTTTGCTATCCCGGGGTTGTTGTTCCTCATGGCCGAGTACAGCTCTGCACCGCTGCGATGCAGCGCGGCGGCCAGGGCATGTTCCCTTCCGCCGCCTCCTACGACAAGCACCTTCATTCGAGCACCGCCATCATGTATTGAGAATAGGCTCAGGCGTGGATGTTCAACGCCCTGAACAGCTCCTCGATGCCCTCTCCTGTCTTGGCGCTGGTGCGGAACAGCCTAGCGCCCTTCTTGAACTTGGCGTAGTCGGCATCCAGACGGGTCGCGTCCATGTCCATGTGGGGAAGCAGGTCGATCTTGTTGAGCACCGCTATGTCCGACTCCAGGAAGATGAGCGGCTGTTTCCTTATCATGTCGTCGCCTTCTGTGACGGATATCACCACCATTCGATGGTCGGTTCCTAGGGGGAAGTCGGCCGGGCAGACCAGGTTCCCGACGTTCTCCACGAACAGGAAGTCGATCGAATCGAGGTCCAGCTCGTCCAGGGCATGGTCCACGAGATGAGCGTCGAGATGGCATTCCTTGCCGGTGTTCACGTTGACGGCCGGAACGTCCGCGGCGCGGAAACGATCAAAATCGTCCTGGCCGGTCACGTCGCCGGCCAGCACCGCCGCCCTGATGCCGCGCTTTTGCATCTCCACGGCCATCTTCTGGATGAGGAGGGTCTTGCCCGCCCCTATGGAGCCCATCACGTCGACCGATCGGATGTTGTGAGAATGAAGTCGGTGGTGGATATCGTGCCCGAGCTTGCGGTTCTCGGCAAGAATGTCCGCCTCCATGCTGATGTCTGATACCTTGTGCACGACGCGGTCTAGGCTGAAGGAGCTAATAATCGTTTTTGCCTGAGACTGAGGAGGAGGCGAACGTTCGGCGGCCGTGCCGATCACATAATTCTCCCCCGGGATTCTATAAATCTAAATATCTTTAAGTATAAACAAAGTAATCCCACCCCAACTGGCGTCGGAGTTTTTGCCGGTAAGGGTGTGAGAGTATGCATTCGCAGGGTGTTCAATCTTCGAGAGCGCACAAGCTCGGATTTGGAAGATCACTATTGATGATGAGCGTATCGGCGCTCATGCTGGCATTGATGTTCGCCGGCATGAGCGGCGTCAACGCTGATACGTACGTGGAGAATAACATCGCCTCCAACATCGTGTGGGACGAGGGCGGCTCGCCATACATCGTCAATAACACGATCTATGTGCTTGAGGACCAGACGCTGACCATCGGGCCTGGAGTAACAGTACATTTCGCCCCTGGCGCCGGCATCATCGTCAACGGCACGCTGGTGGTCGAGGGCAATGCCACCCACAAGGTCATCTTCGATTCCATACCGGTCGTGGATGATGTCGAGGGAGCATGGACGGGGCTGTACTTCAACCCCGGCAGCATCGCGACCATCGACCATGCGCTCATCAACAACACGATGGAAACGCTCCGTGCGATCGACAGCAAGCTCACTGTCACCAACACTGCCATAACCAACACCATCAAGGCCGTCTACGCCGAGTTCGACGTTGGCGGAAGCTTGGTGATCGACGGCTGCTTCATCGACGCGCAGTCCGGTCCGGGACCTTCGATCGCCATCCTAGTGGATGCCTCCGCCGACGGCGTTCACGAGAACGTCACCGCGGTTGACGTCACCATCACGAACAACCTGGTCAACAGCACCAACCCTGAGGGCCTGCTCTACATCTCAAGGTGCGTGGAGGCTGAGGACAACAGCATCGCGACCATCGTCGGAAACATCCTGGTCTCGGGCAACGAGTTCAACCTGCTCGCCAGCGGCGGCAACCTTGCCCACTTCTATGACTACGTTGAAGCTGTGGACAATGCCAAAGCCACCATCAGGGGCAACATCACCTATTCTGACAACCAGGCGTACACCACCAGCCCAAACAATAATGGAATGACGTATTTCCAGAGAACCGTCACCGGCAACGACAACTCCACCGCGTCCCTGATCGGGGACATCCTGACCTCCGACAATGCGTTCAACCAGACGTACATGGGTTCTGACTTCATCTACGTGGATGTCTATCTGGACGCGTACAACAATGCCACTGCCATCATCGAGGGCGACTTCACCGCCGTCCGCAATGAGATGCTGCAGGCGGGTGACGATGCGTGCTATCTCAGTATCTACGTCTGGGCCGGCAACGACAACTCCACCGCCCGGATGTCTGGAGATATCATAATCGATGACAACTATGTCGAGAAGGCCTTCTGGGGGCCGTATATCTGCCTGTCGTTGGGGTCGGAAGGCTTCGGCAAGGTCTGCGTCGTCGGCGATGTCACCATGAACGGCAACGAGATCGGGAACGCCATTAATTATGGGGTCTACTACTGGTGCGACATCAATGCCGAGGACAACTCGGCCGTCTCGTTCGTCGGCGATGTCACCATGAACGGCAACGAGATCGACTTCGCCCAAGAGGCGTTCATCGCATACTGGGACGTCAATGCAGCCCAGGACAACGCCACCGTCGATGTCTCGGCATGCCTGAACATCGAGGATAACTGGGTGGGAGGAACGGATTATGCGTTCCAGGTCGGGGGAGTATTGTGTGATGATTTCTTCAACAAACCCGTGTCGCAAGATGCCAGAGTCCACCTCCAGGCCGACATGACGATATTGAACAATGTCGTGGAACTTGCGAATAATAACGCCTTCAAGGCCGATTTCAAAACCGGTTTGGTCGTGGTCGACCGCGCTTCGGTATGCATCGACGGCTCCCTGCTGGTCGAAGGCAATCAGTTCAGCTGCGCCATGGGAAATGCGACCTCTGTCGAGAGAAAGGCCTGGGCGCAGGACCAGGCGGAGATGGCGGTCAACGTCGAGATATCCTTCGTGAACAATGAAATCCTGCTGAACAGGACATCGTCCATGGGCTTCACGGCGATGTACTTTGAAGATCACGTAGAGGCATGTGATGAGGCGGCCGCGGCAGTGAGCGGCAACCTGATCATCTCCGACAACGACGTGGTCGACAACGGCCCCTCCATCGGGTTGGAGTGGAGTGCATATCTCATACATCTGGACAAGACCGTGAAAGGAGAGGACAATGCCACCAGCACTCTGAGAGGGTACATCCTGATCTCCGACAATGTGTTCGACCAGGTGTCGATGAATTCTGAATTCATCTACATGGGGATCGATATGGACGCGCACAACAATGCCACCGCTGAACTTGTCGGCGACGTAACCATCGTCGACAACGATATGGTAAATATCGGCCGCGACGCCGCTTACCTATCTACCGACCTTTCGGCTGACGGCGAGAATGCCACGGTCCGGCTCATCGGCGATGTTGCGATATGCGACAACCGGATCGAGAATGTCAGTAGTGGGCCAGACGTTTATCTCAATCTTGAAGCATCTGGCGGCTCCACGATCATCGTTGACGGCGACGTATGCTTGAACAACAACATCATCGGGAATTGCGTTTATTATGCAACCTACTATGGGCTCTGGATCGATGCCCAGGACGACTCCGCCGTCACCGTAAACGGCGATGTGTCGATGAGCGGCAACATCGTAGGTGAATGCCTTTCCGATAGTGACTTCGCTGCATTCACTTATTACTCCAAAATCAAAGTTGACGAGAACGGCACCGCCAACGTGGCGTCCGATCTCGCGGTGGAAGATAATGAGGTCACCAGCACCGGTTACGGGGTGCGGATAACGGTGGTCTCGAACGAAAGGGGCGATTATGTGAGGAATACCACCATCTCCTTCGTTGGGGACTTCGTGGTCAGGGACAACTCATTCACATATTGTGAGAACAGTGCAATCTGGACCCGTCTCGCTCTGCGCTCCTGGCAGTACGGCGACCTCACCTACGACAGCTCGCTCGTGATCGAGGACAACCTCGTCGAGGAATGCGAGGTCTTTGCCGTCATCACGCAGAATCATGTCGCCCGCGGTCACAGCGAGGTCGACATCAGCTTCCCGATCTGCATCTTCGACAACGAGGTCGTCGATGCCAACGCCTTCCTGCGCTACGATGCGGAGTACATAGGGCGCGGTGAAGCTTCCCTCTCCTACAAGGGGGACATCTGTGTCGAGGACAACGAGTGTTCGTACCTCGATCGGCGGTTCATCAACTATGACGTCTCAATGTCCGCTTATGTTCGGTCCAACGTTCTGATCGAGAGCGGTCTGTTCGTCGATGCGAACATCGTAGCTGCTGGACAGGTCGGAATCCAGTATGACATGGATCTGAATGCCCGGGGCTCGTCAACCATCCAGGCATGCGCTCCTATGACCGTGACTGGGAACAGCTTCACGGTTGGATCGAGCATGGTCGAGGCCGAGGTGTATCTGGAAGTCCATAGAAACGCCACTGCTGAGCTGTGCAACGACGTCGTGGTCGAGAACAACGTCATGGAGCAGATAGGGCCCGGCATTCTCGACGCTCCTGCGAATCCATCCTTCAGTGGCTATGGCCTCCATCTGTCCCAGGACGTGTGGGCCTACAGCTACTTTGGGAGCGCCAGCGGCACCATCACGTCCGAGGTGCAGTTCTGCGGTAACACTCTCGTCGGCGACGACCTCGTCGGCATGAACGTCTACCGCGACGCCTATGCTTATGGCGACTATGCCAACGCCTCCGCGTGCATCGTCGGCGACGTGACGGCAACTAACAACGACATCACCATCAACGGCGCCGGTGTCGGTCTCACTGGTGGAGCCGAGGTCTCGGCTGAGGCCGAAATGGGCAACGCTTCCGCGGTGGTGGACACACTGTTCTGCATCTCTCAGAACGAGATCAGAACGAACGGTGGCTACGGCATCGTCGCCACTGGCATCGGCTATGGAAGCGACTACGATGACGGCAATGGCAATGTCTCGATGACCGACCTTGACATCGCATTCGTCATCCGGGATAACTGCATCCACGTGCTCGAATCGGCCATGGGCCCCAGGGGCGTCATCACCGATGATGTGGGCATATACGTGGCTATCCTCGGCGTAGAGCCGCAGAACGTGGATGTGGCCATCACCGGCAACACCATCGACATGGTGTCCGGTACCGGCATCATGGTCGACGACTCCTATAGAGGCGTCGAATATCCCATCGATGACGTCACGGTCGTCATCAAGAACAACGACATCACCGTCGGAACCGGCACTGGCATCCTGATCAAGGGCGGCGAGGTCCGTCTCATCGACAACACCATCGAGGGCGGCAACTACGGTGTGCGATTCGATTCCTGCCAGGGCATCGAGTTCCGCGGCAACACCTTCAAGGGGAACTACTACGGCATCTATGTCTACGAAACCGAGGGCATCGTCATCGACGGCAACGCGTTCCTCGAGAACGACTGCGGCGTGTATCTGGAAGGCGATCTCAACACCACCGTCCGCGACAACTTCTTCTCGAAGAACGTCGTCGGTCTCAACGCCTCCGGAAGCAGCGGCCTCGTCGTCGAGGACTGCTACTTCCAGCGCAACGGGGACGGCGCGAAGCTCGACGCCGTCGACGGCGTGGTCGGCAACAACACGTTCTACATGAACGAACGGAACGGCCTCATCGTCGTCGGCGGCGTCCTCGCCATTTACAACGGCGAGTACGATCAGAACGACCTCGGCCTGAGCGTCGTCGGCGGCAGCGTCGACTGGTTCGTCGATGCGAGAGCGGTCGTGCACGCCAACGGCGTGCGGTTCGCCGGCGAGATCGTCATCACCGGCACGCTCGTCCTCGACTACGCCG
>DATD01000012.1:0-22781 GCA_002504525.1 Methanomassiliicoccus sp. UBA345
TCTGCGGTGAAGAGAACGCTCGATGGCGGCATGAGGTCGCGTCGACGCGACCTAATGTTCTCGGAGGTCGAGAACAAGTTCTGGACGTGGAACGCGATGCGGCGAGCGGATTTGTGCAACTAAGTTGGATAAGAGAAAAATATAATACTCGAAGAGGTGGGTTAATTGCATTTCTGCCCGGTATGAACCAGGGACCCCTGGCGATGCGAAGCGGGCCTTAATCTCGTCAACTGCCCCTTTGTACCAACTTGAATTTGGTCATATACCTCATTAGTCCGATTGATATGAAATCCAATGGAAAATAAGTACCTGTACAATGGGAGATCCATTTTGCCAGCTTTGGCCCCATTCCTTACTTTTCTATCAGCGGCCTTTTGCTTCATCAAATTGCTAGATGGGGCGAACTCCATGAATAAGTCGAAAGGCGATAGGCTAGAATCTTGTTGGATGTTCTGATTGCTATCGATTTTCCCACCGCCACTCAAATCACCGTATCTCCATATTAGTTCAACTGTTTACTGATGCATCAATGACAAGCTAGCGTTGAGAATGAAGGGGATTGATTGACTGTTCAATGGTGTGTTTTATCGTATCAAGGGATCAAAGTCGACACTGAGATTTTCAATAAACAAACTACAGGCCATCTCTTTCCTTTCTATCGTTTTTATCGTAAATTCCGAGTTTTTAATAATACCAAATCATGGAATTTGACATTATGTGGATAGTTCGATATACTATACATTAATATTTGGAATGTAAAATGGCAATTCAAACCAAACAAAACAATTCAGAATATGAAGGGGCTCAATCAATCTGTAGTGAGCATTCGATACCAGATATCCTCCTGAAGATTGGTGCATTATATGCGTTTAATAAGACTCCATCCACTGTCATTAGCGAACCGCATGCGATACGTTTTGTTCTAGCGAATGGCGACCCAGCTTGTGAGAGGAAAATTCCTATTCTCAAAGCAAGGGAATTAGTGGAAAAAATCAACAGGGCTAACGAAATAATCGTTCCTGGTCGGAATGGGATTAGGAATAGTGAGGTATTTCCAGACATTATCAATGGAAAATATCCCCCCGATCTAAAAATCAATGAGGATCTTATTGTTGGTGCCTCGTCAACTATAACAAATCCAGGCAGTCCAGGGGCGATGATATGCTATGGTTTGAATCGCTACCTTCCCCTAAATGATATCTTAATCAGGGAATTAAGAATCGATGTCGTTTCCGCATATCGGACCGCATCTCTCTTTCACAAGAGGGGAGTAGACTTCTTAGATAGAATAGAGGGATCAACTCAAGAACGATTCTTCGAATGTATCCAAAACCGTCCCATTTCAAAAATGGTAGCTCCCCCAAAGGATTTTCTTAATTGCTGGGAAAAAATATATCGGTTCAACAAAGATGAGATAGGAAGTACGTTATATGGTCGGCCTGTCGATTGGAATCTAATAGACTTTCTTGCTACCGACGTTGTTGGTCTTGCGAAGGATCGTGATTTCTTAAACCGGTGGGGAATTTTGTCTCTACCATCCGGTGACTATCAATTACTCATGCCCACCAGCATAATTGAAACCATTACTTCAGCCATTCATCTGGAGCTCATCAGGAAGATGTCACAATCAGACCCAGCAGCATACGGGGACTATTCGAGGCGAGTCGGAACAATATTTGAGGACATAGTAAGGAACGAAGTAGAGACTCACTGGAAAGGGATGAAAATCCGTGGTCCAATCAAGATTTTTGATAAGGATGGGAAGACTATCGGAGATATAGACATACTTCTTGAAAATGACCAGGGAAAAAAAATCCTCATTGAGTGTAAAGGTGGGATGCTAAGACCGAAGGGACGATGGGGGAATACCTCATATATTGGCCATGACCTAGAAAGGAACGTACATCATTCGTCGGACCAGTTAGTGAGGATACTTGATTCCTACGAAGGTCTTAAAGAGTCTTTGATCGCCACGTTTGTTATCATGGATGCATACATCCCGCTCGTTACTACATTTGTTGAAAGGGATCCAGATTTGAGAAAAAAGTTACAAACAATTCCGAATCCTATCTTTTTTTCTTATTATGACTTCACCTACATGATGGGTAAAATTGATGAAATATCGATATTTGACTTCTTGACGTGGCGACGGAGACTAATGGACAATGTCTATTGCATATTTGGGAATGAAATGGACACTATACGTAGTTATGTTCAATCAAAGACAGTTGAGGATGACATTATCCAAAAGATGGCAGAAAAGAAGGTCATATTCATGATGAATGGGCGTGATGCTGACTATGCATTAAAGCGTCACATCGAAGCCATGAAGCGACTTGGATTATCAGACTTTTATGAGGATTTGTTTAACTCAACTGGCCCTCTTCAAAGTATGTATTGGGGTTGATAGTAGGCAACAGAATGCGCCACTCGGAAATCTTTGGATCTCGATAATCGACTCGTAATCGGAGTGGTTGGCTGTCCTAATCCGTGAGTTACGGTTTGAAATCCTAGCTTTCTTGCTTACCTCCATCGAAGTAATCGATTCTATTTGGCTTCATCACAACATACTAATAAAAATAGGAAAGGAGAAGTGAATTACAAACCAGCGAGAAGAAGGAGTCTCATTACTCCCTCAAAGGACCGATAATCTTGGTTTGCCAAATCGTCTGAGCTCTGATATCATAATGTCCGGCATCGGTAGGATACCGGACTTGACGATTGCATTATGCTCTTTTAAACGATAACAGAAATATAGGCATGGTGGGGATTATGGCCTACCTAAGTCATCTGAGAATGATGCCTTTTTCTTGTACACAATGAGAATAACTAGCTATTACATGAGGGATGTACTTGATTGAGTCGAAAAGCGTGCAACATGCATACCCCTTACGTCGTTGAGTATAATTTCGTCAAGCATCTTGTCCTATCCATCTGTAAAAAAAGTAAAAACTGGTATATAGTTACCAGCTTAGTATCCCCTAATACTTACTGTTGGGCATTTCTTTTACTCAACGCTGTCTCCCTGAAAGATACAATTGAGACGAATATGGTCAACAAGCCGAGACCAATCAAACCAAGGGGAACGAGGCGGAGAACGCTATCTGATTGGATGGGGATTAGTAAGAGTGTTAGTGCTCCAGCAATAATCATTACCACGCCAATGATTAAGCTCGCTTCCCAATTAGGAACATGCCTAATCCCTCTCTTGGTTAGGCCCAATGGCCTATAATATTGCATCACTGCCCCTACAAGCAGGATGAGCAGTCCGAGGAGGAGAGGTAGTGAAATATACGACTCAATAGCGAGTAGTAATGCAGTTCCAAAGATGAGTTCTAGAGAAAGGAATGCCAGAAAGGAGGGCCTTACTTCCCTTCTATATGTGTTCTTGTCCATCATCTTTCTCGATTCGCTCCTCATCAAAAAGTAAATGAGGGCGACTAGTGTCGCCAACCCCGTTCCTCCGATTAAGACACCTTGCACTGCGTCAGTCGTCATCATTCACGCTCCTTAATGAAATGGAAGAGATGCTTCATAAAAAGTGAAGCATCATTTAAAGATTGTTTGCCTCTGGCGTAGTAATTCTTTCATGGTGTCTTAGCGTCCACGAGCACCCCGTTAGCGATATAATTATCAAAAACGTCCGTTTTGATATCGTTCACCTTGTAATTACCTGTCTTATACTCCATGCTCGTTATCTCGACCCAAGTCTGGCTGAGCGGACAGAACAATTCCCAACCAATCGTTAGGTTCAGGGGATCGACAACCCATCCTGTGTATGTTGCGTTCCTTGCGTATATGGGCTGATCCAGGGGCGTAGTCAGTAAGAAGCCATTATTGAAATCAATAATCGTATCCACATGGGTCTCCGTGTTTGATAGCACCCTCTCTGTCACGGTCTGACCAGTTTCAATATCATATCCGAGGACCTCGTCTCCGACTTTTATCTGGCTAGCCTTTTCTGTCGTTCCGTCAGCCATGCTCACTTGGGACTTACTCCATATGCAGCCGCCTCCCCCACCACTTTGAGTGTAAGGGGAGACTCGTCCATGAGTGAAATACGCCCCTTGTTCACCCGCACCATCAGCGATGGCAGACCCGACCACCCCCATCGTAGTCGCATATCCATACAGACCAACGCGATAGGTGTGGGCGTTTTCCCCCCAAAAAATAAAAGATGCGTAAAAGTCGCTTTGTTCATTAAAGGCCCAGAATCCAATGGCTTCCAGCATCCTTATCGTACCGCTGTGTACTTGACCATTGATATCCTCTACTCGGATATCCCATCGAAGGAATGCATCAGCACCACCTGCCGCACTTCCAACCCCCCAATAGTGGCCCCAGAGTTCTGCTTTATAATAACCAGTCGCATGGCATTCCACGATATGGAAAACGTAAGCCCATCCAGTGGAGCCATATCCCACGCTGATGCAATTTGACCATGCCTCAACCCGATTTTCATTGGTATGATGATATCCTCCAGCGAATATCCCCCAACCTGGGCTAGTGCCACCATCCGAAGAATAAAAGTCGATTGTATGGCTTCTATCTACATAGTCGTATGCAGCAGCAGTGGGTGCAATCACCACTATTAACATCAAAGCTACCGCTATTGTTGCTGATAATTTTATTCCGTTCATATTTCCTCACCGGGTCGGAATTATCGACCCGGACCATAATGATTTTAGAATTATAAAAAACATATCTTAAGCTAACTATTGCTAACTGGTTTGTTGATAATGGATAGTGTAATAATTGATTGTCCCGGTGCAATTCTCAACTGATTGAACAAAAAAGGAAAGTTACCGGCTCGAAATTTCCAACATTCTGGGAAATGTATCAATAGGATAAAAAGGAACAAATAGGTTTTTCAAACTGGCCCTGTGTTTTATAGTATTAATTGAGTTTCAATGTTAACCATCTGGCTTGAGAGTAGGGTGGTCCCGGCTGAGCTCACTCATATTTCTATCCGATCATGCTAATGAAGGCGATCAAGCTCGTTTCGCGTTCCTGACGGTCGTCGAGTGCTAGACCCGGTCGATCGACGTGCGAGTTCAACTCGTTCTGGTCAACCTGGCATGTACTCTCTAAAGGCCTTGCTGCCAGTCGTCTTTTCCAGCACACCTTTCGAGGCGCGAAGAGCGTGGGCTCATGTGCGAAGCGCTTCGCTGCGACGCGAACGTTCAATCGTTCAGCGTCGCGCGGATGAGACCGTAATGGTCTTGGTAGAAAAAAGACTAGACATAAAGACTGGCTTAAAGAACTGGCCACTGATAATTGTACAATATGCCCCTGGAATCATCAGTTCATATTTCAACCTCCGCCTGACATGGCATAGGCGAATATTGCATGGATAGCAACGGACGGTCGATGAGGATCAAAAAGGCGTTCGGCGAACGGACCTATCAAAAAGGAACGGCATACTTCGAGGACGGAATGGTGGTAGACCTCGTGGTGGACGGGGACAGGGTCGTAGGGAAGGTGATCGGGGGGGGGCCGAGAGGCCTTATGATGTTTCGTTGACTTGGAAACAGCGCATAATATCCTCCTGTTCCTGCCCCGTGGAAGAGATGTGCAAACATGGTGCAGCGTTGGCACTGGCCTTCATATCGAGTGATGCAGAGAGAGTGGATCTGGAAAGAGTAAAGAATGATATTGATGGTCTGAACGCAAAACAAGTTAAGGTACTATTGACGGATTGTATGACCTTGGAGCCGCATCTTACCTTGTTGTTGCCAATGAGCGATGACAGCCATCGAATGGATCAGGTGTTAAAACACTTGGATCGCTCGTTATCGAATGAGCGGAAGTTCGGCATTCCTGCCTCGATCTGCAATGAGGTGGATCTGGCGGTCCGGGTCGCTCGTAAGTGGCAAGGGATGAGGGCGGATGAAGATCGATCGAGACTAGTGGTGGAGATCCTGGAAAGGCTTTTAAGATACCCGGATGGATGGTTCGATGATTACCATCAAACCCACTACAGAGCGACGCAGATGTTGACCGCCTTTCTTCGAGGTTTCTTGGATTCCATTGACGAAGATGAGCTTGGCAGTCTTTTCGAAAAGCTCAGGGACCTCGCCGGACGAGATGAGTATGATATCGGCATATACGATATGCTGGAGGCGGTGGCCGAAAGAAAGGGGATAGATCTAGATCCAGATGACTTCTTGACCGGTTGACCGGGGAGTGTTTGGGTCGAGCCCAGTGCTATTGCGCCTTTTTCGGGATAAATAACGGACTTCCGATCGCGGCAATAATCCAAGGGACGGTGCTCAGGGAGATCCAGAGGAGGTGAAGGCCCCTCTCATCTCTCCCCTGCCAGCCTACCTCTCTGCTCCCATCCACCCTCGTATCTTGTCCGGCATGTCGAGCAGGCGGACATCCTTGCTCTTCAGGAAGCCCATGGCGCTGTCGAGGACACTTATGAGGACGATGGCGGCGATCGTCACCGTCACTGCGATGCCCGGGATCATGTCCATGGTGCCGGCCGAGACCTCGAAGACCTCCCCCATGCGGGTGAAGAGCCCTGGATTCCACAGGCTGCGGTCGGTCAGCGCCAGGCAAGCTACGAAGGCTATCGCCAGGTTGAACAGCATGTTGGCGACCGCCAGCGGCATGGTCCACTTGCCGGCCACGATCTTGTAGACCGAAAGGCCGAACCCAATGACCGCCAGGGACAGCATCGCCGGCAAGTACGCTTCCAGCCGGGCGAGATCGAAGACAGGGATGACATTCCAGCCCTCGTTGGTCTGCTCCCACCAGCCGAACAGCTCGGGCTTGAACACGATGATGGAGATGAACGCGACGGTGAAGATGATGGAGAATATCTCCTCGGCGCGATCGATCCTGTTCTTGGAACTCTGGACTGCCGGCGGGAGATCGTCCACTGACCATTCTTTTTTGTTGAACGGCAAGCTCCCTTCATCCACGCCCGCCCACTCCATTATGGCGAAGACCAGCGTGACCCATACGAAGGAGTGCACAACGCCTTGGACGGCTCCCGAGATGAAGGCGACGATGTAGTCGAGATAGCTTCCGCCGGAAGGTTCCAGCGCGACCCCGGCGAGGCCCAGGAAGGCCAGGACTATCGGGGCGATGCATAGGACGATCTTCAGCACGTCGACGTAGGCGTCATACATGGCCGGTCCGATGAGGTACCTCTTCGACGGCCTGTACTCGTTGGCTAGGGCCACAGGGTTCCCCATCTTCTCGAGGACCGCGCGCACGTCCTTTTCCGTCGCGTCATCGGGCAGCATGTCCTCGATATTGCCGCGCAGCTCGCTCGCGACGTCGTCCCTCGTGCTCTCCGGCAGTCGTTCGGTGACGGCCTGGACATAACGATCAATCAGTTCCATCATTCTCCCCTCCTATCAGAACATTGAGCTTCCTGGATAGGTTCAGCCACTCCTCCTTCAAGCGCTCGTACACTTCATTTCCCTCCTCGCTAAGCTCATAATATTTCCTCGGGCGGCTCTCCGATGTGTCCCACCGGCTGACCAGCAGGTTCTGCTTCTCCAGCCTGCGGAGCAGGGGGTACAGCGTCCCCGGCTCGATCACGGCGTCCTTCTCCTCGAGCTTCTGTGCCAGCGAGTAGCCGTACTCCGGATGCCCCATCTGACTGAGGACCGACAGGACCAGGGTCCCGCGCCTGAGCTCGACGACCAGCGAATCGACCAGTTCTTCCGTGGACCCCGTTGCCATCACCTCATGCTCCGTATTTACTGTACGATATACAGTATCGTACATACTACAATATTATAAAAACTTAATGTTATGCGGCTGCGTCAAGTGATGAGCATTTCGCCTGAGTCCGCTCATCTCCATTCTAAAACGACAGCTGTCAATGCGACCAGTCCTACCCCAGATCACCTGCGCCTGAGGCCGCAATGGACATCACTGCGTCATACCAGGCTCCGCCGGGGCCAGTCGGTCGATGAGCCTTGAGACCTCATCGATAGCTATGGCCCCCTGGGACGTTAGGGAATACAGATGGCTCTTCTTATCGTATTGAATGAGCGCTGCCTTCAACAAGGTCCTCAGATGGAACTGGAGATGCCCCTTCTGCAGCCCCATCCCCTTACTGAGGCCGGCCAGGCTGTCGCTCTCATCGGACAGGCGCAGCAGCAGGTCGATCCTCCTGGCGTTGGCCAGCGGGCTCAGCGTGTTCTCGACCAGCTCGGGCGAGAGGCTGCTTTTACGCCCGGTCAGGAGACTGTTGTGACGCGCTGGGCCGTCGACCTGCCGGGAGAGGTTGTTCGAAGTGATGAAGTAGTCTCGCATCTGCTCGAGCAGTTCGGAGGCAAAGGTCCGATCAGGAGCGGCCATGGAGGGTCGGTCGAGTGAGCCGCCTAGTTCGTCGAGAAGAAGTGACGCCGTCTCCGTTCCGTCCTGCTGGTAGGAATCAATGACCCTGACGATCAGTTCGGCCAATCGATTCTTGAGCTCACTCCCTTCATCGATGTCAGCCATACCTCTTTTCGCGAAGTGACGCTCTATCCTCTCGATCAGGATCGTCCTGATCTGTTCGCCGAACACCATGCGGTAATCATCATGCCTCAATCGTACGACCGAGCTGCTGAGCTGCCTTACCTCGCTTAGAAGGGCCTCTAGCTGCTTGTCAATATCTTCGTTCGAGATGGCCTCACCGTAATAGTAAGTTATTACGTCGTAATATTTATGTATTTTTCACACTCTTGTGGACGTGCTCCGGACGTAATAGGATGAACGACGGGAGCGGCCGAGTGATGGCATGAGGATAGGCGTCATAGCATGCGAGACCTTCGAAAGAGGCCTTGAACAACTGATCGGGGATGATCGAGACATCATTCACAAGGAGTACCTTGAGTTCGGCCTTCACGAATATCCTGAAGAGCTGAAGAAGGCGGTGATCGAGAAGGTCAATGCCCTAGAGGGAAAGGTCGACGCGGTCCTGCTTGGCTACGGCATATGCAATTCGCTCAGGGAAGTGACCGACGAGATGAAGGTGCCCACCGTCCGTTTGGACGCGGACGATTGCATCGGAGTGCTCATAACGCCCGCTGAATACGAAATAGAGCGGAAGAAGTGTGCCGGGACCATGTACCATACTCCTTACTTTGCGAGGATGAACCGGGAATGGTTCGAGAAGGAGATGAGGAGGAAGATGCCCAACTATGAGGAGGTGGGCATCGACATCGATTGGTATCTCAACGCGATGTTCAACGGATACTCCAGGGTCCTGTTCATCGACGACCACTTGGGGAACGAGCAGGAGTGCATGGACCTATCCAAGCAGTTCGCGGATGAACTGAACCTCAGATGGGAATGCCGGGAAGGGACTTTGTCGATGCTGGCAAAGGGGATCGAAAGGACCAAGGAGCTCGCGGAGGCCATGAAGAAGGGCGATGGCCCACGCCAGCCCCCAGGGGCCTCGGCGCAGGAAGGCTGCTGACAGCATCTGACAGCATCAACGCAAGTTCGAGTCCGACCGAGGATCGGTATATGCGATCGCCAGGAGGTGCAATACTGTTCTCCCAAGCCTAATTAATCCTGCAGGCGTTCCTAACCTTCATGACCTTGGACGAAGCCTTCGTCCGCCAGGCCTCGCTGGCCACCGACCGGCTGCTCGTTCGCCCGGTCCGGGAGGACGACGCCGAGGCGCTCTTCGCTGTCCGCTCCGACCCACGCGTATCGGAGCGGTATGGACAGGAGCCGAACCGATCGGTGGACGATACCGCCCGATGGATACGGAACGCCCTTGATGGCCTCTCACGGCGGGAGTCGATGGCCTGGGCGCTCGCCCTTGACGACGATACCGTCATCGGCGAGTGCTGCCTGTGGAACTTTGGCCAAGGCCATCAGTGCGCCGAGATCGGCTACGAACTGCATTCTTCGTACTGGCGACGGGGGCTCATGACCGAGGCGCTGTCGGCCGTCCTTGCATACGGCTTCGGCGAGATGAAGCTGCATCGGATCGAGGCGAACCCGCTGGCATCGAACACCGCATCCCAGCGCCTGCTGTTGCGGCTTGGCTTCAACCTCGAAGGGACGTTGCGAGAGCGCATCCCCTTCCGGGGAGGGTTCGAGGACCAGCTCTACTACGGGCTGCTGCGCGATGAGTGGATGCGCCTGTCAGAGGGCCGCTGATCTGCTGCTCAGCATCGCGCTGACCCAGCCAGGCGATCACACGTCCCGCCATCTCGCCCTGCTGAACCCGACCCATAGGAACACCGCGGTGAAGATGAGCAGCACCGCCCAGTCGAACCCGAACATCTCCGGCGATATCTGCGCCAGCCCTCCCATGTGCTGGGCGAGCTGCGCCGCGTAGGTCGTAGGCGACAAATATGCGAGAAATCGGAACGGCTCCGGTATGAGCGTGACGGGATAGTACACCGGGGCGAGGGCGGTGAACAGGACCGTGATCAGCCGGCTGAAGGCGAAGCTCTGCACGATGTCGGTGGAGATAGTGGCGAAGGCGAAGCTCAACGCGACGGATGAGAGGAAGACCATCAGCAAGACCACGACGATCCCGACCACCTGGAGGAAGGGGACGTTGATGGTCAGCGCGAACAATATCGTGAGGATGATGAGGGCCGGCGAAGAGTACACGATCTCGGACAGCGCCATTCCGCCCACGTACGCGGACGGCCTGGTAGGAGAGCCGACCACTATCTCCTGGAGCTTGAAATCGTTCTTCAGGTGAGAGAGGTCCGCCTGCAGGGAGACCCCGCTCTGGAACATCGACATTATGAGCCCTCCCAGGATCGCCTCGCCAAGCAGCGAGCCACCGCTGATCAGGAAGATCAGCACGAGGAACGACAGCGGCGAGAGGACAGTGTTGAGCAGCACCACCGGGTAGTTCTTCATCTCATAGATGGCGTTGACAAGCACGGATGCCAGCATCTGATTCCAGACCCGGATCACTGTTCCTGGCCCCCCTTTTCGTCATGATCGATGTCTTCTCCTGCGATGTGATAGAATATGTCATCCAGGGTCACGGGGTTGATCGAGAACCGAACGTCCTTACCGATGAAACGCTCGGAGAGGCGCACGGCCTCCTCCCGGGTGGTGATCATCTGCACCCTGCCGTCCCTCCCTTTCAGCACCCTGCCCTCTATTTCGGGCAGGTCGTTGCCGCTGGACACCCTCACGCTGTATTGATACCTCAGACTGGCCCTTAGCTCGTCCATGTTCCCGAGCGCCAGAAGGGAGCCGTCCTCGAATATGCCGATCCGGTCGGCCACCATCTCCGCCTCCTCCAGGTAGTGGGTGGTGAGGAACACGAACCGGTCCCTGCTCAGTTTGGCAAGCAGGTCCCATACCACCTGCCGCGATATGGGGTCCAGGCCTGTGGTCGGCTCGTCCAGGAAGATCAGCTCGGCATCGGACGCCATGACCATGGCCAGCATGGACTTGCGCTTCATGCCTCCCGAGAGCTTATGGTTAAGCCTGTCGGAAACGTCCTCCAGGCCGACCAGGGCCAACGCCTCTTCCGCCTTCCGCCGGGAGGTCCGATAGTCCTCTCCCCTCCACATGAGGTACGACGATATGGTCTGCAGGGGAGTCAACCACGGCAAGGGCCTTCCCTCCTGAGGAACGACGGCCATTCTCTTCCTCAGCTCATCGGCGTCCTTCATGACGTCGAGGCCGTCGATCGTGGCCGTTCCGGCGCTTGGTTCCAGAAGCGTGGCGAGGATGCGGATGAGGGTCGTCTTTCCCGCCCCGTTGCGCCCAATGATGGAGAACGTTCCCTTCGTCGGCACGGAGAAGTTGATCGAGGAAAGCGCACGCTTGCCGGTGCCATAGACCTTGCCAATGTCCGTACAGATCAATTCTCCAGGGCTCATTGGAACGCACCCTTGTCACCCATGCGTCCAGGATCGGACGCCTAGGGGCCCCTGTATCTATAACTGCCCTGGATAAGAAAGTGTTCCCATCCATTGCATGGTCGTTTGGAAGCGGGCTGCCCTCGAGGCCTTGGTAACAGCAGCAGCGCCATGCTGGCCAAAGGGCGCGGCTCCGGGCCCGTCCGGTGCCGACAGCGAACATGCGCACCTGAGGATGCATCGGACCTCGCCATATTATATTATAATGCCCTGACGATTAACCGTCCAGACATCTGACCGTCGGGGGAGGCCGAGGCCCGTGGCAAACCGACGAGCGCCCGCGCTCGTCAAAGGGTCCGGGACGTCAACTGGCACGAGCGCCATGTTCCCGGGAAGGGCCTTCCTGACCGCGGTCATTTCGCTGAACGCCCGTCCCGAAGAGTGAGCTAAATGGTCCCTCATGAACTGGAGAAGCTGAACCTGGACGTCATTTCCGACGATGCCGAGGTACGCCGGTCCGCGCTCAAGAGAATGGACGATCTCGCCCGGTCCAAGGACCTTGACACCACCGCCGTGCCGAGCCTGACGATCCTGCTAGGGTCGCCCGAGACAGAGGACCGCCGGCGGGCATCGAGGATCATGGCCAAGATGGCTCAGAACAAGGTCGAGGCGTTCTGGCCCTTCGATTCGCTGAACGCCCTGACCGAGGACAAGGATCCCGAGGTAAGGGAGAACGCGGCATGGGCGCTGGGAGAGCTGGCATGCATGAGGGTCGGGGTGCAGTCGTCCATAGCGTTCCTGACCGAGCTGCTTCTGGACCGCGAAGCGATGGTCAGGGGGATGACGTCCTGGGCCCTGGGGCAGTTCGCCGACCGCCTCCACATGACCAGTCCGCTGGCGATGGAGCGCCTGGAGAGACTGGTCTATGACCGCAGCCCCTACGTCAGCAAGAGCGCCGCCTACGCCTTGGACATAATGAGGGGCTAACCTCCGGCTATGCCTGGCAGGGGCCGAGAAAGGCTATAATAAGCAGACCCTCTATGGCGTGGAAGCACTCACGGAGGGCATCGCATGAACAACAACAAGGTTGTCCTTGGTCTTGTCCAGATGGGCATGGATTCCGATCCGCGATCGAACCTGCGCAAGGCGGCCGCCATGGTCGAAGAGGCGGCTGGCAGGGGCGCGCAGATAGTTTGTCTTCCGGAGCTATTCGCCACTCGATACTTTCCTCAGTATGACATCGCGAGCGACGCCGAGAGGATGGACGTCCCGCACGACACGATCCCAGGTGCAATGTCAGATGCGCTCTCCGCCATGGCCAAGGAGAACGGCGTGGTGCTGGTGGGCGGATCGCTGTACGAGAGAGCGGGCGAGCGCTTCTTCAACACCGCCCTGGTGCACGGCGAGGACGGCGGCCTGCTGGGCAAGTACCGCAAGACCCACATCCCTCATGATGAGGATTTCTACGAACAGTCCTACTTCGACCGGGGCGACACCGGGTTCCAGGTCGTCGACACGCCCCTCGGCCGCATTTCGCCGCTCATCTGCTTCGACCAATGGTTCCCTGAGGCGGCGAGGGCATGCGCCCTGGCCGGAGCGCAGATGCTCTTCTACCCTACGGCCATCGGCAGGGCGGACGGCATCGAGCAATGGGAGGGCGACTGGCAGCAGGCGTGGGAGAACGTCATGCGCGGACACGCCATCGCCAACAGCGTCGTGGTCGCTGCGGTGAACCGCGCGGGGCGGGAGGACGAGATGGAGTTCTGGGGAGGCAGCTTCGTCATAGACGCCTTCGGCAGGACCGTGGCCAGAGCCGGAGAGGGCGAGGAGATCGTCCTGGCCAAGGTGGATCTGGAGCATGGCCGCCTGATAAGGGAAGGATGGGGATTCTTCCGCAACCGCCGCCCCGAATGCTACGGACGAATAACGGAGAGAGGATCTATATGATGGAAAAGACACCGCGCACCGCCGGATACCACATGCCGGCCGAGTGGGCCCGGCACGAAGCCACCTGGCTCTCCTGGCCCAAGAACCCTTTGACGTTTCCAGGCGACGTGCTCATCGGCGTGGAGCAGACCTACTGCTCGATGATCGAGGCGCTCAGCCACGGCGAGATGGTAAAGGTGCTCGTTGATGACGATGAGACGGAGGAGCGTATACGGCCGATGCTCGAGAGAGCGGGTGCGAACATGCGCAACGTCCTCTTCCCCAAGATCAAGTCGTCGGACGTCTGGATCCGCGACTACGGCCCCACGTTCCTGCTGCACCGCGAGACCGGAAAGAAGGCCGCGGTGAAGTGGAACTTCAATGCCTGGGGCGGCAAGTACGACGACATCATGTACGATGACGTGGCAGGAGACGACGTCGTTCGCTCCACCGGCCTCCCGACGTTCCGTCCGGGCATCGTGATGGAGGGCGGCTCCATCGACGTCAACGGAGCGGGGATCGTACTGACGACCGAGCAGTGCCTGCTGAACGAGAACCGGAATCCCCATCTCGACAAGGAGGGGATCGAGGGCTGCCTGAGAGAGTACCTCGGCATCGATGAGGTCGTATGGCTCATATCCGGCATCGAAGGCGACGATACCGACGGCCATGTCGATGATTTCGCCCGCTTCGTGGCCGAGGACACCGTGGTGTGCGCCTTCTCCCCCCGCGGAGGCGGCACCAACCCTGAGGTGCTGCGCACCAATCTCGAGATCCTTCGCAACTATCGCGACCGGAACGGCCGTCCGTTGAAGGTGCTCACGCTTCCGATGCCGGCGCCGGTGCCTCTGCCCGAGGAGGACCGCATGCTGCCGGCCAGCTACGCCAACTTCTACATCGGCAACGATGTGGTGCTGGTGCCCACGTTCAACGACATCAACGACTCGGTCGCCGTCAGGATACTGGAGAGGGCGATGCCCCGCCATCGCATCGTCCCGATCTACGCGCGCGACCTGGTGTACGGCTACGGCGGCTTCCACTGCGTTACGCAGCAGGAGCCGGCCGAGGACTGAGCATCACGCACGCGGTCCGACGTCGTCCATGCGCAGCGCGGCGGCCGGACAGGCGTCCACGCACAGTCCGCAGGCGATGCATCTGTGACGGTCCAGCTGCACCTCCCAGGTCCCGCGGTCCAGGCGGTACGCCTTCACCGGGCACACCGAGACGCACATGGAGCAGTCGGTGCATCGGTCGAGGTCCCTGACCACCGTGCGCTCCAGCCCCCTGACGTCGATGCCCTTGGACCGGAGGAACGCCACGGCCGCATCGATCTTGGCATCGTCGCCGGCGATGTCCATGATCAGCGTGCCGCCGTGCTCGGTGACCTCCGCCCTCAGGATGTTCACTACCACGTCATGCTCGCGGGCCAGGGTGAACGTTATCGGTTCGTTGACCAGCTCTGGCGTGAACGCCAGATGATACTTCTTTCCTGCCATGTTCAGGCCTCCTCGCAGGAGAGCACTTCCAACGCCTTCTGCGATCGCTCCGCCGGGAACTCGCCGGCCGGGCGGACCAGGTCGAACTGCCCTTTCTCGATCCATTCCTTCAGCTCCTTCGCTATCTTCAGCGCCTTGCGGTACGAGGACAGCGACGACGTCCTGACCTCCTTTCCGCCGATATCGATAGTGCCGGAGCGCAGCTCCTGATAGCTGACCTCCCGGATCGGCTTGCGCGCTCTCGACTGGACCGAGTAGTCGAGCACCTGCGCGAAGATCTGGTCCTCGGTCACCGAGACCGCCTTGGCGATCTCACCGTTAAGGATCGGGATCGGAATGCCGATGCCCAGCCCCAGGGAACAGCCGTATCCGGTGAAGTACAGCCCCCTCACGTACTCGGGGCTCATGCCCCGGAGGTCACCCATCACGGCAAGGGTGCGCGCCGCCCCCACCGGCAGGCCGTTCCGAACGGGGACGTTGGTCTTGTACTGCGTTCCCTCCCAGGACACGTACCCTATTCCGCCGCCGAGGAAGATCTTGGTGCCCATCCCGATGGTCAGGAGCTGGGGGTCGTTCAGCAGCGGGGACAGCTGCCCGGCGCTGCTGAAGGTGGCATTCCCGTTGTGGGGCAGTAGCTTTCCCATGTAGGTGTACAGCACCCTGTCCGACGAGTTCGTCGCCACGGCATAGTTCTGATAAGCGTTCCGCGGATTGTACAGGTACGCCTGGTTCACGGTCCGCAGCGAGATGTAGGTGTCGATGTCCTTCCTCGGGTAGCAGTCAGTGCCTGCGGCCGAGGCGCGCAGGTGTACGGCCTTCCCGCCCACCAGATCCTCGATTACGTGGGCGCCGCCATAGCCGCAGGGAGCCGATTCGCTAAGTTCCGTGGCACCGATATAGGCGTCCACCGCGGCCAGCCCAGCATAGGACGGCACGTCGTTCAGCCATACCTTGGCCATCTTGATCGGCGGCTCTGAATGCCCGAAGTTGACGAACGCGCCGGAGGAGCACATGGCGCCGAAGGTGCCAGTGGTAACGACGTCCACCTCACGCTCGACCTTCTCTACGCCGTGCTCGGCGGCGAACGCCTTGACCTCCTCGGCCGTCATCACCACGGCGTCGCCGCTCTCTATCCGAGAGTTGATCTCCTCGTACGTCCGCATGCTTTCACCCTGGCATCGGAATGCCGCTCTTTGAAGGCATCCCCTGCCGGAAGGGTAACGATTGTTTAATTATAAACACTTCGCGATTCGGATGATTCCTTCGATACACGCTCCGAGATCATGGCGGACTTAATGCAGCTCCGCGACAATGACATGAGCTGAGGGAACCTGCTCCGAAGCGGGGATCATCCAGCTGGCGCGCTTTGAATCATCATGGCGGAGGCAAAGCATCCTCAGCCGCCGAGGCCGTGACATTTATGCCGACCCAATCCGTTCAGGGATGGATGAAGGAAGAGGACAAGCGGCCCCCCATGCCCGGCGGCCTCACCCGCACAGAGTTCGAGAGCCTGCGCGAGGACCTGCAGGAGCTGTTCAGCGCCCACCCTGGTGCCAGGTTCACGATCCTGCTCACCGATGAGGATGGCAACGTGACCGACGATGAATCGTTGGCCAAACGATACGGGCTCACGGTCCACGAGGGCGACGCTTTGCTCTACGAAGAGGTGGGCGACGTCGACTGGACACTGGACGACGATGACTGAACCGCTCGACAGTTCCGGTTATCATCGGATGCATGCTAACCACTTCACCAAAGCTTATTAAACGGAGGGGCCTAATCGCCCAACCCGGACCAGGTGGTGCGTCCCTGTCGAGAAGCGGAAAAGCACTGGATACTTTGTTCAACAACAGTTCCGAGCAGGCGAGGAGTCAGTCCGCCTGCTTCGACCGCAATGAACCATACCGCCTTCAGATAGAGTGCACCAACGAATGTTCGGCCAACTGCGCCTATTGTTATGCCAGGGTGATGGAGGCAGAGGAGCCTCTGACCACTCGGGAGATCAAGAGCCTGCTCCGCCAGGCCGCTAACCTCGGCATCAAGCAGATCGACTGGATGGGCGGCGACCCGCTGCAGCGGCCGGACTGGGTCGAACTGATGCAGGCCGTTCGGTACGCGGGCATGACCAACAACCTGTGGACGTGCGGGCCCCGGCTGAACGACATCGTGACGGCCAAGCGGGTCATCGAGCTCACCCAGGACGGCTTCGTGATGATCCACCTGGACTCCCTGGACCCTAAGGTGCTCGGCTCTTTGCGTTATAACTATCACCCCAGGCAGGTCAGGGCCACCATCACTGGCCTGGAGATGCTGCTGGAGGCGGGAAAGCCGCCCTGCGACATAGCCAACATGATCATGCTGACGGCCCACCATACGCCAGAGGATGTCAAGAAGACGATGGAGTTCATGTACCGCAGGTATCGCGTGAGCACCTGCCTGATGTCCCTGAAGCCGGTGGACGAGCGCGGTTCGATCTATTCCTACCTGCCCCGGACGCAGGACGTGAACACCGCCTACCGCCGCCGCGATGAGATGTTCCTGAGCGGGCGCGGGATGGGCTGTCAGGAATTCCCCAAGCAGTACTGCGGCTCCTGCGTGTTCGTGTCCCGCGACGGCAAGGTCTCGCCGTGCTACTCGCTGCGCCGCACCCTGGGGAACGTGAGGGAGCAGAGCCTGGGGGACATCATCGACTCCAATTCGTCCTCGCTGTTCTTCGCGCCCTATCGGAAGAACGACCGAAGCGCCACCTGCAGCGCCTGCGACTCCAACCTGTGCTGGGGCTGCCGCGCCAATGCGTTCTACTTCGCCGGCAGCGCCTACCTGGAAGACCCGCTGTGCTCGCACAGCCATATCGACACCGACCACTGCCCCTACTGACAGTGCGCCTGGAGCGCTCAGTCGTAGAGAGTAGGTTCGAACACGAACTTGCAGAAGTTGTACTTGGTGCCGAAGCACTCCGTCTGGGCGACGCCTAGGGGCACGCCGGTCTTGGCGTCGAATATCGACTCCAGGATACCCTCATTGAGGGTGCACAGCGTCTTGCCCACGTCGGGGATGTCGGAGCAGTCGTAGTCGTCCTTTATGATCAGGGTGAGGGGCACCAGGGAGTACACGTTAAGCTCCCCCAGGTCGTGGCGGGCGTAGAACTCCTTGACCTCCTCCAGCAGGGGCTTGATCTCGGTGGACCTCATATGCCTGGCCAGCTGGGCGCCGATCTGGCGGCCGATGTCCTTGAGCACGGGGTCCATGTTCAGGCCGATGGCCTCCACGCCGAGGATGAGGGCGCGCATCTCTCCCTTCAGGAACGAGGACGGGCTTCCGATGCTCTTATCGATGATACTGCCCACCGCCTTGGTGAGGTCCTCCCTCGGAACGACCGAGGAGCCGACCGGCTTGGAGACCAGGTAGAATATCTTGCGGCGGTTGTCCGAGGGATCGTCCCTCGATGCGACCAGTCCTTCCTTGACCATCTTGTCCAGATGCACCGACAGGGTGGACTGCGCCTTCCCGGTCAGTTGGGCTATCTCCGATAGACTGAGGTCGCGCCGCTGCAGCTCGCTCAGTATCTTCTGCCTCACTGGGTTCGATATCTGCTTCAGACCGGAGCTGGTGGAATAAACGTCGAGAGCGGCAGCCTTCTTCATTGCACCAGGCCGCTAATCGCGCTGAGGTTATTTCTACTTACCCGCGGAAAAACGAACGTTCGTATTCCGCTCGGCATACCAAGATTTTTCTACATCCCCGGGGAATGACATGCCGGTCATAGCATGCGTGTACTGACTGGCAAGAGCAGCAGGGAGATCAGGGCGGTATGGTACGAGGGCGGCAGGGTCCGCATGATAGACCAGCGCCTGATCCCGCAGCGATTCAAGATCATCGATCTCGAGGATCACCTGCAGGTGGCCGAATGCATCAGGAACATGACGGTCCGCGGCGCGCCCTCCATCGGGGCGGCGGCGGCCTACGGCATGGCGCTGGCCGCCGTGAAAGGCGAGGACCTGCAAGGGGCCGCGGACACCCTGAGGGCGACGCGCCCCACCGCCTACGATCTGTTCTATGCGATCGACCACATGCTGCGCTCCCTGGAGCTGGGCGATGACCCGGTGGAGGCGGCGGACATGTACGCCGACCAGATCATCGAGCGGTGCCGCCTGATCGGCAAGTACGGCGCCGCCCTCATCGACGAGGAGGCGCGGATCATGACGCACTGCAACGCCGGCGCGCTCGCCACCGTGGACATCGGGACCGCCTTGGCGCCGATCCGCACCGCCTGGACCGAGGGTAGGCACATCTTCGTGTACGTGTCGGAGACCCGCCCCCGCCTGCAGGGCATGAGGCTGACCGCCTGGGAGCTCTATAACGAAGGGATACCGCATGCCATCATCTCCGACGGCGCCTCCGCCCACTTCATGCGGGAGGGCGTGGACGTCATCATGGTCGGAGCTGACCGGATCGCCTCCAACGGAGACTTCGCCAACAAGATCGGCACCTTCGACAAGGCCATCGCGGCGAACGCCATGGGCATTCCGTTCTATGTGTGCGCTCCCTTGTCCACGTTCGACTTCTCGCTAACGTCCGGAGAGCAGATAGTCATAGAGGACCGCGCCGAGGAGGAGGTCACCATGGTCGGGCGGACGCGCCTCGCCCCGAAAGGTTCGGTGGCGCTCAACCCGTCGTTCGATATGACCCCGGCCAAGTATGTCACCGGCTTCATCACCGAAGCGGGCGTGCTGCTTCCGTCGGAGATCGACAGGGTGCGCAAGGTGAGGTTCAAGGAGGCCGGGCAGCTTTGAACGAGCAGGATGCCAGGAAGGAACTGGCCGCCGCCGGCAGGATTATCTTCGACCGCCGACTGACGTTCGCCAGCGGAGGGAACATCAGCCGCCGCCTGGATGAGGTGACGATGCTGATCACCCCATCCGGCACGTGCAAGGGCATGCTCTCACCGGAGCAGATGATCCGCGTGGACCTCGAGACCGGCGAGCACGAAGGGAGCCGGCGCCCGTCCATGGAGACGCCGTTCCACTCCGGAATCTACCGCGCCCGCCCCGAGGTGGGGGCGATCGTCCACTGCCACCCGCTGTCGTGCACCACCCTGGCCATTCTTGGCCGCCCGCTGAGGACCGCCCTCACCCCCGAGGGGCTCCTGATGCTCGGACGTTCGGTGCCCATGGTCGCCTACGGGACGCCTGGCTCCAGCGACCTGGCGGAGAAGCTGGTCCGCCAGCTGGGCGCTTCGAACGCCTGCATCATGCAGAGCCACGGCGCCCTGGCGGCCGGGAGGGACCTCCTGGACGCGTTCAACCGGATGGAGACCATGGAGTACATAGCCACGCTCCAGCTTACGGCCGAAAGGGCCGGAAGGCCGGAGGACCTCCCCGAGGACGAGGTCGAGCGCATCCTATCCATGCCAAAGTAGAAGGTCCAGATGCTGTTGGGGTAGAGGAATGATACTGGTCACCAAGTGGTTCGGGGTCTTTCTCGTAGAGCGGGAGAGGATCGTAAAGAACGCGCTGTTCGAGAAGGACCCGGTGACCATTGCCGCCAAGCTGGCCAAGGTCCAGAGGGGGGAGCTGCTCCCCGAGGAGGAGAGGCTGGCGGTGAAGCGCATGAAGGTCGCCGAGCCCCGGCTGTCCAGCCTTGGCAAGCCAGAGTTCCTGGACTCATCTTTCATCCGTGCCGAGGATTACGGCTACTCCCCTCAGCTGAGGCAGAAGGCCATGGTGGAGCTCGGCAAGATCCGCACCCGGGAGCCGCTCCCCGCGGACCGCTTCATCCTTCAGGCCGTCCGGGGCATGGACGACCTCATCGAGATGATCAACCTTATGTCAGAGCGGCTCCACGAGTGGTACGGCCTGCACTTCCCGGAGCTGAACGACTACGCCCGCGAGGAGCGCTATGCCGAGCTGATCGCCCAGAAGGGCCTGCGCGATGACGTCCTGGCATCGCTGGACCTGCAACTGGAGTCGGTCGGCGCGGAGCTGGAGGAGAAGGACCTGACAGTGGTGCGCTCATACGCAGCCTCCCTGGTGTCGCTGTACGAGGAGAAGAGGCGCCTGGAGTCGTACATCGCTGAACGCATGGAGGAGACCGCCCCCAACCTCTCGGCCATCGTGGGGCCGAGCCTGGGGGCCAGATTGATCTCCCTTGCCGGGGGCCTTCGCCGCCTGGCGGTGCTGCCGTCCGGAACGGTGCAGCTGCTCGGCGCGGAGAAGGCGCTGTTCGCCCATCTCCGCCAGGGAAAGAGGCCTCCGAAGCACGGCATCATATTCCAGCACCCCACCGTTCACCGTGCCCCTTATTGGCAGAGGGGCAACGTCGCCAGGGCCATGGGCGGAAAGCTGGCCATCGCCGCCCGGGTCGACTACTACAAAGGAGAGTTCATCGGGGACGAGCTCAACGCCGACATTGCGAGGCGGGTGGAGGAGATCCAGAAGAAGTACCCGGAACCGCCGCCCCGGCCGCCCGCAAGGCCCAAGGGGGACAGAAAGCAGGGCGGCCATGGAGGCCGCCGCGACCGCCCCGGACCGAGGGGGAAGGGACGGCGGTAGCGCCGCTCCCCTGATGACAGCCTGGCGGAACCGCCTGACGGGTCATTTCCGGATAAGCAAAATATATAACCTGGGTGCTATTTCCCTCATTGGATACACTATGTGGACGCAGGCTGAGGTCAGGGAGCTCAAAGTTGGGCGTTACATGCTAATCGACGAGGAGCCCTGCAAGATCCTATCCATCGACACTTCCAAGCCGGGAAAGCACGGTGAGGCCAAGAGCCGGATCGACGCGGTCGGTCTGTTCGACGGCAAGAAGAGGAGCGTCGTTCATCCGGTGAAGCACAAGATCCAGGTGCCCATGATCGACAAGAGGAAGGGGCAGATTCTGGCAGTAATGGGGGACGAGGCCGAGATCATGGACCTGGAGACTTTCGAGAACTTCACCCTGCCGGTCGACCCGGAGCTGAAGGATTCCCTCCAGTCCGGCGAAGAGGTCCTCTACATGGTGGCGATGGGCAAGAGAAAGATCACCAAGGTCTGAACGACCTTTCTTTCTGAAACCGCGACCCTTCCGCCATCGGCGGGGTCCATTATTTTTAATTCATCCAATGAGAAGGCCGACCGGCCGAGGCCATCGGAGCGGTCGGTGGGACAATGGCCGGGGCTCAGTCCTCGAGGAGGCTCTCGAGGACCGCCTGGCAATCGCAGGAGCGCTTCTCCGCATCGCTCTCGGACCTTGCCTCGGTGTATATGCGGAACAACGGCTCCGTTCCCGACGGGCGGACGAGCGTCCATCCTCCCTCGAACCAGATCTTGACGCCGTCGGTGGTGTCCACCCTCTCGCCGCGATAGTGCTCCACCAGACCGCTCAGGACGCTCTCCTTCCTCGCCTCCGGGCACGCCATCTTGCGCTTGTCCTGGCAGTACTGCGGGATGCCGTCCGCCAGATCCGACAGCGGCCCTTCGGACGCGATGATCTCCAGCAGCTTGGCCACCGTCATGGCGCCGTCGCGGCAGTACTGATGGCGCGGGAAGATGAGCCCGCCGTTCTCCTCGCCGCC
>DATD01000012.1:22966-62435 GCA_002504525.1 Methanomassiliicoccus sp. UBA345
GCCGTTCTCCTCGCCGCCGAAGACCGCTCCCGTTTCGATCATCTTTCTGGCTACGACCGGAGCGCCCACGCGGGTGTATACGACCTCGCCGCCCGCCCGCTTCACCACATCCTCGACGGCCATGGATGAGGACACCGGCGTCACCACGATGCCGCCGCCATTCTCCCTGACCATGTGCTCCGCCACGATGGCCAGCGACTTGTCTCCGTATAGGTAGCGGCCCTTGTCGTCGATGAAGATGGTCCGATCGGCGTCGCCGTCGTGCGCGATCCCCAGGTCGGCGCCGGACGCCTTCACCAGTGACATGAGGTCCTGCAGGTGCGCCTCCACCGGCTCGCTGGGATGCCCTGGGAAGGTCCCCTGGGGGTTGGAGTTGAGAGTGATCGCCCTCACGTTCAGATCGTCCAGCAACCGGGGGGCGGTGACCGAGCCGGCCCCGTTGGCGCAGTCCAGCACCGCGGTCAGGCCGGCGGCGCGGATCGCGTCGGCATCGACCAGCGACATTACGCTGCGCAGGTACGGGTCGGCCGCGCCGGTGGCGCGATGCAGAGTCCCCACGCTCCTCCAGTCCTGCGAGCTGAACTTCTTCCTGAAGTAGATGCGCTCGATCTCCTCCTCCTTGTGGCGGGGCATCTCGGTGCCGTCGGAGTCGACGCACTTGATGCCGTTGAACTCGGGAGGGTTGTGAGAGGCGGTTATCATGACCCCGCCGGAGAGAGCGTTCTCCTTGACGTAGAACTGCACCACCGGGGTGGGCACCATTCCTATGTCTATCACCTCGGCGCCGGCGGCCATGAGGCCGCAGGACACCGCGCTCTTGATCATGTCCGCTGAAGTTCGAGGATCGTTGCCTATGGCCACCCTGCCGCCCATGAACGTTCCGATGGCCTTCCCCAGATCCATGGCCAGCTGCACGTTCATGTCCTGGTTGATGACCCCGCGCACGCCATTGGTGCCGAAGAGACGCTGTTCCATATCATCTACCTGATTTGTGAGCATCCGATATAATCAGTATGTAGATGATGTCGGCGACGTCCTTGACGCTGTCGGCGGAGTTCTCGATGCCGTGGAGCATGTCGCGGAGCAGGAACACCGCTCTGGAATCGGTGTCGGAGAACAGGATGGCCTTCTTGGTGGAGAAGTACATGTCATCTATGACATGCTCCAGCCTCTCGACCTCGCGGCTGCTCTGATTGGCCTTGTCATTGTTGACGCCCAGGTTCTCGATGCTGTTGAGCAGCGCCTTGGTGGCCTTGACCAGCACCCCGGTCATCTCGGCGTAGCGGGACCACAGGTCGCATGATACCTTGACCTCGGCCTCCAGGATCAGCTGGAGGTTGAGGGCCGCCTCCTTGGCCCAGTCGGATATGAAATCGATGCGGCGGACCAGCCTCAGGAGGTCCTCGCGCTCCCTGGCGCCCAGGTCCCCCTTGCTGAGGTCGGCGCTGATGGAGGATTCCAGCGAGTCCGCCTCCTCCTCCGCCAGGAGGAGGCGCTTTATCGCGTCCATCGCCTCCTCCCGGTCATTGCCGCACAGGGCGGAGACCGCCTTGTTCAGTTCGACCGCGGCATCGCCCACCGCGATGGTGTGGCTCCTAATGCCGGTCATGATGATCGACTCCCGCCTAACCCCGAACCAATCCATTAACGACTTGCGCTCATTCAAGCTTAACCGCCTCCGCTATGCCGCCGGGCGGCCTCTGATATACCAGTGCCGATCCCATGCTCCAACCCAGGTGGATATTGTCCCCAACGTTAAAATCCCCTCCCCTGGGAACGGGGATGTCGAACTCCAGGATGTCCTCGCTGTCCGCCTCCGCCGTCACCCTGATGTAGGTCCCCATGAAGGACATGGAGCGAACGACCGCCTTGAGGCCTTCGTTCAACGCATGGACCCTCTCCGGGCGGACCGAGAGGACGACCGCGTCGCCCGGCTCGAATCCGCTGGGCTGCGCCTCCACCACCGAGCCGTCCCTCACCTCCACCAGGGTGCGGTCGTCCCCGCTGACCACGACCACGCCGTCCAGCAGGTTGGTCTCCCCTATGAAGTTGGCAGTGAAGAGCTCCTTGGGCGCCCTGTACATCTGCTCGGGAGAGCCGGACTCCATGATGCGGCCGTTGCGCATGAGTACGATGCGGTCCGATACCGTCATGGCTTCCTCCTGATCGTGTGTGACGTGCAGGACGGTAAGGCCGAGGTCCTTGGTGATGCGCCTCAGCTCGTACCGGAGGTCCATCCTCACTCTGGCGTCCAGCGCTGACAGCGGCTCGTCCAGCAGCAGCAGCCTGGCTCCCGAGGCAAGGGCGCGCGCCAGCGCCACCTTCTGCTGCTCCCCTCCCGACAGGGCGGAGGGGAACATGCTCATGCGGTCGAGCAGGTTGACTAGCTCCAGGTACCGCCTGGGCACCGATACGCGCTCCTCCTCGCTGACGTCCTTCACGATCGGCCCGTAGGATACGTTCTCCAGCATGTTGAGGTGGGGGAACAGGGCGATGTTCTGAAAGACATAGCCGATGTCCCGCTCCTCGATAGGAACGCCGTCCATGTCCCGCCCGCCGATGAGGACCTTCCCCTCGCTCGGTTCGAGTATGCCGGCGATCATGCGAATGAGGGTGGTCTTGCCGCAGCCCGACGGCCCCAGGATGGTGACGTACTCGCCGTCCTCGATCCTCAGGTCTATGCCGGAGGACGCGACCACCTTGCCGAAACGCTTGCTCACGCCCTTCATCTCGACCAACGGCATCTAGTCCACCCTCAGCTCGTTCTCCAGGCCGCCCTCCGGATACGGGAACAGCTTGGCCTTGTTCCTGTTCCATCCGACCCCGATCTCATTGCCCACCTGGTACCGCCCGCCGTGGCTGGCAGGGATCTTGGCGGAGAAACGCCCCACGCCGTCCACGTCCACATCGACGTGGACCACGCGCCCTTCGAACAGCATGCGCTCAATCCTTCCCTGGAGCTTGGCCGCCTCCAGCTTCAGCAGGCGGGTGTGTCCGACCTTCACTGCCAGGACCGCCTTCTCTCCCACCGGCACGTCGGTAGGGCGGGACTTCATCCTGTGGCCCGTATCGTCCTCCACCTCCGAGCCGTCGGGACCGGAGCTCACCACCGTCCCGGTGAAGAAGTTCGACTGCCCCACGAAGTTCGCCACGAACGGCGACGCGGGCTCATTGAACACCTGGGACGGCGTTCCGACCTGGACGATCCGGCCGTCCCGGATGATGGCGATGCGGTCGGCCATCACCAGCGCCTCATCCTGATCATGGGTGACGTGCACGACCGTCAGGCCGAGCGTCTTGGCCAGGGATTTCAGCTCCCGTCGCAGGTCGATGCGCAGCCTGGCGTCGAGAGCGCGCAGCGGCTCGTCAAGCAGCAGCACGTCGGGGCTGGTGGCGATCGCTCTGACGAGAGCGCAGCGCTGCTGCATCCCTCCCGACAGCTCCCTTGGATAGGAACCGGCCCGGCCGGTAAGGCGGACCAGGTCGAGCAGCGAAACCAGCATCTGCTCCTTGTCCCGATCTGACACATTCCGGATGTCGGGACCGAACATGATGTTCTCGGCGACCGTCATCGTCGGGAAGAGCGAATAGGTCTGCGACAGCAGCACCGCGTTACGGTGCTCCGGCTCCACCGAGGTGACGTCCCGCTGATCGAAGTGTACCGTGCCCTCGTCAGGGGCGGTCAGGCCGGCGATCACCCTCAGCGCGGTGGTCTTGCCCGCTCCCGTAGGCCCCAGCAGGCAGAGGTACTCCTGATCGTTCACCGTCAGGTCCAGGCCGTCGGCGGCGGTGACGTCGGAGTATCGCTTGGTGATGCCCTTGAGCGTTACCGACGGAATCAGACCACCTCCTCGCGGGTGAACCGCCGCAGCAGCAGCATGAACATGTATGATATGATGATCAGTATGATGCACGCCATGGCGGCCAGGTAGTACGACTGCGAATTGACGAGATTGACTATGTACACCGGCGCGGTGTTGGCGTTCGCCACCACGGCGAGGGTGGCGCCGGTCTCGCCGAGGCTCCTGGTGAAGGCCATGATGGCCCCCGCCAGGATGGAGCCCTTGATCATGGGCAGCAGCACCCTGCGGAAGCTCTGCAGCGGTCTGGCGCCAAGCGTGCGGGCCGTCTCCTCGAAGGCCGGATCGACCCCTTCGACCGCGCCGACCACGTTCCGGACCACCAGGGGATAGGTGAATGCGATGTGCGCCAGGATGATGAGCAGGATAGGGACCGCCGCGCCGGAGTCAAGGGTGCTCCAGAACAGTCCGAGCGAGAAGCCCAGCGCAGCGGTGGGAACGATGAGAGGAACGTTGACGAGGACGTCGAGCAGCTGTGCCAGCCTGCCGGAGCGGTTCTTGACGATGTACAGCGCCAGCGGGATGCCGGTCACAAGATCGACCACGGTCACCACCGACGCCACCGCGAACGATGTGACCAAGGCGTCGATGAAGAGGCCCCAGTCGGCCTGGGCCGGCGTTCCGGTGAACACGTAAGTGAAGATGAAGAACGAGGGAACGAGGACGATCGCCGCGAGGAACAGCACGGCCGAGGAGTCCTTGAACTTGGGGAAGAGGCCTCTGCTGAGCAGCTTCTCGGGGGTGGGCCATACCTTGCGCAGCGGCAACCTGACCTTCATGATCACGACCTTCAGCACCAGCAGCAGGACCAGCGCCAGGACGATGAGTAGTATGCTGACGAAGGCCAGGGCGGGCAGCAGGGAGGGGTCGGACACCGAGGCGTCCTTCCACAACCCTATGAGCGTCGGCCCGGTCTGGAAGTCACCCTCGACCATCTTCCTCCCGTACAGGGTGGCCAGGGCGATGATGGTGCCCCCGGTCTCGCTGAGAGAGCGGGCGAAGCACAGGATGGCGCCGGTGACCAGGCCGGCCCGGAACAGCGGCAGGGTGATCGTCCGGACCGCGGTGAGGCGGCTGGCCCCCAGCGTTCGTCCGGCCGTCTCGTAGGTCTCGTCGATCCCTCCCAGGATGGCCGTCAGAGAGCGGACCATATAGGGGTACGAGAACACCACATGGAGCAGGATGATCAGCAGCATGGGCGAGGAAATCACGGCCAGGGAGAACGGCGGCGGGTTCGGGGTGGCGGCCCAGAATATGGCCGCCGAGAAGCCCAGCGCAGCGGTGGGAACAGCCAGCGGCATATCGATGAGGGTGTCGAGGAACTGCTTCCCCCTGAACTCCTTCCGGGCCATCATCCATGCCACTGGCAGGCCGGCGATGAAGTCGATGACGGTGACGATGGCGGCGATCTCAAACGACACCACCACCGCGCCGATGATGAGGTCCATGGTGGCCGGGTCGTTGAGAACGTAGTTCTGGATTTTGGACCAGTCGGTGACCGCATAGGACAGGATGAATACGGTAGGTAGGATGATGAAGAGGAGGAAGAACGCTATGTTGAATACGGTCCAGCCCTTCCTGAATCCCCGCCTTGAGATGAACTCCAGCAGCCGATCGCCCGATCCCATGTAGACCAGTCTAGCCGTGTAATGGGGCCTTTCTTAATAAACTAACTCAAGAGGTCGCTGTTCCTGGACGGAGAGTTCGTCTAAGCCAGGATGGTGCCTGTCACCACGGCGCCGTCCTCCACAACCGCCCCCGGGCCGATCATGCTGCCCGAGACCACGGCGTCACGGCCTATGACCGCTCCGGCCATCACCATGCTGTCGGAGATCTTCGCGCCCCGCCGCACTTCCGCTCCTTTCTCCAGGTACACATTCGGACCGATCTCGCTCGGCTCCAGGTGCGTTGCTTCGATCATATTGCTGCCGGTGAGGCGGACGCCTGCCAGGCGGCGGGCCGGACAGGGCACGGTGCTCCCCTTGACGTCCAGCAGCGTGCGCTGGGCGCGGAGGAAGCTCTCCCTGGTGCCGGCATCGACCCAGAACCCCTCGAAGGCGAAGCCGTACAGGCCGCGGTGAAGGACATGGGGGAACACCTCCCTCTCCAGCGAGACCACCCCTTCGGGTATGTGGTCCAGCAGCTCCGGCTCGAAGATGTAGGCGCCGGCGTTGATGCTGTTCGAGATCGCCTCGCCGGGAGCGGGCTTCTCCTGGAACGTGGTGATGCGGCCCGAATCGTCGGCAGCGACCACCCCGAACGCCGACGGGTCATCCACCGTCCACAGCGCCATGGTGCCGATGCCGCGGCGCGAGCGGTGGGATGCGAGCATGGAATCGAGGTCAAGGGAGCAGATCACGTCCCCGTTGAAAGCGAAGAAAGTGTCGTCCAACCACTTGGAGACGTTCTTCAGCGCCCCGCCGGTGCCCAGCGGCTGGTCCTCGTTGACCAGGACGATCTCCCTGCCAACGTCGTTCTCTTGGAAGTACGTCTCAAGGTAGTCCTTCATGTACGACACCGCCAGGATGACGGTGTCCACCTCATCGGGCAGGGGATCGATGAGGTGGCGGATCAGCGGGCGCCCCAGCAGGGGAACGACCGGCTTGGGCATCGAGAACGTCAAGGGGCGAAGGCGGGTGCCCAGCCCGCCTGCCAGGATGAGCGCCTTCATGCGTTCACGTCGTCCCTCACAGCGGAGAGATGCTGACCACGTTGTTCCCGCGCAGCACCACGGTGCCCAGGCGGCGGGTCTGCTCGGAGGTGCGCTCCTCGGTGTCCTCCAAGACCATGTTCATGTAGTCGTCGTAACCGGCAAGCTTCCCTTCAAGCACGCGGCTGTCCTTGAGGAGCAGCGAGATCCGGTGATCCATGGACTTCTCGAGCAGAGCGAGCGGTAGTACCATAAAAACTCACTGCCGAAGGGATTGTAGCATTCTAATTTAAACCTTTGCGAACTTAGGCGGAGATGCCAGCGTGGCCCTCTCATTCGACGGCCACCGTATACAGTATCATGAACAGCCCCGCCGCGGCGAGCAGCGCTCCGGTGGTCTGCAGGAACCCTTCCCAGTACGTCGACACGTTCCCTGTGCCGATGACCGCCACTATCACACCGGCCAGCGCGATCTGGGCCCCCTTCTTGATCCATGACGGCAGCCGGCTCCTGGCCCCATTGTACGTCTTGATCGGCAGATGAATGTTTTCCGGCACGTTCTTGCTAGCATCCGTCATATCACCCCTTGGTCCTTTCGTCCATCCATTTCTTGACCGCCGTCCGGCTGGTCCCCTGGATGCCGAAGTATTCCGAGAAGCGCTTGGTGGTCGTCAGCTCGAGCGTCTGGCCTTTCTTGCGGGCATGTACCAGACCCAGCTGGCTCAGCGTCCTGACGTCCTCGTAGACGCGGGAACCGAGGGATCGATTGAGGTCGCTCTGCATCACCGGCTGATGGTACGCGATCCATGCCGCCGTCCTCAGCACCTCGTCCGGCACCTCCTTGGGGGCGAACTGCCGCCCGAACGGCCGGTACTCCTCGCGCAGGATGAGCGAGTATCCGGCCCCGGTCTTGGCCACCTCGACGCTGGAGCCCATGGCATCATATTCGGCGGCGAGCTTCTTGAGCGCCCTCCGCACGGTCGAGCCATCCATCTGGGTCTGCAGCTCGATCTCGGACACCTTGACCGGCTGGGAGGCCGAGAACAGCACCGCCTCGACTATCCTGGTGGCATCGGCTCCCAAATCACATCACCGCTTCGCGGTCCTTGGCCGTCGGCATCGGCATCGGCGGTACGTCCTCCAGGGTGCCGATGTCCCAGTCCATCCTGACCTCCACCGAGATCGGTCCGAAGGGCAGGTCCTCCTGCCACACCGAGATCTTGCCGCTTCGGGCCAGGAACAGGAGCGAGACGAACACCATGATAAGGTCCTCCTTACCTCCTAGCCAGATGTCCTCCAGCCGTATGGCCCCGGGGCCGCACTGCTGGATGCGCCGCCACACCTCGTCCACGTCCTTCTCCATATCGTCGTTGTGGGCCTTGGTGTCGAACTTGTCCTGCTTCGCCCGGTTCGCCGTCCTCGCCCTCTCCCGGCGGTCGTTCAGCTCCTGCTCGCGGCTGGCGTCCTCGAAGGCGTCCAGCAGCTCCACCAGGGTCACCGGCCTGAAGCCCTTGTGCCTGACCACCTCGTCCAGGTCGACCTCCTCCGGCATGCAGAGCCGGACCCGGGGCTCTTCGTCGATGATGTCAAGGCATTCCAGGTCCCAATCTTCGAAGTGCTCTTCCCTCCGTTCGGAGCGCTGAAGCACCCCCTCGCTCTGCATGCGCAGGATGGACCATGCCATCAGCATGAGGCGGCCGGCAATGACGAAGTTGACCTCCTCCTCGCCCTTCACCTTCGAAGCGTAGAGGCGGGCGAACTCCATGAGGTCGATGTCCCAGGGATCGAGGTCGTTGCTCAGCACCAGCTCGAAGACCGTCTCCAGGGACCGGTCCAGGGGGTCGCGGGGCGCGATGCGGCCCTCGCTCTCCTCTAGCACCGAGAGGTAGTGGTCGATCTTGGCCGCCCGGTCGTCCTCGTCGATCATGGCCTTGTGGAACATCAGATGCTCCAGCACCTTTTCCGCACCTGCGCATCCCATCATTGAATCCCCTCTTCCACTTTCTCGTCTGGTATCTTGAGCTCGTCCTGGATGTCCTTGATGTCCGAGATGTTCGGACGGATGATGACGTGGCTGATGCCCCCGTCCTGCTTGGTGACCCCAATTATGTGGTCGGCCTTGGTGAGCGTGATCTTCCTCAGAGATATCTGAACGAACTGGGCGGTCCGGGAGGACTTCTGAACCCTCCTGGCCACCATGTCCGCGTTGATCCCGTCCAGGAACATGTCCACCTCGTCCAGGAGGTAGAACGGCGACGGCTGGTACTCCTGCAGGGCGAAGATGAACGCCAGCGCGGCGAGGGACTTCTCCCCTCCGCTTAACGCCTCAAGCCTCAGCGCCTTGCCCTGGCGGGGCTTCGCCCTCATGATGAGCCCGCCCTCGAACGGCTGCTCCGGGTTCTCCAGGATCAGTTCCGCCTCGCCCCCCTGGGACAGTTCGGCGTAGCATCGGCGGAAGTTCTCGTTGACCGCCTGGTGGACCTTGAACAGCGATACTTTCTTCTTCTCGTCGAGGTCGGACTCCAGCCGGATAAGGTCGCTCCGCTGGGCCTCCAGCCGCTGAGTTTCGGCGCCCAGCTCGGCACGGCGCCTCCTCTTCTCCTCGTAATCGTCCACGGCGCGGAGGTTGACGGCGCCCATGCCGCTGATGGCCCCCTCCAGCTGCCTTATAACGTCTCTAAGCGAATCGAAGGAGGGCACCGGCCCGGTGACGATGACGTCGTACTGCTTCAGCTCCTCGGTGAACTCACGGACCTTGTCGTGGCACTGTCCAATGCGGGTGCGCAGGCCGACGATGACGTCAGTGGTCGTCTCCACCTTGTTCTGCAGGCGGTCGCGCTCACCTTCCAGGCTGGTCTTCTCCCGGAACAGCGCCTCCTTCCTCTCTCGGAGCTGGTTGAGCTCCGCGCCCATCGAATCCTCGATGCGGCGCAGCGCGGCCAGCTCGGTCTTGGCCCTGGCGCCCTCCTCGCCGACCTTCCGGGACTCGGCGCGGAGCCGCTCCGCCTTGTCGGCCAGCTGCTCCTCCTCGGCCTTGAGGGAGGTGATCCTCTCCCTGCCCATCTGCAGCCTGGCCTCCAGCGTCTGCACCGAGGCGCGCAGCTCGGCGGCCTCGCCGGTCAGGGAGACGACGTCGGACTGCAGCTGCTTGAGGCGGATGGACATCTCGGCCGGAGCGAGCTCCTCAAGCCTCGAGCGGTCGGCGTCCCTCCTCTCCCTGAGTACGTTCAGCTCCTTCCCGTCGGATGCGATGCGGGCGTCGATATCGGCGATGGCCTTCGTGGTCCGCTGAAGCTCCCCCTCCTGCATGGAGCGCTCCTCCCTGGCCTGGTCAAGCTTGCCGCGGAGCTCTTGTCGGCGGGACTCCATCGCTTTCAGCGTCACCCCGGACGCGCCTCCCGTTCCGGAGAGCTCGCGTATCCGGTCCTGGAGGGAGTTCATCTCCTGCCGCACCTGCTTCAGCTCGCCCTCCAGCCGCTCGGCGGCCAGGACGGCCTGGTTCAGCTTGGCCGCGACCTCGTCCAGCTTTCCCTTGGAGGCGGCGCCGAAGCGGGGGCCGGACGATTCGGCCTTTCCGCCCACCATGGCGCCGGAGGCTTCCAGCAGCTCGCCGCCCATGGTGACCAGCCGGACGCCCCCCATCAGCCTGCGGGCCTGGTCCAGGGTGTCTACCACCACGGTGTCGCCGAACACGTACCAGAACGCCGACCGGTACCGCTCGTCGAAGCTCACGAGGTCGATGGCGAATCCCACCGCATCCTTGGCCGCCAGTATGGCCTTTCCCCTCGGGCGGCCGTCCAGCATCTTGTTGAGCGGCAGGAACGTTGCTCTCCCGAGGCCTTGCCGCTTGAGGTACTGAATGCAATCGGCCGCGACGCTGTCGTCCTCGACCACGATCGCCTGCATGCGCCCCCCCGCCGCGATGTTCATGGCGGTGCCGTACTTGTCGTCGACCTCCGCAAGCTCGGCGATGGTGCCGTGGATGCCCCGGATGGCGAGCGAGTCCCTCGCTTCCAGTATCCCGCGGACGGCGCGGTTGTAGCCTCGGGCGATGTCCCCGGCGGCCTCCTCCTCGGCCTTGAGGCGGGACTGCTCCCGGCCCAGCGAGCGGATGGCCTGCTCCAGCTCCTCGGCCTCCTTGGACATTCGGGACTCCGCGCTCTTCTTCGCCAGATACTTCTCCTGGAGGTCCTTGAGCTCCTTGGCCGAGCCGCGGTCGGTGTCCCTCAACGACCGGATCTGGTCATCGGCATCGACCACCTCGAAGTCGAGGCTCTCGATGTTTCGGTCCAGGGCGGCGAGCTCTTCGGCCAGTCGGGCCCTGCGCCCTTCCAGCCTCTCCTTTTCCATGTGAAGGCGGTTCAGCCCCTCGTCCCTCTGGCGGACCTCCTTGTCCTGTGCCGCCAGCTCCTTCTCCAGGGCGGCCAGCTCGGCGTCGCAGTCGCTCAGCTCGGCCTGGATGGCGGCCAGCTCCTCCTTCCTGGAGTCCAGCTGGGAGGTGGTGGCCGCCAGGCGGGAGGAGGCGCCGTCCCTCTCCCTGGTCATCCCCTCGGCGGCCTGGAGCAGCTCTTCCCTCTCCGCTGACCGGTTGGCGCGATCCTCGCCCGCCTCCGTGGCCGACTGCAGCGCCTGGGCGGAGCGGTCCTCTGCCTTGGCCACCCGGATCTTGAGCTCATCTATCTTGGCCCGCAGCTCCTGGAACTCCTGTCCGCCCTTGGCCCTCAGCTCCTGCTCGGTGCTCACCATCCGGGCGTCGAGGTCCCTGATGCGGTCGGCGATCTCCAGCCGCCGGTCCTTGAGATCCTGGATGTTGCGCTCGTAGTTCTCTATCTGACCCTGGAGGGCCACCGCCTCGGCCTCCGAGCTTTCCTTCCGCCGGTAGGCCATCTGCGCCTTGGAGAGGGTAAGCCGCTCCTTCATGCGCAGGTAGGTGAGGGCGACCTCCTTCTCCTGCTCCAGCTGGTCGATCTGCCTCTCCAGCTCGGTCAGTATGATCGATATGCGGTCGATGTTGGCGTCCGCCTCGTCCCGCTCGGCGCGGGCCTTGGTGATCTCCTCGTCGAACTTGGAGATGCCAGAGATGTCATCGAATATGCGGCGCCTCTCCAGGTTGGACATGGTGGTGATGCGGGTGATGTCGCCCTGCTGAACGAAGTTGTAGCCGTCCGCGCTGATTCGGGCATTGCTGAGCAGGACGTCGAACTCCCCCAGGGTCGACTTCCGATCGTTCACGAAGAACGAGGAGGTGTAGCCCTCGCGGTCCTGGGACATCCGGATGAGGCGGGTCAGGCGGACCACGTCCTCGTCGATGGGGATCATGCGGTCCCCGTTGTCGAACACCAGGGACACCTTGCAGTAGCTGGCCGGCGAACGGTCGTTGCCGCCGTTGAATATGAGGTCGGAGAGCTTCCCAGCGCGGATGGCCCGCGAGCTCTTGGGACCGAGAACGAAAAGGATGGCGTCGGAGATGTTCGACTTGCCGGAGCCGTTCGGGCCCGTCACCGCGGTATAGCCCTCCAGCAGGGGTACTGTCAGCTTCTTCCCGAACGATTTGAAGTTCTCCAGCTCTATCTGCCTAAGATACATCCGACCTCCGAAATCGGAGGAGACGAAAACGGGCCGTAACCATGGTACCGCCCTTTGTCGCATCCCATCGTGACAGTCCGACGCGTGTCGGACGGGAGAATAGAATGCGAAGCTGCATATATAATATTTATTGCACGCGTGTGCGCCACCCATACGTTCCGGGAGCGCCATTCGTGCTCGACGAACGCCCGGGGCCGACGATCCGCGAACATCGCCTTGAACCGGCATTTTGCCCCTTCGCCGCAATGATGGCGGAAAAGAGTTAAGTGCCGTCGGTGACGGACGTGCCGTCATGATTACCGCTGAGCCTATGGCCAGCGATCACGGCGGGGTGACCGCCATAGTTCCCACCTGGAACTCCGCGGCCAGGCTGGAGAGGTCGCTGGAAGGGATCGGACGGAACCTGAGGCCGCGCCGCATCATCGTTGTGGACCGAGCATCGGAGGACGCCACGGTTGACATCGCCCTACGGCACGGTGCCACCGTGATCAACGACACCAAGTCGCTGGGCTCCGCCCGCATGAAGGGCATCAAGGAGAGCGACACGGAATGGGTCGCCTTCATCGACGACGATATCTCGCTGCCGGAGGGTTTCATCGAGGACCTGATGGACAGGGCGGACTGGAACGTCGGGGCGGTCCAGGGCGCGGTGCGCTCTGTGCACGAACCATACCGGGACATGCTCACCCACAGCTACGAGAAGAGGTTCGGGGACAAGGGTACATATGACCTTGGGCCCGGGGACCGGGGACTGACCTCCGCGACCCTCATAAGGCGCGCGCTGATCGAGGACCTGGACCTGGCGGACATGGACACCTGGGAGGACTGGCTGATGACCCAGAAGGTCATCGGTTCCGGCTACCGATGGGTGGTGTCGCGCCCGTTCGTGGACCATTTCCATCCCCAGGAGGACCTTGCCCGCAAGGGAGGATGGAACGCCGCCGGGATACTCAACCTCGGACGCACCGGCCGGATGCCCCTCCAGCAGGCGTTGAGATGGTACCTCGACACGCTTTTCGAGGTGCCCGGGAACGCGGTCAGGCTGTCGGTCCGCTACCACGATCCAAGGCAGTTCATCTTCCAGATGCGGCTGATGGCGCACATCATGATGGCGCCGCGGCATCTCATCGGCCATGTGCCCCGGCTGCCCCGGACGGCCTAGAGGGGCGGCCGAAGCGCGTCGCGATAGCCGTCCAGCAGGCGGCGCTTCATGTTGTCCCAGTTGTACTCCCGCTCCGCCGCCGCCCGGCCCGCCTTACCCAGCTCGCTCCGCAGCCTCGGGTCGCGCAGCCTCTCGATCGCGTTGCGGTAGCTGTCCTCGCTCCAGTCGATCACGAGGCCGCAGCCTTCCCTTTCGACCAGGTCCCCGCTCGTGGTGCCGCCGGTGGTGAGCACCGGAATGCCTACCGCCATGGACTCGTAGATCTTGGTCGGGGAATTACCGACATAGTTCTCGTTCGCAGGATCGAGGAGGCACAGTGCCACATCGCTGGAGGCCATCCGCCTGAGCATGTCATGGTGCTGCATGAACCCCAGGAATCGGACCCGTTCGCCGTCCGACCGCTTCCGGACCTCCTCCTCCAGCCGGCCCCAGCCTGCCAGCTCGTATACGCAGCCGTCGATGCCTAGCGTGGCATCGATCGACTCCACGATGTAGCGCATCGGCTCCAGAGTCCCGACGTAGATGAGGACGAGGTCGCGTCCCTCGAACCGCGGCTCCGGAATGTCCTTGGGGATGTTGATGCAGTTCTCTACCAGCACCACGCCGTGGCGGGCGTTCGGCCTCATGTGGGCGGCGTGCACCTCGCTGACGGTGATGACCAGCTCCGCCCTTCGGGTCAGCACGCCTTCGGCCCACAGCACCAGGCGCGGAACGAGCGAGGGCATGTCGATGGAGATCATCTGGGCGTAGTTCTCATGCGCGTCGAACACCAGCGGGATGCGCTTCATCCACGAGATCGCGAAGCCGAGCGGCAGGGTGTCGAAATCGTGGCTGTGGACGATGTCATCGTCCCGGTGCATCGCGGCCAGCAGGCCACGCATGAAGAACAGCGGATAGTTCAGCAGGAAGGACAGCATGGAGCCGGCCTGCCAGGTCCTCAGGCGGACGATGTGGGCCCCCCGGTGCTCCTCCCGGTCCGGGTACGCGTTCTCGCGGTCCCATGCCAGCACCGTGACGTCATGGCCGTCGGCGGCCAGCGCCTCGGCCTCCTTGGCCACCCGGGGATCGGGGCGGAAGCCGTTGGTGACGAGCATCAGGACGCTCGCGCCCATCTCACTGCTCCCGGGGCACCTCGACGCGGCACCCCTCGGCCAGGGAACGCTTGGCCCCCTCGATCATCTGCGCCGTGCGGACGCCGATGGTCCCCGAGTTCCTCGTTTCCGTGAGGGGATCGCCGATGGACTGCAGGAAATGGACCAGCTCCGTCTGTATGGTGTTGTTCCTTTCGACCCCCAGTCGATAGGTGTAGCCGGACTCGTAGACCGTCACCTCCTGCGACACCGCATCGATGAGGGCGGAGCGGTTCTCTCCCACGATCTCCACCGTGCGGACCTTCCTAGGGGTGAGCCAGGACAGCGTCGCGTGGGCGATGGTGCCGTCGGGCATCTCCGAGCTGATGAAGGCCGTCTCCTCCATGCTCTCCCTCCGATAGGCGCGGCCGGTGCACGAGATCATGGTCGGCCAGGCATCGAAGATGAAGTTGGCGATATCGAAGGTGTGAGGCGCCAGGTCGATGATCACGTCGCGGTCCGGGTAGGAGGGCTCGAGGTTCATCCACATCAGGTTCATGAAGAAGGTCCGCCCGAAGAAGTTGGACCTGGCCAGCCGCCTGACCTCATTCATGGCATTGTTGAAACGGTAGATGTGCCCGACCGACAGCGTAAGGTTCATCTCCTCCGCCAGGTCCACCAGCTCCTTCCCCTCGCGGGAGCTGAGGGCGATGGGCTTCTCCACCAGAACGTGCTTGCCGGCCTCCAGTGCGTCCTTGGCCGCCTGGAAGTGCAGAGCGTTCGGCAGCGCCACGTTGACGGCCGTTATCGAAGGGTCCTCGAGCACTTCCCGATAGTCGTGGAAGAGCCCTTCCACGCCGTAGCGGTCCCGGCAGAAGTCCAGGTTCTTGTCCATCTGGTCCGACACCGCCCGGACGTTCACGCCCGGGATGTTGTTGTACTCGTCCACGATCTTCTTTCCCCAGTACCCCACGCCGAGAACGGCGACGTTGAAATGCCTCATCTCCTTCCTCCGTAATGCTCGATGATGAGCTCACACACCTCATCCACCTGCCTCTCCTCCAGCTGAGGGAACAATGGCAGCGACAACGCGGTGGCGGCCAGCCCCTCGGCGGCCGGATAGCTGCCGCGAGAGTAGCCGTAGGCGTCGCGGTACGCCGGCTGAAGATGGATCGGTATCGGATAGTGGACCGCGGTCTCCACGCCGTTGCCGGCCAGATGCTTGGCGAGCGCATCGCGGTCGCCGCACAGGACGACGTACAGATGGAACACCGGCACGATGTCCTTGGAACCCTCCGGAGGCAGCTTGACCTCCAGGACGTCCCTCAGCCGCTCCGAGTAACGTCTTGCCAGCGCCCTCCGCCGCTCGTTCCATTCGTCCAGATGTCGGAGCTGCACGCGGCCGAACGCTGCGTTGGCGGTGTTCAAACGGGATGTGAAGCCGAACACGTCGTGCTCGTATCGAGAGATGCGCCCGCAGTCGCGGAGCTTGCCGACATCTTTCGCCAGCCGCTCATCGTTCGTCGTCACCATTCCGCCGTCCCCGCCAACGGTCATGTTCTTGGTCGTGTAGAATGAGAAGCAGCCGGCATCGCCGAACGAACCGCACTTCGTTCCCTTGTACGACGCGCCATGCGCCTGGCAGGCGTCCTCGATCACCTTGACCTTCGGTCCGGCGGCCTCGACGATCTCATCCATGCGGGCCGGGTTGCCGTACAGATGCACCGGCAGGACCGCGGCGGTCTCCCTCACCGGCCTGATCTCGGACGGATCGATGTTACCGTCAGGCAGCACGTCGGCGAACACGGGAGCGCCGCCGGCGTGCAGCACCGCATTGGCCGTGGCGATGAACGACATCGGGGTGGTGATCACCTCCCTGGACCTGATGTTCAGCGCCAGCATGGAGAGCATTAGCGCGTCGGTCCCGGACGAGACGGACACAGCGTGATCGGTGCCGATGTAGCGGGCGAACTCCTCCTCGAACTTGAACACGCTCTCTCCCATGACCAGGCGCTCGTCCCGCAACGCCTGGGACATGGCCTCGATCATCTCCTCGGTGACGTCGGGCCGCGCCAGCGGGATCCTGGCCATCCTACTCCCTCCTCTTGATGGGTCGGGCGGGATCGCCGACCACGGTCGCGCCCGCCGGAACGTCCCTGGTGACCACCGAGCCGGCGCCCACCATGGCGTTCTCCCCTATGGTCACGCCGCAAACGATGACCGAGCCGGCGCCGATGGAGGCGCCGTCCTTGACCACGGTGGGGGTGATCGACCATTCGCCCACCGCCCGGGGGTGGAGGTCATTGGTGAAGCATACATGGGGGCCAACGAACACCTCGTTCCCGATGGTGACGCCCGACGGGATGAACGCGAATGCTTCGATCTTGCAGCGGTCGCCGATGACCACTCCCCTCTGCACCTCGACGTAGGCGGCGATCTTGCAGTCCCGTCCGATCCTGCATCCATACAGGTTGACGAAATCCCTGACGACGGTGCCCTCGCCGATATCGCAGTCGGCGATGGAGTGATAGGTGGCCAAGAGCTTCATTGCGCCTAATGAATCGACTCTTTGCCAATAAGGGTTTGCACATCCAGGGGAACGCTCTGGACGTTATGGTGTTCCTGCCCCTTGCCGCCCTGGAGGCCATTATGGGCGCCCGTCCCCGGCCTCCAACCTTTTTTATTCCCGTTGCCCATATCTTGCCAGATGCTGGTCAGCGTGGTCCTTAACATCAAGAACGAGGAGCGGTACATCGCCGATCTCCTGGACTCCATGGTCATACAGGAGGGTCCGGTGGAGATAATCGTGGTCGACGCCGCCTCCGAGGACCGCACCCGGGAGATCGTCCAGACCTATGTTGACAGGTACCCTTCCGTCAAGCTCTACGTGAAGCCGGGACGACGGGGGGCGAGCACCAACTATGGCATATCCAAAGCGTCCGGGGAGATCGTGGCCTTCACCGGCGGGGACGATCTGGCCAATCCCAACTGGGTGAAGGAGCTGAGGAGGAGCTTTCAGGACGGCGCGGACATCGTGGCCGGCCGCTCCATCATGATCGGCCTGAAAGCGTGGGAGGACCTGGACCGGGTGGAGCTGCAGCACAGGGGCTTCGACGTCTCGTATCCATCGGCCAACGAGGCCTTCCGCCGCAGCGTGCTCGAGGAGCTGGGTGGCTTCGACACCTGGTTCATCACCGCCGAGGACATCGATCTGAACTACCGCGCCGTCGATGCCGGTTACAAGATCGCGTACAATCATAACGCCATCATATACCGGCGTACGAAGTCGACGGTGTACGGATTCTATAAGCAGGCATTCTGGAACGGGGCGGGCAGGAAGCAGCTCACCATGAAGCACGGGAACCTGTGGGGGAAGTACGATCCTCTCAAGATGTTCCGGCAGAAGATGAACTTCTGGTCGCTCACCCGCCTGGTCGTGGCGCTCCTCGGCTACGTCGGATTCAAGCTGGCCGAGGAACCCGGCATAGAGGGCGGGAATGCCGAACCGAGGTAGGGGCGCCCTCTCGCGGGGCAACATCTTAATTAGCCCACGCCTGTTTTGGGGGCGGTCCTGTTGAAGCTGAGCGTCGTCATACCTACCCTGAACGAGGAAGAGTGCATCGGCCAGGTAATGGACGAGCTGTCCTCCGCCCTCGATGGCAACGTGGAGCACGAGATCATCATAGTGGACGGCATGTCCAGGGACCGCACCCGGGAGATCGCCCTGGCCAAAGGCGCTGTGGTGGTAGAGGAGCCTCGCCGCGGCTACGGCCGCGCCTACAAGACCGGCTTCGCCAACGCCAAAGGGGAGATCATCGCCACCCTGGACGGCGACTGCACCTACCCCGCCGATTCCATCATTCCCCTAATGGAGATACTGGAGAATGAGGACCTGGAGTTCATCACCACCGACCGCTTTGGCCATATGGAGGAGGGGGCGATGAGCGACATGCACAAGATCGGCAACCTGGCGCTGTCGTTCACCACCCGCCTGCTGTTCGGGCGGATCATCCGCGATTCGCAGAGCGGAATGTGGGTGTTCCGCCGGGAAGCGCTCTCGAAGGTCAGGGTGGAGGACGACGGCATGCCCTTCTCCGAGGAGATAAAGATCGAGGCATTCCGCAAGCTCCGCTCCAAGGAGGTCATGATACACTACCGCCGCCGCGTCGGAGAGGTCAAGTTGTCCTCCTGGCAGGACGGGTGGAAGAACTTCAGGTTCCTGTGGAAGAAGCGCTTCCGCGGGCCCCGAGATAAGTCCTTGCGAACCTGATGGTCTCGCGCAGCGCGTCCTTGGCCTTGGCATTGTAGAACGACGCCGCCGGATGATATGTCACGATCATATCGATCTCCCTGCCCCGGATGGTGACGGTGGTCTTCCGGTTCACTTCCTCCGACAGCTTGACCTCGCGGCGCAGCAGGTCCCGTGCGGCGGTCCGGCCGAGCGCCACGATCAGGCGGCGGCCCTGGAGCTCCCCCTCGAGATGGGGAAGGCAGGCCGCCATCTCCTCCGCGGTCGGAACGCGGTTGCCCGGCGGCCGGCATTTCACGGTGTTGGTGATGTAGATCGACGAACGCGGCACACCTTCCTCTTCCAGCAGCTTGTCCAGCACCTTGCCCGACCGCCCCTGGAAGGGCTTCCCGGTCTCGTCCTCCTTCTGCCCCGGGGCCTCGCCCACGAACGCCACCGGGGAATCGGGATCCCCGTCCGGGCACACCACGTTGAGGCGGCCGCGGCACAGGCCGCAGGCGGCGCAGTCGCGCGCGACGGTCACTTCAGCAGCTCCTCGGCCGTCACCAGCGAGCGCAGACCCACTCCGAGGTCCTTCAGGCGCTCCCCTCCTCCTTCCTGGCGATCGACCACGCATATCGTCATGGCGACCTCGCCGCCGGCCGCCCGGACGGTCGAGATGGCCTCGGCGACCGAACCGGCGGAGGTGATGACATCCTCCACCATGAGCACCTTCTCGCCGTCGAGCAGAGTGCCCTCGATCAGCTTCCCGGTGCCGTGGTCCTTCTTCTCCTTGCGCACCATGATGTACGGCACCTTGGTGCGCAGGGACAGCGCCACCGCCAGGGGGATGGAGCCGAGGACCACCCCGGCGATGCGGTCGAACTTCAGCCCCTCCATGTGGACCAGGCGGGCCATCTCATCGGCCACCGCCTCCAGCACGTACGGCTGGGTGCTGGCCTTCTTTATGTCGATGTAATAGGGGCTCTTCTTGCCCGACGCGAGAGTGAAATCTCCATATGCCAACGCGCCGCAGTCCATCAGAGCGGTCTTGATCCTTGCAACCATCTTACCACGGCTCCTTCTTCTTGCCCATCTTGAACCCGATGATGTTGACTGAGCGGTGGAGCAGCGGGACGAAGATCAGCAGTGTGATCAATCCCGCTATCGCCTCTCCTTCCACGTAGGTCGACAGCACCCACGAAGGGTACACCAGCAGGGTCAGGAGCAACGCTCCGACCACGAAGTCGTACTGGTCCAGCCCCGGCGCCTTCTGGCCGCGTGCCATTCCCAGCCGGCGCTTGATGAACGCCCCGGCCATGTCGCCCACCAGGGAGCCGAGGGCCAGGCAGACCACCACTCCCACGCTGTCGGGGAACGGCCCGTAACCGAAGCCGTCCTCCGAGCCGGCAAGGTAGGCGATGGCCAGCATCAGCAGGCCAATGAGTATGCCGGAGCCGACGCCGCCGAACAGGCCCCGCCAGGTCTTTCCATCCCCAAGGACCCTCTTGCCCCGCCAGGTGCGGTTGAAGTCGACCGGCGTCCCGCCCCCGAAGAGCGCCGCGGCGGAGTTGGGGATCAGCGCGGGGAGGAACAGCACCAGCCCCATGAGGGCCGCTGTCAGGATGTCCATGGGAAAGGCCAATCCGCTAACCAGTAGATTATTCTTGCCAATGCTGACGCCGCCGCGTGCCACACGCATCGAGCGAATGCGGGGATTTAGGCGTCACCATTATCATCCTTCCGACGCGTAGCAGCAGCATGATAGTCACCGAGGTGTCATCAGCGCCGACCCGCCCGAACCCTCACGGGGTGGAGTCCAAGACCATCTACAACCATGACCATGGTCAGATCACGCATCTCACCATCATGCCGGGGCAGGGGCTCAAGAAGCACGTCACCCCCGTCGACTGCGTCTTCTACGTCGTGGAGGGAGAGTGCGAGGTGGAGATCGGTGACGAGGTGCGGGTGGTCGGCCGGGACACACTGGTGGAGAGCCCTGTCAACATCCCTCACACCCTTCGGAACCCTGGTTCCTCACCGCTGAGGGTCCTGGTCATGAAGCTGCCCAAGCCCACTCAGAAGAGCGTGCTACTCTAGTCCCAGCCGCTCGGAGTTCCACATCAGCATGAAGTTGCTGCGCATGAGCGCGGCGACCTCCGTGCGAGGCATCCATATGGCCAGGGCGTTGGTCAGGTCGGCCACCTCGCCGGTCACCAGGGAGAACATGATCATGATCTCCCGCTGATCTGCAATGACGAACTTGATCACGGGGGTGTACATGACCTTCACCTCCGGGGTCAGGCCGGCAAGCCGCCGGGCCAGGATGATCTCCCCGCGGTCGGTGGCGATGCCCTCCCGCACCAGCGCCCGGACCTTCACGCCTCGCTTCCGGGCTTCGGGGACCAGGCGGTCCAGTGCGTCCAGCTCGCCCGGGAGATATAATGCCCCCAGGAAGAGGACCTCTTCCCGGGCCCGTCTCATCAGGTCGCTCACGCGCGCCACGATGTTCTCCTCGCCCCGCACCATCCAGGCATTGGGCGGTTCCCGTTCCACGGCCCGATCGAACATGCCGGACAGCTCCCTCGAGGCCCCGTCGACCTTGGCCGTGATGCTCTCGCGACGCGCCGCCAGGACCTCCCGGGGGTCCCGGGGCCTGTATCGGAGCGGACGAGTGTCGGTGGCGGTGGCCCATCCTTCCCGCACCAGCCGCCCGAGGACCTCATATATCTTGGAGCGGGGGATGCCCGTCTCCTCGGCCAGAGCTGCCGCCCCCGATGGCCCCAGGGCGGTCAGGGCGTAGTAGGCCCTGGCCCCGTAATGGGTGAGGCCTAGAGCGCGGAGCACCTCCAGAGTGTTCTCTTCGAAATGCATTTGGAACCCTAGCACCCTCAACTAGTGACAATAATTTAAAGAGCGGCCCGCAGGCTGGCGGGGGCGTGATACCGAACGCAATGTTTCTCGGGCTCGCCTACGCCCTCATCATCATGGCGATAATGGCCGTCCTGCTAGCGAAAGGAAGGATGGGTCGGAAGGGCGCGATTGCGGCGGCGGTCTTGACCGTAATGATCGGCGGCCTTCTGCTTGGGGGTGTCCCCGACCCGGTGACACAGTTCCATCAGGCCGTCCGCGGCCTCTCGTTGGGCCAGGTGCCCGTGCAGCCCCTTCTCGGCCTCGCCCTGCTTACCGCGCTGGCGTTGGCGACCGGGCGACTGTTCTGCGGACATGCCTGCCCATTGGGGGCGGCGCAGGAGCTGATGTCCCATGCCACCAAGCGCAAGGTGAACATCGACCGTTACCATCCCCGGCTGATCAGGGCCGCCTTCACCGTTATGCTGGCCGTCATGGCCGTGGCGACGCCTGTATTCCTATCGGTCAACCCGTTCCGGTTCTACGACCTGCGGTTCGTTCTCGGAGCGAGCACCATGTTCCTGATCGTGCTCGCCGCCTCCGTCCTGGTATATCGCCCCTGGTGCCGGCTGCTGTGCCCTTTCGGAGCCATATCAGAGCTGGCATCCCGACGGAGCGCCCTCGGCCTGCACCGGAGAGCCGACTGTACCGACTGCGGACGGTGCGTCAGGGTCTGCCCCACCAGCCAGCCGGTCCCGGGTAGCAGCATGAGCGAGTGCTACCTGTGCGGCAGGTGCCTTGACGCCTGCCGGAAGGACTGCCTGGTATTCGGCCAGAGGGGCCGGTGAGCTCAATCCGCCGGAGCAGAAGCCTTTTCCTTCCTGCCGCTCACGGGCCATAGGGGCAGGACCGGACGGCCGTAGGTCTCGTTCAGCACCTCGGCCATGGCTACGTAGACGGCGCCGGCGCCGCACACGATCCCCAGATAGCCGGACGCCACGGTTATCACAGCGATGCCGGTGGCGTCACCGGCGGCCAGTCCGAAGAACAGCATGGCCAGTGTGATGAACACGAACTGCAGGCCGCGATTGGACCGCAAGGTCGCGATGGACATATAGGCGGTGAAGACGCCCCACAGGGCCAGGTAGAACGCCATGGCCTGCTTGCTCTCCGCCTCCCACAATCCCAGGGCGGGGAACAGCCAGATGGCCACCAGGGAGAGCCAGAAGAAACCGTAGGACGTAAAAGCGGTGGTGCCGAAGGTGTTTCCCTTCTTCCATTCCATCAGGCCGGCCAAGACCTGGGCCAGGCCGCCGTAGAAGATGCCCATGGCCAGGATGGCCCCGCCCAGGGCGATGATACCGGCGTTGTGCAGGTTGAGCAGGATGGTGGTCATCCCGAAGCCCATCAGGCCGAGGGGCGCGGGATTGGCGGTGCGATCGATCATCACGGTCCGAGTGACTGGGTGGTCGGTCATGGTGTTCCGACAGAGGAAATCTCCTCGGTATTTAATGGAGCAGAAAGAGGTATCGTACAATCGTCGAAGGGCTCAGCGCCCCCGGTCCTTGAAGAAGTTGATGACGTCGTTCACGGGATGCTCCGACGGCACCGACGGCAGCTGGACGGAGAACTGGGCCGCTCTACGGTCCATGATGATGGCCGCGCCGACGTCGTTCTCGGTGCGTATGAGCCGACCCACCGCCTGCAGCAGCTTGCGGGTCACCGGCGCCTTCACCGTATAGTCCCACCCGCGGCCGAACCTTACCTCATAGTAGTGCAGCAGCGCCCTCTGCTTGGCGGTCGGCTTCGGATACGGTATTCCGGCCAGGATCGCCACCTCCAGCTCCTTGTCCGGGAAATCGACCCCCTCGCTGACCCTTCCGCCCATGACGGCGAACAGCACCGCGCCCTCCGTCGAGGCCTTGAAATGCTCCACCTCGCTCATGAGGTCACACTGCGGCATCCCCCTCTGCTCCAGATGCACCTTCCTGCGGATGCGTTTCAGCACCCCGTCCTTGATGAAGCGGTCCATCAGCTGGTATGACGGGAAGAACACCACGGTGTTGCGGTCCATGACATTGCACAGGGACACCGCATGGTCCTCCATCCGGTTGACCATCTCCTCGTCCCGGATCATCTCCTCATACTTGGTGGTCACGTCATCCAGATGGAACACCGCGCGGTTCTTTGGAGGGAACGGGGAGGGGAACATGCACATGCGGCTGTCGGCCGGGAGCCCCAGGGAATCGCGGTATTCGTTAAGAGGCACCAGAGTGCCGGACATGTGCACCGTGGCATTGCAATCCAGCAGAGGCCTGGCGGCCAGCGAGGGGTCGAGGCAGTACGCCTCGAAGGCAGGGTTCTCCCCTCCGACCACCAGCTTGACATAGTGCTCCTCATCCATGTCGATCCAGAACATGAGGTTGGCGCCCAGCGAGTGCATGTAGGAGCGGGGAAGGCGGCCCTCCTTCCTCTTGGCATCGCGGATGCTCTCCCCCAGCATCATCAGGTTCTTGGCCATGAGCATCAGGCTGCTGGAGGTGGCGGTGAACGCGGCCATGAGGACCTCGTCGAGGAACGACGGCGGGATCAGTCCATCGTCCTCGATCAGGTACTCCTCCATGGCGGCATCGAGGCCTTCCCTCAGCACCTGCAGCACATCCATGACGCTCACGCCCTCCAGCACCTCGGGGTCGCCGTGCTCGTCGACCTCCTTGGACACCAGATCGAGGAGGTGGATGGACAGCTTCACCGAACGGATCTCCCTGGCATACTCAGGAAGGTTATGGGCCTCGTCCACGATGACCACCAGGTCCTCGATCGGAACGTTCATCCAGTCCAGCAGGTTGTTCCTGATGAACGGCATGAAGAAGTAGGCGTACGGGGCGGTGACCACCTCGGCGCCGGGCAGAAGGTCCTTAGCCAGCTCATGGGGGCACAGGCCCTTGCCATCGCAGTACTGGGCGAACTCCTCCACCGTGGGGAGGTGCTTGCGGCAGTAGTCCTCCACCTCCTGGAACGGCGTGGAGATCGTCGCATCGTAGAAGCGGCATCCGCCCTCCTTGCCCTGCATGGAGCGGGCCTTCCGCTCGGAGCACAGCTTGGAAAGCTCCTCCGGCGTGCCGGTCCTCAACTCGGGGTCCCGCTGTATGAGGGGGCAGGTGGACTGCCTTCCCTGTATCCCGACGCCCAGGAGCGGCCGCTTCTCGTTGATCTCTCGCAGCTCCAGCATGACTTGACGCTGCTGGGAGTTGGTGCGGGTGAGGTACAAAATCTTCTTGCCCTTTTCGAGCGCGGGGCCCAGCGCACCCGACAGCGAGCAGATCGTCTTCCCGGTCCCGGTGCCGCTCTCCAGCACCAAGTGGCCTCCGGAGCCGACGCTGGATGAGATCGTATCCACAAGTTCGGCCTGGAACGGCCGGAGGGGATAGGGGAAGAGGTCCATTACCTCATCCCAAAGTCATTACATATAATGGTCTTTCGGTCGGTTCTCCGAACGGAAAACAGCGCTCATCTGGCATCCAGGTCCACCAGTGGCTCGATGCGGCCGATGGCGCGCTCCATGAACGCGGTGTCGACCACCGTCACCTCCACGGCGCCCGACGGGCATCTCTCGGCACACCTTCCGCAGCCGCGGCATGAGCGCTCATCGATCGCGGCATGCCCGTGCTGCATGGTGATAGCATCGACGAAGCACCAGCCCTCATCGGCGCACCGTCCGCAGCCGGTGCAGCGGTCGGTCACCCGGACCTCCACGCCGGGCATCCTGGTGACGCTATCGGCGATGCCGTGGGACAGCTGGGGGAGCATCTTCCACAGGCAGCAGCAGGGACAGCAGTTGCATATCGACAGGAGGTCCTCCTTGGGGCCGGCGCTCAGCCACACGCTGTCGATCTTGTTCCTGCCGATGAGGTGGACGAGGCCTTTCTCCCGCGCCTTGCGCATATGCTCGATGGCCTCATCCACTGTGACATGTCGGCCCATCTCGGGCGATATCCTGGTGGTCCCGCGCCCCAGGAAGATGCATCCCAGATCGCGAGGGTAGTCATGACAGTCGCTGGCATCGCGGCACATGCAGGTGTTCATTATGAAGATGTAGCGAGACCGGCGCAGGAAATGATCGATGACCTGCGAGGGGAGCATGACGTTCTCGGGCCGCACCTCCACGCCCATCTCGATCTCCTGCGCCCTATTGGCGCTGACGGTGCGATCGCGGGGAAGGTAAAACATGTCGTCCTGGTCGAACAGGGCCTTCTCCACCCCCCGGCCCAGTATGGGCAGGCGGGTCAGCCGGGCCATGGTAAAACGGAGGTCAAAGACGGCCCGGAGCAGCCTGGTGGTAGCGGAGGTGCGGAGCCCCATGCGGGACCATGGCCTTTTTGCCGTAAATCTGTTGCGCACTCATCATGGGCAGGCCGCCATACCATGGGACCTGCGCCCTAAGAGAAATAGAAGGAGGGGGCGCCCCGAACGGACGCCCCGCTGAGAGCGGACCTCAGGCCGGCCTTTTCCAACTTTCGGAATCTAGTGTTTCGTAGATGCTGGGCTCCCTCTCATTCTCATCCATCTGGGGCGACTCGGCGTTTATCAGGCTCCTGATGCGGTCCTTCTTGAACAGCCAGTAGTGGATGCGCCACTCCCGCCCATCGTACAGGGTGGTCTCCTCCCTCTCAGTGGTCAGTATGCCGGTGTCCTCGAGCATGTAGAAGGCATCCCGGTCCTCGGGCTCGAGTATGTTGTCGATGATCCTTTCGGAATATCCAAAGAAATTGAGGATATGCTGGGCCATTCCCTTGGCCTCCTCATCAGGCATGCCATCCCGATCGATCCCGTTGCGGATCGCGATGGTCAGCTCATCCAAGCTCAATGTCTCGCTGCACCCTTCTTTTTGATTTTTGTTCATTTCTTATCCCCCTCTGACGATTACAGCCCTAGGCTTAAGCACCTGTGACATTCTTGGGAACAGGGATTATAAATTGATTTACTGATATTTATCAATTTATAGAATTGTCCCCTTATGTACTTAACCTCAGGCCTCAAACAATCAATGTTCCGACCGCCGAATATAAGAAGGGCCGACAACTGATTATCAGTAGAGGTAATGAAGCATGATCGCCGAGTTCACCATCATACCCATAGGGTCTGGGGAGAGCCTCAGCCCATTCGTGGCGGAATGCCTGAAGATAGTCAAGGCGAGCGGTCTGAGATATGAGCTCACCGCGACCTGCACCATCATTGAGGGCGAATATGACGAGGTCATGAGGGTCATCGGAGAATGCCATAAAAAGGTCCGCTCCATGTCCCGGCGGGTCGTCACCTCCATCCGCATCGACGACAGGGAGGGGGAGAGCAACGCCATCGAGCGGAAGGTGAGGAGCGTCGAGGAGAAGGCGGCCTGAGCGATCGATAGGCTGTGGCGGCAGAAGGGGCCATAGGGGGCGGTTCAGCGCGAGCATCCATTGGGCAGAGTGAAGTAGAACGACGAGCCCTCGCCCGGCCGTGAATCCACCCAGATGCGGCCGCCGTGCCGCTCCACGATCTTCTTGGCGATCGCGAGGCCGATGCCGGTGCCCTCATACTCCTCCCGCGTGTGAAGCCTCTGGAACAAAAGGAATATTCTTTCCTGGTCCTCCATCCTGATGCCGATGCCGTTGTCCCGGACCTCGAATATCCAGTCGCCCCCCTCCTCGCAGCAGCTGACGCGGACCTCCGGCCTCCCGGGACCATGGAACTTTATCGCGTTGCTGACCAGGTTCTGAAGCAGGGCCGTGATCTGAGCCTCGTCGGCCGGAAGGCGCGGCAAGGGATCGTGATCGATGACCGCCCCCTCCTCCCTGATCAGCTCCCTCAGGTTCCTGCATGCCAGGCCGAGCAGGCGCTCCATGTCCGCCATCTCCGAGGGCTTCGTCCTGGAGCCCACCCGGCTGTACTCCAGCAGGTCCTGCACGAGGTCCCTGGCCCTGATGGCTCCCTCCTTGGCGTAATATATGCACTCTTTCGCCCGGTCGTCCAGGTCATCGCCGCATCGCTTTTCCAGCAGGGCGAGGTAGCTGAACACCATGCGCAGAGGCTCCTGCAGGTCGTGCGACGCCACATACGCGAACTGCTGCAGCTCATCATTGGAGCGGGCAAGTTCCTCTGCCCTCTGCTCCAGCTGCATCTCCAGCTCCTTTCGGTAGGTGATGTCCACCACCAGGGTGGCGAAGTTGCCAGGCTCAATGGGGAACGCCGATACCAGGAACGTCTTGCCCGGCCGGAGCCTGGTGTCCTCGAAGGAGGCCGACTCCCCGGTCTCCATCACCCTTGCGAACCGCTCCAGATGTATCGGGGAGCCATAGATGTCGGATGCGAGGGCCCCGACCATCATCTCCTTGCGCATGCCGATCATCTGTTCCAGGGCTGGATTGACGTTCAAGGGCCGATAGTTCACGGCCCTGCCGCTCTCGTCTCGCATCAGTTCGTGCACGCATATGCCTTCGCTGCTGGATGAGAACAGCGCCTCGTACCGTTTCCTGCTCTCCAGCAGCGCCTCCTCCGCCCGCCTCCGCGCAAGGAGCTGCTCGGTCTCCTGCAGCGCCCTCAGCGTGACGGGCACCAGGCGTTCGATGCGCTGCTTCAGCACGTAGTCGCTGGCACCGGCCTTCATCGTCTCGATGGCCAGCTCCTCCCCTATGGCACCGGAGACGATGATGGCAGGAACGTCAGGCCTCATCTCCTGCAACATCTTCAGCGCGCTTATGCCGTCGAAGCCAGGGAGGGAATGGTCCAAGAGCGCGACGTCCGGGTCGGAACTCTCCAGCGCCTGAAGGAACGCGCTCCGGTCCTTGACCCAGCTGATCTCCGGATTGAGGCCGCCAAGGGCGAGCTCCCGCATCGCAAGCACATAGTCGGACTCGCTATCTTCCAGTATGAGGATGTGCGGACGGCGTCCGGTCATCGGGCGCCACCTTCTGGCTCCCGCTGCGTCCTGTTCAGCTCCAGCCAGTACGATCCCATGTCCACCACCGTCTTGGAGAACGCGTCGCAATCGATAGGCTTGGTAACATAGCTGTTGGCGCCAAGGGCGTACGCCTCGACGATGTCGCTTTCCTCCTGCGAAGAGGTAAGGATGACCACGGGAATGCTCTTGGTGCACCCGTCGGCCTTTATCCTCTGCAGCACCTCGAACCCGTTGAGCTTGGGCAGCTTGAGGTCCAGCAGGACGACGCTCGGAAGGAGCGGCCCCTCCGGACGGTCACAGCAGCAGTACCTCATGACGTATTCCACCGCCTCCGCCCCGTCCTTCAGGTGGACCATCCCGCCGGCCAGCTTCCTTTTCTTGAAAGCCCGCTTGATCAGCTCGGCATCGTTGGGATCGTCCTCCACCAACAAGATCTCGGCCCCGTTCTCGGCCATCATCTCATCTCACCCCCGACGTCGTAAAGAAGAACGTCGCTCCCTCGCCCGGAGCGCTCGTCGCCCATACCCTCCCGCCATGGCGGGTGATGACGCGTTCCACCAGGGCCAGTCCCACACCCGTGCCTTCGAACTCTCCCATCGGATGCAACCTCTCGAAGACGCCGAACAGCTTGTCGGCGTACTTCACGTCGAACCCGACGCCGTTGTCCCGGAGATAGTAGGCGCCCCCTTCAACGTCAGCCGCGTAGCCGGCCTCGATGAGCGCCCTCTCTCGCCCTCGCGTGAACTTGATGGCATTGGATATCAGGTTCACGATGACCTGGCGGAACATGATGGCATCCCCGTACAGCAGCGGCGATGGATTACATACATAGCTGATGTCCCGCTCCGGCTCCTGCGACGCGATCTCGTCGAACACCTCCCTGGACATGACGCACAGGTCTATCTCCGAGGCCCGTATCTTCTGCCGGCCCAGCCTGGAGAACGCCAGTAGCCCGTCTATGAGGTCCCCCATCCGCCGGACGTTATCCTGGATCAAGGTCAGGTAACGTCGCCCCTCGCCGTCCAGGGCAGAGCAGCAATCCTCGGAGATGGCGCGGGAGAATCCGCCGATGGCCCGCAGGGGCGCCCTCAGGTCGTGCGAGACCGAATAGGAGAACGCCTCCAGCTCCGCGTTCACGGCCTCCAGCACCGCCCTGGTCTCTTCCACTTTGGCCCTCTCCGCCTCGATGTCCTCCAGCATGTTGAGCAGAGCGCGCTGGGTGTCCAACGAGCGGGACCTCTCCAGCTCCAGGTCCTCCAGGAGGTTCAGGGTGGCTGTGTTGACCTGGAGGAGCTCCTTCTTCTCCAGGAGTATGCTGTCGAGGGCCCTCAGGGTGCCTTGATGTACCTTCTGTAGCATGTCCAGGCGGTCCTGAAGCTCCGCGTCCTCGCTGTGGCCATCCAGGGAGGGCATCGAATCATGCCTCCCGATCCCTCAACGACTCGATCTCCCTCTTCAGGGCCGCGACCTCTTTCTTGAGCTCCACCATCTTGAGCTCGCGGCCGACCGTCAACCGCTGGAACTTCTCAAGCTCCAGCAGGCGTTCCGTCTCCCGCTCCTGCCGTTCCCTCAGCTCGCGCTCGTACCGCTTGCGGGCCGTTATATCGCGGGCCGCTGCGAACACTCCGATGATGTTTCCGGCGTCGTCGCGATACACCGACGCGTTATACAGCACCGGCGTGATGTGCCCGTCGCGGCGGCGGATCTCCAGTTCATAATCGCGGACCAGCCCGTCGCGGAAGACGGTCTCGTATACGGCTCGGGCGGCAGCGGGGTCGGTGAAGTAGTCGGAGAAGTCAGTGCCTGCGAGGTCTGCCTGGCTGACCCCCGTGATGTTGGCGGTGGCGGAGTTGGCGTCGGTGATCTTACCATCGGGGCCTATGGTCACCATGAGGTCCAGGCTGGCCTCTATGAGGCTCCGGTTGTATGTGCCAGCCTTGCGGAGCGCCTCGTCCGCCTGCCTCCTCTCGGTGATGTCCACGCCCGACTCCAGCACCACCGAGGAGCCGTCCTCGTCGATGAAGGGGTAGTCGAAGACCGCATACTGGCGGCCGTTGGGGCCGGTCCACTCCCAGGTATGCGGCCGGTTCGTTCTCAGCACCTCGAACGATTGGCAGTCCTCGCAGGGCTCCGAGCTGCCAAACAGGACCTCATGGCATAGCCTCCCTCGGGGCTCCTCGAACTGCTCTATGAACGAGCGGTTGGCAAAGACGATCCGGCGGTCCGGGGACATCAGGATGATGTACGAAGGCATCTGGTCCACGATATCGATGAAACGCTTCCGCTCTCTCCACGCCGCTCTTTCCGACTCGGCGTGCGATTCGATATCCGCGGTAACGTCCCGTGCCACGAGGGCTGCGCCCATCGTCATCCCCTGTTCATCCCTCAGGGGAGAGATGCGGACCGATGCTTGGATGGTCCCTCCGCCCCTGGTTCGCATCGCCGCTATGAACGGGGGAGCTGCGCCCTCCCACTTGATCAGCTCCATAGCATCGGAGGCCTGGTCCTCGTGTCCTGGAACGAAGAGCGCGTGGACCGGCATCCCCACGGCCTCGTCCTCCGAGTACCCAAGCGTCCTTCTGGCGCCTTCGTTCCAGAATGAGATCGTGCCGTCCCCGCTCATCACCATGATGGCGTCATCGGAGGAGCTTACCACCAATGACCTAAGGAGCAGCGAGTCCTCCGTGGGAGGTCTGGGGACCGTTTCGATATCCACGCTCCGCTTGGACCCTTTCGGCCCCACCTTATCTCCATGTTCCCCCATATTCGACCCCCGCCTCACTTTATCAGTTAACAGGTATTGAGTAATACAAGTATTCATTGAATAATATATCGTGCTATCATTCGACATGCCGGAATCATCCGAATAGGCCGAGGATCACGAGCAGGGCAACGGAAAATCCCTTTGACACCGCCGCAGGGGCGGCGCACGGCGTGGTAGCCTTAAAATAGAAAAAAAAGGGGAAAGGCGCAGATCTCAGATCTGCAGGTAATCGCGCTCGCCCAGCTTCGACAGGAGGACCGTCCTGATCTCCTGGAACTCCTTGGTGGAGCGCATCTCCCTGACGACGGCATCGTCGACCGGGTTGTCGACCGAGACCAGCAGCAGGGCCTTTCCGCCCTTCTGCTCCCGCCCCAGGCCCATCCGGGCGATGTTGACGTTCTTGCTGCCCAGCAGGCTGCCGACGCGGCCGATGATGCCCGGCACGTCAGCGTGGATGGAGAGCAGGAAGTCGCCGTCCAGGGGCATGTCCAGGTCGAAGCCGTCGATGCCCAGCAGCCGGGGTTCGGAGCCGGGGAAGGCGGTTCCGCGGACCTCCCTCTGAGCGTTGCCGGACATCAGCGCCACGGAGATCATGTTGACGTAGCGCTCCGATTCCTCCGACCTCACCTCGACCACCTGGATGCCCTTCTCCCGGGCGATGGACTCGGCATTGATGATGTTGGGGTGCTCGCCGGACAGATTGGAGAGCACGCCCATCAGCGCCGACACGGTGAGCATCTTGGTGTCCACCGCGGCCAGGTCGCCGGAGTAGGTGACCTGGACCTTCGCCACGGGCGAGTCGGTGAGCTGCACGGCGAAGGCGCCGAGACGCTCCGCCACCGAGATGAACGGCGCTACCTTGGGGTCCATTCCTCTCACCGGGGCGTTCACCGCGTTGGTGATCCTCTTGTCCAGGAGGAACATCTTGACCGCCTCGGCCATCTCCACCGACACTTTCTCCTGGGCCTCCTTGGTGGACGCTCCGAGGTGGGGGGTGAGGACGGCGTTGTCCAGGGTCAGGAGCTTGGAGCCGGTCGGGGGCTCGTGCTCGTAGACGTCCAGGGCGGCGCCGGCGATCTTCTTCTCATGGAGCGCATCGTAGAGCGCGTCCTCGTCGATCAGTTCGCCCCGGGCGACGTTGATGATCAGGGCATTGGGCTTCATCTTGGCGATGAGCTCCTTGCTGATCAGATGGTGAGTGGCCGGCGTCAGTGCGGCATGGACGGTTATGATGTCCGCCTCCTCCACCAGCTGCTCCAGCGACATGGTGCGGACACCGAGCTTCACGGCCACTTCTGGCGGTATGTAGGGGTCGAAGCCGATGAGCTTCATCTGGAAGCTCTTCGCCCGCTTGGCCACCTCGCCGCCCACACGGCCGAGGCCCACGATGCCGAGGGTCTTGCCGTTCAGCTCTATGCCTGTGAACTTGGAACGCTTCCACTCGCCCTTCTTCAGCGATGCATCGGCCCACACCACGTTGCGGGCCAGCGACAGCATCATGGCCATAGTGTGCTCGGCGGCCGATATGATGTTGGCCGAGGGGGTGTTCATCACCAGGATGCCCCGGCGAGTGGCCGCCTTGACGTCCACGTTGTCCACGCCCACGCCGGCCCGGCCGATCACCTTCAAGTTCTTTCCTGCCTCCACCACGTCGGCGGTGACCTTGGTCCCGGAGCGGATGACCAGTGCGTCATAGTCGCCCAGGATGCTCAGCAGCTCCTCGTGGGGAATGTTCGGCCGTACGTCCACCTGGACCTGCCCGCCCTTGCGGAGCATCTCCAGGCCCTCATCGGATAGAGGGTCCGTTACCAGAAGTTTGAACATTACATTGCCTCCATAACTTCGTCCATGGCCTCCAGGAGGCCCTTGATGTCGTCCACGGTCAGATCGCCCATGTGGCCGATCCGGAAGGTGGTCTCCTTGATGTTGCCATACCCGTTCGAGATCTCGTAGCCCTTCTCCTTGAGGCCCTTGTTTAGCCTGGAGAAGTCAAGGCCCTTGCGGTCGATGACAGTGATCGTGTCTGAGTAGTATCCGGGCTCGGCATAGAGGCCGAGGCGCTCGCCGGCCCATGATCGGACCAGGTCGCCCATCTCCCGGTGTCTCCGGTACCGGGCCTGCATCCCCTCCTCGAGGATGCGGTCCAGCTGGAAGTCGAGAGCGTACAGCAGCGAGACCGGGGGGGTGGTCAGAGAGTAGTGCTTGTCCGCCATCTTCTTCATCTGCAGCAGGTCGAAGTAGTAGCCCCGGTGGGGCACCGACTTCGCCTTCTCCAGAAGGCGCTCTGACAGGCACATGATGGCCAGGCCGGGCGGGAGCGCCAGCGCCTTCTGCGTTCCGAACACCAGGGCATCGATGTCGAGGTCCTTGATGCGGAGGTCGGTGCCGTACACAGCGGTCACGCCGTCGACGAACACCAGCGGGTCATTCTCCTTCTTGGCCGCGCGGGCGATGTCCTTGACAGGGTTCAGAACGCCGGTGCTGGACTCGTTGGCGACCACCGTGACGGCCTCGACGGAAGCGTCGAGGGAGGGAAGAAGGTCGTCCGGACGGAGGGCCTTGCCCCACGCCCCGTCGATCTTCACGACCTCCTTGCCATTCTCTTCGCCGATGCCCTGCCACCGGTCGCCGAAGGAACCGTTGGACATCCCGACCATCTTGCCCCTGACACCGTTGCGAACGCACGCCTCCAGCAGTCCGGACGCCGAGGAAGGCGACATGATGATCTGCATGTCCGTATCGAGGGTCTTGTGGAGCTTCTCCACTATACCTTCCTGCAGCTGCTCGTACTCCCTGCTCCGATGGGTGATCATCGGCCGGGTCATCGCGTCGAGGACCTCCTTGCGGACCTCGACCGGACCTACGGTGAACAATGTGCGTTTCACAGACATCCCCCAAGATATTCTCTGGGGCCGCTCAGGCCGAGAGAGAGGGGGACGCCTGATGACGTCCTCCGCATCCCATTCCCGATCCGCTGGCGGCGGTATCCATGCCCAGCATATGGCCTGTCCCGGAACGGTATAAAAAAACCGGTAAGACGGGCGTTGTTGCTTCCAGCATGATAATTCTCGGTAACATGGAGTGGCTAATATAAACCTTGCTATAACGGGACAGGGTGGCCGCCGCCTCCCGTCGGTCCGGCGGCACGCTGTCCTCTAGGCCTCAGCCCTTCCTGAGGTCTTCCAGCACCTTGCGGTCCCTCGCCAGGGCGTCCTCAAGGCCCTCCAGGGGGATCGACTCCATTCCGAACACGGCGGAGCATGGGAGCGCGACGAGGATCTCATCCAGCTCCTCTCCGGATCCCACTGAGAAGATGAATGCGGCAGACCTCTGGCCTTCGAAGAAACCGCCTCTGGCCTTTCCCTCCTTCTCCATCTTGGCCAGCTCTTCGATGCTTGGGATTATCAACTTATCGAGTATGTTCTCGTTCTCGTCCGCTGTCTCCCCCATGCCCTCTTTCGAGAGCTTCATCAGCACCAGGAATTCCATGAGATATCGCCCCGCTATCGAGCTCGGAGGATAAGTTACCTCTGGATGTTTATCCCCGCCGCCGTTCTGACCTCATCGACGATGCGCCGGTCACGCTTCAGCGCCGACGAGATCGACTGAAGAGGGGCGATCTCGATATCGTAGACGTTCATTATCGGCAGGGATGCGAGAAAGCGGTCCAGCTCCATGTCGTCCTCCACGTCGAAGATGAACATGCCGGAGGTCTGTCCCTCGAAGAAGCCTCCGGTCACTTTGCCCTCCCCTTCCATGCGCTCCATCATCTCCAGCGATGGAATGATCTGGTCGGTGAGCATGTAGGCTGCTTCCTCGGAGGAGCCGCCGTACGATTCCTCCCGGAGCTTTATGATGACTAGGAACCTCTCGGACACGCTACTCAGTTGGAGACTGCAGCATTTTTACCTTTCCCCACGACCAAGGCATCTGGGACGGCAGGAGGCAAGGAGTGATCTCAGCAGCGAAAGATGCCAACAAGAAATAGGGCCGGAGGGGATTGGAATCAATCTGGAGGATTGAAGTGCGAGCATGTCACCAGCCCCCTTCCGGATAAGATGCGACATTATGTAGCAACTATTTAACACATAGAGTCGGACCTGTCGTTCATCAGCGTCGGCTAACGATATATCATCTGAATAGATTGAAATTCTCGCATCGGACGGCGAAATCCGCAGGAAAAGTGCGAGATGCCCTCATGGAGCGGGGCACCATCGCTGCGATCATGCCGCGTCGGCGTCCGCCCCTGCCGTCCTGGTGTCCGCGTCCATCAACCATGCGATGGCCAGTGCCGCGATCGATAGCGGCAGCGCGATGATCATGGGATCGACGGCCTGCCACGGCATGCCCAGCAAGGCAGGCTGGCCGAACAGGAACTGACTGATGCCCAGCACGCTTGATTCCTTGACGTGCACGAAGGCCGTCCACACGAACCACGACGCCGCTCCCACCACCAGAGATGCCTTGGCCGCCTTGGCCGACGGCCGCTTGCTGAACAGCGCGTGGACGAAGGCGGGCATGAACGCCGCGGCGCACAGTCCCATGAACATGGCGGTGGCGCGCATGATGACGCTCTCGTCCATGGCCAACGCGTAGCAGAAGCTGAGCACCAGCATGAACAGGGTGCCTGCGCGGTTGGCCTTCAGGGAGGGCATGCCCAGCTTCTCCGATCCGCTTGCCCATTTCTTGAAGTGCCTCCACAGGTCGAAGCCGGCAGTGGTGCCCAAGGTGTGAAGGATGGCACTGAGGGTGCTCATCGCCGCCGACAGGAGGACGAGCATGAAGATCACCACGAACAGTTCGGGCATCGCCTGGTTGATGAAGGTGGGCATGATAAGATCGGAGTTCCCATTGGCCATGGCGGCCAGGGACGTCTTTCCCTCGGTGTTCCAGAAGTACAGATTGGTCAGCGGGCCCACGGTGTACGCCGCCCCGGTGGTGATCAGGATGAACAGCCCGCCCACCGGTATGGCGCGGTTGAGCGCCTTGTTGTCATCGGCGGTCATGAACCTGACCACCAGCTGGGGCTGCGCCAGCACGCCGAGGCCCACGCCCATGATTATGGTTGTGACCAGGACCAGCCAGAACTCTGAGCCCAGCTCCGGCATGGACATCCAGCCGGTGAAGCCCTTGCCCACCATGCCCTCGATCATGTCCGACGGGACCTTCGACGGCAGCGCGGCGAGGTCGTTGAACGCCTGGACCGGTCCGCCCAGCAGCGAGAGCGTCAGGAACAGCAGCACGGCCATCCCGAGGATCATTATCACGCCCTGCATGGCATCGGTGTACATGACCGCCTTGAGCCCGCCGAAGATCACGTAAGCGGAGGTGAACACGGCGAAGATGATCAGCGCCACCGCATAGTCGATCTGGAGGGCCTCCTCCATGAAACGGGAGCCGCCGATCATCACCGCTGCGGCGTACAGCGGCATGATGAGCAGTATCAGAATGGCAGTGGAATACTGCATGAACGGAGAATCGAACCGCTTGCCCAGGAGATCCGGGAAGGTAGCCGCCCTTAGCTTCTGGCCGAGCGCCCTGGTGGGCTTGCCGAACACGGTGAAGGCTAGCAGCACACCCACCGCGATGTTCAGAAAAGCCAACCATATGAGGCCGGCGCCGTACACGGCGGAGGTCCCGCCGAACCCGACGATGGCCGAGGTGCTGATGAACGTCGCTCCGTACGATATGCCGATGACCCAGGGATGGACCTTTCGACCGGCCAGCATGAAGTCCTCGGATGCCTTGGTCCGCTTGTATCCGAGGTAGCCGAGGTAGATCACCGCGGTCATGTAGACGGCGGTGAACGCCCAGAACATGGTGCTTCCCATCAGTCCGGCCATCTCAATCCGCCTCGTTCCGTTTGACCCATCCATACACCAAGCATGCGGCCGCAGAACCGATCAACACCACATATGCCAGAACTATCTGGGGGTCAACTATTCCCAACATACCAAGGCTTCCTTTTCAGGGAGTCCCGCTGCCATGAGGAGCGCTCCCTCCGGCTCGGCATCGGGCTCCTTATATATGAACTGTGCCATGCTAGCAAGACGCAAGGTAGCACTTGTCACGGTCATGGATCAAGTGAACTGGGAGATCTCCAGCAACCTGGCTCCCTTCGACAGCAGCTTCTCCGCGGCCGCGTCCGGGTCCTCCACCCTCAGTATGAGAACTGCGCATCTCTTGCCAGCGTAGGCATAGGAATATTCGATATTGATGCCTGCCTCGGCCAGAGCGCTCACCGCCTCGTACAGGCCGCCGGGGTGGTCGGTCATCTCGACCGCCAGGACATCGGTGTATCGGACCGTCACTCCCATCCCGGACAGCTTCTGGAAGGCCTTCTCCGGCCTGTCCACCAGCGTCCTGATGACGCCGTACCCGGCACCCTCCGCGATGGAGAAGGCATAGATGTTCACGTCCTCCTCCATCATGGCCTTGGCCATCGCCGCCAGACGGCCCGGTCGGTTCTCAGAGAATATCGATAGCTGCTTGATCCGATACTTGCTGTACATCAGATGTCCCTCCTGTCCACCACCCTCTTGGCCTTGCCCTCGAAGCGCTGCAGGGTGTTCGGCTCGACCAGTTCCACGGCCGCTCCGATGTTCAGGGCGCCGCGCAGGCGATATGCGATCTTCTCCTTCAGCTCCATCAGCTGGATGATGTTGTCGGTGAACGCCTCCTTCTTCAGCTCCACCCGCACCATCATGGTGTCCAGCGCGCCCTTCCGGTCCACGACGATCTCGAAGTGGTCCCCTACTTCGGGAATGCCCATGAGGGTGTGCTCCACCTGGGACGGGAATACGTTGATGCCGCGGATGATGAGCATATCATCCACCCGGCCGAAGATGCGCTTGATCCTCGGATGCGTCCGGCCGCAGGCGCAGGGCTCAGCGTCGATCTCGGTGATGTCGCCGACGCGATACCGGATCATGGGCAGCGCCTCCTTTTGCAGCATGGTGAGGACGAGCTCGCCCCTCTCTCCCGGCGCCACCTGTTCCCCCGTCTCCGGGTCCAGGACCTCGGGGTATGCGATGTCCCCCCAGACGTGTATGCCGTTCTGCTCCGAGCACTCGGTGAACATGGGGCCGTACATCTCAGAGCTGCCGTAGCAGTTGATCCCCTTGACGCCCAGCCAGTCGCTTATGCGGTCCCTCATCTTGGTGGACCATGGCTCGCCTCCCAGCAGGCCTACCCGCAGGGAGGTGTCGTTCTTGATGCTGACCCCCATCTTCTCGGCCACCTCGCCCAGGTGGAGCAGGTAGGAGGGCGTGGCCGCCATGGCCGTCACCCCCAGGTCCAGTATCAGCTCGATCTGCCTCTCGGTGTTGCCGGTGGACGCCGGAACGACGGTGGCGCCGATGCGCTCGCCAGCATAGTGGAATCCGAGCCCTCCCGAGAAAAGACCGTAGGTGTTCGATACCTGGATGACATCGTCGGGGCCGAGGCCGATGGAGGTCAGCCCACGGGCCAGCGATTCCGTCCACGTATCTATGTCGTTCTTGGTGTAGCCGACCACGGTCGGCTTGCCGGTCGTTCCCGACGAGGCGTGGAACCGCACCAGGTCCCTCCTCGGCACGGCCAGCATCCCATCCGGGTAATTGTCCCTTAGGTCCTTCTTGTGGACGAAGGGCAATTTGACGATGTCCCGCAGCGAGCGGACATCGTCCGGGAGGACGTTCGCCTCCTTCATGCGGGCATGATAGAAGGGAGATGAAGAATAGAGCCTGGTCACCTGGGACTTGAGAAGCCGGTACTGAAGCCTTTCCAACTCTTCCTGGGAAATCGTTTCCATGTGTTGATCCAGATATGCCATGTTCATCTCCGATGAAGGCCGATCAGCGGCCGCGTCCCTGCGGGGCGGCCATGGGCCGCCCCGAGTGTGACAGGTGATGACACGGCATGATAAGAGCTTTGGCCTCCCAGCCCTCTGCCGACGGGGCTTTGGACAGCTAGTTTTAATCTATGATGGGGGATATGTTGCCTCATGGTGAGCAAGATGGACCATCTCTACGCCATGCTAGACGATCTGGACGACGACCTTTCGGCCATGCAGGAAGACCTCGAGGTGGCGATCGAGCTCCTCGCAGAGGGCGAGACCAAGAAGGTCAAGATCATCCTCGAGGAGATGAGCTCCTTCCTGGTGGACTTCCTGGAGACCGAGGAATGCGATGATGAGGAGTGCGAGTGCTTCACCATCGATGAGGAGGAATCGGTTCCCGTGGAGGCCGCCCCGGCCAAGGAGGCGAAGAAGCCTGCTGCCAAGGCGCCAGCTAAGAAGCCTGCTGCCAAGGCGCCTGCCAAGAAGCCGGCGAAGAAAACGTCCAAGAAGTGATCCAAAACCTCTTCCGGACCCTTTTTT
>DATD01000012.1:62449-86824 GCA_002504525.1 Methanomassiliicoccus sp. UBA345
TGCGAGTGCTTCACCATCGATGAGGAGGAATCGGTTCCCGTGGAGGCCGCCCCGGCCAAGGAGGCGAAGAAGCCTGCTGCCAAGGCGCCTGCCAAGAAGGCTCCTGCCAAGGCGCCTGCCAAGAAGCCGGCGAAGAAAACGTCCAAGAAGTGATCCAAAACCTCTTCCGGACCCTTTTTTCCACGCGATCAGATGGAGCACGCGCCTGAGCGGCAGGCGGGAAGTATCGACTCCACCGTCATGGCAACCTGGTCAATGTCCTCGGCCGTGATGCCGCGGTGGGTGACGAAGCGGACGGACGCCGGCCCGAACTCGGAGACCAGCAGGCCTTTCTTCCAGGCCCGCGCCTTGAACTCCGCCGCGGTCATGCCGGTGGCGGACACGTCGGCCACCACGATATTGGTCTGCACCGAGGCGCGGTCGATCACGATCTCATCCAGCACCTCGAGTTTGTCGACCAGCCGACGGGCGTTGGCATGGTCCTCGGCCAGGCGGGCGACCATGGTGTTGAGCGCCACGATGCCCGGAGCAGCGATCACGCCGGCCTGCCTCATGCCGCCGCCCACCATCTTGCGGTTCTTGCGGGCGGCCTCGATGAACTCGCGGGAGCCGACCAGCATCGAACCAGCGGGGCAGCTCAATCCCTTGGACAGGCAGAACTGAATGGAATCGACATGGCGCATGTACTCCGACACCGGCACGCCCAGTGCGACCGCCGCGTTGAAGATCCGGGCGCCGTCGATATGGACCTTCATGCCCATCTCGTGGGCGGCCTTCGCCGCATCGGCCATCTGGGCCGGGGTCCAGCAGGAGCCGCCGGCGCGGTTGTGGGTGTTCTCCAGGGCCAGCAGGCGCGATGGAGGGAAGTGGATGTCCCTGCCCCTCGCGGCTTGGCGGACCTGCTCTCCGGTGAACACGCCTCGGTCGCCCTTGATGAGCCTCGGGACGATCCCGGCCACCGCGGCCATGTTGCCCACCTCGTAGTAGTAGATGTGAGCCTCCGACTCCACCAGCACCTCGTCGCCGCGGCAGCAGTGGGTCATCATGGCCACCAGGTTCCCCTGGGTGCCGCTCGTGACCAGCAGCGCGTCCTCCGCCCCGAAGGTCCTGGCGGCGAGCTCCTGGAGCTCGTTGACGGTGGGATCCTCCCTGTAAACATCATCTCCCAGTCCCGCCTGCGTGATTGCTTCCAGCATCTCTCGGGTGGGCAAGGTGACGGTGTCGCTCCTAAGGTCGATCGTTCTCATGGGACCCCTCGATATGCCGCCTAGGACCCGCAGGGCCGGTAATAAGCATTTCGACGCCACCGCCGGCCGCCTCGATGAAAGAGAGAAATACCCGCAAGAGTCTCTCTGGCATGTGAAGAGACAGCTACTAGACGTTCTGGCATGCCCGGTGTGCCGCCACCACCCCCTGGAACTGAAAGAAACGAGGTCAGAGGGAGAGGACGTCGAGGAGGGCACGCTGACGTGCCCCCAGTGCGGCTCCGTCTATCCCATCATCGGAAGCATACCGGACATGCTGCCGCCGCAGGACCGCTAGGCCGGCCGATCTCATCGCGGCTCGGTTCCAACCATAGCTCTCTGCGCCTCCCTTCCCTTTTCTGCTTGACATCAGAGCATAATGCCGTCGATGAACTGACGCGATCCACGTATGTCGGATGAGGCGCCACGATAGCCACTGAACGGCAGGGATCGCCTCAGAGCTTGGCCAGGGCGGCCTTGATGCGCTCCATGCCGTCCACTATGTCCTTCCTGGAGCATGCATAGGATATGCGCAGCCGGCCCTCTCCTGCCGGCCCGAACACCGAGCCCGGAGTAACCGCCACGTGCGCCTCTTCCAGCAGGTAGGCGGCCATGTCCTCGGAGGACATCTTGTGGTCGAACGTAGGGAATAGATAGAACGCGCCATGAGGGGCGTCGCAGTTCAGGGTCGGTATCTCCCGGAGATGCTTCATGACGAGTTCGCGGCGGGCGCGGAACTCCTTGACCATGTCCGCCACCGAATCCTGCGGGCCGTTGAGCGCCTCCACCGCCGCCTCCTGCACGAAGGAGACGCAGCATGTCAGGGAGTGCGTCTGGAGGGTGTTGAGGTACTTTATGATGCGGGCCGGAGCGACCGCCCAGCCCAGCCTCCAGCCGGTCATGGCATAGGACTTCGATACGCCGTTCACCGTGATGGTGCGGTCGAACATGCCGTCCACGGATGCTATTGAGGTGTGCTCTCCCTCGAATATTATCCTCTCGTAGACCTCGTCGCTCATCACCATCAGGTCATGGTCCTGGGCGAGGTCGGCGACACCGCGGATCTCGTCCTTGGTCATGACCGCGCCGGTCGGATTGCACGGGGTGTTCAGCATGATCATCCGGGTCTTCGGTCCGATGGCCTCGGCGATCACCTCGGGGGTCATGCGGAATTCCGTTCCTTCCACCGAGCCCACGTATCTCGGCACGCCCCCGGCCAGCCGGATGCATGCCTCGTAGGTCCCCCACGACGGGTCGGGAAGGATGACCTCGTCCCCCTCGTCCACCATGGACAATATCCCCATGAATATGGCCTGCTTGGCCGGGGTGATTATGACGTTGGCGGGAGTGCATGGGATGCCGTTCTCGGTCCGGGAGCGGTCGGCCACCGCCTTTCGCAGCTCCGGTATCCCGGCCGAGGGAGTGTAATGGGTGAAGTGACGGTCGAGAGAGTCCTTGCAGGCCTGGGTGATGTTATCGGGGGTTGAGAAATCAGGCTCCCCCATGGAGAATGAGATGATATCGTTGATGCCGTCCTGCTTCAGCTTGCTTACGATGTTGGCGATTCGCACTGTTCCCGATTCGGGCACGCTGTCAAGGCGCTTGGCGGCCATCGGCACTGGCATAACGGGGGTATGTAATAATCCTTTGTGCTGACGTCCTCTTCGGCGACATCGACTGACGCGGTTCCGTCGATGCTTTGCGGCATTCAGAAATCCATGCGCTTCCCGGTCCTCATCCTCACCAACCGCTCTCCCAGCCTTCCTTGCAGAAGCGACGCCGCCCTCTCACCGGTGCAGTGGCCGGTGACCACCTTGGCGCATCCCAGGCCCGTCAGGATCCGGGCGAACGCCTTGATCCCCTTCTCATCCATGGCCAGGTCGTTGGCCGCCGGGCTGTTCGACAAGTGAAGGCCGCCCACGACCGCCTTGACCGGCCGCCCGGGGAAGCGCTCCTTGGCCGCCCTGATCATATTGGTGACGCCAGAATGGCCGCAGCCGGTGATCACCGTCATGCCGTCGTCCTCTAGGATGACGCAGAACATCTCATGCTCGAACCGGTCGGGAACGAAGCGGCCGTTCTCCTTCACGAGCAGGCGCGCATTGCCGGCCGGGCGGGGTTCGCCATTCGGAACGCGGGTGAGCATATGGATGCCGGGGGCTATCTCCATCTCACCGTCCACCCACCTCAGCCGGTCCGCGTTCGCTGCCAGGACGCCCTGGTCCAGGCCGATGTACCGCTCCCCCCTGGGAGCGACGGAATAGTGCGGACCGTCAGCTCCGCGGCGCAGGTACACCGGGGCCGACGGATTCATCTCAAGGAAGCGGGCCAGGCCCCCGCCGTGATCGAAGTGGCCATGCGATATGACGGCCATGTCAGCGGCGGAGGGGTCGATGCCGAGGACCTCGGCGTTGCTGGCGAAGTGGGAGCTCTGCCCAAGGTCGAAGAGCAACTTCGAGCCGTTCGCCTCCACGTAAAGGGAGAGGCCGTGCTCGTGGCGTAGCCGTTCGTCCGAGCCTGGAGAATTCTCGATGAGGATTGTGATATGCATGCCGAAGCCATCCCCTTCTAGTATTGAATATATTGGTCCGGACGCTCCGGCCCCCCATATTGAACGTGGAGGAAGTTCAGTTAATTGGAAAAGCCTAAAATATAGAACAAGGTTAACCAGCCCCGGTGAGATAAGATGCCCTTTGAACTGGATATGACCAAGCTCCGCTACGGGACCGACCTCGTCAAGAGAGGGTTCGCCAGGATGCAGCAGGGCGGCGTCGTCATGGACGTCACCAATGCAGAGCAGGCGAGCATCGCAGAGGAAGCGGGAGCGGTGGCGGTCATGGCCCTGGAGAGGGTCCCGGCGGACATCCGCAAGGAGGGAGGGGTGGCTCGCATGTCCGACCCTGCCATGATCGAGGAGATCATCAGCGCGGTCAGCATACCGGTCATGGCGAAGTGCCGCATCGGCCACTTCGTGGAGGCGCAGGTGCTGCAGTCCCTCGGCGTGGACATGATCGACGAGTCCGAGGTGCTGACCCCGGCCGATCCATTCTATCACGTGGTCAAGAAGGATTTCACCATACCGTTCGTGTGCGGGGCGAGGAACCTCGGCGAGGCGCTACGCCGCATCGACGAGGGTGCGGCCATGATCCGCACCAAGGGCGAGGCCGGCACCGGCGACGTCATCGAGGCGGTCCGCCACCAGAGGACCATCATGGCCCAGGTCCGCGAGCTGAAGGGAAAGGACGGTCAGGAGCTCATGGCGATCGCCAGGGAGATCGAGGCGCCGTTCTACCTGGTGGAAGAGGTCGCTCGCCTGCAGCGCATGCCGGTCATCAACTTCGCCGCGGGGGGCATTGCCACTCCGGCCGACGCCGCACTGATGATGCAGCTCGGCTCCGACGGCGTGTTCGTCGGCTCGGGCATCTTCAAGTCGGACGACCCCGCTCCAAGGGCCAAGGCCATCGTGGAGGCGGTTGCTCACTACGATGATGCGAAGGTCATCGCCGAGGTGTCCAAGGGGCTCGGGGCCGCCATGAGGGGCATCGACGCCGCGTCCATCGCTCCCGAGGCCCGCCTGCAGGCCCGGGGCTGGTAAGGCTTATCCCCCAGGGCGCGGAAGGTCTCACCTCCGGCCGCGCCCCATAGGCATCCCTTTCTCGCCGCGGAGGTGCTCGCTCCCCTTATGCGTGCACCAACTTCTTCTGCGTCCGCATCTCGCGGACCTGATGGCTGTGTATCTCCGCCTTTCCAATCACAAGGTCCCCGAGAAGCTTGGAGACCCTTGGGACGACGTTCCTCTGGCTGTTCAGCATCGACTGCTCAGAGTCCCACAGGGAGATGATGGTCACCCTATCAGGGTCATCGGTGGGCAGGAGGGTCAGCATGCCCTCGAAGCCCTCGACCGGCTGCTTGCCGAACTCGTCGATGATGTCGATCGCCTCCTCCTTCCTTCCTGGCTGTACCTTCATGGTCAACAATCGGGCATAGGTCATCCTATCACCACGCTGACGTCTGCTCGTCTAGTATCTAGACGTTGCGAAGCGGGCTCGGCACCCCATGGATCGGATCATGGAAAGGGCTTCGACGCCGCGCACAATACCTCGGACACCACCGCCGGAACGGTCAATAGCTCCGGACCGAGCGAGACGCTTACGTCGGCCAGCTCGTATACCGGCCCACGGTAGTCGCCGCAGGGGAATGCTCCGACCACCACGGCGACGCTGCCGCGACCGCTCATGACGTCAGCCAGCCGGACCTCCTTCCCGTCCGGGGACATGGCGACCGTCAACGGGGCGGCGATGCGGTCCATCAGCGAGCGGAACGTCATGCTCCGGGCCTCGTACCCTTCGACATCCTGCCCGTCGAGCAGCCGGCCCATCAGCCGTAGGAACTCCACCTGGTTGGGAGGGACCCTCGCTGTTGGGGCGACCTCGATGACTTTGTCATCTCTGGTGTGAACGTACGTGCGGAGCATACCGGCCCGATTCAGCCTCGAGCCCTGGCACAGCGACAGACACTGATGCACGATGTCGGCTCTCCCCCTCCGCTCGTGGTCCGGGAGAGCGTTCAGCAGCTCGCGGTGGAAGTACGCGTCCAGGATCGGAATGTCATCGCAGGCCGAGGGCAGGGCGGGCTCCAGCTCCGCCTCGGCGAGAACGAGATGCAGCATTACGACAGTACCCTGTCCAGCTGGTCCATCCTCAACGCATCCCTGATCTCCCTGGCGATGCGCTGCCCGGTGCTCATGCCCGGCTCCACCAGGTCAGAGTACGGAGAGCCGCTGATGAAGGGGTTCGTTCCGGCCACGATGCGGCATGAGATCTCGAACACCTTGAAGTCCAGCTTGTCGGTGACGATGCTCTCCAGGCAGAACGGCCCGATAAGGCCGCCGAACAGCTCGTAGCTCTTCAGGATGACGTTCTCGCCCATCTCCATCACCTTGCTGAGCAGCGACTCGCGTATGACCACCGGGATATTGCCGGTGACGACCAGGGAGGGGAACATGCCATGCTTCTTCAGCTCCTCGGTCGCGCCTAGCTTGTACAGTTCATCGATGTTCGACTCGTCGCGACGGTCCATCGACGACAGTTCCAGAGAGCCTTCGCCCACCCGGTATCCCTGGGTGCGCAGCGGGGAGTAGAAATAGTGAAGATAGTAACGCGTCCCAAGAACATACTCCTGTATGGTGTACGATTCCTGGCTGAGGTCGATCCCCATCTTGAACTCCAGGTAGTCCTTGGCGATGAAGAAGCCCCTCCCACCCTTGGCCCCGTTGTACTTCACCAGTACCGGCTCCTTGATATCCCTGGCATCCGGAATGCGGCGCGGCATCTGCACACCGGCCGATTCGAGCCAGTCGCGCTGGGTCTCGCGGTCCTCTTCCCATTTCAGCACCGCCCGGTTGCCGAATGTGGGGACCTCCATGTTCTCGAACCTCTCTGTCCCCATATACTCCACGAACGAACCGTGGGGGATGATGATCACGTTGCGGTCCCTCAGCTCTTCGGCCCGGTCGATGAACTCATCATATGAATCGAAGTGAATGAACTCGTCCGGCTTGGCCAAGGGAAAGGCATCATAGAACTTGACCTTCTGATTGACATGAATGCCCAGGGTCTTGAACCCTTCCTTCTTGGCTCCATTGAAAATCTGCATTGAGGAGTGAGAGCAGAGGGTGGCGATGGTGATATCCTCGGGATCGTAATCCTTCAGGATCTCTATGATCCTCTTCTTTGGAACCATAACCTATGATTTTGAAACCCTATCATAAAGTTTTCTGCTCACGGCGTGGGTATTGGCTCAAAGAGCTCTATCCCGAGATAGTGGAACACGAGATAGACTATCGCGGAGCGGGTGATGCCGGCCAGAAGGTTGGTCAGCGCGAAATAACGCAGGTTCATGGTCCCTTTCTTGTTGAATACCGCGAAGATGTAGATCGGCACGGTGTCCACCATCAGGGGTATGCTGAGTATGATGTACATGCCCAGATAGCTGGTCTTGTCGACGAACCTGGTCATCAGATCGACGAACTTCCTGAACCATCCCCACTTGGCGGTCACCCGGTCCAGGGGGCTTTCCAGCTTGCCCCCCAGCAAGAACACCGCCGAGGCACCGACCGCCTTGCCCAGGCCCAGCATGAGCGCCTTCAGCCATATCGGCGTCACCGGGCTGAGGAAAAGGGCGGTCTCGACAGGTATGGGCAGGATGATGGTGGCGGCGATCGTGTACAGAAATAATACGATGCTATAGAGGATTGGATCGCCAGATATGCCTGTCAATATATCCAATAGCTCAGACAGCACCATGTGTCCCCCACAATTGGTCGGTGGGTCATAAAACACACGGTCCGAACGGGAGATGAGGTGCTGCCGGGTCCGGGGGCCTGCATCGCTTGCATGGGGCGATCGAAAGCGGCGAGCGCACCACCGCACGGATGGCCGACGGGGAATGTATCAATATCCAGAATATTTTGCGGTGGGGAATATTTTTAAGTGGGATAGCTGATTAACCCCCTAAGGGATTCAAATGGCGCCGAGTGGAAACGCAGACAAGGACGACTGGTTCGCCGACCTGGACGCCGAGCTGGAGCAGAAGACCCAGAACATCGTGAAGGATGTCGCGGAGCTCAACGCCCAGCGCGCAAAGGTCAACCGGTCATTGATAGAGGACTTCGCCAGGATACAGGCCAGGTTCGAAAGGATCGATGTCCATCTTACCATGGAGCCGGCCAGGAACGTGTTCTCCGAGCCGACCTCCATTCCCGAGCAGTACACGATGAAGAACGACTTCGATTACGCCGGGGTCAAGAACATCCAGCTGGTGGACCGCACCCAGGAGCAGGGCCGCAACGGGGATTCCCTGAAGGTGTGGTTCTACAACGACGAGGTCACCATGCGGATGCGCATGGTGTTCGAGTACTGCGAGGGCGAGCACTACTACAAGTTCGCCGGCTGGAAGAGGATGTTCGGTCAGTTCGTCATCTACGACGCGCCGCTGGGCGAGGTGGACATGGACATGCTCCACGAAAAGCTCGGAGAGGTCGTCAAGGCGTGGTACGAGAGTCACCTCCGCCGCAACCGGGAACTGCTGATCTCCGCCCTGAAGGAGACGTTCGAGAAGGGCGAGACGTTCACGGAGTAAGAAGAACGACCGGGCCGCCCTGTCGCGTCTCGGCACCTTCCCTTCAATCGTTTTCGATGCGAAACATCGACGCCCTCGGCGGCTGGCATACCTCTGGGATCATGAGCGGCAGGGTTACTTTCGGGCCACCGGGTAGCATCCTTTTAATACAAAACGTCATAGGCGTTCTAGGAACTCATCAAGCGAGGTTTGGACATGATGAACAAGGAAGAGCTCGCACCCCACGTCAAGGAAATATCCAGGGTGCTGGAAGGAAAAGTGAAGGAACAGGACATCGAACGCGACCTGGACAATTATCTCAACGTCTACCGCATGTCCGTGGAGGCGTCGAGGCGCCACATCGTGCGCAAGTACGGCGGCGACCCCAACGCCCTGGCCAAGGGAAGCAACAAGACCCTGGCGCAGCTCGGCCTCAACGAGGGCAGCGTTGACATCCTGGCGCGCGTGATGTCGTCGACCACCAGGGAGATCACTGTCTCCGGAACCCCCAAGACCATCCAGAGCGGGGTGCTGGCCGACGAGGCGGGAACCACGGTGAAGTTCACGGTGTGGGACCTCACCAAGGCCGATCTGAAGCCTGACACCAACTATCTCATCCGCTACGCCTACACCCGGGAATGGAACGGGCAGCCCGAGGTCCATCTGGGGAACCGCGTGGTGGTGGAGGAGAGGCCTCAGGAGGAGATAACCGTCCCCGAGGGTGTCAGCGTCCCCCCCGCCGGCGGGCGTTCCGCTCCCCAGACCGTGAAGGTCAGCGGGCTTAGCGACGGCATGAACAACATCACCCTCACCGGGCGCATCCTCTCGCTGAAGAGCCGCGAGGTGGACACCCCATCGGGGAAGAAGACCATGTTCAGCGGCATCATGGCCGACGAGACCGGACGGGTGGAGTTCACCGCCTGGGAGGACTTCAAGCTCCGCGAGGATGAGGTCATCACCGTCTCCAACGGCTATGTCAAGGGATGGAAGGGCATCCCCCGCATAAGCTTCGGAGAAAAGGCGGACATAGCCAGGCCCAATGGCGAGTTCCCGTCGGCCGAGGAGCTGTCCAAAGAGGTCCGCAGGTCCATCGAGAGCATCGAGCAGGCGGGAGGCGCCTTCGATGTGGTCACCACCGGCACCATCGTGGACATCAAGAAGGGCACCGGCCTCATCTTCCGATGCCCGGAATGCAACCGCGTCGTCCTCAAGGGCGTATGCCAGATCCACGGCAAGGTACAGCAGGTCCCCGACCTGAGGATCAGGGTCATCGTGGACGACGGCTTCGCGGCCATGACCGCCGTGATGAAGAGGGAGGTCTCCGAGGCGCTCACCGGCGTCACCCTGAAGGAGGCGCTGGATGAGGCCAGGGAGACCATGGACACCGAGGCGATCTCCCAGCGCTTCGAGGAGCGCCTGCTCGCCAAGCCGATAGAGCTGCGCGGCACGGTGATGTCTGACGACTACGGGCTGTCGATGACCGTCACCGAGGCCAAGTTCGCCACTCCGGACGTGAGGAGCGAGGCCGAGGCCCTTCTCAGCAAGATCGAGGTGATCTGATGAAGATAAGGGAACCGGCCTGGCGGGTGTTCGCGTCCGAGTTCAACGCCTCCACCCTGGAGCTGAAAGGGGAAGGGGAGAAGGCGCCCTCCTACGTCATCACTCCCCTGGGAGCGATGATCAACCGCCTGTTCATCGTCGGCATACTGACCGACATGCAGAACCTGGGCACCGACCAGGACCCCTACTGGCGCGCGACCGTCTCGGACGGCACCGACAAGTTCTACGTGTACGCGGGAAAGTACGCCCCGGAGGCGAGCGCGGCGCTGGCCAAGATCGAGCCGCCCTCCTTTGTGGCGGTGATCGGCAAGAGCCGCACCTACAGCTCCGACGAGGGCAAGTTCTACGTGTCGGTCCGGGCGGAGAAGGTGCTGTCGGTGGACGAGCACATCAAGGACAACTGGCTGCTGGAGACCGTCCGGGCAACGCTCCGCCGCATCGATGCCATGGAGGAGGCCAGGGAGATGGAGAACCCCACCGCCGAGAGCCTGGTCAACCTCGGCTTCCCGCCCGTCCTGGCCGACGGCGTGGTCCGCGCGGTGGAGCATTACCAGGACAGCGACGTCAACCGGTTCCGCGGGACGGTGCTGGAGGCGCTGGAGCAGCTGCTACCGGACCGCACCTTCGACCTTCCCCTGCCAAGGGAGATGCCCGCCGGCCCGGAGGAGATCGATGATGAGGAGCTCGACGACAGCGACAAGGAAGAGGTCATCCTGAAGCTCATCGAGAAGCTGGACGTCAACAAGAAGGGCGCCCCCCTCTCCGAACTGATCAAGGAGTCGGCCAAGCTCGGCATCAGCGAGGACGAGCTGGAGGAGATCAACAATTCCCTCCTGGACAAGGGCCTCATCTACGAGCCGACCATCGGAAAGATGAAGCGCATCTGAACGCCCCTAGGGGCCCCTTCCCCCTCTTTCTCACATCGCCCTCTCGGTCGAAGAGCGGAACCCGTCCTCGAAGGCCCACATCTCCCTGAAATGAGTGTTGGTGTCCTCGATGAGCTTCAGGTACCAGTAGATCACGAAGGGGCTGAATATGATGGTGACGATGAGGAACAGCAGGAAGCTCCTGTCCTGCTGGAACCGCGGGAGCGGCGGGGGGACGTTCTCGCCGTTCACCGTCGAGGCCAGATGAACGTTGTAGGCGAAGGCATGCCAGCGGTCGTCATGCTCGAACGCGAATTGGCTGAGGAAATAGAGCATGTAGAAGTACAGGACGATGCCGACGATGGGGATCAGGATGGCCAGCGACCACAGGGTGGAGCGGGGCCGCTCGGCGATCCGCGCGCCTTGGTCGATCCCTTCCAGAGCCGAGATGTACGGCTGGATCGCGGCGGCCGTCCCGCGCTCCTGCCCTCTGGCCCACAGATGGTCGATCAGCGCGCGCCGCAGCGCCGCCTCCCTTGCCATGTGCCTGTTCATCCGGTCGATGAGCTTGTAGTTGAGGTAGATGAAGAGCGCCGCCGCCAGGATCGAGCCGAGAAATATCAGGAAGCCGCCGGCCGTGGGGTAGAAGAACAGCAGGAGCATACCGGCCGCGAAGCCCACCACCACTGCCAGGAGGGGGACCAGTATCCACAGCGGCGACATGATCTCGTCCGATACGCTCCGCCCCATGGACAGTTCCACGGCGCGCCTGCGCGCGTCCGAGGAGGAGGTGGGCTGGGGGGGCGCCGCAAGGTCGTAACCGCATCGACGGCAGAATCGCTCCCCCGGCGATGAGGGGGTGCCGCAGCGAGGGCAGGCGCCCGTCCCGTCGGGCATGTTCACCGCCTCACGACGATGCCGGCATAGCCGACAACCTCTCTCATGGGCGATACATCCCCGGAGCTGGCATACTTCAGCAGCTCGGCCCTGGTCCCTCCGCAGGCCATCATCATGGTCATGACCGGCCCGTACCCGCACATCGATACGCTGCGGCGCGCCACTTCGTCGTATACGCCCGCGGCGTCCATGGCCAGCACGCGGTCGATGACGGCGGCGTCCTTCTCCTTCGCCACTTCACGCGGGACGTAATGGCTCATGTCCGACGAGGCCAGGATGACCACGTCCTTCCCGTCGATGGCGTCGCTGATCTCGCTGGCCGTCTCCGCGGCGGTCTGGGGGTCCTGAGCGGACATGGAGATGGGGACGAACCTGATGTCCCCTCCCAGGTACTGGAGGAAGGGTATCTGGACCTCGATGGAGTGCTCGAAGCGGTGCGCCATGGGGTCGTCGACGACGAGCCGCCCAAGCCTACGGACGATATCCTGGTCCACGGTGGCCGAGCCGAGCGGGGTGGCGAAGTCCTGGGTGGTGGTCGCTACTGGAGCCCCGGCGCCCTGATGGTTCGGACCTATGATGATGAACGTCTCCGGGAACCCGTCTCGCGCAAGTGCAGCGTACACATGCGCCGCCACCGGGCCGGAGTACATCCACCCGGCGTGAGGCACCACCGCGCCGACGATGCTCCGCTCCCCCTTCTTGACCACCTCCGGCACCTCTCCAGGGCCCAGCGGGGAGAGGAAGGCGCCTTCGATCTCGGCGCGTGTCTGCATCTCGCTGTTCGGGTAGAACTGCCCGGCGACGACGGGGTGGCGGACGGTCATGCCTGAGAAATCGCTGCCTGGCTTATTTCAATGTTTGCCGCCGGCCTGGCCGACCATGATGGAACGCCCGCCGTGATCGATGCGGACAATGGATAATGAAAACGGTGGAAGTGGTTTGAAAGTGCTGGTCCCAAGGACCAGCTTACAGGCTCGCTTCGAAATCTTCCATGGTGAGCTTGTAGTCCTCGTCATTGACCAGGACGCCCTGCTCCTTGAGGATCTCGCGGGTGAGCAGCCAGTAGATGCACGCCAGCGCCCGGCGCCCCTTGTTGTTGGTAGGGATCACCAGGTCGATGTTTCTCGTCTCGTTGTTGGCGTCGCAAAGCGCAACGATCGGTATCCCGACGCTGACCGCCTCGTCGACGGCCTGCTTGTCGGCCGCGGGGTCGGTGACCAGGAGCACTTCGGGCTCCATGAAGTCGGGGAGGGTCGGATTGGTCAGGGTGCCGGGGACGAAACGTCCAGCGAACACCCTCGCTCCCAGGGTCTTGCCGAACATCTTGGCCGGCTTCTGCCCGTACTGCCTGGCCGAAGAGACCAGGATGGACTCCGGCTTGAACCGGGCCAGGAACTTGGCCGTGGCCCTGATGCGGGCATCGGTCTGCTTGACATCCATCACAAGGAGGCCGTCCGACCTGACCTTGAAGATGAACTTCTTCATGTCGGCGCTCTTCTGCTGGGTACCGATGTGGACACCAGAGGTGAGGTATACATCCTCAGGCACCAGAAGCTCGGTCTTGTTTTCCTCGCTCATAAAAAACCCTCACTCATCTCTTTTGACTGTGATCGGGAGCACGTCCCTTTCGAATTCAAGCATGGCGATCGCAACTGGGTCGATCATGTTCTCCGGGATGTCGATCAGGACAGGCGCTCCCAAGGATACCTGTAACGAACGGGCTCCGATAATGCGCGCCTTCTCAAATCTAGTATATTTCATACTTTCACCATGCGGGAGTGGCCTGATATTAACAGTCCACTTATAAACCTTTGGTAAGGTGCCTGATCGACGGCCAGTTGTCTCAACGTCATGCAGATCTTCTCGTTCTTTGGCATCACCATATCCTAGTTTTTGGTCGTGACTAGGGTTTTGGATATCAGTCGGATGCTCGAAGTTGCTCTTAACCTTTCCCCAGGCCGGCCCGCCTTCCTGATTCGCGGTCGTCATGCAATGGCTACGACGGTTCAACAAGTCTATAATGCCCGGGCATCGACCCATATGCCATGGCGGACGCTTTCCTCTCCTCTATCTCTCTGGTGGCGGCCGTCATCCTGTCGCTGGGGCTGGCCGCCTTCGCATGGTGGAAGGCGTTCGCAAGGTGAGGAGGCCGCTCGTCCTGATGGCCCTCTCCGTGGCGTTCTTGACGGCGTTTTGGATGGAGCTGTCCTCCGCCACTCTTCAAGAGAAACTGTTCTGGAACTATCTCGAGTGCATCGTCAACGTGACCCTGCCACCGCTGTTCCTTCTGTATACATACACCTTCCTGGGGTGGAAGGCCATGATCCAGCCGAAGAACCTGCCGCTCCTGTTCATCGTCCCGGCGCTGATGCTCGCCCCGGGGGCGTCGTGGAGGCGGTGGACGACGGCATCATAGTGATCGATCAGGAGGGCCGGGTCCTGTTCGCGAACGCCATCATCCTTGCTCAGACCGAGGTCAAGGTCGGCTACCGGGCCAGGAGGGATGAGGTCAGCATAGGGTACCAGGACAACGGTGTCGGCGTGGCCGTGGATGAAAAGGAGCGCGTATTCGAGATGGGGCACGGTCGGGGAGGGGGTTTGGGACTGCACCTGGCCCGGGAGATCCTGGAAACGTCCGGAATGTACGTCCGCGAGAACGGAACGCCCGGACAGGGCGCCCGCTTCGAGATCATGGTCCCGCCGGACCGGTGGCTGGTCGCGGCTACGGCGCCTGGGCCAGCCGGCCCTTCATGAACGGAACGAGGCCGCCTCCCTCAAGGATCTCCAAGAGGAAGCCGGGCAGCGGATCGAAGCGGGCGCATTCGCCGGTTCCGGCGTTGCGAACGGTGCCGCCAGAGAGATCGATCTCTGCGATGTCGCCGCTGGCGAACATGCCGGCCGCGTCATGGCATATGATGACCGGCAGGCCGACATTGATGCAGTTGCGGTAGAAGATGCGGGCCACGCTGCTCGCGATGACGGCGCCCACCCCCGCGGCCTTGAGGGCCAGCGGCGCCTGCTCCCTGGATGAACCGCATCCGAAGTTGCGGCCCGCCACTATGATGTCGCCCGCCCTCACGGCGCCGGCGAACTGCGGATCGATGTCCTCCATGGCATGGGCGGCCAGGCTTGCCGCGTTGTAATCGTCCAGGTACCTTCCGGGGATTATCAGGTCGGTGTTGACGTGGTCGCCGTACCTCCATACTCTTCCGGTCAGCATGTCATACCCTCCGGGGATCGGCTATCTCGCCCCTGATCGCGCTCGCCGCCACGGTGTCCGGGGAGGCCAGGTAGACCTCGGCGGAGGGGGAGCCCATCCGCCCCTTGAAGTTGCGGTTGGTGGTCGATATGCATCTCTCCCCCGAAGCGAGAAGCCCCTGGTGGCCTCCCAGGCAGGGTCCGCAGCCCGGGTTGACAATGACCGCGCCCGACGACGCCAGCGAGGCGAGGATGCCTCTGCGGGCCGCCTCGATGTAGATCTCGCGAGAGGCCGGCACCACGATGAACCGGACGTCGCGGTGGACCCTGCGGCCGCGCAGCACCGCCTCTGCCGCCGCCAGGTCCTCGAGCCGCCCGTTGGTGCAGGAGCCGAGCACCGCCTGGTCGATCCTAGTGCCTTCCACCTCGGTCACGTCGCACACGTTGTCCACCTGATGCGGGCAGGCCACCTGCGGAGCCATGGAAGACACGTCGACGTCCATCTGCTCGTCCGGCGCCGCGTTCTGGCCATAGTCGCCGTCGATCCCGCTCCATCCCGGGACGCGGCCGGCGAGCCATTCGTCGGTTGTGGCGTCGGGAAAGCACACCCCGGCCTTGGCCCCCATCTCTATGCTCATGTTGCTCAGCACCATGCGCGATGCCACCGACATGCGGTCCACGGCATCGCCGGTGAACTCCACGCACTTGTAATCGGCGCCGTCGGCGCCCAGCTGGCCTATGATGCTCAGGATGACGTCCTTGGAGCGCAGGCGCGGGGCCAGCTTTCCTCGGATGCGGATGCGCAGCGTTTCCGGGACCCGCAGCCAGATCTCTCCCGTGGCCCACACCGAAGCCATCTCGGTCGCTCCGATCCCGGTGGAGAACGCTCCCAGCGCACCATAGGTGGTGGTGTGGGAATCTGAACCGACGATCAGCATGCCCGGCCGCACATGGCCCTTCTCGGGCAGCACCTGATGACATATCCCCTCCCCCAGGTCGTAGAAGTGAGGGAGCTCGGCGCCGCGAGCGAAGCCGCGGACCTCCCGGTGCGACTCCGCAGTCTTGATGGTGTTGGCCGGGATGCGATGGTCGAACAGGATGACGACCTTGGACGGGTCCCATATCCTCTCCGCGCCGATCTCGCGGAACGATCTCAGGACCAGGGCGGAGTTCTCATGCGACATGGCGAGGTCCACCTTGGCCTGGACGATGTCGCCGGCGACGACGCTGCGGCCGCTCGCCCGGGACAGGACCCTCTGGGCGAAGGTCATGGGGATCATGTCACTGACAGCCCCTCTAGGGATAAATCCCTGTCGGGGATCGCCCGGAACGTATCGTTCCGGCGGCCGGCGGGCGGACGCGGAGGCTTATCGTCCATCATCGCCTCGGCCGCCGGCTACGGCCGAGTATCTCGGCCATCGTCGTGATTTTTATACCTTTCGAGGCTGTGTTCCCGGCACATATCGCATCTTTATCTTGATAATTCGTAACTCATCTGCAATCGTCGTAGTTGGACTTCGATAAACATTTATATCGACCTATGATTCATCCCAACAGTAGAATCGGGAGCGTATGGCATGGAGGGCTACATACCGCCAAGAGAAGCCGGTAATCTCCAGGACTATGAGGTCGCCTGCAAGGAGTTCGCCTGGGCGTCCGTGGACAAGGAGTTCGACTGGTCCAAGGGTTCGGTCTACAATGCCGCCTACGAGGCGATAGACCGGCACGCCCTTAACTGGAGAAAGAACAAGATCGCTCTGTACTCGATAACCGCTGCCGGAGATGTGCAGAAGTACACCTTCGGGGAGATGTCGGCCATAACCAGCCGATTCGCCAGCGGCCTGATCGAGCTGGGGGCCAAGAAGGGCGACCGCATCTTCGTGTACCTGGACCGGACATCCGAATTGTACATGGCGATGCTGGGCATCGTCAAGATGGGGGGCATCGCAGGCCCGCTGTTCTCGGCCTTGGGGCCTGAGGCGGTCAAGGACCGCGCTCTCGATTCGGGCACCAACATCATAATCACATCCCCCTATCTGTATGAGCGCATACTACCCATACTGGATGACCTGGCCGACCTCAGGAAGGTCATCATCGTCGGCGGGACCGGGGAGCTGGGGGAGAACTGCGTCGCGTTCGAGGAGGTGTTGGCGTCCGGGAATCCCAAGTTCCAGGCGGTCAACGTGACGCCCAATGACCCGTACATCATCCACTACACGTCGGGCTCGACCGGCAAGCCCAAGGGAGTGCTGCTCGGGCACCGCGCCATGGTGCAGCAGCTCATCACCTCCCGATGGGTGCTGGACCTCCGGGACGACGATACCTACTGGTGCACCGCCGACCCGGGCTGGGTCACCGGAACGTCGTACGGCATATTCGGGCCGTGGTACCTCGGCACGTCGATCGTGTCGTACGAGGGGCGGTTCGACGCCGGGATGTGGTACAGCATCCTGGAGAAGTACGGCGTCACCGTGTGGTACACCGCGCCGACCGCGCTGCGCATGCTCATGCGGGCCGGCGACGACCTGGTCAAGGAGCACGACCTCGAGAAGGTCCGCCACATATGCTCAGTCGGAGAGCCCCTGAACGCTGAGGTGGTCCGCTGGGCCATGCGCACCATGGACCGGCGCATCCACGACACCTGGTGGCAGACCGAGACCGGGGCACATCTCATCTGCAACTACCCGGCCATGACCATCCGGCCCGGCTCGATGGGAAAGCCCATCCCGGGGGTCATCGCTGGCGTGGTGGACGAGGAGGGCAACGAGGTCCCTCCCCGCACCGAGGGATTCCTTGCGCTCAGGCCGGGCTGGCCGTCCATGATGCTGGGCATATGGCGCAACACCCCGCGCTTCAAGGAGTACTTCCGCATACCTGGCTGGTACATAGCGGGCGACCAGGCCTACCGCGACGAGGACGGGTACTTCTGGTTCCTGGGCCGTGCCGACGACGTCATCAAGACCTCGGGAGAGAGGCTCGGACCCTTCGAGGTGGAGTCGGCGCTCATCGAGCACTCCGCGGTGGCGGAGGCCGGCGTCATCGGTAAACCAGATGAGCTGAGGGGCGAGATCGTGAAGGCCTTCATCACCCTCCGTCCGGGGAACAAGCCCTCTGACGAGCTGAAGGAGGACATCACCAAGTTCGTCAAGACCCGGCTGGCCTACTACGCCTATCCCAGGGAGATCGAGTTCGTGGAAACGCTGCCTAAGACGCGGTCAGGCAAGATCATGCGCCGCGTCCTCAAGGCCAGGGAGCTCGGCCAGCCGCTCGGCGACCTGTCCACCCTGGACGATTGAAACCCCTTACAGACCAACTTTTTTAAAAATATAAAGCCGCGGGGCCCCGGCCCCGCGGTCGTTCCGCTCACTCGGTGGTCTTGCCGTCGAAGTGCTCGGTGTCGCCCTCGGTGTCCGCCTTGGTCTTGCGGACCACCTTGTCCTGGTGTTCGGGCGGCGAGTAGATGGTGTACAGCTTGAGGTCGGCGTTCTTGGAGGTGTTGACCACGTTGTGCCTGGCGCCCCGCGGCACCACCACGGCGCTGCCGTCCTTCACCCGATAAGTGGTATCGTCGATGAACACCTTACCCTCGCCCTCTTCGAACCGGAAGAACTGGTCGACGTCGTCGTGGACCTCCGCCCCGATCTCTTCGCCCGGCCTCAGGCTCATCAGCACCAGCTGGCTGAACTTGCTGGTATAGAGGACCCTGCGGAAGTCGGTGTTGTTCACGGTGTCCTTCTCGATATCGGTCATGAATCCTTTCTTTGCCATGTTCTCAACTCCGCGCGGCCTTCCGGCCCGCTGTTGGATTGCATATGTATCGTTAGACGTAAAAAAAGATTGCCTGAATGCGCCGGCCACGGGGCGGGAGCGTGATAAAAGAGAGAGATGGGGCGCGGCCCCGGAGCGCTGGCTCAGTCGATCGGCAGGTTCTTGAACATCTCCATCCAGGAGACGAACCCGATCATGCGGCCGTCGCCGTCGACCACCGGCAGCCGCCTAACGTTCTTCCGGTTCATCAGGGCCAAGGCCTCGGCAATCGTCGTGTCAACGCTGACCGTCGTCACCGGCGAGCTCATCACTTCCGACACCTTCAAGTGGAGGAACTTGTCCTGGCTGGTAAGATAACGGCGCAACACGTCGCGCTCGGTGAATATGCCGATCACCTTGTCATCGGGGCTGACAACTATGACGCTGCCCTGGTCGTGGTCGACCATCAGTTCGATGGCGCTCTGTACCGAGTCGTCGGGGGAAACGATCTCTCGCTTCCTTATCATGTAGTCCTTGACAAGTGCGACCATTTTGATCGGACCGAATATTGGTCGGTGGATTGATAAAGCTAATTGGCCGGACATGCGCCGCACGACGTAGATGGCAGCCGGACGAGCCTCCCGCACCATCTTCACCTCGACGTTCGGAGGGCCGCTCGACCAAGTTATATACGTGGAGGCCACGTGACGCGGCGTGACGTCCATACCTTCCTTCGTTCCTTCCGATGGCGCGCCGGGCGAGCGGGACGCGTTCGAGTACATGCGCCCCATAGGCCCGCGGACGCTGTGCGTGGCCACGCCGTCCGAGAGGCGGGCCTGGGACTCCTCCCCGGACTTCCCGGTCCGCGCCGGCCGCGCGTACACGGGGGGGTTCTCGCGCAAGTGCCAGGACTATGCCGAGCGATTCTACCATGGCTCGTGGTGCATCCTGGACCCCTGCCACGGGTTCATGTGGCCCGAGGAGGTCATCCGCCGGCCCCATGATCGATGCCTGTACCGGCCGGAGACCCAGCCGCTGACGGCCGGGCAGCTGAACGCTCACGCCCGCCGCAGGAAGCTGGACGACTACGACGCCGTCATCGCGCTGGGAGGGAGGCGCTTCATCCTGCTGATCGAGGAGGTCTTTCCGGGCAAGCGGGTCCGGGCGCCGCTGGCCGGGGTGGGCGGCATAGGGGAGATGATGCGCACGCTCAACGATGCCATGGCAGCGGGCGAACGATTATAGGCGGCCTAGCGGGCCAAGCATTATCTGAACGCCGCGCCATGCCCCGCCGGGGATCATATGGCGGAAGTGACCGTCTTTGACGGCGCAGGGTGCATCGGAGGCAACAAGGTCCACCTATCCTTCGACGACGGGCACGCCGGGCGAGGTTTGTTCTTCGACTTCGGGATGAGCTATTCGAAGATCGGACGATACTATGAGGAGTTCCTAAGGCCGCGCTCCAACCGGGGGATCCATGACCTGCTGGCCATGGGGATCGTTCCTCCGCTGACATGCTACCGCCACGACATCTTCCCCGAGGACGTGGACCGCTCCATGGCCAGACGGGTGGCGGTCGACGCGGTGCTCATATCCCACGCCCACATGGACCATGTGGGCCACGCCTCCCTCCTGGACATGAACATACCGTTCGCATGCACCCCCATGTCGGCGGCCATCATCAAATCGCTCCGCGACTGCAACAAGGGCGACGTGCAGTATGACTGCCCTTATTCGTCCGAGAGAATGAGGAGCAGGGGAGAGCCGCGGTGCATATCGTCCGGCAAGAGGTACGTCGGACGGGGCCTGCTGCTGCCCGGCGACTGCCCCGACGGGCTTCGCAAGCTGTACGCGTCAACGCCTTCCAGCAGGCGCGAGGCCCGCGCCGCCAATTATGAGGCCGGGGCGATCGGACGGATCGATGAGACCGGGATCGAGGTAAGGTGCTTCCCGGTGGACCACTCCATATATGGCGCCGCCGCCTACGCCGTGAATACCAAGGCAGGATGGGTCGTATACTCCGGAGACCTCCGTGCGCACGGCCGTAACGGAGGAGAGACGGAAAGGTTCGCCGAGCAGGCCAGGGGGCTCGACCCTCGGCTGCTCATCGTCGAGGGGACCAGGGCGTCGAGGGAGGAGCGCCAGGAATCGGAGGAGATCGTGGAGGAGAACTGCCTGCGGGCGGTGAGCGACGAGCGCGGCCTGGTGGTCGCTGACTTCGGCGCGCGCAACGTGGAGCGGCTGGAGATCTTCCGCCGCATCGCCTCGGCGACCGGGCGGGAGCTGGTCATCCTGATGAAGGACGCGCACCTGCTGGAGTCGATGCGCCGGGCCGACGGCGTGGACCGCCTGGACGGCCTTCGCATATACGATGATCTCAGAACGCGCGAGGACCGGTACCAGGAAGAGGTGAGGGAGCTGCACTCTCGCCGCATGGTAGATGCGAAGGAGATCGCCGACTCGCCTTCATCGTTCATCCTCAGCTTCTCCTTCTGGGACCTGGGGCGCATGCTGGACATCCGGACGGACGGCGGCACCTTCATCTACTCGTCATCGGAGGCGTACAGCGAGGAGCAGGAGATCGACTTCAGGCGGCTGTCCAACTGGCTTCATCGCCTCGGCATGAGGCCGGTCGGGTTCCGGATGGAGACGGTCGCCGGGAGGGAGGTCCCCAGGAAAGTGGAAGGGTACCACGCATCGGGCCACATCTCCGCCTCCGGGGTGCTGCAGCTTGTTAGGGACATACGTCCGCAAGCGGTCATGCCCATACATACCGAGGCGCCGGAGCTCTTCTCATGCCTGGAGGACGACGGTATCGAGGTCATCGTCCCCGAGGAAGGCCGCCCCTACCGCTTGTGAGCGTCCAGGCCGAACCACTCCGCCTCGGTGCACAGGCGCCGGTACGATGGAGCGACGACCACCGCAGCGGCGGCGGCCAGGCCGGCAACGGCCGCGGCGGGATGAACGCCAAGATAGGCGGCGGTGAGCGAACCGGCGGCCACCGCGCCGCCGATCGCCGGCCTGAAGCGATACGCATTGACGGCCACCCTATACTTATCGAGCAGCTCGTCCTCCGCTTCCGGCGGGCCCAGGACCGAGGCGGAGATGGCCGCCGAGAACAGCGTCGCCTGGTGCATGATCTCATCGGGATTCTTGAGCGGACGAACGTCGGTGACGCAGCGGCGGACGAAGCGCGGCGAGCACACGGCCGCATCGATGCCATCCAGCACCGCATGCCTCATAGGGCACAGGTCCGCCACTTCCTCCTCCCGGGCGTCGTGGCGGCGAAAGTTCCGCCCCGGCGAGACGCTCTTGTCCTGGATGTAGTGCAGCCCCCTCCCCAGGTTCTTCAGGGCCCAGTAGTCGTTGCCGATGAGGTAGGCCTGACGGGCCCGCCACATGTACGCCATGATCGTTCCCGTGGGCGGGGTGTGATGGGGCGCCCGCACGATGCGGAGTCTGCTGCCCTGCTCACGGAAAGCGGCGTCCGGCCTCCGGTCCGGCTCCACCGATCCATTGCACAGCGCCCTCTCCAGCTCGTCCGGCAGGCCCATCTCGGCAGAGATGGCCTTGGCTATGGCCACATGGCTCTTCCACTTCATCCCTTCTCGGCGCCTGACGGCGCGTCCGGGTATAAGAACGGGGACAGGGGCATTCCGAAAGTGCCTTCAGCGGCGCTTCTCCTCCCCCCTAGCCGCCTCCTTCCTCCGCCGGGACAGCGTGTCGAACGCTATCACGATCACCAGGCACAGCACGGCCACCACCCCGAAGGCCATGATGGCCCTCAGGCCGTCGGACGCCGAGCTCGTCTCCACGCTGATGTTGAACGACAGCAACGACTCTCGGACGATCGAACCCTCCGCGCCGGCCGGGGAGACCGCCACCAGGCAATAGGTCCCGGGCCGCAGCACCAGCTCCGCCGATGCCCCCGGAACGGAGGTGAAGGAACCGTCGGCGATGTAGGTGAACGGCTCTCCTTCCTCGAAGCGCTGATGCTCGGCAGCGGTCATGAGGAACAGGTCGATCCGTCCGCCGGTCTCGTCCTCGACGTCGTATGAGAACCGGGTCTCGCGGTCCAGCACGATCTTCCAGGAGTGCGATCCTCCGGAGGGGACGAGCACCTCCCCCGAATCGGCGGAGGCAGGGGTGAACAGGACGATCGAGATGAGAAGAGCCGTTGCTATCACAGGAAGGATCGTTCTAAGCGTCCCAGTACACCCCGTACTATCTTGGGAGCGCCCCAATAATAAAGGTTCTCATTTCCTGCGTGCCAGACGGACCGCCGCGGCTACGCCGATGGCGGCGGCGATGCTCAACACCAGCACGTTCTTGGCCGTCAGTCCGCCCAGCACCTCGTGGTCCAGATAGATGCGGTAGTCCACCTTAGCTCCTGACGACCAGTTGCTGGCGATGGTGAGGATATACGACCCATTCGGCAGGAAGACCGATCGGCGGACGGAGAGCGAGGAGTGGTCCTCCAGAACGGTCTCGCCGTCATGAGTGAGCAGGACATCGATAGGAGCGTCGGCCGTCACAGTGTATGCCAAGTACAATCCGGAACCGCTGTCGATGTCGAAGGTTATCGACTCGCCGGGAGCGAGCAGCTTCTCAGCGATCTCGGTGCTGGGCATCGGGACCGCAAGCAGGAGGAGCGCCAGGACCAGAACGGTGAGCATCGCCGCGTTCATTGCAAGCCATAGGGGATAATCATGCCGGAGCAGGCGCCGAGGACGGCGTCATACCGCCGCGCGTTCCCGAACGGCCGCGGCGGCTCATCCAGATACCATGCGGAACGCTGTCGGGGAGGATGGAGGTCTGACGCAAATGCTCCAAGTGTCAGACAGGGGGCTGACAATGTTTATATAATTAGATGACGATTCGTCAAGCATGTCTCAGGATGGGAAGACATTCGACCTTAGGAACATAGACGGCCAGACCGTTGGTGTCATCACCATAGCGGTCGGCTTCGCACTGCTGATCGCGTTCTACGTGGTCAGCGAGAGCATATACCTCATGATACCAGTCATCATGCTCGAGATCGGCATCTACGGCATGGCCCTCGGCGCGTTCTCCTACCTCCGTGGCGCCAGGACCTCCGGCCGCTGGGGCAATGACTCCGTGTACAGCCTGTTCTGGGGAAGCATGATCGCCGTCATCGGCACCATGTGGATCGCCTACGACAGGTTCGCGGACATCACCGCTCTGCCTGCCTTCGTTGCGGCGTTCCTGTTCTACTTCGGCATCACGATGCTGATCCTGAACCGGAACAAGTCCGTCAGGTCGAGGGTCTGGTAAAACGAACCTCTAACCATCAGGCCGCCCCACTCAGTTCACACCCCTGAGGCAGCAAGGACTGCTCGGGGGCGGCCTGGAAAATCCTTCCGGCGCGTTGCCGGCGAGATCCTTTTCCCTTCTAATCTTCGTTCGACCGCGTTCGAATGCCATCTTCCATACATTTTATAATGACGGGAATGCCGTTATTTCATCATGAAGCGCCTCCGCGATGACCGCCGAGGGATCATAGGCGTGATCCTGGCGTTGATCGTCATCCTCATCGTGATCATCGTCGTGGCAGCGCTGCTGCTCATCCCATTCCGCAGCGCGCCGGTGGAAGAGCACAGGGAGGCGGCCATCGGGACGGGGGTGGAGGCGCTGACCCTGAACCTGAACATCGACGTGGGCAATGTTACGGTGAGGTTCGTTGATGATGCCAATGTCGGGGTTTCGCTTGACGTAACGGGACA
>DATD01000012.1:87077-94175 GCA_002504525.1 Methanomassiliicoccus sp. UBA345
GCTCATCGTCGACGCCAACGTAACTCTGGGCGGTTCCATCATACCGTTCTTCAGCAGCGACATCACCTGCACGCTCCTAGTCTCCAACCAGCTACGTACCGCGCTGACCATCTCGAACGGAGTGGGCGGGCTTGACGTGACGGCCTCCGGCGTGGAGCTGACGGCGATGGATCTTTCGGTGGACACCGGCGGCCTCCGCGCTACCATGGCCGACAACGTGACGCTGAACGGCCCGCTGAGCATGCACGCGACGACCGGCGGGGTCGACCTCACGTGGAACAACGTTGTGGTCGGGGACAACGCCTCGGTGGCGCTAGCGACCACCACCGGAGGGGTGCGCGCCACGGTGACGCAGACCGAGGGCCTGGGATCGAACGTCACCTTCACCGGGGAGGCCACCACCGGCGGCATCGACCTCACCATGAACCTGGAGGGGAACACCTCGGCCAGGGTGACGTCGACGGCCACGCTGGGGGGCATCTCGGTGCAGGATCGCACGGGCTTCAACGGCACCGACGGGGACCTGAGGTCGGACAACTATACCAGCGATTCGAACCTCGAGACCAGGCTGAGCACCAACACCGGCGGGGTGAACCTGCGCCTCAAATACATGGCGTGAGGCCTCCCCGGCCGGAACATTTTTCAATTCTGTAATCGTACATGTCCCGCGGCCGGGGGTGCCAGTTCTGTCATACGAGCGTTTGCCCATCAGGAAGTTCGCTTCCCCTGAGGTGATCTTCGGTAGTGGCTCCATCGAGCTGGTGGGGCAGCATGCTTACAATCTCTCACGACGTCAAGTGCTCGTCGTGAGCGACGCCGGAGTTCGGCAGGCAGGCTGGACCGAGAAAGTGATGGGATCTCTGGAGCAGAGCGGACTGCGCATCACCCTGTTCGATGACGTGGCCGCGAATCCGAGGACCGATGATGTGATGCGGGGCGCCCGCCGCTACCTCGACGACGACTGCGATCTCATAGTGGCGGTGGGCGGCGGCAGCCCCATGGACTGCGCCAAGGGCATCGGGATCGTCGCCACCGGCGGCCAGGACATTGTCAGCTTCGAGGGCGTCGACAAGGTGCGGGTGCCGGGACCGCCGCTGATATGCGTTCCCACCACCGCCGGCTCCTCGGCCGACGTGTCGCCGGTCGCCATCATCACCGACCCCGAGAGGAGAAAGAAGATGGCCATCATCAGCCGGCTGCTGGTGCCGGACCTATCGCTGATCGATCCGACGACCACCGCCACCATGGATGACAGCCTGACGGTCGCTACCGGAATGGACACGCTGGCGCATGCGTTCGAATCATACGTCTCCAACGCCTCGTCGCCGCTCACCGACCTGTTCGCCCTCGAAGCGGCCAAGCTGGTGGCCGAGAACCTGCCGGCGGCGCATCGGCGGCCCGAGGACGAGAAAGCGAGGGAGATGATGATGCTCGCGTCCCTGTACGCCGGCCTGGCGTTCTCCAACGCCAGCCTGGGAGTCCTTCACGCCATGGCCCACAGCGCCGGCGGCTTCTGCGATTCATCGCACGGAGAGACCGGCGGCGCCCTGCTGGAATGCGTGGTAGAGTTCAACTATCCCTGCGTCAGGGACAAGTACGACATGCTCGAAAGGGCGATGTTCGGCGCCGCCGGGGGAAAGGGCTCCTTGATCGGCAAGATCGATGGCTTCCGCAAGGAGCTGGGCGCCGACCGCGGGCTGGAGAGCTGCGGCCTGGGGCGGGAGGACATCCCATACGTGAGCCGGAACGCCGCCGCGGACCCTTGTCTGGCCACGAACCCGCGTAAGGTAACGAGGGAGGACATCGAGGTGCTGTATGAGCGGGCGCTGTGAACCCGACGAGCGGATGGACGATATCCGGGAGAGGATAATCGGCCTTGGAGCAAGCGGGCAGCGGAAGAGCTACTATCCGCAGCTTCAGGAGCGCATCGACGAGCTGGAGCGCGCCAATCAAGCCCTGGCCCAGAGCGAAGAGAAGTACCGGACCCTGGTCGAGAACGTGGACGTGGGCATATTCCGCACCGCTGCCAGGGGGGCGGTCATCGTCCAAGCGAACCCCGCCCTGGCCAGGATGCTCGGCTACGACAGCGCCAAGGAGCTGATGAGAGTGAGCGCCTTCGACCTGTACCATGACGTCCGGGACCGGCCGGTCCTGCTCGCCCGGCTGTCAAGGCATGAGGAGGTCAAGTACCAGAAGGTGAAGGTCAGGCGCAGGGACGGCACCTACATCCCCGCCTCTCTCACGCTGACGGCCGTCCGGAACGCTCGGGGAACGATCGAGTGGATCGACGGGGTGCTGGTCGACATGACCGAGCAGGAAGTGGCGCAGAGGCGCACCGAAGGGGACCGCGCCCGCCTCCAGGCCATATTCGACACTTTGCCAGTCGGCATCATAATCATCGATTCTACCAGCCGTTCGGTGGACGCGAACGAGCGCTGGCTTCAGATCTGGGGGGAGGAGGCGGCACCGAAAGAGGCAGACCGGATGGACCGATACGTCGGATGGCACCCTGGATCGACGGACCGGCTCAAGGGAGAGGAATGGCCCATCGCCCGCGCCTTGAGGGGCGAGAGCATCATCAACGAGGAGATCGACATGAAGCGGTCCGACGGCGCGCAGGGCACCCTGCTGGCATCTGCCGTCCCCATCCTCGACCGCGGCGGGGAGATCATCGGAGCGGTGAGCACCATCATCGACATCACCGCCCGCAGAAGGCTGGAGCGCGACCTGGACGAAGCAAGGTCCCGGGCGGAGCTGTACGTCGACCTGCTGACGCACGACATCAGCAACTACAACACCGCGGCCATGGGATACCTGCAGCTGGCAGAGGAGAGGTTCCAGCTCAATGACAAGGACCGGCGCCTCATCACCAAGCCGCTTGCCGAGCTAAGGAACAGCACCGAGCTGGTGGCCAACATCTGGGACCTGCAGCTCGTGGAGTCGGGAAGAGAGAAGACCAGTCCAGTGAACGTGAGAAGGATGCTCGGGCAGGTGATCGAGGACCACAGCTCGGTGCCCGGGAGGGAAGTGAACATACGGCAGCGGGGCGACTGCGACTGCCGGGTGATGGCGTCCGAGCTGCTCAGCGTGGTCTTCTCCAACATCATCAGCAATGCGATCAACCACTCCGCTGGGGCGGTCAACATCGAGGTGGCGATGAGCGCCGACGTCCGCGGCGGGGCCGACATGGTCAGAGTGGACATCGCCGACGACGGCCCGGGCATCCCGGACGAGCGTAAGGAGGCCATCTTCGACCGCTCCCTCATGGGACTGGCGAAACCGGTCAGACGCGGTCTCGGTCTTTATCTCGTCAAGCGGCTGGTGGAGAACTACGGCGGGGAGGTTTGGGTGGAGGACCGCATTCCCGGCGATCACACCGAGGGGGCGAGGTTCGTGGTCGAGCTGCCGCTGTACTCCGAGGGCATGGGGAACGAACGCTCCGAGTGATCGCAGCAGGCCCATGGTCGATAATTCGCTGGAGGCGACGACCGTGCGCTGAACGGCCATGACGGTTGCTTGAGCGCCGTCATGACGACCATCGGCCAAGGGCAACGATGCCCGTCCGGCAGGATGTCCTCTCACTCCACTTGGACGACATAGGCGGAATCGTACTCCTCCGGCGCCCGGCCCAGTTCCCAGTCGTCGACAGCGGTCGTCTCGCAATAGAAGTATTTGCTGCCGCCCATGCTGTAATAGGTGCCGCTAGCGCCGGGGCACGCCACCCCCACGGCCATGTGGTCGTCGAACAGAAGGATGACGGCGTCGTAGCCCATGGCCTCGATGACGGAGGCGAACAGAAAGCTCTTGTCCTCGCAGTCGCCGGCTCGTTCGTATAGAGTCTCGACCGGATAGCGCCAGTACTCGTCATGGCCGGCAGTGGCCTCATCGGAGGCATACTCGATGCTCTGGACGAACGCAAGGGCCAGATTGATCGTCTCCTCGTTGGTGAGCCTGCGCTCCCGGGCCATGTCGCTGATGGTCGATGAGATGTCGACGATGACCGCGTCACAGGACGTAACGAACGTCTGGCAGATGCCGACCGCCTCATCGTCGGAGAACGGTCCTCTGTCCACATCATCCTGGCGATATGCGGAGTAAACGTCGTTGCCGATGTTCACCAAGAGGGTGTAGGCGTGGCGATCGTATGTCCAATAGTATTCGACGCTGCCGTTCCCCATCTCGAGGTCCCCATCGACTTCCGGCTCGCCGGTCAGCCCCAGGAACGCGGCGATGGCGCCCGCGTTAAAGATGAAAAGACCGCAGATCACTATCACCGAAAGGATCATTGCCAGGCCCAGAGGGCCTCCGTTCCTCCTGGCGGCCGGTCCGGCGGGACGGTGCGTTGGAGCACCGTATGCGCCTCTTCCCTGATAGGTCGGGCCGTTGGGCAGGGGACCAGAGGCATAAGGGTCGGGCCATGCTCCGTACCCATGGCGGGGCGTGCCACACTGGGGGCAGAACCGTTCCTGGCCACCCAGCTCCCTGCCGCAGCCAGAACAGTAGCGGCTTATCTCGCCAGGCAACATCCGCCGGATGAATGGTGACTATCGGATTTAAATCGTCGTGTTCGTTAAAAAGAGCATGCTCGATAGGAGCTGCGCGCTCGATGCCACTGCCATCAAAGACCGTTTCGCCCACCAACCGCCCTGACGTCAGCAGGGATGAACAGCCATTAAGAAAAAAAGGAAGTGGTTTGCAGGGATATGGCGAACTACCGATTCATCGCCTGAAGGCCTTCGTCGTTTCGCACATCGCCCTCAGGTTCGCGGTCGGCGTCTCCGGGGGCAGCGCGCATCCAGGATGGATGACCTGGAAGCCGGCGTCGATGCATCGCAGGGTGTCCTTCCTCACCTGCTCTGGCGTCCCCATCATCAGCGGCTCGACCGGCCCGACGTTTCCGATGAGGGCGACCTTGCCTTTGACCTGCTCTACCGCCACATAGGGATTGACCTTCTGCTCGATGGCAAGGGCCTTCGCCCCGGACCTCGCCATCAGCGGCAGGTGGTCGGTCGTGTCGCCGCAGATGTGCAGGGCGGCACTGGTGTTGGCCGAGTGTATCGCCCTGATCTCGGTCTGCAGGTACGGAAGGGAGTATTCCTCGAACATCTCCGGAGAGATGAGATCGCCGGAGGCCGAGGGCTCGCCAGGCATGATGAGGTCAGCATCGTCGATGAACCCTGCTGCCAGCTCTGCCCTGTACGCCTCGGCATCGTACTCGGAGACGAACTACAGGAGCTTCTTCACCTCGTCGGGATCCATGGCGATGGACAGCATGAGCTGCTCCGTCCCGATGATGTGCCCGGCGTTGGTGAGCGGCCCCCAGCTGGTCACGGTAGGTACCGGCGTGTCCTTCCCGGCCAGCGCCCTCGCCTTCTTGAACGCTTCCACCGACCTTACCACGGCTGGGTGCTTGGTGTACTTGTCCATGTCCGGCATCTGGTAGTCATCACCCAGATCGTACAGCGGCTTCCGGAGGCAAGGGATCCCTTCCCGTCCTGATAGTTCACGTCGGCGCCTAGGGCCTCCAGGTGCGCCCACACCAAGAACAGGTTCATGTCCTCGAGCTCGCACATGTCGTGCTCGACCTTGGCTAGGCGGGCCAGCGCGGCCGGTTATCTTTCAGGCAGGAGGCCAGGCCCTTGAACACCGCGTGGGGGTTGGCGCCGTCCTTGATGTCCCGGACAATGACCTCGGCCAGACTGCCCTCCTCGATGCGCCTCCTGACCAGCGGCAGGTACGAGCGCTCCTCGGCGGTGGCGGCGTTGAAGGCAGAGTCGTACAAACGAAGCAGCTCCGGCCGGCACGAGGCGGTGCCGTTCCGAATGGCGGCCTCGTTCATGTCCAGCAGCATGTCGCGATCGCTCTCCAGCTCGACGTCCGCCCGCAGCAAGGAGAGCACGAACGCCGTCACGGCCATGTCGGAGCGCAGGCATTCCTGCTCGTCGCACGCCTTCAGCTCGAGGCATTCGCGGTGATATCGCAGCACCACGCCGCGGGAGTCGATCCATTCATGGCACAGCTCATCGCCGCCGATCTTTCGCAGCTCGCCGTATATCGACTCGATGATGTCGTCATGCTGCTTCCTGCTCTCCAGCCGCTCCGGGACGATGTTGTTGCAGATGAGCGGCACGCGCTTCTGGTTGTCCCGGTAGTACAGCAGGCGGTTGTCCATGACGCCGGTCAGGCGGCCTTCGACCATTGGCGATGATGCGGTGACCGCCACGAGGAAGGGGATCAGCGACCGCAGGCGGTCGAACATCGCCACCATGTGCGCTTCGTTGTCGTAGTGCACGTTGACCTGCAGCGCCTGGATGTTCAGCCAGCCATGCTGCCTCAGGTCGAACAGACGGTCGTAGACGTCGTAGATCTCGATGTCCTCGTGGTCCCACCAGGCGGTCCGGTCGAGCGTCAGGAACGGGTGCATGCCCAGCCCCATCATCACGTAGCGTCCTCCGGTGGCGCGATGGAATCCCGTCAAGCCGTCGAACAGCATCCATTCCATCTCCGCCAGCGAAGTGTGCGGCGTGGACGGCACGAGCTCGATGACATGCTTCTGCAGCTCCTTGCTGACGTTGATGCCGCCGAACGTGAACTCGTTCACGATGGAGCCGTGGATGCTCTCGATCACGCGGTCGGCGATCGGCAGAGGAGCGAGCTGGGCGTCGTTCAGGGAGTACTCGTGCTCAGTTCCTACGGTCAGGGGCGAACACCTCTCGGAGAGGCACCTCGGCGACCTTGTCGGTGGAGTCCTCTTCCACTTTCAGGACCTCGTCCAGCTCTTCCTTGGGGAGCGAGCGGATCAGGTACTCGATGTTCTGCAACGCGAGCTCATACTGCTCCCTGTAGACCTCAGGGTTCTCTCTCAGGAAGGTGACCATCTCGCACAGGCGCTCCTTCTTGATGTATATCTCCAGCATGTCGCCGCGGACGTCGAACGTGAACGGTCCGGCCACGCAGGTCTCGGGCTTGACGCCCTGCACCGTGCAGCGCCCGTCCTTGTAGCAGACGCAGAAGCCGGTGGACTTGCAGTCGAGCTTGCGGTACGACTGGAACAGAATGTCGTCGAACGTCATGCCGTTCTCCAGAAGTATGGATATG
>DATD01000012.1:94473-94620 GCA_002504525.1 Methanomassiliicoccus sp. UBA345
TGATCTGGTTCATGTCAGAACCCCCCGGGCGTCCCCTTGCCCGGGGGACGTGGACCCGCGATGGCGAGCGGCGCTTCCGACTCGGATGAGCGGATGACGCATCGAGGCAATAATGCCGCCATCTGGAGCTGCCTATTTTAGGCTTTC
>DATD01000004.1:0-17669 GCA_002504525.1 Methanomassiliicoccus sp. UBA345
GCCGCGAACACCAGGGTGATGGTGGAGAGCAGCTTCACCAGCACGTGCAGGGACGGACCGGCGGTGTCCTTGAAGGGATCTCCGACGGTGTCGCCCACCACTGCGGCCGCGTGGGCCGGCGACTTCTTGCCGCCGTGGTGACCGGTCTCCACATACTTCTTGGCGTTGTCCCAGGCGCCGCCCGCATTGTTGAGGACGGTGGCCAGCAGGACGCCGGCGATGGTCGCTACCATCAGGAAGGCTCCGATCGCCTGGACCGCGGTGTCGTCGGTCGGGTAGAGCGCTTTCATGCTCAGACCTACGATGAGCGGCACGACGACCGGCAGCACGCCGGGCAGGATCATGGCCTTGAGGGCGCCCTTGGTGGAGATGTCCACGCACAGGGCGTAGTCAGGCTTCTCGGTGCCTGCGAGGATCCCGGGCTTCTCCCTGAACTGCCGCCTGACCTCGTTGATCATGTCATAGGCGGCCTTGCCCACCGCGCTGATGGCAAGGGAAGCGAACAGGAACACCAGCATCGCTCCGATGAGGGCGGCCACGAACACTGGCGGGTTGGCCAGGTCCACGATGAACACCTCTTCCAGGGACTTGCCCGTGAACAGCGCGACCTCATCGAAATAGGCGGCGAACAGCAGGAACGCGGCGAGGGCGGCTGATGCCATCGCATATCCCTTGGTGAGCGCCTTGGTGGTGTTGCCCACCGCATCGAGCTTGTCGGTGCGCTGCCTGATCTCCTCAGGCTGGTTGGACATCTCGATGATGCCGCCGGCGTTGTCGGTGATCGGACCGAAGGTATCCTCGGCCAGAACGAAGGCGCAGGTGGCGAGCATGCCCATGGTGGCGACCGCAGTGCCGTACAGACCGTAGATGAACTCCAAGTCAGCGGAGGGCGCGGCCATGGTGCCCAGCGAGTAAGAGGACAGCAGGCCGACCGCGATGGCGATGACCGGCATGAGGGTGGTCTCAAGCCCGATGGAGAACCCGGTGATGATGTTGGTGGCCGGGCCGGTCTCAGAGGCCTGAGCGATCTTCCTGACGGGGCGGTACTCACCCGCGGTATAGTACTGGGTGATGTACACGATGGCTATGCTGAGCACGATGCCGATCACACCAGCGCCGAAGTAGTACGCCCAGGACTCTCCAAGCATCAAGTATGTGATGACGCCGAAACCAAGGGCGGCAAGGATGGAAGATACGTAGTATCCGCGGTTGAGGGCCTTGTTGGGGTCCTCGGCCTCGTTGCGCAGGCTGACCATCATGACGCCCAGCATGGAGGCGAAGAGTCCGATGGCGCGAACGACCAGGGGGAAGAACACGAAGGCGACCGGGTGGTCAGGGTGCAGCGCGAAGATGGATGCACCGATGATCATGGCACCGATGTTCTCGGCGGCGGTGCTCTCGAACAGGTCGGCACCACGGCCGGCGCAGTCTCCGACGTTGTCGCCGACCAGGTCAGCGATGACGGCAGGGTTGCGGGGATCGTCCTCGGGAATGCCTGCCTCCACCTTTCCGACGAGGTCAGCGCCCACATCGGCAGCCTTGGTGTAGATACCGCCGCCCAGCTGTGCGAACAGAGCGGCGAAGGAGGCACCGAAGGCGTATCCGACGGACAGGGAGAGGGCCATCTTGACCAGTTCCCAATCCGTAGCTCCCTCGCCCACGATGCCGGGGGCGGCGAACTCGAGATACAGGAAGAATATGCCCGCGACTCCCAGGAGGGACAGCGCGACCACGGCGAAGCCGGACACGGCACCGCCGCGGAACGAGGTCTTGAGCGCCTCGTTGAGGGTGCGCCTCGCCGCGCTGGCGGTACGGATGTTCGAGTTCACGGACACGAACATGCCGATGTAACCGGACAGGGCGGAGAAGAAGGCGCCGAGCAGGAAGGCTGCGCCGACAAAGACGCCCCTCGACATGTTTTGATACTGCATTCCCATCCCAACGGTGATGATCACCGCGAGAATCACGCTAATTATCGCAATCGTCTTATACTGTCGAGCCAGATAGGCCATTGCTCCTTCGCGTATGGCATCCCCGATCTCTTTCATATCGGGAGTGCCGGTGTCCTTCTTGAAGACGCTCCAAGTAAGGTAACCCGCGAAGAGCAGGCCTATTATGCCCGCGATTGGTACCAGATAGACCAATTCATCAACTAGCATAATCAGAACCCTCGTACAGGTTTCGGGGATGATAATGGTCCAGATATTTATTCCTTATTGGATAATTCGCTACGTCCGATTATACTGGATGAACGCTGGCCGACAGTACATCTCTCTGACTGGCTCCATTATATGTTGTTGGTGGAGTCCAGGACGGTGCGTATGGTCTTGAGGCGGGCGAAGTTCTTATCGTTGCCCTCCACCACCGTCCACGGCGCTGTGCCGGTGCTGGTCCTGACCAGCATCTCATCCACCGCCACGGTGTACCGGTCCCATTTCTGCCTGGAGCTCCAGTCGTCCGCGGTGATCTTCCATGACTTCTTGGGATCATCCACTCGGTCGATGAAGCGTTTGAGCTGTTCCTGCTTGTCTATCTCCAGCCATATCTTCACCAGTTCCGCCCCGTCATCGATGAGCGATCGCTCGAAGTCGTTGATCTCATCGTACGCCCGGCTCCATTCCGCCTCCGATGCCAGTTCATCGACTCTTTCCACGAGCACCCTGCCATACCAGGATCGGTCGAAGATGGCGATGTGGCCGCGCGACGGCAGGGCGCGGTAGAACCGCCACAGGTAATGGTGGGCCTTCTCCTGCTCGGTGGGCGCGTAGATGGGGACGACCTTGGAAGTGCGGGGGTTCAGCGAGTTGGTCAACCTGGAGATGGCCCCTCCCTTGCCGGAGGCGTCCCTGCCTTCGAACACCACGATGAGGGAGCGCTTGCTCCGGTACAGCTCCTCCTGACGCTTCCTCATCTTCTTCTGTAGACGTTCCAGCTCCTTCTCATAGTCGCTGTCCTTGACGCTCTGGCGCAGGTCGATGGAGGCCAGCGGGGACCTTGCCTCCACTTCCGGAAGGAATATCTGTCGTTCCGCCGGAGCTGATGCGAGCGCCGCCTCCAGACGGGCGATGGCATTTCTCATCACCTTGATCGCCGCGTATTCGGCGTCCTCGGCCTCTACCACCGTCCAGGGGGCTTGCTCGGTGGTGGTCAGGGACATCATTCTCTCCATCATCGGGATCGCCTTCTCCATTGCCCCGATCACCAGGTCCTCATCGGTTATGCCGCACTCGCCGTCCGCGCAATCGCTCAGGCGGCCCGGATCGGTGTAAAGGAAGAACTTGAGGAACAGCGTCCCGCCATCGGACAGCGTCTTCTCGAACCTACGTACCTCGGCGATTCGTCCATCCAATCCATCACTGCCGGCGGCCAGGGCCCTTGCATACCAAGAGCGGTCGAATATCACCATCTGACCCCTGGCAGGCGTGCGCACCCAGAACCTCCACATGAACGGGTGTTCCTTATCCAGCTGAGCGGGTGCCCTGGTGTTATGATAGCGGAATCCGCGTGGATCAAGGGGGAGGAGGAACTTGCTGACGGTGTCCACGGTCCGGACGGGGTCCAACCCCTCGAAGACCACGATGACGGGCAGCCCCTTCACCCGCATCTCCCTCTGAAGCTCACCCAGACGTTCCTTCAGCGGAGGGTACAGCTCATTGAACTCCTTCTTTCCCATCTTCTTCGTTAGATCCATATCTTCCAGCATGGTGCTCACGGTATCCCCACGATGATCCGGTGAAGGATGTCCAGAGTTATGCTCAGCGTTCTGCCGGCGTCCCTCATGTGATGATATATCTCGCGGTCCTTGAGGATGGTGATGGGATCATCCCCGCTGAACGCGTTCTGCAGCGCCTCCACGTACGTGGATTCTATCTCCTTCTCCCACCGCCTCATCTCTTTGATCTTGTTCTCTGCCCGTAGGTGGTCCTTCTCCATCACGTGGATGGCCTCGGCCACCTCGTTGACCGCTTCCAACAATGATGCGGCCATGCGCATGATGGGCTCGTTGGGATGGACCCTGAACGCTCTCATCTCGACCGCGGTGGAGAGGCAGTAGTTGAGGATGTAGTCCATCTGCCTGGAGAACTGATAGATGTCCTGACGGTCGAAGGGGGTGGTGAATGCCTCCATGAGCCTGTCCTCCATCAGATGGCGCATGTCGTCGGCCTTTTGCTCGTCGTCCATCAGCTTGGTCGGCTCGTTGAGATTTCCCATCTCAAGCCATTCGATGAACGCGGATACGCCTTTTACGGTCTGATCGGCCTGGGCGCGGAGCATCGCATAGAAATCGTATCGCACCGGGAACAGCCGGTCCAGCATGCTTCTCCTCTCGTCCCCTCTCCCATCTTCCATCATAACGCCCCCCAACCGATTATGCTCCTCAGGATAAAAAGGATGAGCGCCGATATCAATGCCGATGCCGGTATGGTCAGGAACCACGACACAATCATGTGCCTCCCGACCCCCCACTGGACCATCCTGGCGTTCTCGGCCGCTCCCACCCCCATGACGCTGGACGCCACCACCTGGGTGGAAGAGACCGGCGCGCCCAGGGCCGTGGACGCCAGCAGCGACGATGCAGATGTCAGCTGGGAGTCCAGGCCGTCCAGCGGCCTCAAGGGATATATCTTCCGGCCCAGCGTCCTCATTATCTTCCATCCCCCGCCGATGGTCCCGGCGAACATCATGGCGGCACACGATGCCCGCACCCACAGAGGGATGTCGGCCGAAGCCGCGGCACCAGCGGAGACCAACGCCAGGACGATGATCCCCATCTGCTTCTGCGAGTCATTGGCGCCGTGCGCGAAGGCCAGCGTCCCCGTGGTAAGCCACTGCCCCCTCAGAAGGTGTTTCGTCACCCCTCTTCCCGCCGGCCGCAGCAGGATGGCACTCACCTTCCTGATCAGATACCCTCCCGCGAAACCTGCCGCCACCGACGCCAGGAGGAACAGTATCACCTTCGACAGTCCGGTAAGCTGTCCGGCCATCAGTTCGTCGAGACCCCATACCACGCTGTTGAGCCCGGCGCCGGCAGCGGCCGCTCCCGCCAGCCCGCCCACCAGGGAGTGGGTCGATGACGAGGGCAGCCCCTTCCTCCAAGTGAATACGTTCCACAGAGTGGCGCCCGCGACCGCGGCCAGCAGCACCTCGCTGAGCGTCTCCCCGGCCGGCACGTCCACCATGCCTTGCATCGTGAACGCCACCGCGCTACCGCCCAGCATCGCGCCGGTGAAGCCCAGCAATGCCGCGAACACCACCGCCGAGCGGGGCGAGGCAGCACCGCTGGCCACCATGGTGGCAGCGGTCGCCGAGGCATCCTGGACCCCGTTGGTGAACGCGAAGATCAGCGCTATAAGAGCTGTCGCTATAGCTAGTACTATGGGATCCACTGCCGTTTCACCGCATTAGGCATCGCCGAGGGCGGATTAATAGCCTGGTCATCAGAACCGGGACTTCAGCACCACCATGCCGTCACGGCGGTTGATGTCGATGGATTGTTTTCCGGTCATGTGGCAGGTGCCTCTCATCTTCAGCACCTCCAAGTATTTGCGGCGCGCCCCCTCCTCCTCGTTCATCAATAGGAGGACGATGCCGTCCGCGGCGTATGACATCTCCGAAGGATACAGCTCTCCTGGCGACACCTCTCCGGTCACCACGGTGGTGGCGTTCCAGTTCTTGAGCCTATTGGTCAGGTCAAAGAGGAACGAGCGGTAGTCGCCCTTGAGCATGCTGCCCATCACGGACAGGGGGTCGATAACGATGCGCTGCGGCATGATCTCGGCGATCTTTTCCTCCATCTCATTGAGCAGCTCGGCCGGTTCGGCCTCCCGTATGGTCGTTCCCAGATCATGGTACGCGATGGCGTCACCGAACTGGTCAGGATCGACAAAATCGAACTGCGAGGCGTATCTCAGCATCCACTGGGTCGGCTCTGACAGGGTGGTGAACAGCAGCCCCTGCTCCCCCTTGGCCGCTCCCTCCGCCAGGAACCTCAGTGCGAACGTGGTCTTTCCGGTGCCGGCCCCCCCGGCGACCATGATGACCGAAGGGAAGGGAAAGCCCCCCTCGATCATCTCATCCAGGCCCGGTATGCCCGAGGTGATGCGGACCAGGCCGCTCGACTTTGATGATGCGATGCTCTTCATGTTCAGGCCCCTCCATCATATCTCTTTCCGGATATGGTCCTGCGCCCCCTGGTCTCGATCGCGACGGGCCGTTCCATGTTCGGGCCGCGCAAAGGGATCGTATCCCGCGCATGGGTCAGCACCGTCTCGTACAGTAGGCCATACCTCTCTTGATCCACCACCAGGGGGATCAGGGCGTTCCAGCGGGTTGTCATTAAGGAGATGAAGTTGTTGACGAACGCCTCTACCGACGCATAGCTGTTGAACGGCAGAAGCGCGGCGAGGTTGTCAATCATGACGAAGTCGATCTTGTTCACGTCCAGGCCCGGTATGTCACCGCTCTGCATGCTGGCGATGGCGTCCGGCAAGGTGTCGATGTGGAATGGCTCGTCCACATAGCCGGCCCGGGCAAGGGTCTCCTTGCGGTCAGCGGAGAACCTGCCAATGGCGTCGATGAACACCAGCCCTTCGATGCTGACCTGGTGCATACGGAGCAGGTGGGCCATGTACTGATGCGGGCGGTCCACCGTCACGAATATGCCTCGAAGGCCTTTCTCTTCAAGCAGGCCTTTCAGCAGGACCAGGTTCATCCGTACGAACTGGGTGGAATCGGCGTCGATCAGCACCGCCCCTCCGGATCGGGAGTCCAGGGAGGCCATGAGCGCCAGCATCAGAGACTTGTCCCGCTCGTTCATCAACTACCTCATGCTACCTCAGCGGGACTATTTTATTATCATTATAATACCTCTTCAACGATTATCAGTACTTACAGAGAGATTCTCGACAAGAAAAAAACGTCAACGATGGCGGATGCCGCATCAGAATGGCACCTCCTATTAATACAACCATACTTTATATAATATTATATGATTATATTAAAGTATCATATAATGTCCCGGGCATACCCGGCTGTAAGCGATGAGCGATCTGATAACCGCCCTTGAGTACATACCCGCCGCGATAATCGCCATTATCGTCATATCCAATCCGGTGTCGACCTCCACCATGTTCCTGGCACTGACCGAGCGCATGTCGGATGAGGTCAAGCTGCGCACGGCGAAGAAGGCGGCACGATACTCGCTGCTGATCCTTCTGTTCTTCGCCATGACCGGCCTCCTGCTGTTCCAGGTCTTCGGCTTCAGCGTAGGCGCGTTCCGCATCGCGGGCGGCATACTGCTCATCACCACCGCCATGGACATGCTGTATGCCAAGCAGGAGTCGGTCTCCGAGCCGACGCGGGACATCTCCCTCATGCCGATGTCCATACCGTTCATCAGCGGGCCGGGGACCATCGTCACCGTGGTGGTCCTCATGTCAGGCGCGGAGACCCTGGGCGGGGACGACGTGGGACTTTCGTTGCTGGCAGCCAGCGGGGTGTTCCTCGGCATCTTCATCCTGATCGCGGTATCCTACCTTGTGATGATCAACTCTGAGCGGCTGTTCTCGCTGCTGAGGGACGAAGGGAGGAAGGTGCTGACCAAGCTAATGGGACTGATCGTCCTCTCTATCGCCATCCAGTTCATCATCAACGGCATAGGGGACGTCCTGCCCATGTTCGTGGAGATAGCGAGATCGGCCGCTGGAATTCTCTGAACGGGACGGCCCAGCGGCGTACGCCTGATGGATGGACAGAGGGATTATCCGCCAAGATACCGTTTCCGTAAGGTATTCTTATGCCACGACCATTTCCCCGGCGTTATGTTAAGCTCGGGAGACCTCGCCGGCCTAGTGCTGGTGTACGCCTACGTGGGCCTTGTCGTCTCCGCGGCGGCGTGGGCGAAGAACCGGAGGCCCGAATGCGACTACAGGAAGATCGTCCACATCCTGGTAGGGAACATAGTGTTCCTCTGGTGGATCTTCGACGACCGATGGACCATGGGTCTGCTGGCCGCCCTGCCCTTTGTTTTCATGCTGCTCATGGTAATGCACCGATCGCCGCTGGACAGTCCGAACGGTTCGTTCCTGAACTCAGCGACCGGCAATGGCCATAGGTACGGACTGGTGTACTATGCCATATCCTGGACACTTCTGGCCATATTCCTTTTCGATGACCGCATGGTGGCAGGGATCGCCATCGCGGCGATGTCCTTCGGAGATGGCATCGGCGGCCTGGTGGGCAAGAGGTACGGCAAGAGGAAGCTGTTCCGCTCGAAGACCTATACCGGGACGACCGCGGTGTTCCTCGGGACGTTCCTGTCGGCACTGGCGGTGATGGCATTCTACACGATACTGAGCGGTTACCTCCCATATCTGGGAGTGCCGGCGATGACCCCTTCCATGGCGATAGCGGCAGCGGCACTGGCCGGTGCATTCGTGGCGGTGGTCGAGCTGTTCTCCCCGGGCGAATATGACAATCTTATCGTGCCGCTGAGCACCGCGGCGCTGATGCTTGCCGTAGGACTGTGACATGCGCTTCATCATCGTGGATGGGATCGATGGATCGGGCAAGAGCACGGTGGCGGGATGGATATCCCAGCACTATTCGGCGCTCGGCGAGACGGTCAGGCTGCAGCACCACCCCTCGGACCGCCTCCTTGGCAGGCTGTCGAGGAGGTTCCTGCGGGGGGAAGGAAAGCTGATGTACCTGCTGTCCTCGGCGTTCTACCTGCTCGATGTGCTCGGTTCGGTCGCCCGGCTGCCGCTGTGGCGGCGCCGCTATGATAGCGTGGTCTTCGTCCGATACCTCATGGCCACCGCATATCTGCCGGACAGGCTGGCCTCGCTAGCGTACGATATGTTCGAACGGACGCTGCCGGTGCCGGACAGGCTGTTGCTCGTGGACGTGGAGCCTCGGAGCGCGTTGAGCAGGATATCGATGCGGCAGGACGGGGAAGAGATGTTCGAGAACCTTCCCGCGCTGATCGAGATACGGGAGAAGATGCTCGCCCTTGCCAGATCATGGAGGGTGCTGGACAACAATGGATGCGAGGGCGAGTCGCGCGAACGGCTGAAGGAGATCCTGTCCACCTGGGACGATTGATTCACCCTCGCGGGGCGGCAGGCTCAAGGTGTATGCTGACCCGGAAGTGGGGCAGCCTTCTCCGAATCTCATCCTCCAGATGCTCCGCTAGAGCATGAGCATCCTCCACCCGCATGTCCCCCTCCACGGCCAGATGCAGCTCCAGGTAGCTGTCCGCCCCGCCCCGGCGGGCCTTCAGGGCGTGGAACGAGCGGTAGCCGGCAGAGTGCTCCCCCAGCACATCTCGGACGATGCGCTCCTCCTCCGGGAGGATGTTCTCGTCGAGCAGGTCCGCTGCCGCCTTTCGGATCAGCCGCAGGCCGGCGATGAGGACATAGGCGGCCAGTATGAGGGCGATGAGCGGATCGATGAACGTCAAGCCGGTAAGGCGCGCGAGCACCAGGCCGATCAGGACCCCCAGACTGGACAGCACGTCGACCCGCAGGTGGGCGGCGTCCGCCTCCAGAGCGAGGGACCTCTCCTGACGGGCAACACGATAGAGGTAGGCAGATACCACCAGGTTGACCACCACGGCGATCGCCATTGCCACGATGCCGAGCTCTATCGTCTGCAGGACCTCACCGGCCACAAGCCGGATCGCCGCCTCGCGCGCCACCAGTACGGCGGCGAAGACTATGATCAATCCCACGATGACAGAGACAAGGTTCTCCACCTTGGAGTGGCCATACGGATGAAGGTCGTCCGGCGGCTCCATGGACTTGCGCACCGCATAGAACGCCAGCACCGACGCCATCAGATCGGTAATGGAATCGACCGCCTGCGATATCACCCCGATGGACGAGGTGACGACACCGACCCCCAGCTTGAGCGCTATCAAGACCACCACGGTGATGATGGCTATCGATGATGCAAGCAAGCGACGATCCGTCACGTACAGGGAGAGCGAGAGGGGACGATAACAAACTTTCCGGGATGATGCATCTCGGACGAGCCGGGCTCTTTCCATCATAATTCTTAAATCAGCTGTTGGCAGTGAGGTCGGTCGTCTAGGTGAAGGTATGAAACGTCGAGCGGTAGTGGACATCCAATTGGACGAGGCCAGCACTGTGAACGATCTTATCCTGCAGATGAAGGGAATGGGCGGGTTCACCGGCCGCAAGCTCGCCGACGCGGTGGACATCATGGAGGAGATGGTCCGCAAGGAGGACTGCTTCACATTCCTGTCGTTCCCTGCCTGCATAATGGCGACCGGCACCAGGGGGGTCATCGTCGAACTGGTGAAGAGAAAGCTGGTTGACGCCATCATCACTACCTGCGGAACTCTCGACCACGACCTCGCCAGGACGTGGAAGAAATACTATCACGGCGACTTCCTGATGGACGATGTCAAGCTCCACCAGCAGGGCGTGAACCGTCTGGGCAACGTCCTGGTCCCCAACGGCAGCTACGGGACGGTATTGGAGCGCAAGCTCACCCCCATGTTCAAGAAGATCCTGAAGGGCCGCTCCTCCATATCGACCAGGGAGCTGATCGACGAGGTGGGGGCAAGGATCGATGACGAGAGCTCGCTGCTGCACTGGTGTCACCGCAATGGCGTTCCGATATTCGTTCCGGGCATCACCGACGGCTCGTTCGGCAGCCAGCTGTGGATGTACTATCAGGAGCACCGCGACCTGAGGATCGACCTGTTCAAGGACGAGCAGGACCTCTCCGACATCGTGTGGACGGCCAAGGAGACCGGGGCCCTCATGGTGGGCGGAGGGATCAGCAAGCACCACACCATCTGGTGGAGTCAGTTCCGGGGCGGCCTCGATCACGCGGTGTACCTGACCACCGCAGTGGAGTATGACGGTTCCCTCTCGGGAGCCCAGGTCCGCGAGGCGGTCTCGTGGGGCAAGGTGAAGGAGACGGCCGACTATGTCACCGTCGAAGGCGACGCGACCATCACCCTGCCGCTCATCGTGGCGAGCGTGGTGGAGAGGCTGGAGACTCAATGAGGGTCGCGGTCATCCCGGGGGACGGCATCGGGCCGGAGGTCATCTCCGCGGCGGTCAGGGCGATAGAGGTCGTTGCTGACGACCTGGAGATGGTAACAGCGGATATGGGGCTGGGCGCATTCCAGCGCACCGGCTCCTATCTGCCGGAGCGGACGCTCGAGCTGCTGCGGGACGTTCCCGCGGCACTGTTCGGAGCGATCACCTCCCCCCTGTCGTACGATGCGTCGTACCGGTCCCCGCTCCTGAGAATCAGGAAGGAGTTCGACCTGTATGCGAACATCCGGCCGGTGCGGAGGCTCCAGCCCGATATAGGAATGGTCGATCTGGACGTCATAATCGTGAGGGAGAACACCGAGGGCATGTACACCGGCGTCGAACGAGATATCGACGGAGGAGTGGTGACCGAGAGGAAGGTGACGAGGAGGGCATGCGAGCGCTTGGTCGACCGCGCCGTCCGGCTGTGTCGGGAACAGGGGCGGAAGAGGCTTACCTGCGTCCACAAGTCCAACGTGCTGCGTCGTTCCGACGGGCTTTTCCGAGAGGTGTTCTACGAGCGGACCGAGGGGCAGGGGATCGAGACGAACGACATGCTGGTCGATGCCGCTGCGGCCGCGCTCGTCTCCAAGCCTCGCGAGCTCGACGTACTGGTCACACTGAATCTGTACGGCGACATATTGTCGGACGAGGCCGCCGCCCTGGCGGGCGGTCTGGGCTTCGCTCCGTCGGTGAACATGGGGGACAAGTTGGCGCTGTTCGAGCCGACCCACGGATCGGCGCCCGACATCGCCGGGAAGGGGCTCGCCAATCCCGTGGCGGCGATGCTATCGGCAGCGATGATGCTGCGCCATCTAGGGATGGGAGAAAAGGCGTCACGGATGGAGAGGGCAATCGAAGGGACGCTCTCACGCGGCAACAGGACCGCCGACGCCGGCGGACGCCTCGGAACGGAAGGGTTCACGACCGCGTATCTCGAGGTCTTGGGATCGCTCTGATGGGTCTGAACAGACGGACCAGTTCGTCGCCCCCCTGATGGGCCAGGCTGGCAGCTGCCGCAATATAGGAATGCTTTCTGCCGTTGCAGTCAAGGTCGCTCTTTTCCAGGTACAGCAGCGCGCCGAGAAGGCCGACGAGCAGCAGCATCTCCACTCCCGAGAGCACCCCCAGATACTCGATCTGTACCCAGTCCAGTACCAGGTGGAGGCCCCAGGCCAAGGCGGGGATCGCCATCCTGAACCCCACCGAGACGGGACCGATGACTATCGCTGCAACCGGACTATGGAGCAAGGACTTCCACTCCAGGTCGGATGCCATGGCGGCCTGGTAGTCGAGCGCGCCGCTCATGCCCTGGACCTTGACGAAGTCTACCAGGGCGAAGACATGGTCGAGATCGATCAGGACCCCGAACAATAGAGCGGCAAATGCCTCGGTCCGGTCCAGACGAAAAAGCTTGCACAGCACCAGAACGACCAGCAGGTGCACAACGGCGATCATCGGTGACCCATTCAATACGGTGGAGCGTATAAGAACTTGCCCCTGTAATATCGATGATGATACTAATGCCATACTGACTGGGGCCCGAGATGCTGGCTGTGGGGTTAAAATACCTTGCGTTTACCTAGTTCGAGGACGTAATAATGACCGCCTCCGGACGTCTGATAGTCGTATCGAACCGTGAACCATACATCCACGAGAGGAACAAGAAGGGCATCCGATGCAAGGTCCCCATCGGGGGCCTGGTCACCGCCCTGGACCCAGTGATGCAAAAAGCGGGTGGGGTATGGATAGCATGGGGGAGCGGTAGCGCTGACGCAGAGACGGCCGATGAGCGCGGCAGGCTAATGGTGCCGGAGAACGACCCGCGATACACGCTGAGACGCATATGGCTGGATCCAAAGGAGATCAACGAGTACTATTACGGATTCTCCAACAGGATCATATGGCCAGTATGCCACCTGTTCCAGGAGAAGGCAAGGCTCGAGACGGAGTACTGGGAGACATACAAGGAGGTGAACCATCGCTTCATGGAGGCCGTTGTGGAAGAGGCTGGGGCCGATGATCCCATCTGGATACAGGACGTGCACTTCGCGTTGCTGCCCTCCGCTCTCCGGGAGGATCTGCCGAACAATAACATCGCGCTGTTCTGGCACATACCCTTCCCGCCGTGGGAGACGTTCTCCTGCATACCGTGGAGAAAGGAGATACTAGGAGGTCTGCTGGGAGCGAACCTATTGGGATTCCACACTGCATCCTACGCCGCAAATTTCCTCAACAGTGTCCGAAAGGAGTTCCCGGAGGCTCAGGTAAGCGCCTCGGCGATTCGTTACGACGGGAGGACGACCAGGGTGAGGCCGTATCCAATTGGTATCGATTATGCCGGCTACCGGGCGCTCAGCGAAAAGGAAAGCCTGAAGCGCCGGGCGAACCAGCTGCGAAGCAAGATGCATGTGCAGCACATAATCGTGGGCGTCGATCGGCTGGACTACACCAAGGGCATAATGAACCGGCTCCTGGCGTTCGAGAGGTTCCTGGAGACCCACCCGAAGTTCATAGGGAAGGTCTCCTTCATCCAAGTAGCATCGCCGACCCGTTCTGCGATCACTGAGTACCGGGATATGAAGCGGGAGATCGAGGAGAACGTGGGGAGGATCAACGGCAGGTTCCAGCAGCCGCAGTGGACGCCCATCATCTACATCAACAGGTCCGTGCCAGGTGACGAGATCATGATGCTATACCGCATCGCCGACGTGGCCATGGTGACACCCATCATTGACGGCATGAACCTGGTGGCCAAGGAATATGTCACGGTGAACGACAACGGCGTCTTGATACTCAGCGAGTTCGCCGGCGCCAGCGAGGAGATGAACCAGGCAATAATCGTCAACCCTTATGACGTGGACAGCATGTCCGCCGCCATCAAGAAGGCGCTGTCCATGACGTCTGAGGAGAGGGCCAGGCATATCGCGCTGCTGCGCGGGATCGTAAAGGAGCATGATATATTCTGGTGGCTGAACACCTTCCTGGAGGACTGGGGGGTGGAGCTTGGCGAGGGCGAGCCGGCCGAGCTCCGTCTGATGGCCGGGACGGAACCGTCCCGGAGGAGCAGACCCTGAGCGCGTCGCCAGCACGGGGCGACAGAGCATTATTAATAGTCCATCCAAAATTCACCACCCATGAAGAAGAACGACGTGATCCTCGTCTTGGCAATCATCCTGACCCCCATCATCATCCTGGGCGTTCTCGCCATCTTCTAATCCATTACAAGCGGCCCGTCATGTACGGGCCTTTCATTTTCTCATCAATGAGAGGTAGCGCTCCATTCTCACATGCCATCATGCCGGCCCCATCGCCTGCTGACGTCACCCATGTCACCGCCGCGGCATTGCCAGCAGGCTGCGGGAGGAGGCTTTCGGAACGCCATGGCGAACGTTCAAGTAGCGTGGTTCCGAGGCATCGGCATGTATGTCGAACACGCCCTCATCAAGCCCCGCTCGGTAATGGAACGCGGCTATCAGAGTTCCATCGCGCAGTCCTGCCTGCGCGCCTCCACCCTTCTCGTCCTCCCCACCGGGCTCGGAAAGACCGTGGTGGCGCTCCGCGTCGCCGCCGAGGTCCTTCACAGCAGGGGAGGCAAAGCGGTGTTCCTCGCTCCGACCAGACCGCTGGTGGTGCAGATCGCCACGTATCTGAGCGATCACCTGATGGGAAGAACGGTCGACATAATGACCGGGGAGAACAGACCCGAGGAGCGCCAGGCCATCTGGAGCGGGAGCGACGTGATCGTCGCCACCCCGCAGTCGATCGCCAATGACCTGGAGAAAGGCCGTATCGATCTCAAGGGGGTCTCACTCATCGTCTTCGACGAGGCCCACCGGGCCGTCGGCAACTACGCTTACGTTAAGGTGGCGATGCGCAACCACGGCGCCCTCGTCCTCGGCATGACCGCCTCACCAGGCGCCACGCGCAAGCGCATCGCCGCGGTCTGCGGCAACCTCGGCGTAAGAGAGCTGGAGTGGCGGGATGAGGACGACGAGGACGTGGCGCCGCACCTCCACCGGGTGGCGGCGGAGGTCATAGAGGTCGATGTCCCGGAGCACATGATCGAGGTCCAGGAGCGGCTGCGCCGGCTGCAGCGTGCCAGCGTGGAGGTGCTGGTCGGAATGCATCTCATGAAGGGCGATCGGGCGGCCACTGTACCCTATCTGCTGCAGGTCAACAAGTCCATCCAGTCCCGGATGGCTCGTGGCGGGAACCGCGGCTACCTGTTCAGGGCGATGAGCGCCTCGGCCGCCGCCATCAAGGTCGCGCATGCCATTGAGCTCGCCGAATGCCAGAGCACCGCGGCGCTTTCCCGATACATCGAGAAGCTGAAAAGGGAGGCAGGGAGCAAGAGCGGTTCCCGGGCCTCGAAGCAACTTGCCGCTTCGCCCGAGCTTGACGAGGTCGTACGGCTACTGGATGGGGCGGACGAGCATCCCAAGATGCGCATCGTCCGTGAACTTGTAGAGGGTCAGCTGGAACTGCGGCCGTCGTCCAAGGTGATCGTTTTCACCAACTATCGGGACTCGTGCGATGCGGTGATCGACATGCTGTCATCGCGCCCAGCGGTCAAAGCGAGCAGACTGGTCGGCCAATCCCACCGCTTCGGGGACGAGGGGCAGCGCCAGGACCAGCAGGTCAGAGTGCTGGAGAAGTTAAGGGACGGCACCATCAACGTGGTGGTGGCAACATGCATAGGAGAGGAAGGCCTGGACGTCGCCAACACCGACCTGGTGATCTTCTACGAGCCGGTGCCGTCGGAGATACGCAGCATACAGCGCCGCGGCCGGACCGGCAGGAGCGCTCCCGGCAGAGTGGCCATCCTGGTCACCCGGAACACCAGGGACGTGAGCTCCCTGCAGGCCTCGGCAGGGAAGGAGAGGACCATGCACCGCCATCTCTCCCGAATGAAGGAGAGAAAGGCGGTCATGTCCGCCTGAAACGTTTTCTTCCCTAACGGGCCCTGGACATATGCAGCTCCGCCCGTATGGTGGGACGGATCTGGTGCTCATCGCCCCAATGGCCCTTGAGGTCGCGCCCCAGCTCTTTGTCGTCATCGGCGCGTAGCACGCGGTTGCAGAAGGGACATTTGATAACGAACTCGGGAGCGGTGATCCTGACGTCCTCCAGCTCCTCTCTCGGTTCCGATACGCCGACCACCCTGCCGGAGGCGGTCTCCACCGGCCGCCCCGCCTCCTTCCGCGAGACTCCTGATTCCGTGACCTCCCGAACCCGCTCCGTGGGCATATGTTCGTCGACGATCATGGTGGAGGACCGGGCCGATCCTGGCGGCCTCAGAACATCGCGGGGCCGGCGCTCTGGCTCAGTCGTCCCCCTGGCCACCTTGCCTTCCAGCCCTTCAGCCATGGTGGTTCCGCTGGCGGTCTCTCCCCCCACGGGGCGTTCGACGGTCACATACCTCCGCTCCTCGTAGGTGGCGATCTCCTTGGCGGGCTCCACTCCCTCGTTCATATCGATGCATGCCAGGGAGCTCATTCGGTGGACATCCATAAGATGCCGCTTGAACGAGTCCCCCAGGCCGACGGCGACCTGGGAGGTCACGTCCATATCGCATATCGGACATTCGATCTTGGCCATGATTGTACCACGGACGGGTTCTCTAACAACGCCGTCAAAATGTTTGCCCGCGATTTTTGCGTCCAGGGCCTTTTTTCCTGAGCGCCTTCATCATACGGCGATGAATGACGCCAGTGCGGCGTTCGCCGATCCGGGCCTCATCACAGTTCTCCCAGCTCCTTCATCGCTTCTCTGGCATCATAGCCCTGATGCACCACTAGCGAGATGGCCTTCACCATGCCGCGAACGTCCTCGGCCTGGAACACGTTCCTGCCCATGGCCACGCCGGCAGCGCCGGCCTCCATCGACTCGCTGATCATCTGCAGCAGCTCTTCCGAGGTGGCCATGCGAGGTCCGCCTGCCACCACTACCGGGACGGGGCAACCTCTCGTCACCTCCCGGAAGGAGTCGATGTTCCCGGTGTACGAGGTCTTGACTATGTCGGCCCCTGCCTCCGCGGCCGCCCGGGCAGCGATCATGATGTTCTCCGCCTCCCGCTCCTTCGTAGCCTTGGCCCCGCGGGGGTACATCATGGCGAGAAGCGGCATGCCCCATTCACGGCACCGGCTGGCCGTCATGCCGAGGGTCTGGAGCATGGCGCTCTCGGTGGCCGCCCCGACGTTGATATGCACCGAGACGGCGTCCGCGCCCATCCTGATGGCATCCTCCACCGGCGTGATGAGCACCTTGCAGTCGGGGTCGGGCGCCAGAGAGGTCGAGGCGGAGAGGTGCATGATCAGCCCGATGTCCCTTCCGTAGCGCCTGTGGCCGTATAGCGGAAGGCCGATGTGCCCCAGGACAGCGTTGGCCCCGCCCTCGGCGATGCGATCCACAGTCTCGCTCATGTCCACCAGCCCCTTGATGGGGCCGAGGCTCATCCCGTGGTCCATAGGCACGATGACCGTCCTGCCGGTCCTGCGATCCATGATCCGCTCCAGACGAATTGCCTTACCTGTGTAGCTCATGACGGGACCTCCGATGATGCCTGCACCTCATCGGCAGGCTGTAAGGGGAACG
>DATD01000004.1:17974-25118 GCA_002504525.1 Methanomassiliicoccus sp. UBA345
GGGCGTCGCCTCATCCCTTGGCGTCGATAAGGGATATGTTATGGCCTCTGGTGAGCACCTGGAACTTGGACAGGCCGCGAGGGATGCGCAGCAGGTCGACGTTGCTGATCGTCTTGATGCGGGCGCTGAAGGTGGGCCAGTCCACGTCGTTCGCCAGGTCGAGCAGGTCGATGTTGTCCAGCACCACCATCCCTTCGATGGACTCCAGATCGTTCTTGGAAACAGTGAGCATGTCCAGATCGGCTATGGTGTACACCGGCATGCCGGCCATCTCCAGGAAAGCGCGCATGGCCTCGGTGGTAAGTTCGCCGATCGGTAAGCTCCTCTTCTTGGCCTCGGCGGCGAACTGTGAATAGACCTCCCCGTCGATGCCCCTAATCGTCACGTCTGCCAATATATGCCTCCCGGCGCTCTGATGCTCCAGGAATGGTCACTCTGATAATAAAGACCCCTCCCGCGAGAATGAGCAGGAGCGAGCAGAAAAGAGGAATGGACGGAGCGTGCCCCATGATCGCGAGGGTCCATAGGCTGCCGGCAAGGGTGAGGAGCGATCCAGCGATGAGCCTAGGTAGCGTATGCATGCCCGAAAAGTTGCTGGATCGCGCCGCTCTGCCGCGGCCGCTCAAATATTCGCGCACCATTTGCCCTCGTCCCTCGACGCGCTCGCTCTTCAACCAGGCATACTCCGGGTCATATCTCGCAGGGGTACAACGCACCATTGTCACCACTATCAACATTAGCAGCTATTGTATATTTGTAGATATCGGTCTCTGCGCTGACAATAGTTTCACGAACAGCTTGAGGCGGCTGATCAGAAGGCCGCCGTCGGCCGCTTTTGGAGCATGCCCGGCCGGGCGGGAACGTCCCGATGACGGCGTCGGATAATGAGGCCCGGACCCGCTCGTTCATCCAATCCAACATATACTTGACTATGTTTACCTTATAAGGGGCGTTATCATCTCGAACTATACAATTCAGAATGTTGTTGCATCTGCCAGTTTGGGAAAGGAACTAGACCTGAATAGCCTGGCACTCAGTCTTAACGGGGCGGAGTACGATCCTCAGATCTTTCCGGGACTGGTATACAGGCTGAAGGATCCCAAGACCGCGACCCTATTGTTCCGCAGCGGCAAACTGGTGTGCACCGGGGCCAAGACGCATGATCAGGTCAAGCGGGCCATCGACACGGTCGTTGCGAATATCCAGAAATCTGGCATAGACATCGACGATTCTCCCGATTTCGTTGTTCAGAACATTGTCGCCTCGGCGGACCTGGGTCAGCCGGTCAACCTTACCTCGGTGGTCATCTCCCTCGGCCTGGAGCGGGTGGAGTACGAACCGGAGGTGTTCCCCGGCCTGGTGTACCGAATGACCGATCCGAAGGTAGTGATACTCCTGTTCGGCTCAGGAAAGCTTGTATGCACCGGGGCGAGACAGCCGTCAGATGTGGAGCAGGCCGTGAAGAACATCGCTGAGGAGCTGCGTTCGGCCGACCTGCTGTTGTGAGCGCCCCAACAGGCATGGCGCGCCGGACGAATCCGCGGACTCGCGCAGTTGAACTTCGATGACCTACTTCGACGACCTCAAGGAGTATTTCGCCCTTGGCAGGAAGGAGGCCCTGGGCATCGCAGCCTGCGTCCTACTGGCCATGCTCGCCTATGTGGTCACCAGAGGTACGCTGTTCGAGAACGGCCCGCGGGTGCTACCGGCCGAGCTGTTCGTCAGCGATCCCGTATTCTCGACCCTGGCCAAGATCGGTCCCATCGTCTTGGCATTGTTACTGGGCCTGCTGATCACCTCCCGCCTTCTTATTCCCGGGGCATCATACTCTGGCAAGTACCTCCTCAGGGTGGCCATCGCCCTAATGGGAGCGCGAGTGACCGTCGATGTCCTCTCTCGCGCTTCCCCGGCCGGCCTCGCCATCATCCTGGCAACGATGGCATTCACCGTCTGGTTGGCGCTCCGCATGAGCCGGAAGCGGGCGGTCGATAAGGACGCCGCGGCGCTCATCGGGACTGGAAACGGGGTGTGCGGCGTGTCTGCCTGCCTATGCATCGCCCCGGTCATTAATGCTCGACCGCACAATCTGCACGCGGTCATAGGGGTGATAAGTCTCCTTGGCCTGGTGGGGGTGTTCCTCGTCCCCTGGCTGGCCGCCCTGCTCAACCTTACCGACGCCCAGGCGGCGGTGTTCATAGGCGGCTCGCTACATGAGATCGGCAACGTCGTCCCCGCCGCCGAGCTGTACCAGAGCGCGCTGGGAGGCGGCGACGTGCTCGGCCTCGTCCTGGCCTACAAGATGGTCCGGGTAGCCATGTTGGTAGTCCTCGCCTACGTCCTGGCCCGGCTGTTCTCCCGCGCTGGGGAGGGGAGGGGCGTGCCGGTCAAGCCTCAGGGCTTCCTGCTGGTCTTCGTGGCCGTGGCCGCCGCCGTCTCCATTCTGATCGCTGTCGAGCCATCACTGGGCGGGGAGATCAGGAACGCGCTGGTAAACGTGTCGGCGTCCGTGCTGACCGTGGCCATGGCCGGGGTCGGCTTGGCTATGGACCTAAGGGAGACCGTGCGGGTCGGAGGCCGACTGCTCCCGCTCACCACCATAGTTTGGCTGGCACAGCTCGCCCTGCTGCTCGTGCTGACCGTGGCGCTGGTGTGAGCCGCCTTATGCCGCATCGGAGAAAGCGGGATCGTATCGATGCCCCCAATATCTGCTACTAGTCCTGCTCGCCTGCGTTGACGGAGGTCATGGCCCTGCAGCCGCAAGGGGCAATGTCTTTCAGCCATTGTCGGGAAGCTCCTGCCCAAGTACCACGGCGCCGGAGTTGAATCGATTAGCGTCGAGGCACCTAATTGCTCCGGCCCCAGAGGAGTGTCACAGCCGACCTGCCCATACTATTCGGACAGGTCCAATGCATAAACGGGAGCCGAAACCTTCTGAACACCAATGCATTTCATCCGTCTGGCTTGTTGCTTCATCTTTTCCATCGGTGGGGCGTAGGGATCCGCCATGCCCGGGCCGGGCGCGGGCCAGCCTGGCATTCGGACAAGAACGGTTTACCTCAGGCACCCAATAGCTCTCGGGAGGTGGCGCCACACGGCGCCTCGCGGAACGGACATGGAGTGATATCACATCATTATAGAATGGACTGATTCGAGTCCCCTTCATGAGGGAGGAAGGGCGCGACGCGGCCGGAATCTCGATCTCCCGGTCCGCGCCGCTGGTTATTGGAAGGCAGAATTGCTCAGTCGTCGAGCGTCTACTGCCCTCCAAGTGTCTGCGCCTCGTGCGGAGCTGAGCTGATCGTCCCCGCGCTCATGGCGGACTTGTTCAACCATACGAACAGGGCCGTGAGCAGGGAGAGCAGCGCGGCTATTCCCCAGCAATATATGTAGCCGGACATGTCGCCCACGAAACTTCCGAGGATGAGGGCTGCAAGGACCGGACCTACGGACATGCCGATGGTAAGGATCATAGAATTGACGGCGGTCGTCGATCCGAAGTTATCCTTCGAACATACGCAGGATATCGTGTTGGTGTTCCCGGTCGAAGCCATTCCGATGCCGACCCCAAACATCAGCACGGAGAGGATCACGCCTACCTCGGACGTCCTCAGCAGCGCGAGGCTGATGAATCCAAGGGCGGCTATGACCAGGCCTGCGGTCAGTATCCACCAGTGCCCGAACCTCGGGCCCAGCTTCCCGCCGAGGGGCGAAGCGGTCAGCTGTCCCACAGCGTTCGGCAGGAGGAATAAGCCGATGATGACCTGGCTGGTCTTGCCGAAGCCGCCGTTCTCGACCGGCTCGCCCATGAAGAAAGGCAAGGTCTGATACAACATGAACATGGCCAGGCCGATGAAGAACATGCTGATGTACGCCACCGTGATGTTTCGGTTCTTCAGCAGCTCAAGCCGCACTATCGGCTCGCTGCATCTCTTCTCTCTGACTATGAAGGCAACGAAGAACAGGGCCGCGCATACGAAGAGCCCAACGGTCAAGGACGATCTCCAGCCCCATACCGCACCTTGCGACAGGGGAAGCAGGAACGTAAGTATTCCAAATCCGAGGAGGATCGACCCTATGACGTCCATTCTGGTAGGGTGCCTTGCTTGCTTGTCAGGGACGATACGCCAGACTATGACGGAGAGCAGAGCCACAATAGGCAGGACGACCCAGAAGGCCTCCTTCCAGCCGATGAACGAGATGAGTATGCCGCCACCGACCATTCCTGTGGCCGCTCCCACGCCGAGCATGGCCCCGATCAGGCCTATGCCCACGGGGACCAAGCGCGGCGGCAGGATGTCCATTGCCATCCCCATCAGCAACGTGACGGCGCCCATCCCGATTCCCTGGATGGTTCTGAACACGATCAGCGAGAGCAGGTCCCAGGAGACCGCTGCTCCTGTAAGTCCGATCATGTAAACGACCATGATCGCGAGGAGGAGGGGCTTCCGACCATACATCTCGCCCAGCTTACCTACGATAGGTATTGTGACCGCTCCGGCCAGGGAGTACGCCGCCAGGACCCAAGCTAGATCGGTAGTTTGCGCAGACAGGTCCTGCCCCATGCCTGGCAATCCAGGCACGAGCATGGTCTCGACGAAGATCGTCATGAGACCGAGGATGGCCATAATGATGATCAGGAAGATACCGTGTCTCTCATTATGCCGAGGATCATTCAGATCCTTATGACTAACTTTCTTTGAACTGGCCATCATGTTTTCCCCATGATAGTCAAATCGCAAATCGGAGGACCCTATTAATAATTAACTGCACTACGGCGCGAGCGATGGTCTCAACCGACCGATGTCTGGTTGCTGCAGATTCTCATCGAACAAGAACTGATCATTTACTCCATCTTTACAGCCCCGTCCCGGGAGAGCGACATTATGGTAGGCTGATGCCTAGTTGGCATTAGGGAGCCCGCAGGCAGGAGCATCATGCATTACTATCGTGCACACGCCTATGTCTAACGACATGCCCATCACATCCCCTATTGCGGCTTGCCTTGCTAGGAGGATGAACGGCCGAACTGGAGAAAGAACTGATATGGAGTAAAAAAACTGCATCGGTGAAAAGGCGCTTGACATCTGTAAGAATTGATAATTGGTGCAGGGGAAGGGATTTGAACCCTCGGACCACTAAGGACAAGGCCCTCAACCTTGCGCCGTTGGCCAAGCTTGGCTACCCCTGCGTTAGAGCAGCACAATACTGGGGCCATTTATTAACTTTTCCTTCCGCGGTGCTGCATGGAGCTGTAATGTCGGTCGTCGAGGGTGATCGTCGGGACGTACCTTATCGCCCATCAATGGACCTCGTGCCTGAACAGGTTAACGATGGCGTGGCATCCGCATGAGGTCGCGATGCCCACGGTGGCTCCGTCAGCAGCATCGTCCAACATATCGAGCGTTCCTTTTAAATCATCTCCGTGCAGGATACCGACCTCCTCCCCGACGGTGACCAGGACCGAGCGGTGGTCGACAGCTCCTGCCAGCGCTGCGTCCACCAGCCGGTGCATAGGTGCCAGACGTTCCTTTCCGGTCACCGGGCATACGGGGGGTCGATCGCACTCTGGACAGCAGGACTTTCCAGACGGCATGTAGCTGGTGACCATTACGCCTTGGGTACTGTCGATCAACTGCACGATGCCGGCGGGCAGAGCGGCCACCGCCCGGAGGAGAGGGCCTCCGAACGGATGGAGTTCCCGGTCATGGCGGCGATACCACTCCATCGCCAGGCGGGCAGCGAGATGCCCGGGCGCGGCCGGGACCACCTGGTCCGGGACCCATCGATGGATGAGGTCGGCAAGGACCACCGTCCCGTCGCCCCTCATGTACAGCACGTCCCCTGCAGCGGCGTCCAGCAACCGGTCCGCGTCATCGACCGAACGGTTGCACAACGACCTTGCCATGCAGTCCTCGTCTGGATCCACCAATAGCACTCTCGCCCCTTCCCTCAGCGAGCTCTGCACGCCCAGGCGGCCGATCTCCCCTCCCCCCAGGCAGACCACAGTCAACATGCTGTTACTTCATTGTCGCCTGCTTTGATATACTCTCGCCAGGACCGTAGCGCCAATGAATCTGGCCTGCACGGTAAGGGCGTCCTGCGCCAGTGCAAAGCTCATGATTATATACGACGGCGCTCTTGGACGAAACGGTCAGGAGAGGGAGGGCGGCCGACGGTAGGGCGCAAGCCCAGCTGAGGAAGGTCCCCCCTCCATGAGAAGGTGGTCCACGCAAGTGGGCTGGTGAGAGCCAGGGCAAGGGCGCAGAAACGACACAGCTCAGACCGAGGATGATCCGCTCGGCGGTGACGTTGGTCTGGGATTTGGTGAAACGGCGACTCCCCACCGGAGCAAGCCCAAACAGTCGGGATGACCACTCGGGACCGACGGGTAGGGTGCTTAGTTGAATGCTGCCTGAAACAGAAGGGGGCCTACTACCCTCACCTGGCCACACTCGCTTTTTCTGCACTAAATGATATCCTCGCCAATAATTGTGATGCCAGTCATGAGCTCGTTCATTGAATAGATGACGCGGATTCGACGGTGTTGAGCGGTTTGAAGTATATTTCGTATATGTAGCAGGAAGCGAGATACGATTATTCTGCGGATATATTCCATATTCATAGATTATATGGCGGGAAACAGGTTAATAGAGACTCGGAGTTGGCGTGCTATCGGGTGAACTGGAGGAGTATCAGTGAAAGTGATGCAAGGCAAATTCTATCTGTTCGAGGAACGAGTGCCCCTGAGAACGCACCAGGTTCTAAGAAAGGAATTAGACAAGGGAAGAAAGACGCTGTATATCTCGAAGAACCCGCCGCGATTATTGCGCTCGCAGCTCGACTTTGACGAGACCATGCTGTTAACCATGTGGCTCAGCACCCGTCCGAGCCCGGAGTGCATACCGCCCATGAACCTGAATGTCTTCGAGAACAACATAATGAATTTCTTGGAGCAGAACAAGGACGGGATCGTGGCTCTCAACGGCCTCGACGTCCTGGAGATGTGGAACGGATTCAGGCCCGTCCTCGATGTCCTGGCTCGCGCACATGAGCAGGTCAACTCCGGCGGCAGCAATTTTCTGATAAGCCTGGACCCGCACAATCATTACCCGCAGAAGCTGGCCATGCTGGAGAACATCTCTGA
>DATD01000004.1:25368-26304 GCA_002504525.1 Methanomassiliicoccus sp. UBA345
TTCGGCGCGTCATGAACGCCCGTCTGCAGGAGATTGCCGAGGCCACCGCAAGGGATTCGCATTCCGGAGCATCGGAGATGTTGCTCAAGGCAGCAACCTCCATACTCGCTCTTTCCGAAGAGGACGTCGATGCGATTCCGGCGTCGGAGTGGACGGGGTTCGGCATATCGCTTCATAGGGCTAAACCGACCATCGCCACCCTGTTCAACCTGGCGAACGATATCATGTTGGAGGCGGAACAGGGTATGGGCCGGGATATGAACGTCCGTTCCGCCGTGGCGGATATGATGGAGCGCGAGAAGCGCTCCATCGACCTGATCACCGAGGCGGCCGGGAACGCCATCGAAGCGGAGTGGATAGCCACCTCATCCTACTCCAGCACGGTCAGCAGGGCGCTGGAGGAGATCGCGTCCCGCCGGCCACTCAGGGTGACGGTCGCAGAGTCGCTGCCGGGCGGGGAGGGGAGGCGGTTCGCGAAGAGGCTGTCTGACCACGGCATCGACTCCGAGATCGTTCCCGATTCGAATCTATTCGCCCGCATGGCCGAGGCCGACTGCGCGTTGACCGGAGCGGACTCCATAACGCCTGATGGCCTCGTGAACAAAGTAGGCACAAGAGTTCTGGTGGAGGCAGCTCGATGTTGCGGCCGGCCCTCCTACGCAGCATGTAGTGGGAGCAAGATGTCTCCGGTGGTCCTGTCGAACATGATCATTTCCCAGCGCAAATTGTCGGAACGGCTGAGCGAACGCTCCCAGCTGTTCGAGAGCACCCCCCTCGACCGCATCACCTGCGTGATCACGGAGAGCGGGGCCTTTGCGCCGGGAGAGCTCTTGGCAAAGCTGCGGGATCGGAAGGTCGCCGCCGCCTGGTCATCCCTCGGGATGTCGCTCTAGCAGCTACTGTGCACGATGTCGCCCATGGGGCACGCGTCCACGC
>DATD01000004.1:26716-32385 GCA_002504525.1 Methanomassiliicoccus sp. UBA345
CAAGGGGCGGGCAAATAATCATTAGGCACCACTATTGTATAGATATGTACATCATTCCGCAGAATTGTTATATACCTCCCTGTGCTTTCCCGGAATTATGTCGATCTCTAAGGATGATGTTATCATGCTCAGGCCGGACGACATTCCGACCAAGTGGTACAACATAGCTGCAGACCTCCCCGAGCCTCTCCCCCCACCCCTGAACCCGGTTACCAAACAGCCGATGAGGCCGCAGGAACTGGAGGCGATATTTCCCAAGGAGGCCATTGCCCAAGAGATGTCGGTGGACAGGTACATCGACATTCCAGAGGAGGTAAGGGACGCCTATCTGATGATCGGACGGCCTTCCCCGTTGGTCAGAGCGAAGAGGTTGGAGAAGTTGCTCAAGACCCCGGCGAAGATCTACTTCAAGCGGGAGGACCTGTCCCCGGCTGGTTCGCACAAGCCCAACTCCGCCATCCCGCAGGCGTACATCAACATGAAGGAGGGCGTTGAGAACCTCACCACCGAGACGGGCGCCGGCCAGTGGGGAACCGCGCTGGCGCTGGCGTGCGCGCACTTCGACCTCAACTGCAAGGTGTTCATGGTACGCTCCTCATACGATCAGAAGCCATTCAGGAGGCTGGTCATGGAGACCTATGGCTCCACGGTGTACTCCTCGCCCAGTAACGTTACCGAGTACGGTCGCTCGGTGAACGAGAAGACGCCGGACCACCCGGGAACGCTGGGGATAGCCATAACCGAAGCGGTGGAGATGTGCCTTCACCAGGAGAGCACGAAATACTCCCTGGGCAGCGTCCTCAACCACGTCATGCTGCACCAGACAGTGATCGGGCAGGAGACTATGATGCAGCTGGAGCAGATCGATACCGTTCCGGATTACATGGTCGCCTGCGTCGGAGGCGGCAGCAACTTCGCCGGGTTCTGTTTCCCAATGATGGGAAAGATGATCCAGGGGAAGGTCGACACCAAGTTCATCGCCGCTGAACCGTGCTCAGTCCCGTCGATGACCAAGGGCGAGCTGCGCTACGATTACGGCGACACCGGAGGAATGACCCCCCTGCTCAAGATGTACACCATGGGATGCGAGTACGTGCCCTCCCCGATACACGCCGGAGGGCTACGCTACCACGGCATGGCCCCCGCTGTCTCCAAGGCCGCCGAGCTCGGCTACATGAAGGCCTTCGCGTACGAGCAGAACGACACTTTCGCCGCGGCGGTCACATTCGCCCGGACCGAGGGCATCGTGCCTGCACCGGAGAGCTCCCATGCCATCAAGGCGGCCATGGACCTGGCCCTGGAAGCGAAGAAGACCGGCGAGGAGAAGGTCATCGTGTTCAACCTGTCCGGGCACGGACTGCTTGACATGGCCGGCTACGACCGTTTCCTTCACAACAACCTGTGAACGAAGGGCAAACCTCTTCCAATCCTTTTCCGCCTTCTCCTTTTTTCGTTATACGTTGAAGGTATCGATATGACCCTCGCAGTTCACAGTGTGAAGGGTGCCAGATTGACCTTAAGTTCAAATAATCTCAAGTTGTTCCTCCTTTGGTATTAAGGTCCTATCAAGGCAGGTGCACAACTGTCAGTAGATGCATTTAGTTACGGGTCATCAAGAAAGCTGATATCACTCAGCATCAACATAGGCCACGATAGTTTTACCCTAGACCGTGGAAGGACCTACCTCATCTACGAGAAGCGCATGGATAAGACCGCCCACGTATTACGCGAGCTTTCCGAGGCCGGCTCTAGCGTTCTGACGGTCACCAGGCTGCATCCCGACCTCGTGTCGGAAAGTCTGTCGATCAACGTCCACGATTCGATCTGGCTGAGCGAGAGGCCGGGCAAGAGGAACGTCCCTCCCGACCAGTTGAACCGGTTGTTCCAGAGCATCAGCGCCTTCCTGTCGAGGCAGAGCGACGGCACCGTAGTCCTGGAAGGCGTGGAATATATTCTCATGTACAACGATATGAAGCGGGTTCTGGCGATGATCGAAAGGATCAACGACATCGTCATGGCGTCCCAGGCGGTTCTTGTCATGCCAGTGGACCCGATGTCCCTGGACCCAAGAACACTGGCCTACCTCCGCCGTTCAGCGGAGGTAATAGGCTGAAAAAGATGTTCGCTTCGATCCAGACCTTCTTAGTTCTCCCTAGAGATCGGCGAACTGCGAACCCGCCAGTACGCCCATGCCGCCAATGGCCTGGGACTGCTCCGGGAGCTCTGCGTTGAGAAGCTCCTCGGAGGTGAGGCGTGGGTACAGGTCCCACAGGTGGTCCAGGTCCTTCTGGTCGAGCGTGAGGGGATCGAGCAGAACGAGCATGGTCACATCGGCCTGCTTGAGGAGGGCATCGATCTCGGCCATCGTATCCATGACCTTGCCGAGGTCATGGAACAGCAGGAGGTACTCCAGACCATCCAGCAGCACCTGGCCGCCGACGCGCCCCTTAAGTTCAGAGCGGATGATCTTGACCAGGTTTTGCATCGATTTGGGGGCTATTGCTCCCTTGTCCTTCCGGCTGCTCAGCCAGTAGCGCTTGGCCCGTTCCAGTCCATATTTCTGAGCGACATAGTCAGGGTGCAGACGGCCGATGCATAGGCCGCCAGTGGAGTCCCCGATGAGCCTGGCATAGGTCTGGTAGCCGGTGCGAGGATATCCCTCTATAAGTAGCGCGATGCGAGTGTCATTCTTGACGTTATCGTTCATATGACGGCCTCAACAACTTCCTTTACCGCTTCGAAATTTGAGTATTTAATACGGTTTTGAGCATGCTCCTTTTTCTCTCTGAACACGATACCCCAGCTAGGTGCATCTGAGGTGTCGGCTCGCGCCGGGAAGAAGTCGCTGCTGATCGTTCGTGAGAAGGTCCTTCTCCACATCCTCAGTTATCATAAGTACCTCCAGGACCCTGACGCTCCCGCTTCCGCCACCCAAGAGGGCATCGCCGACGCGGTGAGCGTGGGGCGCAACAACATATCCAAGATCGTCAACGCTCTGGCCAAGGAAGGCTTGGTGGAGGTGCAGACCAAGCACGTCAAGGGGTTCGCCACCGTCAAGCGTGTGTACTTTCTCCTGCCCAAGGGGTTCGAGGCCGCGCTGGAGCTGAAGAAGGAGATCGAGTCCGTCCCCGTGGGCATAATCGACTTCGACGGCAAGGTGCACCGGGACGTCGTGGGCAAGATAGGCGTGTATCTGCCGAAGCGATATACTTTCCTTGAGATGGTGACGGGGGTCCATCAGGGAAAGTTCGACTGCGCCTCCTTCCATGAGGGGAAGGCCAAGGAAGAGAGGCGATTCATCGACTATACCGACCGCAAGCCGGCAGTGCGAACCTTCTACGGCCGCTCCGAGGAACTTGATCGGTTGTCCCGCTTCCTCGATTCCGACACCGCACACATCATGGCGGTGTGCGGGATACCAGGCATCGGAAAGACCTCCCTCATCGCCAAGTTCGTACAGGATGTGAGGGAACAGCGCAACCTGTTCTGGTATCGCATACACGAATGGGTCACCCTGAAGATACTGCTCGCGCCGTTCGCGGAGTTCCTGTCGCAGCTCGGAAGAAAGGGACTGGAGAGCTACCTATCCAGGACGGAGGTGCCTCAGGTCGGGGAGATCTCGGTGCTGCTGGAATCGGAGCTGAAGGACCTTTCGGCGGTCGTCATCTTGGACGACGTGCAGAAGGCCGACCCTCCAGTGCAGGCGTTCCTGGCCGCCCTGGTGGTGGTGCTGGAGAACCTTCCCCAAGTGCACATGATATGCACCAGCCGTGAGATACCATCGTTCTACACCCGCTCTGCAGTGTTCAAGGGGACGGTCCTGGAACTGATGCTCGAAGGCCTCGACAAGGAGAGCAGTTACCGCTTACTGCGCAACCGCAACTTGCCGGAGGGGGGGTTCAATGACATCTTCCTGGCAACCAAGGGGCACCCGCTGTTCCTGGAGCTGATAGATGCCCCGAAGAGCGCGCTGGGCAAGAACGTCAGGATGTTCATCGAGCAAGAGGTGCTGAGCAAGCTGGACCTGACCGAGCGGCGCATCCTGGAGATCGCCTCCATTTTCCGTTACCCGGTCCTGATCGAGGCGTTCTTCACCATGGAGGAGGAGATCGCCAAGGAGATGGATGACCCGCCCAAGGAGCTGCGCTACCATGAGTACCTGGTCGACTATGACACCATGGACTCACTGCTGGGCAAGTCGTTGATGAACGAGTCGGTGGGCCGCATGGTCGGAATGCACGACCTGCTTCGCGACTTCTTCTACTCACGCCTCACCCCAAGACAGCGCACCTCATATCATCGCGCCGCCTGCCGTTACTACCTCCAGGACAGCTCGGCGTCCGCTCATGTGGAGGCCATGTACCATTCCCTGAAAGCAAAAGAGTACGATATGGCCGTCCGAATCGCCGCCTCGAACGGAAGGGACATCATCGCCAAGGGGTACGGACTGCCGTTCGCTCCTCTGTTATCCGAGCTTCAGGCCGAAGCGACGGACATGGGCAAGAGCGAGAAGATAGAGATCCTTCTGCTGGATGGCGAGGTGCTAGATGTTCGGGGAGAATGGGACCAGGCCATCGCCCGATTCAAGGAGGTGGGGGAGCTGACCGATCCCTCCGCCGACGGCAGGGTTCTCGCCGAGATCGCCTGGCGCGTCGGGCTCATCCACCTGAGGAGGTCCAAGTTCGATGACGCCGAGGCATGCTTCGATCGAAGCCTGAAGCTCGCCACCACCATCGGGAACCAGCACATCCTCGTCAATGCTCACTACGGCATAGGCGGCATCATGCAGGACCACGGCCGCTCCCAGGAAGCGTTGGCCTCGTACAATCGATCATTTGACATCGCGCGATCCATAGGCGACGATGCCGGCATGGGCAGGGCGATGTACGGCATCGGACGCATCTACACCAACATGATGGACCACCACAAGGCGCTGAAAGCCAAGAAGGCCGCGCTGGAGGCGGTGGAGCGCACGGGCGACGTGGACGAAATAACGAAGGTGTGCATTGGGATAGGCGTTACTTTGGGGGACATGCTCAATCACGCCGAAGCAGTGAACTATCTCGAACGGGCGGTGAAGGTAGGCCGCATGTCTGGCAACATGTTCCTGCAGGGCTACGCCACCCGCAACCTTGCCAGTTCTCTCATCGAACTGGGCGACCTCAGCCACGCCGAGGAGATGCTGGATCCGGTGGCAGACGTGTTCAAGAAACTCGGCAATCCCCACTTGGTGGCGGACGTCCACCTCATGCGCGGATACATCCATAGCCGTAAGAGGGACTGGGAGTGCGCGAAGGAGGAGTTCAATGTCGCTCTGGACATCGTCAGACCGATGTCCATGCCCCTGGTATTGGGCAGGTGGCTCTTCGAGATCTCACAGGAATACATCAACAACGGGGACCGCGAAGGCGCCGGTCACTTGCTGACCGAGGCGCTCAAAGTGTCCAGCGATGGCGCGGCCGATAATCTGCGCAAGGAAGTGGAAGGGGCTCTGGAACGCATAACCGCATAAGCTACGATGCTAGCCAAAAAGACTAGATAATGAAACGTTACGAATAGAACAAAAAACAGAATGGCATCCCCTCCGAAGGAGGGGAAGATGGTAGGGTTTAGTGAGGCTCGAGGCCAGGGATTATGTGGGGCTCGAGACCGGGAATGATATGGGGCTC
>DATD01000004.1:32598-33814 GCA_002504525.1 Methanomassiliicoccus sp. UBA345
GGCTCGAGGCCAGGGATTATGTGGGGCTCAAGGCCAGGGATGATGTATCCAATGGCAGAGAGATCGATTCCAGCAATTGCACACACGAGCGCCGCGGCGGCCGCCGCAACGATTCCGAAGAGAGCTATCGTCTTGAATTCCATTGTCAACACCAACTTCATCCGATTGTGTTCTGAACCCGTCTCGACTTGTTAATATAAAAGAGGTCTTTGAGCATGCTACAGTTAATTTAAAATACTATGAATCGAAAAAAAGGCCGTCAGTAGTATACTGGCCATGTGAAAAAAGTACCCCTCGGGGCGCTCCCTTTATAGTGCCCTGTCATTCTCTGCCCTATGAACGCAGCGAACTTCTCCGGTCGCCCCATCGAAGCGGTGATCCTTGACCTCGACGGAACGCTGGTACATACCACCGTCGACTTCTCCCGGATGAAGGTGCGGCTGTTCGCCAGGATGGAGGAGATGGGCGTTCCGAAGGCGGTGATGGATCCGTCACGGACCGTGACAGAGAACATGTCCATGGTCCACTCGTACCTGGCCTCTTCTGGCCGGATCAAAGGGTGGGAAGCGATCGAGAGGCTTGCCGGCGAGATGATGCAACAGACGGAGATGGAGAGGGTCCATCTCACCCGCCCGGTCGACGGAGCAAGGGGGTCCATCTTGGAGCTAAGGCGGAGAGGGCTGAGAGTAGGCCTTCTGACCCGAGGATCCCGCCTTTATGCGACCGCCGCCCTGAAGCAGGCCGGCCTGGACGGCATCCTTGAGGAGCTTATGTTCCGTGACGATCATGGAGAGAGGGAAGCAAAGCCCAATCCCATCGCGCTACGGCGCATAGCATCGAAACTGGGAACGAACGTCGAGAAGTGCCTCATGGTCGGCGACCACTCGATCGACAGCACCTGTGCCGCCGGCGCGGGGGCGGCGTTCGTCGGCGTCCTGACCGGGGCGTTCGATGAGGAGGACTGGCGCCGGCTCGGTTGCTACCATGTAATCGGAAGCGTGGCCGACCTGCCTAACGCGCTGGGACCGAGCCGTGACAGCGATGGAGCGAACGGAACGGCGGGGGCTCACCTCGACGGCGAGGGGTCCTTCCTCAGATAGACGTTCATAAAGGCCGGGGAGCACAGGTAGGCCTCCCGCCCGCCGTCCCGGGCGCGCAGCTGCCGATCCCTCACCTGCCTTCCGCACTGGCTGCATGGCACGACGACCTGTAGGCC
>DATD01000009.1:0-38410 GCA_002504525.1 Methanomassiliicoccus sp. UBA345
CCGCGGCACCCGGCCCCCCCTTGGCAGGCCCCCCCGCCCCCCCCGGGGGGGAGACCGGGTCCCGGGAATCGTTCGCCAGTGCGACGGCTTCCTCCTCGTCCCGGAACCGGAGGATCGCGACGATCGGTCCGAACGTCTCTTCCTGCACGATGTCCGATGACTGCCCTGCGTCCACGATGGCGGTCGGTTCGAAGAAATGCCCCTTCATGTTCAGCCGCCGCCCTCCGAACAGCACCCTGCCGCCCTGCTCCACCGCCCTGGCGACCTGAGCTTCCATATCACATACCGCGCGATCGTTGATGAGCGGCCCCATTCCCACATCGGGGTCGTCCCAGCCGTAACCGAGCTTGATGCGCGAGACCTCATCGCTGAAGAGCCTCAGGAACGGCTCGTAGACGCTCTCCTGGACATAGATACGCTTGATGCACACGCAAGTCTGTCCCGCATTGACGTAGCAGCCCCACGCCGCGGCGCTTGCGGCGCGCTGCAGATCGGCGTCGGACAGCACGATCATGGGGTCCTTCCCTCCCAGTTCCATGGTGACGGGGGTCAGGCGCTGGGCCGCCGCGGCCATTATGTTCCGGCCAACCTCGGTGCTGCCGGTGAAAATCACGCGATCCACGTTCGAGGACGCGAGAGCATTGCCGACCCTGCCGCCGTTGCCGATCACCACCTGAACAAGGTCCTCGGGAACGCCGGCGGCGATGAACGCCTTAAGCACCTCCAGACCGGTGAAGGGCGTCTCACAGGACGGCTTCAGGATGACCGCATTGCCGGCGGCCACCGCCATGACCGCCTCGGAGAATGGTATGCCCAGCGGATAGTTCCACGGGGCAATGATGGCGACCACCCCCAACGGGCGGGGCTGAATGTAGGAACGGCGTCCGAGGTATCTCATCGCTACGGACAGATTACCGAACCCGACGCGACGGGGTCGGAAGAGCGAGGGCATCGTTTCGATCGAGTGCATGGTGGCGCTGAGGGCGCACATCAGATCGGCGTTTATCGCCTCCACCCGGGGCTTTCCGGTCTCCTCGCTCACCACCCTGGCGATGTCATCGAGGTGGGATGCGACATGGGTCTGCAGACGCTTGAGCGCGCTCCGGCGCTCCTCTAACGGCATGGACGCCCATTCCGCCTGCGCCGCCCTGGCCTTCGAAATGATGGCCGGGATGTCCTCAGGAGCCGTCGCATCGAGCTCGCCTATCAACTCCAGGGTGGCAGGGTTGTACTTCACGATCCGTTCGGCCGTAGCAAGGGGCACGGCCCTGAATATGCAGGGTTGGTGAATAATCTTCCCGCCTCGGGCGCCCATCGCCGGAAGGCGAACGATTCAGGGTCAAGATATGTTAACACCTGATGCCACTTCCTGAAAGAGGTGCGCCATGACCTACATCCGGGCCAACGGGACCGTGTTGAACGTCGAGCTAAAGGGTAAGGGGCGTCCAGTTGTCCTCATCCCGGACATCGGCGAGGACCTTACTTCGTGGGCCTATCAGATGTCTCCTCTGGCCATTCGTCATTTCGTCATGGCGCTGGACAATCGAGGATCAGGATGGTCGGATACGCCGGCCCCTCCCTACACGGTGGAGCTGATGGCTAAGGACGTGGTGTCAGCGATGGAGCTGATAGGAGTGGACCAGGCGCACCTGATAGGTCATGGGATGGGAGGCATCATCGCCTTGGCAGTGGCGGCGACTCACCCTGGCAGGGCCAGGAGCCTGACCATGGTATGCACCCCGGGTCGGCCGACCGACACCCAGAGAAAGGTCTACCCGGCCTGGCTAAAGGCCGCGGCGGAGGGGTGGAAGCCTCGCGCCATCAGCGAGCTGATGACCCCCTGGATTTTCTCCTCCCGATTCCTGGAGGACCCGCGATGGAAAAAGCATGTCATCCGTGGGAGGGCCAATCGGTATGGGTGGACCTCATGGGACGGAGCGCGGCACCAGTTGGATGCGATGTTCTGCTACGAGCCCACGAACGCGCTCTCCCACATCTCCTGCCCTTCCATGGCGGTGTGGGGCACGGACGATCGGTTGGTGCCTCCTCCCTCAGCACGGGAGCTGGCCGAGCATCTGACAGGAGTCCGCGCGGTCCAGCTGGACGGAGGTCACATGCTGCCGATGGAACTCCTGCGTTCCCTGATACGGGAGGAGATGGAGTTCATGGCCACGGTCGACGGTGTGAAGCCACCCAGCTGAGCGACCGGACGGCCATCTCCGCCGGCGGATCGAGGGTGCCTGCATTCCTTTCTGTCATCTCTTTCGTGAGTTATTTATCGGCCGACCACCTCATATGGCCAAGGTGTTAGGATGGCCGTCCGGAAGATCATAGAGATCGATGAATCAAAGTGCGATGGATGCGGCCAGTGCGTGCTGGCCTGCGCTGAAGGAGCGATCGAGATCAAGGAAGGGAAGGCCAAGGTCATCAGCGACAAGTTCTGCGACGGCCTGGGGGCGTGCCTGGGCGAGTGCCCGCAGGGCGCCCTGAAAATCGTGGAGCGGGAAGCTGATGAGTTCGACGAGGAGGCGGTGAAGGAGCGCATGACGCCGAGCGGGGGAGGCTGCCCGTCCGCCGGACCGATGTTCGTCCGTCCCATGAGCGATGTCGGAACGCCGTCCCAGGGGGGCTCGGAGCTGACGACATGGCCCATCAAGATGCAGCTGGTGAACGCCAAGGCGCCGTACTTCAAGAACGCCCGCTTGCTGCTGGCCGGCGACTGCACCGCGTTCGCCTTCGCGTCCATGCATCCCGATTTCATCAAGGGCAGGGTATTGGTCATCGGCTGCCCCAAGCTGGACGACAATGATGCCTACGTCGGCAAGCTCTCCGACATCCTTGTATCGAACGGCGTAAAGGATATCTCCCTGGTGCATATGGAAGTGCCCTGCTGCGGCAACCTGAAGCGGCTTGTGGATATGGCCATCCGCCGCGCGGGCTCGTCCACGAAGGTGCGCTCATACACCGTGCGCCGCACTGGTGAGCTGCTCGAGGATGCAGCATAATATCAATTACGAGGAATTATATCCAACATCCAGACTTAGATGGATGATACATCCATCATGAAAATGGCGCCAGTAAATGATAAATAACCGCCCTCTTCTTCATCAGTTGGATGTATCATCCAGTTGAGGTCGGGGCATGAAGGCCGCGGTGCTGAGCGCGCCAGGCGAACTAGAGGTTCGCGACGTGGACGATGCGGCATGCCCGGAAGGCGGAGCGCTCGTACGAGTGGAGGCCTGCGCGATCTGCCCGTCGGACATCAAGATGTTCCGCGTGGGCCATCGCGATCTCACCTACCCCCGCATCCTTGGCCACGAGGCGGTCGGCCGGATCATCGAGTCCGATGACCCAGACGCGCCGCCCACAGGAACGAGGGTGCAGATCTGGCCGGGGTTGGTGTGCGGCGCCTGTCAGTCCTGCTTGAGCGGGAACGACAACATGTGCTCAAGCCAGGGCATCTTCGGGTTCAATCGTGACGGAGGCTTCGCCGAACTGATGGGGGTTCCTCATGAATGTGTCGGGAACGTGAACACGGTGCCTGATGACATCGACGCTGACGTGGCCGCCCTGACCGAGCCGCTGGCCTGCTGCGTTCACGCCCAAGACCTGTGCGGCGCCGCCGAGGGCGACGATGTGCTGATCTACGGCGCCGGACCGATGGGGCTGCTGCATGCCATGCTGGCTTCTGCGCGCGGTGCCCGCCCCTTCGTCGTCGAGCCACTGGAGGAGAGGCGGGAGTTCGCCAGGCAGCTCGGAGCGGAGGTGCTGGAGCCCTCCGGCTCGGTCGCGGACGAGGTCATGTCGCTCACCGCCGGCCGCGGCGCCGACGTCGCCATGCTCGCCACCCCCGCGGTCCACGTGGCGGATGCGATGAAGGCCATGGCCCCCCGGGGGCGGGTCTGCGTGTTCTCCGGACTTCCCAAGAACAATGCGGCGCACCCGCTCGACATGAACCAGCTGCACTATCGCGAGCTGACGCTGGTCGGCGCGTACGGCTGCACCAGCCGGTCGGACCGCGAGGCCCTGCGGCTCATCGCCTCCGGGGCGGTCGACGCCAGACGCCTGATAACGATGAGGACGTGCCTGGAACGACTGAAAGATGGGTTCCGCCACATCGAGGGGCGGGATGGCCTGAAGTGCGTGATAACGAGATTCTAGAGGTTTTCGATATGGGGGAGAAGATCAGAGCGTTCGGATCGATGGTCAACGATATCATCGGCGGGAAGAGCCTTACGAGAGAGGAAGCTAGGGACATGTTCCGGCAGGTCCTGCTCAACGAGCAGCCGGACCTGCAGCAGGGCGCCTTCCTGGCCGCCATCACCGCCAAGGGAGCGACGCCGCAGGAGATCGCCGGCTCATGGGAGGCCATCTACGAGATCGACACGGTCAAGGTGACGCCCAATGTGGATGGCCCCCTGTCGGAGAACAGCGGGACTGGGATGGACACTCTCAAGACGTTCAACATATCCACTGCCGCCGCCATCGTGGCCGCCGCCGACGGCGTGGTGATGGCCAAGCATGGGGCCCGGGCCATAACGTCACGGTGCGGGACGGTGGACATGGCCGAGGCATTGGGTGTGGACATGGAATGCGATGCCGCCACCGTGAAGAGGTCCATAGAGAAGGCGGGCATCGGGATGTTCAACGGCTCCAGCCCCCTCGTGCACCCGACCGCGCTCGGCCGGATCCTTTCTCAGATCAGGTTCGGGACCATCCTCAACATCGCCGGCTCGCTCGCCAACCCGGCGCTGCCCACCTACGGCGTTCGTGGCGTCTACTCCAAGGACATGATCCTGCCCACCCTGACCACCATGAGGGAGGTCGGATACCGCAGGGCGATCGTCTTCAACGGCTCCAATGGCGACGGCACCAAGGCCATGGACGAGCTCTCCACGCTGGGGACCAGCACCGTCTCCGAGCTGGACGCCAGCGGCGGCATCAGCGACTACACCATAGCTCCGCAGGAGCTCGGCATCAAGGTCGCCAGGGAGAGCGACATCATGGCCGGCACAGATGTCAGGATCGAGGCGCTGCGCCTGCTGCAGGTGCTGGGAGGCGAGGAACGGGGGCCGCGTCAGGACATCGTATGCCTCAATGCCGCTCCTTTGTTGTTAATGAACGGGCGAGCTTTCAGCCTGGCGGACGGCGTGGAGAGGGCGAGGAGCATCATCGAGAACGGCCTGGCCATGGAGCGCCTGAAGCTGTGGACCGAGGTCCAGAGCAGGGACCCGGACGCCGGAAGGGAGCAGCTGGAAGGTCTGATCGAACGGGCCTCCGGCACGGCCTGAAACACCTTTCCTTCTTTTCCTGGATCAGAGACGGAACAAGAGGGCCGCCCCGCCCGGACGCGGGGCGTCAAGTCGATGGTCAGATGTTCTGGGTCTCCTCGCCCTCTTCGTTCTCCCACCACGCGTTCCTCTTCTTGTGGTCGTCCGGTTCCTCGTCGGCGGTGAAGATCACCGTGAACCGCTGAGGTTCGCCGTTGAAGTCGACCACGGGATCATCGGAAGCCTCGTGGAGGCTGACGATGAAGTCCCGGAGGAACTCCAGGTCATCCATGTCCGTCGACGGATCGAACTTGAAGATGAAGGTGTGGACATCTCGCACGGCATCGTGCACATAGCGGAAATCGGACTGTTCCATCAGCTTTCTGAATCTGGGAGCGCCCTTCCTGCGGTTCGACAGCTCCAACAGTCTTTCCTGCCATACGTAACCCATGGTGACTGGTACGGCCTGCTTGCCCAGGACTTTCCACATGCGTTCCACATTCCATCGGGAATAGATAAATCATCGGCTTGCAGCACGGGGCGGGACCAAGGATAAGTAGCACCGCGCCATTGAAGGGTCGGTATGAGCATCCGCCTTCCAGAACATTCTCACTGCCTCACATGCGGCGACCCCGTCCCTGCCGAGGAGTCCTACTGCTCGGAGGAATGCCAGATGGAGCAGGAGGCCAAGGAACGAAAGAACCGACAGCGCAACCTGGCGTTCTACATCATCGCCATCGTGGCGATCGTTGCCATATGGCTATACTCCTACGTCTTATGATCGTTCTCTAGCGCGGCAGCCACCCGCAGCGCCTGCACCGTTGCTTCGACGTCGTGCACGCGGACGATCGAGGCGCCGTTCACCGCTGCCATGACCGCCGCGCCCACCGAGCCGCCCAACCGTTGAGAGGCGTCCGCTCCGGTGAGCTGGCCGATGAACCGCTTGCGCGAGGCGCCTATCAGCACGGGAGCGTGGAGGCAACGGAACTCGCGGCAGCGGCGCACCAGTTCGGTGTTCTGCTGGAACGTCTTCCCGAAGCCGAGGCCCGGGTCCATGATCAGCCGCTCACGTCGTATCCCGTCTGCCTCGGCGGCCTCGATGCGGCCGTTCAGGTACCACATGACGTCGGCGACCACGTCCCCGTAGGCGGACTCGCCGACCTCGGCATGCATCTCCGACGGCGCTCCCCTCATGTGCATGACCACCGCCGCCGCGTCGGTCTCCCGCACCACGGCCATCATCTCTCGGTCGCGCAGCCCGTTGATGTCATTGACGATCGAAGCGCCGGCCTCCATGGCCGCCCTGGCCACCTCCGGCTTCATGGTGTCGACGGAGATCGGCACGTCGAGAGAGGACGAGATCCGCTTGACCGCCGGAACGACGCGGGACAATTCCTCCTCGACGCTCACCGGCTCCCACCCCGGCCTGGTCGATTCACCGCCGATGTCGATGATGTCCGCGCCTTCCGAGGCCATGCGCTCTGCCATCGCGAAGGCGGCGTCGGGATCGCTATGGCGTCCTCCGTCGGAGAACGAGTCGGGCGTCACGTTCAATATGCCCATGACCAGCGGCCGGTCGGCGCGCAGGCGGCCGGCCGGCAGCGGCACATCGATCCCTCTGCCGTATCGATAAGTGTTGATGCATCGAGCCAGCATCGAACCGCTATCCGGCAGGGGGCCGTTGACGGCGTCGATGTGCGGCAGAACGATGAGAAGAGCGTCACGACCGCTGTGGCGGCCGGCGTAGCTCTTTCCGTCGAGGTCCCTGGCCTCATAGGACAGAGGGCGCAGCTCGTTGACCCCGCCCTCGGCCATTATGACCGTCCCGTACAGCAGCACCGGCAACGGAAGGCGAGGAAGCTGGAAAGAGGCGATGTCACTCCTCGCCTCCTCGGCGGAACGGTACTCGCGAACCCGGAGCACCACGCTCACAGGAGCGGCTCCACCAGCTCCACCAGGTCGCATATCTCGACCTTGCTGCCGATCTTCTCGCCGCCGGTGCGGAGGTTGGTCACGCAGAACGGGCAGCAGGTCACCAGCACTTCGGCGGAGCCCGCCTGGTCCACTCGTCGTCCGGCGATCTTCTCCGACAGTTCGGGGAAGGCGGAACGTACGCCGCCCCCGCCGCCGCAGCACCGGGACTCGGCGGAGGACTTGGGCATCTCCTTGAACTCGACGCCGGGCACCTTGGCCAGCACCTGCCGGGGAGCGTTGTACACGCCGGAGTGGCGGCCCAGATGGCACGGGTCATGATAGGTGATCCTCTTTTCCAGCCTGGACATGTCCAGCTCCTTCTCGGCGAGGTACTCGGAGATGTGCTTCACCTTGAACGGCACATTCACATGCTTCGGGTACTCCTCCTTGAACATGCGGTAGCAGCCAGCGCAGGAGAAGAGCACCTCCTCGACGCCTTGCTCCTTGATCGCATCGACGTTGCGCTGCATCTGCTTCACGATGTCATCGTCGCTCACTCCGATGCGCGCCAGCACCGAGCCGCAGCACGTCTCGTTGAGGACCGTGTAGTCCTCTCCCAGCTTCTTCAGGATGGAGATCGTCGCCTGGGCGATCTTGGGGTTGCGGTAGGCGGAGGTGCAGCCGGCGAAATAGCCTACCCTGGCGCGGCGGGGCTTCTCTCCCAGCGCCTCCGGCACCGAACGGGTCTCGCCGTAGGGGTTCCCGTGCGCCAGCACGCTGTCCGCCACCTTGCGGTGGCGCGGCAGCATATGTCCCGCTTCCACGAGGTCCTTGCGCGCCCGCTCCACCACGTCCACGACCTTGATCTTGGACGGGCACCGCCGCTCGCAGTCCTTGCACGTGGTGCACTGGTACAGCGCCTCCACCACCGAATCGTCGGCGGGAATGTCTTTCGTCAGCAGGCCGTAGGAGAGGATGATGCGACCCCTTGCCACGCCGGTGTCCCATCCGACCCCTTCGAACGAGGGGCATACGCTCTTGCAGAACCCGCACATGGTGCAGGTCATCATGTCCTTCTTGGAGAGCTTGAGATTGGTTGCTTCGATGTAATCTGCCATTTCAATCCACCCGGGGAATGGTGATGCTTCCGTCCATGCTGATCAGCACCGTTGCCGAGGGGTTTGCCCTCAGAGCGGCGTCCACCGCCTCCTGGACCGTTCCGAACGGCGTCATGTTGGCGTTGCGCAGCAGTTCTGCGTCCAGGTCGGTGACGGCGCACATGCGCGCCCACACCGCGATCTCGGCCATCTTGGCCGCCTTATGGTAACCAAGCTTGTACTCCTTGGCCAGGTTCTCCAGGACCACCTTGGGGTCCGGCGACTGCGAGAGCTGCTGCAGGAATGTGTCGTGGCCGATGCCTTCCCGGCACTTCGACACCATGATGATCGTCCCGCCCTCCTTGAGGGCCCACTTGCCGTTGTCCAGCGCCTTCTGCGACTGGTACAGGTCAACGTCCATGGGGTACGGGGCCACCGTAACGACCACGTCGGCCTTCTCTTTGATCTTGACTGAGAACACTTCGTTGGCATGCCTGACCGCCGCGGCGAAGGAGGCATTGAGGTCTCCGGCATCCACGTGATATACGCCCTGATGGCGGTCCAGCACGATCTGTATGGCGAAGATCGGCTTGTCCTTGACGACCGAGAGGGCGTCCATCATGTCCTCGTGCACGGGGTTGCCGTCCAGCGCCAAGGCCTGGGCCTCCTGCCTCATGGCCAGGCGGTGGTTCTGCTCGATCGTCCTGTACGATGCCACCCCGGGGAGGAAGCTCTTGCGCCCGCCGGTGTAGCCGGCGAAGTAGTGCGGTTCCACGCTGGTGATGATCACCAAGCGGTCGGCGTTGACGGCCATCTCGTTGACGTGCATCTCGGTGCCGTTCTTCGAGGTGCCCAATAACACACAGTTGTCCTTGCGGGCATCATGAGAATGGATGCGGCCCTTCAAGGCGTCGTACTGCTTGCCGAAGATGAAGCGATATTCCTCGTCAGTAGGCGCGCGGTGAGCTCCCGTGGCCACCAGGTAGCGGGCCTTGGTCAGGTCCATTCTCTCGGCGAGAGCGTCGAGGACCTTGCACGTCGGCGTCGGCCGGGTGCCGTCGTTGACAATGAAAACGACGTCCTTTCCTCCTTCGAGGAACTCTTCCAGGGTAGGCCCCTTCACCGGCTGCTGCAAAGCCCTTCTGATCTCTTGCCTCTCGTCCCCTACCGGGACGTCCTTGGGATACACCGTTCCGATGAAGTTCTCGTCCGGGACCTCGAGGACCTGCTCCTCGTCCTTGCCGTAAGGAATGGTAATGCGCATCTGACCATTCGAGCTATGAGAAAACGCGTATTTAACCGTTGAACACCGGCCATCCGCCAGCCCGCTGCCCGGGAGGGAAGGGGCTGCGGTATTCGAATATCGCAGGAGATGCCTGACCGGACGGCAATGGCGGCCGTCGATCATGGACCGCGTGGAGGGCCGCTGGCCGCGGCAATAGGCGCCCAGGCAGCTCAGAGGGCCTGCCCTCTCACCGCCGAGGCCCTTCTCCTGAGCTCGTTCCTTACCAGCACGTACATGACGCTGCTGTACACCACGCTTAGAGCGGTGATGACCATGGCGATCTCGAGGAGGACCCTGAAGACGGCATTGTTGAACCACTGGAAGCTGTCCTGGATGCCATCCGGAAGTATCAGGTACAGGTTGTCGAAGTTGAAGTGGAAATTCGTCAGGAAGTACGCGGCCACGATGATGAAGATGAGCGACCCTATGATGTCGAACAGCCTGCCCAGGTTCCTTCTGGCGGTGACCGCCCGTACCACGTTGGGAATGATGCCGAACAGAATGGAGCCGTAGAACAGGACGGCATCCAGTTCGTTGAATTCCTCTGAGAATATGTACCCTCGGCCTTGCAGGTAGAGGAGCAGGGCCACGAAGAAGATGATGAAGGCGATGGCCACCACGTTCCCTGCCCGCTCACCGGCCCTCAGGACCTCGCGGTCAGCCTCTCTCCCTACATGCCCCTCCCATGGAAGGCCCCTTGCCGCCTCAGCTCCGTTCATCCTGCATTCCATATGACGGCCTCAGGATATCAATGATATTATTCAGGAGGCCATCGCGGGTCAAATGAAATAGTGAACATGCAGATACAAGCAGGGATGAAAGCCGCGAGCGGGAAGAGCAAGGACGGGCTGGAGAGGAGCATTGGCCTGTTCGGCGCCGTCGCCTACGGCGTGGGGACCATCGTCGGCGCGGGGGTGTATGCGCTCATCGGGCCGGGGGTCGCCAACGCCGGTAACGCCGTGTGGCTCGCGTTCGTCATCGCTGCCGTCATAGCGTCCTTCACCGGGCTATGCTATGCCAAGTTGTCCTCCATATACCCGACCGCCGGAGCGGAATATGATTACGTGGGACAGGCCACCAAGAGCAAGTTCCTGGCGTTCGTGGTCGGCTGGCTGGTGATCCTGTCAGCCATAATATCGGTGGCCGCCGTCGCCCTGGGGTTCGGCGGTTACCTCCAGGCGATCACCGGGGTGCCCGGGCCGCTGTTCGCCATCGGCCTCATCATGGTCATGTCGGCGGTCAACTTCATGGGAATCAAGGAGTCGCTCGTCGCCAACATCGTCCTGACGATCATCGAGGTGGCCGGCGTGGTCATCATAATCTTCCTGGGAGCCGGCTCGCTGGGCACTGTCGATTACCTCGAGACGCCGAACGGTCTCGACGGCATCATGGCGGCGGTGGGGGTGATATTCTTCGCGTTCATAGGCTTCGAGGGGCTGGTCAAGATCGGCGAGGAGACCAAGGACCCCGCCAGGACGATCCCTCGAGCGCTGATCCTGTCCATGATCATCTCCACCACGCTGTACGTCCTTGCCGCCCTGTCGGTGGTCAGCCTACTGCCCCATCAGGAGCTGGCCGGCTCCTCCGCGGCCCTGGCCGACGCGGCGGAGGCCGCAGGTGGCGCCCAGGTCGGCCTGGCCATGTCGATGATCGCGCTGATATCGACGGCCAATACCGTGCTCATCCTGCTGATCGCCACCTCCCGCATCGCCTACGGCATGTCGAAGCGTTCCGCCCTTCCAGTATTCCTTTCCCGGGTGCACCCCCGCGAGAAGACGCCTCACTTCGCCATCGCTGTCTCCATGGCCCTGGCCATACTGTTCTGTGCCTTCGGGGACATCAAGTTCGTGGCCAACATGGCCAACTACACCATTTTCATCGTGTTCTTGGCAGTGGACTCGGCCCTGCTTCTGCTGTGGAGGAGGAATGTCGTGAAAGGGCGGTGGTTCGTCGTGCCCGCCATACTTGGCGTCGCGAGCTCGCTGGTGATGCTGACCCAGTTCGATCTCGTGGTGACGGTCCTATCGCTCGCGGTGACGGCACTGGGGGCGCTGGCCTACCGGCTCATTTCCCCCCAGCTGAGGTCAGGCCTCGTTCGTACGTGATGTTCTGGCCACATCATCGAGGTGACGCTACAGCCGGGCCGCGATAGGATTATCTAGAGTCCATGAAAGTAATATCACCGGGGAGAACGATGAGGGACTACAACGTTCTGGTGACCTACCATCCGAATGAGAAGAAACAGGCCGAGGAAGAGGCAGCCACCGTCCTGCGGGACGCCGGTATCAGACTGGAGGACATGACGGAATCGATCGTTCCAGGGCTGCTCCACCTAAGGGTGGAGGGCGACGGCAAGGAACAGGTGAGAAGACTCCGCGAGTTTGCCGTCCGTTTTCCGGAAGTGTTCCGCGCCACCCACCGGTGGATCCCGATCGAGCAGTGGCTGAGATCGACCCAGGACGCCATGATATCCGCCGCCAGGACGTTCGGCGAGCGCATCGGCGAGGATGAGCGATGGAAGATGGAGCTGGAGAAGCGCCTGTACCCGGAGGGCAGCACGCGGGAGCTGGTGCGGATGCTCACCGATAACATCAACGCCGGTCCGGTCGACCTGCAGGACCCCCAGAAGGTGCTCTTCGTGGAGATCATCGGAGAGTACGCCGGATTCTCCCTCCTCGCTCCCGACGAGTACCTGGACATCAACGAGGCGCGGGTGGAGAGCGGGATGCAGAAGGTGTACTGAGAACACGGCCCTCATCGATCGGGAGCGAGTATGCGCTGCAGCGCACGATGCGCGACATATCGGGCCTTGACCCCGGACCGTCGAAGGCATGTCGCCATTCCGGGGCTGTCGCAGGCCACGCTTCGCTGACTAAGGTCGCCGATGAGCGTCAACGGGCACATGTCGGTGAACAGCCTTCCCCTGGCCTTCAGGACGGCGCTGGTTGCGGGGCACTTGTCGACGCAAAGGCGCGAGGTGAAGAACCACGCCTCGGCATGAGGCATCCCGCATCCTTTCATCAGACGCCCCCAGCGGTTGATGTCCTGCTCGGACATGTGGGGGCATCCCATGATGACCAGGTCGGTCTCATCGTACTCGCCGGCATCGACGGCGTCCGCCCATGCCGATGACGTTAGTTCCACCTGCTCCAGGCCAGGAGGGGGTCCGTTCCGGCTCATCCTGAACAGGGGCATGCGCCCATCGTGGTTGATCGAGAACGCCAGCCGCTTGGCCTCGTCGTGGCCGGGAGCGATCCCGCAGATCAACGGGACCTCTCCTGGCACCAGTCCAGAGACGAGGAGGCCGAGCAGGGCGTGGTCGTTGCGGATGCGCTCGTTCATGGTCACGGCGACGGACGGCTTTCGGTTCTCATCGATCAGGAGCCCGCGCTCCGGGGTCGCTCCCATGATGGCCGCTGCGGCTGCGCTCTCGAAGGTCTCCTGCGCGCTGCGAACCCCCAGCACGGAGTTGGCGAACGCCCCGGCCGCCCTGCCGCCCCATGATGCCACCCCGCCCAGGGGCGGATGGTTGCCCACCAGATACGGGGCGCAGGTGCAGGTGTAGATGCGAGTGGGGCGGAGATGCTCCAGCAGCAACGCCCTCTCTTCGGCCGCCCTGTCGTTGGGCGGCCCTCCCGGGTTGGCGGTGGTGGGGACCGCGACACCGGACGCCAGATGGCCCCATGCCTCCGAACCAAGGTTCGCGCGCCAGTCGGGGATGTGGACCGAACGCACCGGGACCATCCTGGAAGAGGAGTGCTCGTCCGCCAGGCGGCACAGCACCTCCATGGCCCATCGTTTCGGTGGTCCTTGGCGGCCGGAGAGCGCATCTTCCTGTTCGCGCTTAAGTATCATCTGGACTAGGACTTTCTGAGGACGACCTCATACAGCTTCTTGGTGAACGGCGGGGAGGGGTCCTCGAACTCCTTTACCTGCAGGACATCGTAACCGTTCGATAACCGCCTTATCGTTCCCTCGGTGAAGAAGTGAACGACGAACCCCATCGGGTTCTTCCACATGTCCTTTCCCCTCTGCTCGAACTTGCCATAGTGGGGATCGTGGTCGTTCCTTACCGAGTAGATGTTGATGCCGCCAGGCCTTAGGACCCTGCGGCATTCGTCGAGCATTTTGGCGACCTCTTCCTCGCTGAACTCCATGGTGAAGAACATGTGCGAGTATACCGCGTCGAAGGAAGCGTCGGGGAACGGCAACGGGTTCCGGGCGTCGTGGACCTGGACGGCGACCACGCCTTCCAGACCTTTCTTTCTGGCCACATCCCTCATCTGGCAGACGCCCGACTCGGAGTAGTCGAGCGAGGTCATCTTGAAGCCGTTCCTGGCGAGGTACCAGGTGTCCCGGCCCTGGCCGCAGCCCAGCTCCAGGACTTCCCGCGACCCGTTCTCCCTCAAGGTGGGCAAAGCGCTGACCGCGAGCTCGCTGGGCCTCTCCCCGAAAAAGTCCTTGGCGTTCTGGTACGTCCTGTCCCACTGCTGCTGCTGAGTGATCTCCTGATCCGACAAGTGAACCGTCTCCTGCGATGACCTTTTTGCTCAAGCCTTCTCCCTGGACTTGGGGATAGGCCCCTCCTTCATCCTCTCCACGGCGGCGACGATCTCCTTCATCTTGCTTCCTGGGACCCCGACCAGCATCTCCTCGGGCGCGATGTCGGTGGTCTTCCTGCATCCGAAGCAGCCGAGTGAGATGTTGACGTTGCCGGTCAGGTACGGTATGACGGTCGAATCGGCACAGCTGGCCTGCACCGCCCCCATGTCCACCGTCACTCTTCCTCCGATCGAGAAGGTGCTCGCCGCCGGGATGAGCCAGAACATCTGCTCCGGCGTGCCGGTGAACACCACCACGTCCGGCTTGAGTTTTGCCTTGCTGAGCGGCGCCAGAGCCGTGGCCTCCATGCTCTCCGCCTCCAACGATGGACGCTGCTCCATGGTGGCACGGGCAGCGCCCTGCTCGCCGTACATTCCCATGTTGTAATGGAACTCGCCCGAGGCTACCTTCTCCGGCACTGGGACCAGTCCCAGGGACGATGCCCCCACCGGGCAGGCCTGACGGTCCGCCTGGACCACCAGAGATTCTCCCCTTCTTGCCCTCATGATCGCCTGGCAATGTCTCAGCGGCTTTTCCGGCCGGGAGTAGCCGTCCGGCAGCGCGCCGCCCTTCTTTATGAGGGTTATGGCCACTGGCTCGAACTTCAGTCCCAACGCCTCCATCAATATCCGTGATTCATCTCCGCACACGCTCATCTGTTCCACCGTACTGCATATCGCTTCACACGCCTTAATTCCTTTGCGCATCCTGCGATTAATAACGGAATAGAGCCGGCCCCCAACTCGCTGCCGCCTTGATGACCGCCAATAATCGGATAGATTCCGTGGAGAATACTGGCAAACGTGGATGGATGGTATCAATCATCTATGTCAAACCAACGGCGCTGCTTCGAAGATGTGTCCAGATGAGCGGAGCATACATTAACGGGCTTGATGGATGGATAGACCATCCACAACAAGGTTAATATTCGGAAAAGGCTCATCGGGAAGTCCGGGGGAATCAAACCGTTTGGAACACCACGACCTGAAACAGGTACGATATAGGTGGGAACATGGCTAACAAAGAAGAGATTTTGTCCGGATTGGAAAAGGCAGTAGTAACGGGAAAGAAGGCTGAGTCGATCAGGTTCGCCAATGAGATACTTGCTCAGGGGATCAAGCCCCTCGATGCTATCGATGCGGGCCTGATCAAGGGAATGATGGTCGTTGGTGAGAAGTACGCCGCCCATACCATCTTCCTGCCCCAGGTGCTGCTCGCCGCAGACTCCATGTATGGCGCCCTGGACATCCTGCTGCCGCACATCCCCAGAGAGGATGCGGCCAAGAGGGTGGACATGGTCATCGGCGTCGTCGAGGGTGACGTGCACGACATCGGCAAGAACATCGTCAAGACCATGTTCACCGCGGCGGGCTTCAACGTCCACGACCTTGGAAAGGACCTTCCGCCCGAGGAGTTCGTTAACGCCAGCAAGGCCAACAACGCCCAGGTGGTCGCCATGAGCACTCTCATGACCCCGACCATGGACAGTATGAAGGCGTCGGTGGACGCGCTTGTCGAAGAGGGTGTCAGGTCCCAGGTGAAGATCATCATCGGCGGCGCCCCGACCTCGCAGGAGTTCGCTGAGGAGATCGGAGCGGACATGCACGCTGTGAACGCCCAGGATGCGGTCGCCAAGGTAAAGGCGGCGCTGTGAGGAGGGACGAATATGGCAGATAAGATGAACCACATCGAAAGGGCCATGGCAGGGCTGACAAACCAGCCGGTGGACCGGCTCCTGACCTACCCGCTGGCCATGGGAGTATGCCGCAGGCTGATCAACGGGACCGGGATAACTTACCACGACTGGGTCTCTGACCCCAAGAAGTTCGCTCAGGCCTTCATCGACGGCCAGCGCAGGTTCGACTTTGACTTCGCCATCGGCCTCATGGACCTGTCGGTCATGGCCGGCGACCTGGGCGCGCACGTCCGCATGGACGAGCAGAACACCCCGTTCGTTGACGAACCCCTGATCAAGGATCTCGAAGGATATGAGAAGCTTGAGATACCCAACATCTCCGACCCCAAGACCAGGAGCAATGTCCTGGTGGAAGGGACGGGCATGTTCGTGGATGCTCTGGGCAAAGAGGTCGTCACCGCTGCGTTCCTGGAGGGACCGCTTCTGGCGCTCACGCAGACGAGGGGCGCGGAGTTCGTCTTCAAGGACATGTACGACAACGACTCCTCGAGGAAGGCCGTGCATACCGCTCTCAAGACCATCACCGACTACGACAAGGAGATGGTCAAGGCCTTCGCGCAGAAGAAGCCCGCTGGCCTGGTCTGGGACTACCTGTGGGGAAGCTACTCCTGCCTCGGTGACACCGAGTACGCGGAGTTCGAGGGCGACCACAAGTATGCCGGCTGCCTCAACGATCTCGTCATCCAGGAGGGCATGGCCAACTGTATCCACAACTGTGCGGACCTGCCGCACCTGGACACCCAGATCAAGGCGTGGAAGCCTGCCATCTACTCGATGGCATACTACCCCCTGATCCCCGGCTCACCGTCGGCAAAGGAGGTCATCCAGAACGGCTACGCCGACGTGTCGCTGATCGGCGGCAACATCGACCCGCAGGGCTTCGTGAGGTGGAAGACCGAGAAGATGGAGGACATGACCAAGAAGCTGTGCAACGAGGTCATAACCGAGCTGAAGGCCCGTGACCTTGGCGGCCGTTACTGCATCGCATCCGGCTGCGAGGTCCCGCCCAGCCTGACGACCAAGCTGGAGAACATCCAGGCCTGCGTGGACACCACCAAGAAATTCGGCACCTTCGCTTGAAATCTCTTCCAATCCCTTTCCTTTTCTTTTCATCTGCGTCAACGAAGTGTTTTGGTGGCACAGCGCCCTGCTTCGGACCAATAACTTTATCACTCGCTGAAAAAGTTCGGCTAGCCGGTATCGGGTCGACGATAGCGCGGGAGAGGGGGAGATGGTGGACAAGGAACGTGTTCTCAAAGGGCTCGAGCATGCCGTGGTCACCGGCAGGAAGGATGAATCGACCAGGTTCGCCAACAGGGCCCTGAGGGAAGAGATCCCGGCCCTCGAGGCCATCGATGCGGGCCTGATCAAGGGAATGATGGTCGTAGGGGACCGATATTCGGCTCACAAGATTTTTCTGCCTCAGGTCCTGCTCGCCGCCGATTCCATGTACGCGGCACTGGACATCCTGCTGCCGCACATCCCCAAGGAGGATGCGGCCAAGCGGCTCAATATCGTCATCGGCGTCGTCGAGGGTGACGTGCACGACATCGGCAAGAACATCGTCAAGACCATGTTCACCGCGGCGGGCTTCAACGTCCACGACATGGGGAAGGACCGCTCAGACGAGGAGTTCGTCAAAGCCGCCAGGGAGCACCATGCTCAGGTGGTCGCCATGAGCACTCTCATGACCCCGACCATGGACAGTATGAAGGCGTCGGTGGACGCGCTTGTCGAAGAGGGTGTCAGGTCCCAGGTGAAGATCATCATCGGCGGCGCCCCGACCTCGCAGGAGTTCGCTGAGGAGATCGGAGCGGACATGCACGCTGTGAACGCCCAGGATGCGGTCGCCAAGATCCGCTCACTCCTCACCAAGTGAACAGCGAAAGGGACGCTGATACCAGGGGCATCGGCACAACGCTGGTACAGCATGGCTGGACATTCAAATCGTTATATAGTGTGTTGGCCATAACTTTCCGAGGAGTGACATGAAGATCGCTCAGATCGCTGGATTCTTGGGAAGCGGTAAGACCACATTGCTCATCGAGGTGGCGAAGCTCCTCGTGGACAAGGGCAAGAAGGTCGCCATCGTCGTGAACGATGTGGGTGAGATCAACGTCGATTTCAAGATCATCGAGTCGTACGGGCTCAAGGCCAAGGAGATCTCCGGAGGATGCATATGCTGCGAGATCGCCGGCAACTTCGCTAACACCCTCTCATTGCTCTACACCAATTTCAATCCTGACATCGTCATCGTCGAGCCTTCCGGGGTCGCCATACCGTGGGGGTTGAAGCGGGCCGCGGAGTACTCCGAGGCCGAGGTCCCGGTCACCATCGAACATGCGCCGGTCCTCACTCTGGTGGATGCGACCCGCATCGACACCCTCATGGGAACGGTGCGCCGCCTGGTGGTCACGCAGGTCCGCGAGGCCGACGTATGCCTCATCAACAAGGTGGACGCCGCCGATGATGCGCGCATCGCCCGGGCGGAGGAGCTCGTGAGGTCCGTCAACCCCAAATGCGGGATCATGCGGACCTCCACCCACACTGGCCTGGGAGTAGGGGAGGTGGCTGACATCATCGCCGACCGCACCTCCTCGAGGTACGACGAGGCCATGGAGAAGGCGCTACTGGAGAAGGAGTACGGGAGCGGATGAGCTTGGATGACGACCACGACGACATTCATCTTGCGATGCATCGCGAGGCCGACGAGCTGGGCAAGTTCGCCAGCCATCTGGCCGTGCGCTCGCCGCGACCGCTCTCCCAGGAAGAGACGGTGCGATTCCTCGACGAGCTGCTGTATCAGGTCACCAAGGAGTGCATGGACCACGGGGCGGACCTGGTCGGCCACGTCAAGGCGTTCCTGAGGTCGGAGGACGGCGCGATGTCGGCCAGCCTCATCGACATCGAGAAGAGGTCCAACGTGACGCACGATTTCAGCCACGGGGCCACGTTCCTGGAGGGCGACCTCACGCTGCACGTCATCGTCCATGGCATCTGGGACGACGTGGTCAAGGACAGCTCGCAGGCGGCCATGGAGAGGGTGTTCGAACAGTTCGGGATCGAGCACACCGTCCTGAAGGACTACTACGATACGGAGAAGAGCATCTCCCACCACATGAAGTGAGGTTATGAGCGAACGGGACGAAGAACGGATAGGGCCTCAGGACAGCATCGCTCCTGGCTACGCCCAGGCGATGAAGGAGCACGGCTTCGGCTGGAACACCCTGGCATCGATCAGGAAGATCACCTGCCCCAACTGCGGGTTCATGTTCTCCCTTACCTATGGGAGGACGATCGCCTGCCGGGGGTGCCCCCAGGCCACCAAGAGCTGCCCCAAGGCCAGATGCGCCAAGTGCGATCATGAGTTCTACATCCAGGAGATGCCCCACGTAGGCAACAGGTATGCGCAGCGCTCGGTGGCGGACCACATGTCCAGCATCGAGGCGACGTACAACGAGCAGGTGGGGCGCAAGAGACATCGCTGAGCGTTCCCTTCGGAGCGGGGCTCACTTCCCCCTCTCGAAGTAATGCCGGATGATGTTCTTCTCTCCCCTTTTCAGGATCTCGAAGACCGCCGACGGGGATTGGCCGGCGAGGGCGGCCAGTTCGCGCACCTCTATGCGCCGGGGGTAATCGTAGTATCCTTTCTCCAGCGCCAGGCGCACCAGCCTCTCCTGTTTCCTGGACACCATCGGCCGGTCGTCGGTCCGGGCGATCCGTATGATGTCCAGTTCCACCTGCCGGGAGCCTATGGCCTTGATTATGTCCGGTATAGAGCCTTCGCTGCCGGCCAGCATCTTGAAGTTGGCCCTGCCATCGCCCGGCGACCATGCCCTCTCCAGGAAGCAGCCGCCGGCCAGGATGGCCCAGATGATCCAGCAATCGCTCATGACGACCGAGCCGACGATCTGACCGTCCTTCCTGAGGGACGCATCCACCGCGGTGACGTCGGGACTGTCCCGGATCACCGAGATCACTTTGCCCAGGTCTGCCTCCGCCGAGCCAAGGGTGAACAGGGCCTGTCCCCCCGTCTTCTGCCAGGGTATGCACTCTGTGATGGTCACGGTGCAGTCCAGACGGGAAGCCGCATCCACCATCCAGAACTTCATCCCCCCTATCGATAGCTCGGCTTCCATCATGAGGCGCCCCTTAATCATGCCAACACTAGAAAATGATTACTGGCAGGCCCTCGGGAGATAGCATGATTGGGGCTAAATAGCGGAATGTCTTGTACTGGACATGCTGGTACGGGGTGAAGATAATCACTTCTCCGGAACATAACCAGCGCCGTAGAGGTGTATCAATGAACCTAGGACTTGGGATCGATACTGGAGGCACTTTCACCGATGCAGCGATCTTGGACCTTGACACCAAGAAGGTGCTCGTGAAGGCCAAGTCACCAACCACTTACCACGATCTCGCGATCGGCATCACAGGGGCGATCGACAACGCCCTCGCACAGCAGGCGGTCGATGTCAGGGACATCAAGATGGTGGGGCTTTCCACGACCCTGGCCACCAACTCCATCCTGGAGGGAAGGGGAGGGGACGTGGGCCTCATCGGCATAGGCTGGACGCCCGACAAGGAGTGGAAGTTCCCCTCCAAGGAGTCCAGGTTCATCAAGGGCGGCTACGACTCCATGGGCGGGATGATAGAGCCGCTGGACGAGGCCGAGGCGGAAAGGGTCATCGACGAGATCTGCCCCCATGTGGACGCCGTGGTGATATCGGGCAAGTTCAGCGTATCCAATCCCATCCAGGAGAGCACGGTCAGCGGGATGGTCAGCAGGAAGTACGGCATCCCGGTGGTACAGGCCAGCCACATGACCGCCGAGCTGGGCATCTACGAGCGGACCGTGACGGCCGTCCTGAACGCCCGCCTGCTCCCGGTCATACGGGAGTTCCTCCTGTCAGTGGAGAAGGCGCTGACAGAGAGAAGTATCGACGCAGCGGTGTACGTGTTCAAGGGCGACGGGGGGCTGATGAGCCTGGACGTCGCCAAGAAGATGCCCGTCGAGACCATCCTCTCCGGGCCGGCGGCCAGCCTCATGGGCGGCATGGCCCTGGCCGGGACGGACAGCTGCGTGGTGGTGGACGTCGGCGGGACCTCCACTGACATAGCATACGTCGATGACGGGTTCCCTCGGCTCAATCAGGAGGGCGCGATGGTCGGCAACTGGAGGACCAGGGTGCAGGCCATCGACATATGGACCGCCGCGCTGGGAGGGGATTCCGTTCTCCGCAACGACGACAAGGGCGACCTGACCCTGGGCCCCGACCGGGTGCTGCCGGTGTCAGTCGCAGCGAAGCGTTATCCCGCGCTCAAGGAGCGCATAGCTGCCCTTGGCACCGTGACGTTCTACGTGACGAGCAGGCCTCCGGCCGCCAACTTCTCGGCCAAGGACCGCAGCGTATACAACTTCGTGAAGGAGCACACCCCCTGCAGCATGCATGATGCGCTGACAGGCATCGACGATGTGGTCTTTGTCAAGGACCAGCTGATGAGCCTGAAGGCCAGGGGATACATCCTGGAGGTCGGGTTATCTCCCACCGATGCCATGGCGGTCAGGGGCCAGTACGGGAACGCGGACCGCGAGGCGGCCCTGCTGGGCTTCAGGATCTTCGGCGACCGCATCGCCGAGGAGCCGGTCTCGTTGGCGAACAAGGTCTTCGAGCTTGCCGTCACCCGCATCGGGGAGGAGCTGATCAAGAAGGGCGTCTCCGACACCGGCGCTGAGCTGGGCGATGAGACCTCCTTCGCCTCGCTCGCCAGGGGCAATGCCGGCGCTGGCAACCTGAAGGACTTTGACATCAAGGCTAGGCCGAGGCATCCCATCGTGGGGGTAGGAGCGCCGGCTCAAGTGTTGGTCAAACCGTTGGAGGGGCGGATGGACGCCGAGGTGCTCATCACCGACCACTATGACGTGGGCAATGCGGTGGGAGCGGTCCTCAGCCAGATCTCAGAGTCCATACTGGTGCAGGTGTACCCGAAGGACCTCAAGTATGTGGTGTTCTGCCCCGGCTCATCGCCCGTTCAATACTCGACGATCGATTCGGCCAGGGGCGCAGCGGTTTCCTACGCAGAGTACAACGTCAAGGAGAAGATGAAGAAGCACGACGCCGTGGACGTCAAGGTGCGTACCCAGGTGGAGGAGAGCAAGTTCTGCGACGGGTACGGCCAGGAGATGAAGTTCATCAACTGGATCAATGTGCGCGCCATCGCCACCGGCAAGCCCCGGCTCAGGGATTGAGCCGGGGTTCAGGCGCAGAGGAAGGCGGAACGATCACAGGAGGAGTAGAATGGAACAAAGCAAGGCGACCAGTTCAGGAGAGAGAGGTTCGAACTACGGGCTCGGGATCGATACTGGAGGAACGTACACCGACGCGGCGGTCCTCGACATGGAGACCGGCACGGTGCTATGCTCGGCGAAGTCGTTGACGACCCGCAACGACCTCTCGGTCGGCATCGGTAACGCCATCGAGAAGTTGGACCGTTCGTTGTTCCGGTGCGTCCGGCTCATCGGAATCTCGTCCACGCTGGCCACGAACTCGGTGGTGGAGGGGAAAGGCTGCCGGGTGGGGCTGATAGTCATCGGACACGAGGCCGCGGCCAACGTACCGGTGGACGAGATGGTGCAGCTGGACGGGGGCCATAATCTCCAGGGCGACAGGAAGGCGGAGCTCGACATCGACGGCGCCAGGGAGTTCGTCGAATCGGTAAAGACCAAGGTGGACGCCTTCGCAGTCTCCTCGTACCTCAGCGTACGGAATCCGGAGCATGAGATCGCGGTGAGAGAGCTTATCAAGAGCGCCACCGACCTCCCGGTGGTGTGCGGACACGAGCTGTCCTCCGCCCTGGGATTCAACGAGAGGACCATCACCGCCGTCCTCAACGCCCGGCTGATACCTATAATCACGGACCTCATCATATCACTAAAGAAGGTGCAGAAGAGCACCGGGATCACCGCGCCCCTGATGATCGTTAAGGGCGACGGCTCCCTGATGGACGAGTCGGTCGCCAGGGAGAGGCCGGTGGAGACCATCCTTTCCGGCCCGGCAGCGTCCATCATCGGCTCCAAAGCGCTGACGGGACTGAACGACGCCATCATCGTGGACGTTGGAGGGACCACGACCGACATCGGCATCCTCCGCGACGGGCGGCCCAGGCTGGACCCGGAGGGCGCCATCCTCGGCAACTGGCGGACCAGGGTCAAGGCGGTCGACGCCTTCACTTCAGGCATCGGCGGGGACTCTCGCGTGGTGGTCGCCGGAAGGAAGCTTCAGCTGAGCCCGCTCCGAGTGGTCCCGCTGTGCATCGCCTCCTCCACCTGGCCGTCCATCAAGCCCAAGCTGCAGGCGCTGCGCGGCACCCGCGCCAAGTGGGTGCCGTCCTACATGGACCTCGACTCGGTGCCGCAGTCGACCGAGCTATACACCTTCAACCGGCGATTCAACGGAGAGCCGCTCGGCCAGGAGCAGGAGAGGGTGCTGGAGCTGGTGACCCAGGAGCCTCGCACCCTGTACGAGCTGGCTGAACTGCTCAACGTCCACCCGCTCGCCCTGAACCTTCGCAAGATGGAGGGGCAGGGGATGATTCTGCGCATCGGGCTCACTCCCACGGACATGCTCCACGCCGAAGGCTCCTACGTGGAGTACGACGCGGAGGCCTCCCGCCTGGGCGTGGAGATCCAGGCCGCCAACGCCGAGATGGAGCCGGCGGAGTTCATCGCCACCGTCAAGCGCATGGTCATAGAGAAGGTCGCCGGGGAGGTCCTCAAGAAGCTCATCTACGAGGAGGCCGGCGAGGGCAAGATGTGCGACATCGCCAACAGCCTGGTCAACAATATGATCAAGGGCGATGGCAGGAGGGACTTCGCCGCCACCGTCCATCTGAACAAGCCCATCATCGGCATCGGAGCGCCGGTCGGAGCGTACCTGCCTGGCGTGGCGGAGATATTCCACACCCAGCTGGTGCTCCCGGAGAACAGCAGCATCGGCAATGCCGCCGGCGCCGTCTCCGGCAACGTGATGGAGAGCATGGAGATGCTCATCAAGCCGAAGAAGGGGATGGGCGCCATGGAGAACCCTCCCTGCACGCTTCACTGGATGCAGGAGAGGAAGGACTTCGAAAGCCTCTCGGAAGCGTTGGCGTACGCTCGCGAGGAGGGCGGCCGCCTGGTAAGGGAGAAGGCCATGGCTGCGGGCGCCGACACTGTGGAGCTGATTGTGGACAACCACCGAAAGGAGGCCAGCCTGGACCGGGGATGGGGCTCCAACATCCTGCTGGAGGTCAACCTGACCGTCACCGCGGTGGGAAAGCCCCGCCTATATTTCGAGGCGTGCCGATGAGCCAGATCAACGTGGTGATGTGCTCCGGCTTCTCGCCGTCCTCCCGCTTGGTGCGCAAGGCCCTGCGCCGGGTGGCGGAGAAGAAGGACATCAAGGTGATCTCCGTCTGCCCGCCGGACGCCGGCCTGGGCAAGTATATCGAGGAGATTGCCGGCCTCGATCCAGCCCACACCATGGTGGTAGAGGGCTGCGACGGCTGCTGCGGTACCATGGGCCTCATGCTTCAAGGCTTCACCGCATCGAGGACGGTGATCATGGAGAAAGTATCGGCCGTCGACGACAAGGCGATCGACAAGGCCGAGGAGTCCATCCTCTCGGCGCTCAAGGAGATGGGGCAATGAGGGTTGCCGTGGTGATCTGCGGAGCTAACGCCGAGAGGGCCATGATCATGGAGCGGGCGGTGGAGCTGTACTCCAAGAAGTACTACGATCGCGTCATCCAGTTCTCCGCCTGCACCGTGGCGCCATCGCCCATGATCCTGGAGATGAGCGGGGTGACGGGACAGCACACCGTAGCGGTGAACGGCTGCCGGAACCGGTGCGCCGACCTCATCCTGAATAGGGGCGGTGTTGAGCCGAGGGTGTCGGTGGTGATGGACGACCTCATCGACCGGCCGCTCGGCAAGTGCGAGAGCTGCACCCGGTTCATCTTTCCGGACGTCACCGAGGAAGAGGCGATGAAGATGGCCAAGGCCATGGGCCAGGCGGTAGAAGAGGCTTCCAAGGATTAACCGAGGGAGCCGATGGCCTCTCCGCGAATGGAGCGGCGGAGGGCCATGCTCTGCCGAGTGAGCGCCTTGATGTTGTCAGGAGCCACCCTGGCCAGCACTGGCATGGCGTTGGGGAAGGTCCTCTCGAACTCCTTGAGCAGGTAGGGATTCACCGCTCCGGAGCGCTTCATCCCCTCCATCGTCCAGTTGTCGGCGAGGTTGTTGACCCCTTCCATCCCGGCCTTGTGGAACACCTCGGCCAGGACCGACGTCACGACGGTGTTGTCCGAGATGATGGCGAACTCCGCCTCCCTAAGAGCGTACTCGTTGCCGTTGAACGAAACGGTCAGGCCGTCCCCCTCCCGGACCAGCTGGAACGTCTGGGCATCGGTGATCGAATCCCCGATGTAGCAGGTATCCTCCAGGCCGATGCCCGACCTCCTTCGTATGTCCAGGACCGCGGACGCCTTCTCCTCCCCTCCGACGGGATTGACGTCCAGAATGAACCGGTACGACGCGAGGTCGGTCAGCTCCTCCCAGAAGATCTCGTCGAGACGGCCGACCACTGCCTGGTCCTGGGGTGACAGGTCGTCGAGGGACCTCGCCCCTTCGGGGATGGGCGGAAGGCTCATGCCGGCGATCTCACGGGCGATGTTCTTCAATATCTCCGCCTCGTGCGCGTCCGTCTTGACCGAGTCCATCTCCAGGGCGGTGCAGTAGACGTTCTCCATCGGGAACCCGATGGCATCGCACACGGCGGTGATGTAATGCTCGTACGAAGTGGCGACGATGAACGGGGTCATGAACTCCTGGACGAAGCGCATCGTCTTCCTGGCCCCGGGAACGATGAGGATGTTGCGGCGGGAGAAGTCCAGCATGCTGCGGTCCGTCACCCCGCAGGCCTTCAGGAACGGCAGGATGAGGCGAAGGGTGTCCCCGGCCTTGTAGTTGGGGCGCTGGACCACGTCGGAGAGGATGTCATCATACCTCGACACGACCTTGAAGAACTCGCTGCCGTTCTCTATGAACTCCGAGCATAGCTCGTAGGCGTTGTCGTTCAAAGTGATTGGGCCTTCCCCATTGGAGATGAACTGCCGCCAGCCGTCGTTCAGCCCTTCATCGAGCCCCTCGAAGTCCATGCCTATTCCTCCTCGCCCATGTCACCGGACCGATCGCCGGAGCGGCGATTCCAGGCCGGGACGCTGTCCTGTCGTTCGAGAGCCGCACATAGCATGTGAAGCTTTCCCCCGCCCATATCGAAGGCGGTCGCCCGAGCTGCATCGGTCCAACGAGCGACCGGCACGTTCACAGCTCCTTGGCGAACCGGCGGAGGAAGCGCTCGTCCGGATATCCCTCCCGGCCGTAGGACGCCACGCTGAGCGCCGCCGCGGCCGAGGCGATCTCCCCGCATGCCTCCAAGTTCGCACCGTCCAGGTAGCCTGCCAGGAAGCCCGCCGCGTACACGTCCCCCGCTCCCGTGGCATCCTTCACCACCGTCCTCTTGGCCGGGATGGAGATCTCGCTGTTGCGCGTCACGATCAGCGAACCGTTCCCTCCAAGGGTGCACGCCACCACCTTCGGGCCGGCGTCCAGCAGCGCTCTCGCGCCTTCCTTCGGGCCCTTTCCGGTGAGCAATTCCATCTCCTGCTCGTTCACGAACATGATGCGGGTCCGCTCCAATATCGGCTCCAGCTGACTCATGCCTCTCCGGGCGTACATCTCCCCGGGCGAGAACGATACGTACACACCGTCGTCCAGGTAATCCATCAGCATCTTCTGGGACGCCAGGGCGCTGTCCGCAGCGAAGGAACCCATGTGGACGAACTTTGACGTGTTGAGGAACTCGACGTCCTCCTCGGTGTAGGAGAACATGTTGTTGGCGTTCGGGAGGACCAGAAGCGAGCGGTCTCCGTCGGATAGCAGGGAGAGGCATTTTCCACTGCTCTTGTGCCTCTTCACTCGCGTGATATCGACGCCGTCCATGGATCCGAGGATGAACTTTCCTTCCTCGTCCTTTCCCACCACTCCGAGGAAGGCGGTCTCGTATCCCAGGCGGGAGAGCGCGTACACTGTGTTGGCAGCAGAGCCCCCGCCGCTTCGCCCCACCAGTTGCGCGGAGCGCTCCATCTCCTCGATGAGTTCGCGGAACGTCTCTTCCGTGCCGTAGGTCTTGCTCCCGGGCGACAGTTCGGTGCCGCCGAACCGCAGGGATGACACCTCGTACAGAAGGTCGACGTTCAGCGCGCCGATTCCCACCACGTCCATGAACCACGCTTATAGACATGGTATTTAAAAATGGTTGGTAGTCACATGCCGGACGGCTCAGAACAGGTGCTCTGTCACAATTGCAGCGGGACCGCCCACCGAGCATTCCAACGTCCCGATGCCGAGCGCGGCCATTCTTCTTCGGACCTGCCTGACATTGTCGCGATGGCAGTTGATGTACACGGTGGCCCCGGTGTCGATGGAGAAGTGGCACCTTATGCCGTCCTTGCGCATGGCCTTCACCTCCAGTATGATGCTGACCGTCTCCGGCCTCCACAGCATCATCTCGTCCGCTCCGGTCATGGTGATGCCGTGCAGCAGCAGGGTGTCGGTCTCGGCCAGCCGTCCGATCTCGTCCACGTCCCCGTTCCGTATGGCCGATTCCATCCGCTCCAGCGCCGACGGGACGTATTCCAGGCGGGCCCTGAAGAACGGGGAGGACAGCACCTCGCGGTGCGCCAGGTCGGTGGTCTTGAGCGCAGGGACGAGGGCGCACACGATGGCCAGGTCGATGTTCTCCGAGGACGGTATGCGTCTCGATACGGAGTCCATGTCCCCTTCCCCCGCGTACCATCTGGAGAAGCCTCCGGTGACGGCCCTCGCCGCCGACCCCGCGCCCCGGCGGGCAAAGCGGGACAGCTCTTCGAGCGACAGGCCCAGTCCCAGCGCCCCTGCCGCAGCAACGGCCAGGGCGGCGAAGCCGGACGCTGATGCGCCCAGGCCGATGTTGGACGGGAAGTCGTTCACGCTCTGCATGCGCATCCCGCTCCGTCCTCCGGCCTCGGCGCCCAGGGCGTCGACCACGTCGAGGATGCGCTCCATCTCATCCTTCGATGCTGGCCGGCCGCCGATCAGCGCGCTGTCCCGCGGATGGCCGAACTCCACGGTGGTGTGCGTGCGCAGGGGCGCGGTGCACACCGAGATGGAGTCATGGAACGGCAATCGCAGCCGTTCGTCGCGAAGGCCATGGTACTTTACCAAGCCCTGGATGGGATGGGCGACGGCTGAGGCTTTCATACGTCGAACAGAACTGTTATGGACGGTTCGTCCTCGTTCACATTCAGCTCATGGTACGTGACGGCCTTTATCTCGCTCTTGGGAGAGTGCCTCTCAGGATCGTAAGCCTCGCCCTCCGCCTTGCACTCCAGACGGTCCGGCGATAGAACGACGTCGAACCTGCCCAGCACCAGGCCCCGGGCGTCGAATATGAACAGCACCTCGGAAAGGAAATTGTACAGGAGCTCCTCGTTGTCATCGCCCTCCACCGCGATGTCCACCTGCTCGCTGAACCGGACGGTGGAGGCGTCGATTATCTGGTCCATCATAGCGTAGGCGGCGTTCTCGAAGCATTCCTTCAGCGTGCGGCCGTGCGCCCTCACCATCAGGTCGGCGGTGTGCTCCAGAACCTCGTATCTCATCATATCGTCCCATCGTGCCACGCCGATAAAATGGTTGGCAGCCGCAGGCGGCCCATGGATGTTCGGGCGACGGCGGCGATATATAATGTTATATCCAGGTGCGTTTATCGGCCAAGCATGCGCATTCTGATCATCGGGTGCGGCTCCATCGGCAGCGTACTGGCCAAGGCGGTCCATGACATGCCGGAGGTCGACAAGCTCTACGTAACGGACATGAGCGCGGACTACGCCCGCCGCCTGGCGAACAACCTGGAAAAGGCCGAATATGTAAGCGGAAAGGGCGATCAGCTGTGCAAGGTCCTGCCCGAGGTCGATCTTACCGTGGAGGCGGCGAGCCAGGATGCCGCAAGAAAGTACGTGCCGTTCGTGCTGGAGAACGGCGTCGACGTCATGGTCATGTCGGTCGGCGTGTTCACGGATGAACAGTTCAAGGAGAACTGCTTCACCCTGGCCAAGAAGCACCGCTCCCACATCTACATGCCGTCCGGCGCCATATGCGGCACCGACGGCCTCCACGCCGCCGCCTCGGCCGGCATCTCAGAGGTCCATCTCACCACCAGGAAGGGGCCCAAGGGCTTGAAGGGCGCGCCGGGCCTGGCGATGCGCAACATCGATGTGGACGCCCTGACCGAGGCCACCGTGGTGTATGAGGGCAATGCCCGGGATGCGGCCATCCAGTTCCCCAAGAACCTCAACGTGGCGGCGACCATCTCCCTGCTGGGGGTCGGCTTCGATCATACCAAGGTCACCATCATCTGCGATCCGGCCGCCGAGCGCAACTCTCACACCCTGGTCGTCAAGGGCGACTTCGGCGAGCTCAGGTCGGAGACGCAGAACGTGCCATCGCCGATCAATCCGTCGACCTCCTATCTTGCCGCGCTTTCAGCGGTGGCGGCCGTCAGAAGGATCCTCGGCAACGTCTGGATAGGCGTTTGAGATCTGACTGCCCCGATATCTCGGCGACGTGCGCGCTTACGGACAGTTGCTCAGAGCAAACAGATGAACGCGCACCGTGATGCATGAGAAGGCGCGTGATGGTCAAAAATAAAAGAATACGCCCCTGAGGGGCGAAGGTTTTTACTTCTTCTTGGCCGGCTTCTTGGCCGGAGCCTTGGAAGCAGCCTTGGCGGGAGCGGCCTTGGCGGCCGGCTTCTTCGCAGAGGCCTTTGCAGCAGGCTTCTTCGCTGGAGCCTTGGCGGGAGCGGTCTTCTGGGGAGCAGGCTCCTCTTCGGCCTCTTCCTCGTCAGCCTCCCCCTCCTCGGCCTCCTCGTAGTCGAGGAAGTCAAGCATGGCCTCTTCCAGGTCGGCCAGCATCTCCATGGCATCGTCCTTCTTGTCCTTCTCCAGGAGGTCGAGGGCCTCGGAGACCATGTCCAGCATGCTTTCCAGTTCGTTGTCGAGATCCTCAAAAGCGGTACCTAGCGTGACCATGTGATTCACCCTTTTATTGTCTCAGATACGCTACACTCCTTTGTATTATATAAAAAATTGCGATTGTGTCGATCTCTCCGCGCTGCTTCCATTGCCTCGTCCGGAGAGTGGAACGAGCGGCGATACACCCCGGCGAGGACGCCATGGCGCCACCAGGGTTGGAAGAATTATATAATGAGCCGTCAATCCATAGGGCCGAGTGGGACATTATGAAGAAGATCGGCTGGTTCACGACCGCCAGGGGCCCCGGCTCCTATGGGCTTTTCAAGACCATGATGGAGCGCGTAAGGAGCGGCGACATCGACGCCGAGATCTCCTTCGTTTTCATCAACCGGGACGTCAAGGGCAACGAGTGCCGCCGAAAGCTGATCGAGATAGCCGAGGAGAACAGCGTTCCGGTCGTCATGCTCCCCTCCGATTCATTCAGGCCAGACCTCAAGGCGAACGACATGGGAGCGTGGCGGGATGCATACGGAGAGGAACTGAGGGAGCGCATCGCCCCCTACGACATGGACCTGGGAGTGCTGGCCGGCTACATGCTCATCATAGACCCGGAGACATGCCGCCGCTACCGGCTGATCAACCTTCATCCAGCGCTGCCTGGGACATACAAGGGAACGTGGAACGAGATCGTGCCTCGGGTGGCCGAGAGCGACGATTCTGCTTACGGCGCGACCATACACCTGTGCAGCCCTGTGCTGGACTGCGGAGCTCCCATAGCGTTCGATTCGTTCCCTCTCGAAGACCTTCGGGACAGCTTGCCCGGGGATGAGCTGGCCCCGGCGATCCGCCAGAGGGAGGTCGAGAGGGAGGTGCCTCTGCTGATGGAGGCGATAAGGATGCTCGTCGATGAAGAAGTGACGATACGAGGGGAAGAGCTGTTCGACCGTAACGGGCGAAGGCTGGACGGGCCTGCCGACCTGTCCGCAAGGGTCTCCTCCGCGGTCGATGGCCGCCATCGGGCGTAAGTATAAACCGCCACCCGACGCTCATGGTCCAGTGAGCCGATGAAAGCAAGAGCCCAGCGTATATTCTCCAGACTGGTAGAGCCAGTCGACGCGATCCTGCTCATGAACTCCGAGGAGCCGCTCCTCGATGCTTCCTTCTTCTACGCCACCGGCCTGAAGGGTGGCCTGTTCGAGGAGTGCCCCGCCATCCTGTGGCCGGATGGGCGGGTGCAGCTCATCACATCGAGGCTGGAGGAGACCTCCGCCAGAACGTCGAGCGCCGAGGTGACGGTGTTCTCCAACAAGGCAGAGCGGGATGCCTTGCTGGCCGACGCCCTGAAAGGAGTGCAGGACCTAGGGTTCAACGCGGCGGGCATCATCCATTCCAATGTCGGAGCGGTGAAGCGCGCCGCACCCCACGCCCGGTTGGTTGACGTCGGCGATGCCATCAAGGCGGCCAGACTGGTCAAGGACGCCGGTGAGATCGACGCCATACGGCGCGCGTGCATCATCGCATCGAAGGTAGCCGACGAGATCCCCTCCATCCTGAGAGAGGGGATCAGCGAGAGCGAGATGGGAGCCGAGCTGGCGTACCAAATGCAGAAGCTGGGCGCCACGTCCGTATCGTTCGAGACGATATCGGCGTTCGGCCCCGGTTCGGCGGAGCCGCACTACCTCCCCGGCGACCGAAAGCTCCGCCCCGGCGAGCCGGCGCTGTTCGACTTCGGATGCAAGTACGACCGGTACTGCTCTGACATCACCAGGACATACTTCCTCGGTTCCGTTCCTAAGAAGTTCGAGCGCGTGTACCAGGTGGTGCTGGAGGCGCAGCAGAAAGCACTGGAGGTCATCAGGGCGGGCGTCAAGGGCTCGGATGTGGATGCGGCAGCGAGGGACCACATCGAAAGCTCCGGCTTCCCCGGCGGGCTGATCCACTCCACCGGCCACGGCCTCGGACTGGCGGTGCACGACGGGGGCAGGATGGCGCCCAACGACAGCCTCGTTCTTGAGGAGAACATGATCATGACGGTCGAGCCTGGCATATACATCCCGGGTGAGGGCGGCGTGCGCATCGAGGACGACGTGCGCGTGACCAAGGACGGCTACGAGATGCTGACCTCGGCGGACAAGCGGCTGAAGGCGGTGTGAGCATGCGGGACGTCATGCTCAGGGCGTTGGAGAGGATGCGGGACCTGGGTGCGGAGTTCTGCGATGTTCGCTTTCAGGACAGCACCGACCTCATGATCCGGGTGTCCGACGGCGAGGTTCGCACTCTTACCGACGCCCGACTGTCCGGCTTCGGCCTGAGGGCCCGGATCGGCGGCTCATGGGGTTACTCGGCCATCGTTACCGAGGACAGTGGCAAGGTCCTTGATGCCGCAGCCAGGGCCGTCCGCTCTGCCAGGGCCGGAACCGCTACCGGAAGGCCAATACCCGACGGAAAGGCGATGACGGGGCATCATCCAGCGCGTGTGAAGGTGCATCCTTCCGACGTACCGGTGGAGGACAAGCTGTCCATGGCGAGAGAGCTGGACGCCGCCCAGCGGACCTCGGACAAGGTGGTGAACACCAACGCGGCGTACGTGGAGGAGATCAAGAGGACCGCCGTGGTCAACTCGCTGGGAGCCGACCTCGACTGGGAGGACGTGCGCCTTCGCCTGGTGGCCTCGACGGTGGCGGCTGAAGCCGGAAGGAGGGAGATGTACCACTCATTCATGGACGGCACCGGAGGAATGGAGGTTCTGAAGAAGAGGGACCTGCATGAGATGGGAGCGGCCGCGGCCAAGGAGGCCGTGGCCATGCTAGGAGGAATAAAGCCGCCGAGCGGCCGCATCACCTGCATCACCGATCCGGTCATTTCCGGCCTGCTGGCCCACGAGGTCATGGGACATGCATCAGAGGCGGACGAGATCGTGAAGAGGCGTTCGTTCCTCACCGACAAGGTCGGCCAGGCCGTCGCGAACGAGCAGATCACCATGGTGGACGACGGTTCGGTCGATGGCGCGCACGGCTCCATACAGTTCGACGATGAGGGGACGTCGTCCTCGCGCACGGTCATCATCGAGAACGGCGTGTATCGCGGGTACATGCACTCCCTGGAGACGGCCGCCGAGCTGAACGCCAAGCCGACCGGCAACGCGCGGGCTCAGGACTTCGGCCGTCGGATGTGGGTACGCATGACCAACACGTTCTTCGAGGCTGGCGATTGGACGCTGGAGGAGATCATCGAGGACGTGAAGTTCGGCGTCATCACCGACAGCATGATCAATGGCATGGAGGACCCAGTGGGCGGAGGCTTCGAGGCCAAGGCCCTGCGCGGATTCCTGGTCGAGAACGGACGGATCACCAGACCGGTGCGCTCCCTCACTCTGACCGGAAAGGCCCTGGACATCCTCAGGACGACCGATGCCGTGGGCGACCGCGTCCAACTGGATGCCGGCATGTGCGGCAAGGGCGCAGAGGACTGGGTCCCGGTCGCGTCAGGCGGCCCATACTGTCGCTCACAGATCATCGTGGGAGGTGACTGAATGGACCTTCGAGAACTGGCCGACAGAGCGCTCAAGGCATGTGGCGATGCTTCGCAGGCCGAGGTCTTCGCCGCCTCCGGGCGCACGGTAAGCGTGTACCTCGACGACGGCCGCATCAAGAACGTCGAGGAGAAGGATGACATTGGCATATCATTGAGGGTGCTGAAGGGGCGGCGCGTGGGACAGGCCTCCTCGACCTGCTCCACCATTGAGGACGCCGAGCGCTGTGCGAGAGCAGCGTCGAGGCTGGCCGACCTGGCCCCGGCCTCGAAGAGCTTCGACCGCCTTCCGTCACCATCAAAGGCGACGCTGGCGCCGAACAACTGGGACCCTCTGGTGGCGCAGCTGGGCGGGAGCACGCTGTGCGAGCTGACCTCGGCCGTGGCTGGAGCTGCCGAAGCCCGAGGCGTCAAGGTGCCCAAGGGCATGATACGCGGAGGGGCGGTGGAGACGCTGGTTCGAAACACCAATGGAGTGGATGCCGAGAACCGCTACACCGCGGTGTTCTCCGACTTCTCATCCATGACCTCCGGGCCCCAACCGGGGGAGGGCGTGGCGTCATACACCTCCCCCTGGCTGGAAGGTCTCGACCCCTATTGCATGGGCGCCTCCCTGGCCGAACAGGCCATGGCGGCACAGTGTGCGACGACGCTGCCCTCGTCGCTTCGCATTCCGGTGTTCATCGTGCCAGATGAGCTGGGGAACATGCTGGACATCCTGGTGGGATCGGCAGCGAGCGCCGACATCGTGCAGCGCAAACGGAGCCCCTGGGCGGGCAAGCTAGGGCAGCAGGTTGCCTCGCCTGAGATCACCATCGTCGACGATCCCGGGGACCCGAGGGCGGTGCTGTCGGCGCCGTACGACGATGAGGGCGTGCCGACCGCCGTGCGGCCGGTGGTGGAGAACGGCGTCCTTCGCTCGTACTTATACGATGCGTACTCCTCCTCGGTCAAGGGCCAAGCGCCATCGGGCAACGGCCTGCGCAGGGGGCCACACAACTCCCAGTACGTGTTCCGCGGCGGCGTTTCGGCCGGCCACTTCAACCTGCTGGTCTCGCCCGGAGGTCGGAACCGGGAGCAAATGCTGTCCTCGTTCGACCGCTGCGCCCTCATCGAGAAGGTCTCCAGCCCCGACGTGAACCCGGTGACCGGGGCCTTCGCGCTTGAGGTCCGCCTCGGTCATGTTTTGGAGCATGGCACGGTGAAAAGCTCGTTCAAGCACGCCCTGGTGGTCGGAAATCTGCTGGAGGCGCTGAAGAGCGTGGTGGCGATCGGCCGCGACGTCCAAGTGGTGCGATCGACCATCCTGCCCACCATCGGCATGGAGGGCATCGAGGTGGTGGTGGGCTGAGGTCCCTCAAGCATCCTTGATCCAGGCGATGTTCGTCTCCATGATGCCGAACTGCACCTCGCCGCTGTGACCAGACATCCGGGCGGCGTAGGGGAAGTTGTGCACCGGATCGACAAATTGCTCGGTCTGCACGTTGCCGTCGTCCTTGACCTCGATGCGCTGATAGCGGACCAACTTCCTATCTCCGAACTTCGTGGGGACCGTCTCCTCGCCCATCCGCGTACCGTCGGCGCGGACCGACCAGCCGGCCAGCACTCCACCCAGGTCCGAGAGGTCGGTGCCGTCGAACGGGAACGTCACCCGGGCGCGCTTGAGGAACGGCACGCCCTTGGGCATGACATCCACGAGGTACTCGCCGTTCTTGACCTTAACGACCTTGATGGCCATGATCCCCTGCACCTGGGCCGTGCCTACATTGCCAACGACCGAGTATATGACATGGTCTCCCTTCTTCAGCAACGCCTCGCCGGCCATGTTCATAACCTCCTGACCAGCACCTTCATGCGGTCGCCCACCGCCTCGAAGCGGCGCGGGTCTCCGATCAGTCGGCCGATCGGCGTGACCTCGGAGATGGCTTCCGGCTTCCCGTCCTTGCTGAGCGGCGTCGGCCCGTAGAAGATGCACATTGCCCTACCGGTAGGCCAGAAGGCGACCTCTCCTGCCTCCAGCACCGTCCGGCCGTTCTCCAGCATGGCGTCATCCACCGGGACCTCGAAGTATATCTCCTCGCCCCACGCGTTCGTCCTGGCCTCGAACGGAGCGGCCAGCCAAATGGCGTTTGCAGCATCGGTGTCGTTGAGATCGATCTCGAAATCGTTCTCCCCGATCATGAGAAGGATGCGTTTGTTCATGTTCCCATCCGATTAAGTGGACGGTGCTAGTTATCTCTTTCCCGGCGGGACGGCGACGGACCGGGCGAACGACGAATTGATTATATCGGAGAGGCAGAAAACAGGACTTGATGAATCCCGCAGACCTCTTCCTACGAGCCGTGGAGTTCTATGTCGTTCCCCTCATGCCGCCGTCGGCACTGCGGGACGAGGCGCATTCCATCCTATACAGCAGACGGTGGGACGAATCGTCCCTGTTCAGAGGATTTCAGGTTCGACAGAAGCGAGGGCGTGCGATCGTAACGTATCGGGGGCATGTCTGCCAGTTCATTTGTGAGAACTACCGGGAGCTGGAGCTGCCCGCCCTCAACGGTTACATGCTTCGCCATTCTCCAGGCCCGGGCGACGTGGTGGTCGACGGCGGTGCCTACCGCGGACACTTCACCATCCTAGCGGCCCGGATGGTCAGACCAGAGGGCAAGGTCATCGCGTTCGAGCCGGACCGACGCAACCGGGAGAGGCTTCGCGAGAACGTCGAGCTGAACAAACTTGACAACGTCATCATCGTCCCCAAGGGCCTATGGTCATCGGACCGCCGCATGGCCTTCTGCGAGTACGGGGAGGATTATTCCGCCCTCCCCTACGATGATCTTCACTGCAACGTCAATCTTAGGCATGAGGCCAACGGCGAGGTCGACATGGTCGAGCTGGACAGCGAGCTGAAGCGCCTGGGGATCGACCGCCTGGACTTCCTGAAATTGGATATCGAGGGATCGGAGATCGAGGCGGTGAAGGGCGCGAGGGACGTTCTAACGAACAACGACGTCAAGGTAGCCATCGCCTCCTACCACGAGGTCGAAGGACGGAGGACATGCTTCGCGCTCGAGGACATACTGACCGACCTCGGATATCAGGCGGAGACCAACTTCCCGCTGCACATCACCACCTACGCGCACAAGCCATCGATGGGTCGATGAACGCGTATGGGATGACGTTTCCATCCTAATAGGTGGATGCTAACGATGAATAAAAATGAGATAGGAAAGGGGTGTTTGGGAAAGGAGTTTACTTTCTCTCGAAGAGGGCGCGGATATCCTTGCCGACCTTCTCGATCTGCTTGTCCGCCTCTGCGGCCTCGAGCTTCTTCATGTTGGCCAGGTCGTTGGGCCACTCCTTCGTCCATTCGTCGGCGAACTTGCCGGAGTTGATCTCCTCGAGGATCTTCTCCATCTCCTTCTTGGACTCGGCGTTGATGACGCGGTCCCTGCGGGTCAGCCCGCCGAACTCCGCGGTGTTGGACACCGAGTTCCACATGTGCATCATGCCGCCAGACTGGATGAGGTCGACGATGAGCTTCAGCTCGTGCAGCACCTCGAAGTAGGCGATCTCGGGGCGGTAGCCGCCCTTCACCAGGGTGTCGAAGCCGGCCTGGATGAGCGCGGTGACGCCGCCGCAAAGGACGGCCTGCTCGCCGAACAGGTCGGAGGTCGCTTCCTCGCGGAAGTTGGTCTCCAGCACGCCGGCCTTGGTGGCCCCGATGCCCTTGGCCAGAGCGAGAGCGAGCTTCTTGGCGTTCCCGCTGGCATCCTTGTGCACGGCGATCAGCGCCGGCACGCCGAAGCCCTCGGTGAAGGTCTGGCGCACCATGCGGCCCGGCGACTTGGGCGCCATCATGATGACGTCGCAGGTGGCGGGAGGAGTGATGAGATCGAAAGTGATGGCGAATCCGTGAGCGAATTCCAGCGCGGCGCCCGCCTTAAGGTTGGGGGCGATCTGCTCCTTGTACACACGGGGCTGCACCTCGTCGGGGAGGAGCACCATTACTACGTCGGCGCCCTTGACCGCCTCGGGAATCTCGGCGACCATAAGGCCGTCCTTCTGGGCGTTCTCCCAGGACTTGCCGCTCTTGCGCAGGCCGACCACCACATCGAGGCCGGAGTCGTGCAGGCACAGCGCCTGCGCCCGCCCCTGGTTGCCGTAGCCGATGACGGCAATCTTCTTCCCCTTCAGCACGCCCAGGTCGGCGTCAGAATCGTGATAGATCGTAGTAACCATCATTCCACCGTTCTAGTTGCTCTCCGGCCTATTCGTACCCCGATATAAACAATGTTCGGCCGCCTTCTTCATCGCGCCAGCGTCCTTGTCGGCGCCGCATGCGACGAGGAAATCGGAGCCCTTGTCGGGCGACGATTCCCAGAAGCAGAAATAGTCCTCGTCGAGGTACTCCGCGGAGTTGACGTCTTGGAGAGCAGCAAGAGCATGCAGCAGCCGGCCGTTCATGTTGCCGGTGTTCGCTTCCACGATTATGGTGATGAGACCGTTGCTCCTGGCCATGAACGACTTCTCAACGTCTATCTTCCTCCTGCCCAGCTCCACCAGGACTCTCTGGAAGAGCCCCGGGGAGTCGTTTCCGACTATCTTCATAAGTTCCATCCGCACCTACCTCGTATGATGTTGTTGGCCCCGCCGCCCGGCGGGATCATTGGAAGGACATCCTCCTCCGGGTCGACCATGACATCGATGATATACGGGACCTCCGAGGCCACCGCATTCTGTATCGCTTCGTCCAGCTCCGAGGAGCGGTCCACACGGACGCCGTCCGCCCCGTAGGCCTGCGCCAGCTTGACGAAGTCGGGATTGTTCGCTAGCTCCGTCCCGGAGAACCTCCTCTCGTTGAACAGCTTCTGCCACTGCCGGACCATGCCCAGGTAGTTGTT
>DATD01000009.1:38569-87482 GCA_002504525.1 Methanomassiliicoccus sp. UBA345
CTGCCACTGCCGGACCATTCCCAGCCACCCGTTGTTGAACACCACCACGATGACGGGAAGGTCCTCCGAGACCGCCGTGGCGAACTCCTGGAAGACCATCTGTATGCTCCCGTCGCCGGCGATGTCGAGCACCGTCTTCTCGGGGAACGCGCACTTCGCGCCGATGGATGCGGGGAACCCGAACCCCATGGTGCCGAAGCCTCCGGAGGTGATGAACTGCCTTGGATAGCGAGCGTTGAAGAAGTGGGCCGCCCACATCTGGTTCTGACCCACCTCGGTGGTGATTATGCTGTCCTTGGGCAGCAGCTTGTTCAGCCGGGCTATGATCGTCTGAGGCAGCACCGGGCTCGAATCGAGGTCGATGACGCACTGGCATCGATCCCTTATGTCCCTTATGCGCTGCGACCAGGCCGACTCGCCCCTCTGCGCCGCCAGCCCCTCGATGATCCTCGAGAGCGCCCTCTTGGCATCTCCGACCAGGCGGACCTGGGTCCTTGCAGACTTGCCGGCTTCGCCGGGATCGATGTCGATCTGGATGATCTTGGTGGTCATCGGCAGCTCCGACTGACCGGAAGCGCTGCGGTCCGAGAATCGCGTACCGACGGCCAGGATGACGTCCGCCTCCACGAAGGCCTGGCGCGCGGACTCCCTGCCGTGCATGCCGATTATTCCGAGCGAGAGGGGATGCTCCTCTGGTATCGCTCCCTTGGCCATGATGGTGGTGGCGACCGGCGCCATGAGCATCTCAGCCAGGCGGAGCACTTCGGGGCAGGAGTTGGACCACAGGGCGCCTCCCCCGACCAGCAGCAGGGGGCGCTCGGCGCTCTTTAGCATCCTTATAGCATCGGAGAGCGCGGAGAGGTCCTCCAGCGGTGGAGGCATGTGGAACGTCTGCCGGAACGCCTCCTCGGGGACCTGCTTGTTCATGACGTCGCTCGGCAGATCGATGTGGACCGGCCCCATGCGGCCGGTGGTGGCGATGCTGACCCCCCGGTTGACCGCCTCCGGTATCTCCGCCGGGTTCAGACATCGGAAGTTGTGCTTGGTGATCGGCATCATGAGAGAGAACGAGTCGGCCTCCTGGAACGCGTTGTTGCCGATGGAGCCGGTCGCCACCTGCCCGGTGAGGACCAGCATGGGCGACGAGTCCACGTAGGCGGTGGCAACGCCGGTGATCATGTTGGTGGACCCGGGACCGGAGGTGGACGTGCAGACGCCCAGGCGTCCCGTCGCACGAGCATATCCGTCGGCCATGTGGGCCGCGCACTGCTCGTGGCGGACCAGCACGTGGCGTATGTCGGATGACAGCAGGTCATCGTAGAGGGGCATGGTAGTCCCTCCGGGAAGCCCGAACATCACTTCAACGCCTTTTTGTTCCAGAAGCGTGAGAACCGCTTTTGAACCTCTCACAATTAACACATCCCAACAATGAGCGAGGACACCCTATACTGGTGGATGCCTCTACCTAATCAAGACTACCACTACGCCCAAGACGGAAAAGACCGAGCGGTCAGTGGGGTAGCTTGACATTGAAACCGAAATACGGACCATGGTATATAAACCATTGTGAGTGCGCGCATCACCACCGAAAGCATGGCCTTCTGCGTTCCCCCGCCTCAGTAACGACAATGATTAATCTGCCCTTGGCATCATCCCGTTGACATTCCGGGGTTGAGATACCGCAATGGTCATCATCATCGACCCCTATCTATCAGGAACGGATGTGCATATAACATGAAGGTAAGGGTTGGCATCAACGGGTATGGCACGATAGGAAAGAGGGTCGCCAGCGCGGTGGCGGAGCAGGACGACATGGAGCTGGTGGGGGTCACCAAGACCCGGCCATCGTACGAGGCCCACCTGGCCTGCGCTGAAGGCATCCCGCTCTATGTCGCCAAGGCCGAGCAGGCCGGCGATTTCGAGAAGGACGGCCTCAAGGTCGAGGGCACCCTGGAGGACCTGCTGGGCAAGGTCGACATCGTGGTCGATGCCACCCCCGGAGGGGTTGGAGAGGCGTACCGCCCGATGTACGAGAAAGCAGGGGTCAAGGCCATCTACCAGGGAGGGGAGGACCACGGCCTGGCCGGGGTGTCGTTCAACGCATATGCCAACTACAGTGAGGCCTGGGGCGCCAGATTCGCTAGGGTCGTCTCGTGCAACACCACCGGACTGGTGAGGACGCTGTTCCCCCTGGACCGGGACGTCGGCGTGGAAAGGGTCAACGCCACCCTCATCCGCCGCGGCGCCGACCCGTCGGACAACAAGGGTTCGGGGCTGAACACCCTGGAGCCCTCCCTCAAGCTGCCCACCCACCACGGCCCGGACGTGCAGACCATCATGCCCTGGGTCAACATCACCACTATGGCCGTCAAGGCGCCCACCACCCTGATGCATGTCCACTGCATCATCGCCGACCTCAAGAAGGAGGTCAGGGAGAGCGACGTACTGGCGGCGTGGGACGACGTTCCCCGGGTCCGGCTGGTGAGCGGAAAGCGGGGCATCAAGGGAACGGCCAACATCATGGAGTTCGCCAAGGACCTCGATCACCACCGCGGCGATTTCATGGAGATCGCGGTATGGCAGGACGGCATCAAGGTGGCCGGCAAGACACTGTACTACTACCAGGCGGTTCACCAGGAGAGCGACGTGGTGCCTGAGAACGTGGACTGCATACGGTCCATGATGAAGATGGAGCCCGACGCTGCCCGGTCGATCAAGAAGACCGACGACAGCCTGGGCATCGGCAAGTGATGCCTCGGCCGCCCGGGCCGGGCGGCCGCCCTTTATGATTTACCGAATAAGGCGGAGGGAAATCTTTTCGCGCGAGCTCAATGCTCTCCCTCGTCCTCCTTCAGCTTCTCCACTCCCGGGCAGTTGGCGCCCTCGCACGCCTCTCCCTTCTCCTCCAGCGACCTCAGGGCGGGGCAGGTGTTGACGTCCTTTCCCGCCGGGCAGACCTTCCTCTGGATGACCGGACAGGTCCTGGTCCCCCGGGTCTTGAGCAGCGAGGCCCCGATGGCCACTGCCAGGATGGCCACGATCACGACGAGGGACCACTCCACCGGGACGTGCATGTCCATGCCCGTGATTGGTTCCGTAAGAGGGAGCAGCATCTTGATGCCAACGAACGACAGGACGCCGGCCAGGCCGTACTTAAGGTAGCAGAAGGCGCCCAGTATGTGTGAAAGGGCGAAGTACATCGACCTCAGGCCCAGGACGGCGAAGACATTGGAACTGTACACGATGAACGCGTTGGTGGTGATGCCAAGGATGGCAGGGATGGAATCGACGGCGAACACGATGTCGGTCGTCTCGACCACCAGCAGGGCGATGAACATGGGAGTGGCCCACAGGATCAGCTTCCCGGCCTTGGCGCCCGTGCCCGGCTTCCGGACGAAGAACGCATCGCCCTCGTAGTCGCTGGTCACCGGCATGAACTTGCGGAAGAGGCGTACCAGGATGTTCTTGTCCGGCGATCTCTCCTTTTCCTCCTTGTTCCTCACCATGTTTATGGCGGTGATGATCAGGAAGGCCCCGAAGATGTAGAGGATCCACTCGAACCTCTCCACCAGGGTGACGCCGGCGAATATGAATGCCATCCTGAACACCAGCGCGCCTATGATGCCGTAGAACAGCACCTTATGCTGATCCCTACGAGGTACGCAGAAGGCGCCGAAGATGAGGATGAACACGAACAGGTTGTCCACGCTGAGCATGAGCTCTAGGAGATACCCGGCGGTGAACTCTATGCCAGTGATGGGGCCCATCCAGATATAGATGCCGATGTTGAAGGCAATGGCCACGCCGACGAACAGGGCGACCTGCATCATGGCCTCCCGGGGCTTGATTATGTGCGGTTTTCGGTTTATGACCCCTATATCAAGAAACAGCAGCGCAGCAACGATTGCCCCGAATATGATCCATGCCAGGTCCATGTCTGTCAATTGGTTGACCCCCGAACGGAGATACGGACCGGGGACGGCTTCCCGTCAGCGCCGGTCGCGCCACCAGTCGTGTTTTCCACCCTAAGAACTCTGAATATAAAGGTTATTTCTCACTGGGGCATCGGTTCCTGATCTCAGAGGGCTTCCGTCAGTACTGCTCATGAACCCTAATCACGGGGGTCGAAGAACCACTCGCTGACGTAATCCTCATCCAGCGCCCGGAGGAATCGTTCATCGTCCCTCCGCACCGCCACCCGCTCGGACGCCTGCGCGGCCGTGTGCTCCAAATGACAGGAAGGACAGAGCGTCATAAGATTCCCCGGGTGGTCGCTGCCGCCCTTCGAGCGAGGAATGATGTGATGCACCTCCAGGCTCTCCCACCGATTGCCGCCCCTGCCGCGGCGGAGGGTGGGATCGAACACCTGGCGGCGCCTCTTGCCAAAGACGGCCCCGCATTGCTGACACCGGTATCGGTCCCTCCTCAGCACGGCGCTCTTCATGCGTTTCCATATCAAGCGGCGCACTACGTCGGACGTATGGTCCGGATATGGCAGCTCCCTTGTCCCCTCCGGATAGAAGCGCTCTCCTTCCCGACGGGTCTCACGCATCATCTTCAGCGCCGCCTTGGATGATGACCACGCCTCACACAGCTGCTGCGACGTCGAACCGTCTCGATGGCGACGGCCGCAATGTGGGCAGGGAACCATCGCAGCCTTCGGCGCCTCGTCCCAGGAGCGCCATGGGCACACCGATGCCATGGTCGTTCCGCACCGCAGCGGACGCCTTCCGCCATGAGATCGAAAGATCAGTACCAGAGTGCCGTCCCCGTCGAGGCGTGAACTCTCCAGCCAGCAATGGCTCTCCTCCTGCGGCAGCAGGCGGTGGCGACAAGGGGGCACCCCGGTGCCAGAGCTCATGGTCCGCCTCTCGGCATCTCGGTCATGCCTAGTACGCTTCCAGGGAGCGATCCGACGGAACATTGGAGCTGTCGTCATCGTGCTTTTCTATGATGTATGCCCCCACCGAGGCGAAGCAGGTGCTCAGCAGGATGACCACCGCAGTGATGGCCCCGATCATGTTGCCTACCTCTCCGCCCACCACTCCCAGGGAAAGGGGCAGGGAGGCCAGGACCGCCGCGGCAAGGCCGCGGGGGAGCATGAACAGCAGCGTGGTGCGGTCCTTGCGGTCCTTGCACAGCAGCCTGCCCAGCGAGCCGGTGACCGCTAGTCTGCCAAGCACGATTACGTTGAAGATGACCACTCCGGCCAGTATGTCGATCGGAGAGAGAGCAATGGTGGAGAGCACCAGCCCCAGGTATATGAAGAAGAATGTGCGCACGAAGAAGGATATCTCATCATGGAAGTCGATGATCTTGGGGTCGCAGCAGTAGTCAAGCCTCTTGCGTATCGGACCGGGCAGCGACCCGCTGTTGCCCATGGTGAGACCGAACACCAGGGCGGCCATCGCCCCGCCCCCCATGCCCACCAGTAAGGTGGAGATGGAGAACAGCAGGAGCATGAAGGCCAGGGTGATCATGTAGGAAAACGACTGGCCAGCACGTTTGAGAACGCTCAACCAGATCACGCCTCCCACCAGGCCGAGAGCGCCGGAGATGAGGAACGCCTTGAGAACGTCAATGCCGGCCGCCTTCAGGTCCGTGGCGCCGGAGGCGATGATGGCCATGATGGCCATGGCCCCAGCGATGTTCAGCACATCGGTCACCGCCGCCTCCAGGGTGACCATGGTCTTGACCTTGAGGGAGACGTTGAGCTCTTTTACCAACGGGATGACGATGGCTCCGCTGGTGCCGGCCAGGATGGTCCCCAGCAGCAGCGACTCGCCCAGGGTCCACCCCATGGCCAGCAACGACACCGAGGCGATGGCGAAGGTGGAGACAATGAACGCGGCGAGAGTGAATATTATCGCCCGGTTGAAGGATGTCAGCACGTACTTGAGCTTGAGGCCCATGCCCGCCTGGAGCATGATGATGGACAGTGCCACCGCCGCCACGTAGGTGGTGGCCTGGGAGATCTGGGACGCTAGGCCTTCGTCGACCGCGCCGGTGACCCCGGGGCCCAGTAGCACCCCGAACAGGATGAGGACCAGGACGTCCGGCGCTCGGTACCTGACGAACAGCTGGTTGGCCACGAATCCGACGAAAAGCGCGACCGAGATGATGAGAAGAAGAGTGCTGGAGTCCATCCCTATCGAGGCCAGAATGACTTGATGCATTAAATCTGTTTACGTCGCCATAGAAACATCGAACCGCTCCATGGAGAGTGGAACAATCGAGCCCACCTGGACCGGCGGCTTGTGGAAGAGCGCAACAAATCAGGACAGAGCGGCCATTGAGGGGCATGCCCGGTCACACACCCCACGGACGGACGACGCCCGCAGGGCCCGCCTGCCTCGGGCAGGGCAAGTCCGCATGAGCGAACTCACGAACCTGTCCGATGGGCGAGGAGGCCATCTCCAGTACCCTCAGTATGATGGAATGAGCGGAAAGATTATCCATCACATGCAGTATCGTGGTCGCATACCTGTCAGTTGGAGCCGGGGACCAAATGAAACAGTTCAACACGCTAGATGATTTTGATTTCGAGAACAGGACCGTTCTTCTTCGCGTGGACATCAACTGCCCTCTCAATAAAAAGACCCTCGAGCTCGAGGACGACAACCGCATCAGGCAGACCGTGCCCACCGTGAGGGAGCTGGTGGACAAGGGAGGCAAGGTCGTCATACTGGCCCATCAGGGCCGCCCCGGCGACTGGGACTTCGCCAGCCTGGAGCAGCATGCCGCCGTCCTGACCAGATACCTCGGCCAGCCGGTCAGATACGTGGATGATCTGGTGGGCGAGGAGGCCGTCGCAGCGGTCAAAGAGCTCGCTACCGGGAGGGCTATCATGCTGAAGAACGTTAGAGAGCTGCCGTACGAGCTGGAAAAGAAGAGCATGCAGGAGCATGCCTGTTGCGAGCTCGTGACCAAGCTCGCCCCTCTCGCCGACTACTACGTCAACGACGCTTTCGCCACCGCCCACCGCTCACAGTGCTCCTTGGTCGGATTCCCGAAGGTGCTGCCCTCAGCGGTAGGGCGGCTCATGGAGAAGGAGCTGACCGCGCTGGCATCGGTGTTCGAGGACCCCAAGCATCCCACCGTGTTCGTGCTAGGGGGAGCAAAGTTCGGAGACTCCCTGCGCCTGATCGAGCGGGCGCTGGACCGCGGGACCGCCGACTGGGTCATTTGTGTAGGCCTATGTGCCAACGCGTTCCTGCATGTTCGCGGCTACGATCTTGGCGAGGAGAGCATTAAACTGCTGGAGAGCGAGCTGACGCCCGAAGCGATGGAGCAGGCGAGGCGGCTTTTGAGAGAGAAGGGAGAGAGGATCCTGCTGCCCTTCGACGTTGGCGTTGACGATGGCGGGCGAAGCGACGTGTTAGTTGGGGACCTGCCCCGGGGGCCGGTGCTGGACATCGGCAAGGGGTCCATAGACAAGTTCTCCAAGGTCCTGTGCAACGCCCGCACAATATTCATGTCCGGACCGGCCGGACTGATCGAGCGGGAGGAGTTCGCCCTCGGAACGAGAGAGCTCCTACGCGCGATGGTGCGTTCTAACGCCTTCACCTTGGTGGGTGGAGGGCACACCGTGGGAGAGGTGGAGAGAATGGGGATCTCCAGCAAGTTCTCGTACGTCAGCACCGCCGGGGGAGCGCTGGAGACCTTCGTGCTGGGAAAGCCTCTCCCGGCGGTGGAAGCGCTCAAGGCCTGCAGAAAGGCCTAGAGCACCTTCCTCATCCGTTCCAGCGCCTCTTCGATACGACTTTCCGGCTGGGTGAGGGCCATCCTGACGAAGCCTTCCCCGTTCTGCCCGAACCCGGTGCCCGGCGTCACGACGACGCCGACATCGAGCATCTTGTTGGCGAACTCCAGGGAGTTCGCTCCAACGTTGAAGAACAGGTAGAACGTCCCCTTGGGCATCTTGACGTCAAAGCCCAGGTCGCGCAGCCCCTTCACCATGATGTCACGGCGCCTCTGGTACACGTCCACGCTGTCCTGCACCATCTTGGGCCTGGTCGGCCCGGTGTATGCGCCAAGCGCCACCGACACGGCCTTCTGGATGAACTTCGGCGTCCCGGAGTCGATCTGGGACTTGACCTTCTTGAGGCCGGCCACCAGGGAGGCGTCGCCCACCGCGTATCCGATGCGGTAGCCGGTCATGTTGAACGTCTTGGACAGGGAGCCGAACTCTATCGCGTGCCGGCCGAATTCCAGAACCGACGGCGCGATGTAGTCGTCGAACGTCATCTCCGAGTAGGCGTTGTCGTAGCATAGGATGGTCCCGGTATCGTTGCACCATCGCAGCGCCCTTTGCAGGCTCGCCCTCGACGCCACCGCTCCGGTAGGATTGTTCGGGTAGTTCAGGTACATCATCCTGGCATCCTGGGGCAGATCGCCGTCGAGGTCCGGGAGGAAGGAATCGCCCTCGTACAGAGGGAACTTCACCGGCACGGCGTCGCACAGCGTGGCCGCTCCCTGAGAGTACACAGGATAAGCGGGATCGGGGCACAGGACCTTCTCGCCGGGATTGACGAACGCTCTTGCTACGTTGGCCAAGCCTTCCTTGGAACCAAGCAGGATGGCGATCTCGCGGTCGGGGTTGAGCTCCACGCCGAAGCGCTTCCCATACCACTCGGCGATCGCCCGCCGGGTGTCCGCCTCGCCCTGCGATGACGGATACCTGTGATTGGCAGGGTCGTCCAGCTGCCGCTTCACCTCCTCCACCAGGGGGCGGGGGGTCGGAAGGTCGGGATCGCCAATGCCAAAGTCGATTATGTTCACACCCTGTGCGATCTTCTTGGCGACCTTCTCCTCTATCTCCGCGAAGAGGTAGGGGGGCAGGTTCTTCAGCCTGTCAGCGAAATCATATGTCATGGTCATTCCTCCAGTTCGCCGCGGAACACCCGCACCGCCGGTCCGGTCATCCTTACCGAGGAGAGATCCTCCGCGACGTTTATGCTGAGCTCCCCTCCGGGGAGCCTTATCCTTACGTCCCGTCCCAGGGGAGCAATACCCCTTAGCCCGGCCGCCACCGCCGTGGCGCATGCCCCGGTGCCGCAGGCCTGGGTCCATCCGGCGCCTCTTTCGAACACCGCCACGCTCAGCGCGTCGCCCTCGATGCATACGAACTCGACGTTGGTGCGGCGAGGGAACATAGAGTGGCTTTCCAGCTTCGGACCCAGCGTCCGGACCTCGTCATCTGTGAGGGGGTCGAAGATGATGAGGTGAGGGTTGCCCATGGAGACCGCCGTGCCGGTGACGGTGCGGCCGTCCACCTCCAGCGTCCCGTCGACGAAGCGTCCCTGCCCCGTCATCGGGATGTAGGGGCGCTCGAGCCGCGGGGCCCCCATCTCCACCGTGGCCGCGACGGCCACGCCGCCTCTGGCCTGGATGGTGATGTCCTTGATCCCCCCCAGGGTGTTGATGCGCATCCGCTCCGACGGAACGATGGAGAAGTCGTACAGATGCTTCGCGACGCACCTTATGCCATTGCCGCACATCTCGGCCTCGCTCCCGTCGGAGTTGAGGACCCTCATGAACGCATCGGCGTCCCTGTCGGGACCGATGTACAATATCCCGTCGGCGCCCACGCCGGTGCGGCGGTCGCACACCCTCCGGACGAAGTCCGGATCATGGGGGACCGTCAGGTTCGGGTCCTCCACCACCACGAAGTCGTTGCCCAGCCCGTGGTACTTCCAGAAGATCATATCATCAGCCGAGCGGGGATCCGGTCGTGGGACAATAGGTCGTCTATGCTCTCCTTCTCCCGGATGAGGTTCGTTCTTCCCTGCCTGACCAGCACCTCGCGGCACTTAGGGCGCATGTTGTACTGCGAGCTCATGCTGAAGCCGTAGGCGCCGGCATCGTACACCGCGAGGAGGTCGCCCTCCTCCAGCCGGGGAAGGAGCCGCTCCCTGGCGATATGGTCCCCTGACTCGCATATCGGCCCCGCCACGTCGTACACCATCTCGCCTGGCCGGCCGAACTTGTTCGCTACCGCGACGTGGTGGTACGAGCCGTAGAACGCTGGGCGGACCAGGGTGTTGAACCCGGCGTCCACGCCCGCGAACATCTTGTCCGGGGTCTCCTTCAGGTCGACCACGGTGGTGAGAAGCACGGTGGTATCGGCTATGATGTAGCGGCCCGGCTCAACGATCACCTGCTGGACGGAGGTGCCGTTCTTTATCCTGCTGGTCACCGCCTCCGCGAGGACATCGAGGTCCATGGGGGACTCCTCCGGACGGTACGGGATGCCGATGCCGCCGCCGATGTCTATGAACTCCAGCTGCAGGCCCAACTTCGACTCGAGCTCCTGGGCGACGGATACCAGAACGTCGGTCACGTTGGCGAACGGCTCCGCCACCTGCACTCCGGCCCCGATGTGGGCATGCAGCCCGACCGGGCGGAAGCCCAGCTCGATCGCCCTAGAATAGGCGTCGATGATGCGGCCCTTCGGAACGCCGAACTTGGTGGAGCGCGCCCCCGTGACGACCTTCTCGTGATGGCCGGCCCCGACCTCGGGGTTCATGCGGAAGGAGACCGACGCCCCGGAGGTGATGTCGGCCAGACGCTCCAGCTCGGAAAGGGAATCGATGTTGATCGTGATGTTGCGGTTCACCAGGGCGCTCAGCTCATGGTTGGATACGTTCACCCCGGTGTAGAGGATGCGCTCCGACGAGAACCCTGCTCTCATGCATGCCTCCACCTCGCCGATGGATACCGCATCGATGCAGCTTCCCTCCTGCTCCAGCACCCTCAGGATGGCCAGGTTGGAGTTGGCCTTGCACGCATAGTTGATGCGGGTCGGCATGCGCCGGGAGAACGCTCCGTACACCGCGCGGTAGTTCGTCCTGACCGCGTCCTCGTCCGTCACGTACACTGGAGTGCCGTACTCCTCCGCCAGGTCGACCGCTCTTGCCCCTCCGATGAGCATCTGATCGTCCACGCTCTCGAACTTCCTCATTCAACCACCTATGAACGTTCTGTGAATACATCTGATGACGTCCGCAGCGATCTCGCTGGGGACCATGAAGTTGAGCGCCACGTCCGACGCCCCCTCCGATATCATCTCCACGTTGGCGCCTGATGCTGACACCGTGGAGAACACCTTCGCGGCAACGCCGAAGGTGTTTATCATGTTGTCCCCGACGCAGCAGATCAGGGACACGTTGTCCTTGACGGTCATCTTCTCTATCTGGCCCTCATGGAGCGCCTTCAGCTTGTCCAGCACGCAGGGGATGGCCGGCGTCGGCAGGGCGACCGCCAGGGTGCTGAGCGAGGTGGATATGGCATAGGTGTTCACCGCCGCCTCGCTCACCGAGCCGATAAGCCTCGATATGAGGCCGGGATTGTAAACGATCTCGGACGAATATATCTTGATGATCGACAGCTCGCCCTTGGCCGCCACGCTGCGGAGGATCTCGGGCGAGTTGCATCTCTGGTTCCTTACCAGCGTGCCGCGGCCGTCGGGGTTGAAGGTATTCTTCACCATCAGCGGAATGGACTTCCGGCGCACCGGTTCGACCGTCCGGGGATGCAGCACCTTGGCGCCGAAATACGCCAGCTCGGCCGCTTCGCTGTAGTCCATCTCGTCGATGGTCCTTGCCTCGGGCACCACCCGGGGGTCGGCGGTCATGAAGCCGTTGACGTCGGTCCACACCTCGTAGCAGCTGGCGTCGATCCCGTTGGCGATGACCGAACCGGAATAGTCGGAGCCGCCCCGGCCGAACGTGACGGGCCGACCAGAGCTGTCGGCGCCGTAGTAGCCGGTGATGACGGGCGTGATGCCCTTGTCCAGCAGCGGAACGATGGTCCGGGACAGGTTGGCATGCGTGGCCGCCAGGTCGGCTGAGCCGTTGGTCGGGCTTCCCTCGGCCACGATGCCCGCCTCCTCCGAGGAGAGGGCGACCGCCGGAACGCCTTTCTCCCGGAGTATGCTGGCCAGCGTGATGGTGCTGAGCCTCTCTCCCCAGCAGAAGATGGCATCCTCCAGGACGGGATCCGGGCCGCTGCTACGGCGGGTCTCCAGACGTTCTCCCAGCGATGATAGGCTGGCGTCCAGCTCGGCGAGGTATTCGGTGAACCGCTCCTCGGACATCATCTTGGCCGCGGCGGAGGAGTACTTGTCCCTGAGATGCTCCAGCACTGGCGGCACCTCGGGATGTTCGCGCATGCGCTCGATCAGGTAGTTCGTCACCCCGGACATGGCCGAAACGACCACGACCGTCTTCGCCTTCTCCCTGCCGATTATGGAAGAGGTCCTCTCCAGAGCGTCGACGCTGCCCATGGAGGTCCCTCCGAACTTCATGACCTTGATCATATCCCCAGCACCTCCCTCATGGTATGGACCTCACCGTCGTTGCGGCCGGCGACCCACCGGATGGCCAGAACGCAGCCTTCCGCGAACGCTTCCCTGGAATGGGCGCGGTGGGTCAGTTCGATCCTCTCCTTCCGTCCGGCGAAGATCACGGTGTGCTCTCCCACCACGTCGCCGGCGCGGACCGAATGGATCCCGATCTCCTTTCCTCTGGCGCCCACGTTGCCTTCCCTTCCGCATACCATCTGCTCGATGCCGGCCGCGCGGGCGATAAGCGCGGCGGCCTCCCTCGCCGTTCCCGAGGGGGCGTCCTTCTTCTTGTTGTGATGGACCTCCACGATCTCCACGTCGTACCCGGGGAGGGCCTTGGCCAGCTCCTCGCAGGTCTTGAAGAACACGTTGACTCCCACCGAAAAGTTCGGTGCCAGCACTGCGGAGCCGCCATTGCTTCTCACCGATGAACAGAACGATCCCATGGGGCCATCGGCTATGCCAGTGGTGCCTATCACGTAGCCCAGCCCTTTTCGCGCCGCCCGGGCGAGGTTCGCTTCCGCCGCGGTCGGGGAGGTCAGGTCCACATATACGTCTGCGGCCTCCACCGCCTCCGCCAGGCGGGAGGCGCCAACCGCCCGTACGCCTGGAGCGATCTCCACACCTATGCTGGCGCTGCCGTCCGATACCACCGCGCCTACCAGCACCATGTCCTGCTGACCCTTCACCAGGGCGCAGACGAGCTTACCCAGCCTGCCGGTGGCTCCGCCTACCACGACCTTGATCATGAGCGCCTCCGTTCAGATGAGATCGTACTCTGCCAGGACCTTCTTCAAGGATTCCAGGTGCTCCGGGCTCATTTCGCACAGAGGCATTCGCAAGGGGCCGGCGGGGAGTCCCATCAGCCCGACCGCCGTCTTGACCGGCTGGGGATTGGTCTCCAGGAACAGGGCGGAGAACAAGGGCAGGAGCCTCCGGTTGGTCGCCCTGGCGTCCTCGAGCCTGCCATCGAGCATCCCGCCGACCAGCTGGAGCATGAGCTCCGGAACGATGTTCGACGCCACCGAGATCACGCCCCTCGCCCCCAGGGCCATGGTCGGAAGGGTCATGGCGTCGTCGCCGGACAGCACCACGAAGTCCTTGGGGGCCCCGGCGATGATGCGAGATATCTGATTGATATCGCCGGACGCCTCCTTCACCCCTGCCACGTTGGGCAGCTGGGCAAGCTCCAGCATGGTCGCCGAGCTGATGTTGGAGCCGGTGCGGGACGGGATGTTGTACACTATGATCGGAATGTCGACCGCATCGGAGATAGCCTTGAAATGCCCCTTGATGCCGGCCGGAGTAGGGCGGTTGTAATATGGGGCGACGGACAGGAGCGCGTCGGCCCCCAGGTCCTGGGCGTTCTTGCTCAGGTGGATCGCCTCGGAAGTGGAGTTGGAGCCGGTGCCGGCGATGACCTTCGCCTTCCGGGCCTCGTCCACCACGATGCTGATGGCCTGCAGGTGCTCCTCATGATCGAGCGTCGCGGATTCGCCGGTGGAGCCGCACGGCACCAGGGCACGCACGCCCTTGTCTTCCTGGAACCTTACCAGCTGGCGCAGCCCAGCTTCATCTATGGAACCATCGGCCCTCATCGGCGTGATCAGGGCGGTGGCAAGACCGGAGAACATCTTACGTTCCCCCGAAATGCTCCTTGAGTATAAGCCGGGTCCTTGTCGACACGACGTTGTCGAAGCGGCGTATGCGCTCGATGATCTCGTTGAGCTGCGGAGATGACGTAACGTCGATTATGGCTACCACGTCCTCCTCCCCCGTCACTTCGAACACCTCGGACACGCCTTCGAACTTCGCGATCTTGACGGCCACGTCGGAAGTGTTGATGTTGACGTTGATCTTCACTTCGATGATGGCCTTGACGTTCTTGCTGGACGTCTTGATGGTGAACGACTGTATGATGCTCTCATCGACCAGCTTGCGCACCCTGCTGCGAATGGTGCCTTCCGAGACCTTCAGCTGGTTCGCTATATCGACAAAGGGCCTTCGGGAATCCCTCTTTAGTATTTCGATGATCTTCTCGTCCAAATAATCAATCACGGACCTCATCTCCGATATCGTTCCGTTACGATTTCCTGTATGATTTTTGAAGATAACATAGCTTACTTATTTAATCCTTATGAAAAGCAAATTGCGATTATCAGAAAATCGGAACGGTGGCCTGCAGTTTCCACCGAACCATCTAAGTACTCCCGCCGCATTTGGACGATAATCCGCGGCCTTCCGCAGCCCTCACCATGGTCCACAGCGACCTGTTGATGTCCATGGGCACCCCCGCCGACTCACCTTTTCGCACCAGCTCGCCATTGATCTCGTCGATCTCGGTCCTCCGGCCGGCCTCGAGGTCCTGCAGCATGCTGCAGCGGTTGTCGCGAGTGGAGCCAATGACCCATTTCACGCGGGCGAAGGCGTCGCGATACGGAAGAACGATCCCGCATGCCTCGGACGCGCCGACGGCCTCGGAGCATGCCCCCTCGGCGATGGAGAGAAGCGCCTTTCGCTCCAGGAGGCGGCCGTTGGGCACGCCGGCCAGCGCGGCGAGGGGATTGATGCATGCGTTGACGACCGCCTTCATCCACACCTCCGACGCGATATCCTCCGAGACCTCGCTCTTCAGTCCTGCGGAGTTGAGCAGCGCCGCCACCGCCGCCGCGCGCTCTCCGCCCCCGGCCGGCGAACCGACCACCGTCGTTCCGATGGCGGCTAGCCTCACGGTCTCCGGCCCGGCCCTGGCCGCTCCCATGGTAGTGGGCGCCAGGACCGCGCGGTCGCCGAACCTCTCGCTCAGCAGGTCCAGGTGGCGCATGCCGTTCTGCAGCGACACTATGGCGGTGCCCTCGTCGGCGTAGGGCGCCACCGCGTCGGCCGCGGCCGCGACATCGTACGCCTTGGTGGCGATAAAGATCACATCATAGCGGCCGCGAGGGACGGTCCCCGGGCGGACGGTCCGCTCCATCGCGCCTACGATGGTGATGCCGTCCTTTGCGATCCTGGAAGCGCGGTCCCTTCTCACCGCCACGTCCACCTCGCTGCCGGAGGACAGCATCGCCGCCAGGACGCTTCCCACCGCACCCGCCCCGAACACCAGCACCCTCATGCGTAAGCCTCCCGGCGAACCTCGTTGGCGAGCTCATGGGCGCGGCGAAGCGGGGCTGGGATGCCGCGCTGCAGCGCCTCGGAGCACAGGGCCACGGCCCGACGGAGCGACGTCCGGTGGCCGGGGGACACGAACGCGGCCTTCCGGCCGTGGCGGAGCATGCACCCCGCCACTTCCCCGCCCAGGCGTATCGGCGACCGTTCCGCCTCGACATCGTCCACCTCGCCGACCAGCAGGCTCTTGGCCGCCCCCACCGTCGGCACGTCCAGCGCCACCCCGATATGGCTGGCGATGCCCGCCCGGCGGGGGTGAAGAACGCCATGGCCGTCCACGAGGTATACCGTTCCTGGGGTGTCCCTCACCAAGGAGCGAAGCGGCGGCAGCTCGCGATATGTCAGGTAGGTCGGGATGTAGGGGAACCGGACCTTGCAGCGCGATGTCCTCTCCTCGACGATCTCGCCGGTGCGCCGGTCCATTATGGAGACCGCCGCGAAGGCGTCGTCGCCCTGGTACGAGACATCCAGCCCGGCGATGCGGCACGGCTCCTGGGGATCGTCCCTCAACACCGCCCGTTCCGCGATGTCGTCCTGCTCCTTCCTCAAGCGGACCAGCACCGGCTCGATATCAAAATCCGCGAACCTCGCGGCGGCGAGCCCCTGGACCCTGCCGTTTCGGAGCTGAATGCCTTCCTCATCCAGCCGCTTCGCCCGGAGCTCGGCGGCCGGGCCGCGGCCGATCTCCCCGGTGGAGTAGACCACCCTGTGCGTCGGCACCTCGGGAGGCCGCTCCCCGCGGGACAGGACGTCGCCGACCGCTCTTGACGCCTTCTTATCCCCCAGCGCTGCGGCGATGTCACCGTACGTCGATACCATGCCGGAAGGGATCATCGACGCCGCCTCGTATATGAGGCCGATGAGATCGATATCCTTCTCAGAGAAGCACGCGGACATCGTTGACCTCTCCCACCTCGATCTCGAACCGGGTGATCCCCTTGTTCAGAGGCAATGAGACATTCCATACCGGCACCGCCACGCCCCCGCGGGGGTCGTCCAGGGTCCGCTGCTTCTTGGACACGACCGTGTGGCGGCTTCCGCCATGGGCATGCGCGTGTATGCTAAGGTCCGGCCGCTTTTCCAGCAGGACCGATTCCATGGCGCGCGAGCCCATCTCCGGGAACGCTCTCTCCTTCTCCCCCCGCAGCGTGTGGTAGGTGGTGGCGTAATGGCTTAGCAGGATGAGGAGGTCGCAGCCCTCTCGGTCCAGAAGCGAGGATACCGTCTCCACCCTCTTCCGGTACATTTCATGGATCCCGGGCACGTTGTTCCTCTGCCACCAGGTGGGCCGGTCCAGCGCGCCGGTGGTTCCCACGATGCGGACGATGCGGCCATCGATGTTCAGGTCCACCCGCTCGTCGTCCAGGAAGGTGATGTCGTACATCCGCCGCAGCTCCTCGCGGTCCTGCTCGTACTCGTCGTTGCCGAACACCGCCACGATGGGGACGTCGGAACGCTTGCGTATGGCCGCCAGCACCGTGCCGTAGGCGTCGATGTCGCTCGAGTCGGTAATGTCCCCGGCCAGGAGGAGCAGGTCCAGGTCCTTCAGCTCTCTGCCGAGCCCCTCCTGCCGAAGGAATCTCCCGCCATGGGCGTCTCCCATTGCCCCGAGCAACATGGCCTCATGAACGATGGCATGGTTTATACAATGTTCTGGCTGCGATCAGCCTTGCTGAACGAGCGATGTCTGCCGCGTTAGTGCGACGAACCGGGCCGGTCGCGAATGCCTATCTCCGCTGCCCGTACTTGTTCCAGTGGAACAGCTCCTGAGATGCTTTTCGGCTCCTCTGAGAGGGCTCCTCGTCCGGGTACCCGAGCGTTAGGCATACCGCCACCGAGCGGTCGGCCGGGACGCCGAGCAGTTCGTTGATCCCGTCCCTATCGAACGCCCCTATCCAGCACGTCCCCAGCCCCTTCTCTTGCGCGGCCAGGGTGATATGGTCCATCATGATGGAGAGATCGGTCACGGTCCACTTCTGGCCGGGGACCTCCACCGCCGCGAGGAACACGGAGCAATCGCCGATGAATTGCTGGTTCTTGCATATCGGGACCAGCTTCTCCCTGATGCTTCGGTCCGTGACGATCACCAGCTCCCAGGCCTGCCGGTTCGCCGCCGAGGGTGCCAGACGGGCGGCCTCCAGGACCTCTTCCAGCACCTCGACGGGCATTTCCTTATGTTTGTAACTGCGTATGCTTCGCCTGCCGCTGATCGCCGTTATGACGTCCATTGCCATTCCTCATCCCGCCTTACCTACCGCGGCCTATTATATCTTGCTGGGAGGAAGGTATGAGGAGGCCCTCACGCCTCCTTGGGCGCAGTATCGCTGAGATCGATCACCTTCTGCCGTTCCTCCTTTGACGGAGGTCCGTTCAGGGTGATGACCCTCTGCGGGAAGGGGATCTCGACCCCTTCCTCCCTGAGCCTCCTCTCTACCGCCATCCTCATCTCGGAGGCGACGCGCCACATGTTCTTAAGGTCCACCCAGTACCACACCTTGACCTCCACCGAGCATTCGCCCAGATTGGCAGTGCGAACGTATGGCATCTGGCCTGGCTCCTTGATCACGTCGGGATTCTCGTCGGCCACCTTCAGCAGGAGTTTGTGGACCTTTTCTAGATCGGTGCCGTAGGCCACGGTGACCTCGGTCCCCTGCGAATGGCGATTGTCAGGACGGGACCAGTTCTCGACCTTTCGGTTTGCCAGCATGTCGTTGGGCAGGACGATGAGGTCGTGATCGGTGGTGTTATACAGCTGAGTGGTGCGCAGTCCGATCTTCACCACCCTGCATATCTCTCCAGTGTCCAGCTTGACCACGTCGCCGATCTTGAAGGGGCGGTCCAGCATCAGCAGGATGCCGGAGAACAGATTCCCCAGGCTGTGCTGGGCGGCGAGACCGATCACCAGACCCATCACGCCCAGGCTGGCCACTGCCAACGTCAGGTCGACGCCCACCACCGACAGCGCGGCGCCGGCGGCGAAGACCGGGATGATGAGCATGCCTGCCTTTTGGAGCAGGGGGATCAGGACGTCATCGACACCGCTCTCGGTCTTCTTGGACCACTTCTCCGCGAAACCGATCACGATGTCATTGAAGATCCGATAGATCGTCCACGCCACCACCATTATGGTGATGATGCGATAGAGCTGCCAGATGGCCACGTGCACATCGGCTGGAATGTTGAGGATGTCGAGCGAGTCGACCAGGCCGAAGCTGATGATCACGATGAGGGTGGGCATCCTGAGCAGCCTCAGCAGGCGGTTGTCGAGGTTGTTCTTTGTCCTCTTGCAGAGGAGTTGGACAATGGGGAAGACCAAGAAGCGTACCAGCATGGCGATGCCGATCCATACCAGAAGCACGATGGCAAAGGTCCCCCAGGTGCTGTTCAGCGGGGCGGGGAGGTTGTTCTCCCATGCGAAGATCATCGCCCCTCCCTTCTCGAACAATGCGGTGATGTCAACAGCAGCGGTCCTCTCCACCGCCGTGATCTGGGAAGGGTCGTCCATCTTCACGATCTCGAACATGACCGTCAGGTCGGCCCGTTGGGTAGGTACTTCCTGAGTGGAGGCGACCGTCACCGAGGAGGTCCAGTGGTCACCGGGTTCTAGTGTCGCGAAGCTTTCCGCCGCGGTGGCGGTGACCTCACCCCCGTCGCTTGCAATGGTCGGCACCACCCTGATCAGGTACGATGAGTTGTCGTTGTTGTACAACACCCATTTGAACGTGGCAGACTCGGAAGCGCCAATGCTCGCCTCGTATGATCCGACCTCAAGTATGTTGACCGGTTCCGCCGAGACAGACGGCGCGAGCAGCACCGTAAGTGCCATCAGGACGGGAAGGAGGAGCGCGATGGACCTTCGCATCATCTTGCTCGGCATCGGGTCATCGATTAAAAAGGTTCATCAGGCAACTCGCCCAGGATGAGGCTGCGTAGCCTCATAGGCCGTAACGATGATGCAGCGGCCCGCCCTCAATATGGAAAGCTCAAGAAGCAAGTTATTTTACGTCCCAATCCATCCGCCCGGCTGTATGGAATGGACGCCTTTGATCAAGGTCGCGCTGTCATTCGCCGTGCTGGCGCTTGCATCGCGGGCCGACTGGAAGACCAGGGAGGCATCCGACATGTACTGGATCGCCCTGGGCGCGGCGGGAATGGTGTTCCTCGCGGCGCAGATCTCCCTCGACGACGCGGATCCGATGTACTATCTCATCCTGTTCCCTATCGCGGTGTTCTTCCTGGACATCTTCTGGGACCGCAAGGGCGTGTTCGAGGACGGAGTTCAGGTCCTTCCCCTCATCCTATACGTGGCGGCGTTCGCCACGCTCGGATGGCTGGTGCTCGAGAACTACAGCGACCTGTACCTGTGGGAGCTGATGCTCGTCCCCATCATGATATTCGCGTTCATCCTGCTCTACCAGTTCGACATCATCAAGGGAGGGGCGGACGCCAAGGCGCTCATAGCGTTGGCGATCGTGTTCCCGCTGTACCCCGTCATGGACGGCCTACCGCTCATTGCCCTTCCGACCGAGCTCAGCCATTTCATCATGCCGTTCCCCATTCTGATACTCTTCAATGCCGCCCTGATGACGCTGGCAGTGCCGATCGCTCTGCTGCTCCTCAACCTGGCAAGGGGGGACCTCAGGTTCCCGACGATGCTGTTCGGCTACCGCATGCCGCTCGACGAGGCGGAGAGGAAGTTCGTCTGGACGATGGAGCATATCGAGGACGGAGAACGGAGGATGAACTATTTCCCCAGAAGCTCGGATGACAACGAGACGCAGCTAGAGGGCCTGAGAGCGGCCGGCGCCGACTGGATATGGGTAACGCCGAAGGTGCCTTTCCTCGTTCCGATCACCATCTCGATCCTCTTCTCGACGATCGTCGGCAATCTGCTCTTCCTGCTGTTCCGGTGAACCGGCATGAATTGCGGAGACAGCAGCCGCCGCACATCGGACGAGCGCGGCATACGGTGTGGGCATGGTGGACCATGAGCGCATACAGCTGAGAAAACACGACGGCGTCCGGCGGAAGCTCCGACTCGACGTACCTCTGCACCTCCCAATAGTCGTCGGACGACAACATGCCCATTCGGTCCAGCAGCCTCCTGACATAGGCAGCTGCGATGAACTTCGGACGTCCGCCGGCGAACAGCAGGATGGCGTCGGCGGTCTCCTCCCCGATGCCAGGCAGCGAAAGCAGCTCCGTCCGGCTCTCCTCGATGTCCTTCTCCAGCAGACCCCTTGGATCGGACGAATATTCCCTGGCCAGATATCGGGCGAGATTCTGGATGTGCGAGGCCTTCTGGCGATAGAAGCCGGCCGGACGGATGATCGTTTCAAGCTCGTCCAGAGGCATAGTGGCGATCTTATCGACGTCCATCGCCCCACGGCGCTTAAGTTCGCCAAGCACTCGCTCCACGTTCTCCCATGCGGTCTGCTGCACCAGGATGGCGCCGACCATCACCTCCCACCCCGATTCGGCGGGCCACCATCCGCTGACGTCGTGGCATTCGCTCAGCTTGAGGTATAGTTCGGCGACGTTCAATCCATCACCCTGACGGCGGCCGCTCCGGACGGACCTCCACGGTGCCGGACTGCACCATGTGGAGGTCCTCGCCGCAGCGCGGGCACCTGCCATTCCGCGCCTTCATCGAGGCGACGGTGAACCCGTCCCGCTCCACGAGCAAGTCGCCACAGTTGGGGCAGTAGGTGTCCTCGCCGTGAGGGATGCGCACATTGCCCATGTAGATGAACTTCAGTCCCTCCTCCTCCCCGATGCGCTTGGCCATCTCCATCGTGCTGATCGGAGTGGGCGGCACATCGGTCATCTTGTAGTCGGGATGGAACCGGGAGAAATGCACCGGCACGCGGGGATCGAGGTCGGAGCACCACGCGGCGAATTCGCGGATCTCCTTCTCGCTGTCGTTCTTGCCAGGGATGATCAGGTAGGTGAGCTCGATATGGATGCCGAGGGAGTGAGCCAGCCGAGTCGCGTCCAGCACCGGCTGCAGCGGGGCACGGCAGACGCCCTTGTAGAACTCCTGGGTGAACCCCTTGATGTCGATGTTCATGGCATCGAGATAGGTCGAGATCTCTCTCAGCGGCGCCTCCTGGATGTAGCCGTTGCTTACGTAAACAGTATACAGCCCCTGCTCCTTGGCCAGTTTGCAGGTGTCGTACGCGAACTCATGCCAGATGGTCGGCTCGTTATACGTGAAGGCGATCCCCTGGCAATGGTTGCCCATGGCGATGCTGCATACCTCGTCAGGCGTCATGTCCCTGGTTCCGAACTCGCTGAGCGAGGCCATTGATATGTTGTAGTTCTGGCAATGACTGCAGCGAAACGTGCATCCGATGCTGCCGATCGAGAAGACCTCGGAACCGGGATGGAAATGGAACAGGGGCTTCTTCTCCACCGGATCGATGTTGGCCGAGGACACCTTGCCATAGTTCATGCTGTACAACTTGCCATCGCGGTTCTCCCTGACGCCGCAGATGCCCCGGCGCAGCGGCGAGATGCCGCAGGAATGGGGACACAGCTGGCAACGGACCCGTTCGCCCTCCGACCTCCAGAACCTGGCCTCCTTCATGACCTCAACCCCTGAAGTGCTCGTAGCCGCGAGACTCCAGGTGTGATACTTTGCCGTCCCTGATTAAAACATTTTTCTTACCTTCAGCCCGACCTATGACGCTGAACCCATCGCCCAGGGCTCCCCTCGCCCGATCGAGCATGTCGGGACGGAGCGTGAACAGCAGCTCGTAATCGCCGCCGTAATGGAGCACCATGTCCTCCTCCCTCTCGCCCGCGGCCTCGGCGATCGCACGCACCTCTGGCCTGACAGGAATGGCGTCCCAGTCGATGGCGAAGCCGACCCCGCTTTGGCGCGACAGCTCATGGACCGAGTATGCGAGGCCGTCGGTGACGTCCATGGCCGAGGTGGCCGCCCCGGAGGCCGACAACGCCATTCCCTCGCGTATGCGCGGCTTCGGCCGAACGAACGCGTCGACCGCCGCTGGAACGTCGAGGCCGTTCATGACGGCGGCGAAACCGGCCGCGGCCAGCCCCATGGTGCCCGTCACGGCCAGAAGGTCGCCCTCCTTGGCGCCTCGCCTCAGCAGGATGCGTTCCTTCTCGACCTCGCCCAGGGCGGTGCCGGAGATGACCAGTTCCCGGCTCTCCTTGGTGTCGCCGCCCAATATCTCCGTGCCGACCGACGCCACACAGTCCCGGGCCCCGGCCATGATCTCCTCGAGGTCCTGCAGCAGGTAGTCCCTGGGCAGGCAGAAAGAGAGCAGCACTCCCAGCGGACGCGCCCCCATGGCCGCCACGTCGGAGAGGTTGACTGCGGCCACGAACCATCCGATGTCCCTTGGCGTCATCGCTCCAGGCAGATGGGCGAGACGGGATACGATGTCGGTCGATGCCACCACGTACTTTCCCCCAACTTCGATGGCGGCCGCGTCGTCCCCCGGGCCGACCGCCGCCGAGCTCGGAAGGCGGCTCAGGATGGCGGCCACCGCGGCCTTCTCGCCCACATCGGCAAGGGTGTGCATGCCCCTGCTATCACGCCGTCCGTATTTACACTTCCTTTCCGCCGTGCCGCAACATCGTCGCGATGAGCAAGGCCGAACCGTTCATGCTGTCACAGATCGGACGCCAGAACGGCGATGCCCAGTAGCAGGGAGGCCGTCCACACCACGAAGGTGGTGCGCATGATAAGACGCCCCCATCGACCGGTTCCGAGGCATCCCTTGTTCTTCGCGCCCCTGAGGGCCCATCTGGATGCGACGAGCGCTGTGAGTGCGAGCGCCGTAAGGCCCAAGTAGTGGTGTGCCAGCATGAGGGAGGCTGGCGAGGTGCCGGGAACAGGGTCCAGGCTGTAGAACGTTGGAGCCATGACCGCCGCCACGGCGATTATGTTCAGAGCGACCAGGGTGGCCATGATCAGGCCGTGGGAGCGCATCCGCCTCCTCGCTTTGACCATGTATACCCCGTACAGCATGACCGCCAGGATCACTGCCATTAAGCCGAGGATGGCGTAGCTGGCCGAAGAGACGAACACCATCTAGGGTTGAATTGGATAGGTGAACGTTTAAATCGTTTGATGCTCAACGACAGCACTCCGGCCCGCAGGTCACTTCCTTGGAGCCGGTGAGGGCGGCCTTGATCATGGCGCTGGCGCATCCCACCCCGGCGTCGACGGAGATCGCCCCGGCGGGGCAGTTGCGCTGGCAGGCGCCACATTCCATGCATCTCTCGGGAGCGACCATACGGGCCTTCCTTTCTCCGGGGACGAACACCCCATGGGGGCATACGCTCCAGCACATGCCGCACCGAATGCACTTTCCCGGAAGGAACCTCAGGGTGTTGATCGCGCTCTCGTTCACATTCTCCATCGTCATCATCGGTAGGTCCATGGTCATCAGAACCACCCCAGAATCGAGCCGAGTATCGTTACTATGATGGATGCCAGTCCGATCACGGCCATCGCCACCAGTGCCGGGATGTAGCGGAAGATCTCTTCTCTCACTCCAGTTCTGGAGGCATAGGTCGAACAGCCGGTGAAATTGAGGGCCAGATACCCGACCACCGGAACCATAAGGAGGACCGTTCCGGCGGCGTAAGCGAGACCGGTCCATCCTGGAACGGAGAGCAGATAGTAAAGCGCGAACGGCGCCGCCACGACGGCGCCGAGCACCACGCCCTTGGATGTGAAGTCCTTCGTGGGCAGCCAGGGCAGCATGAGGGGGAACAGCGCCGCGCCGGCCAGTACTGCAGTGAGAACGATGAGCGCTGGAACTATGCCGCCCAGGAAGAGCATTAATGCGAACGCCGCCACGGCCCCGAGCGAGATGTTCCTCAGTTCGACTGGGACCAGCACCGCACGATCACGGAAGGGGAAGGTCACCCTCCGCATCTCCTCCGTTGCGCCGGCGTCGAGGTATGCGGGAATATCGTCAGCCCGGACCGGGCCGTACTCCACTGAGAAGCCGGTTCTGGCTTTGACCTCGTGGGCCGCCACACCCGGCCCCCCCAGCTGCGGCAGGATGAGGCGACGATGGTCGACATGGTCCTTCAGCGACGTCGCCTCGATGCGTTCGACCAGCTCATCGGTCCCGAAGGTGCCCTTTCCGGCAGCGCACCACACGTTGATGCCCTTGGTGTCGAGGACCAGGATGTGGGCGTCGATGCCGTGAAGGGCGGAGCGTAATGCGTCGAAGCTGAGCGTGTAGTTCGCGCTGACGAACACCGGCGAAGAACGATCCGGACGGCCGAGGCGATACAGTCCGGGCGTGACGCGATGTTCCATCCTGCGATATCCGAGGCGGGCCAGGACGTGGTCCCGCCGGTCCCGAGAGGAAAGCACCGATGTCGTCGTCATTGTCTCGCTCATGCCGTCACCTCTCTTCCACCGCATCGGAGAGCAGCGGACCCAGTCGGTCCCTGACCATGCCCAGCAGCTCATCGGTCCTGAAGAGGTAGATGCAGCACACCTTGCCGTCGCGCTCCTTCGTCACCACGGCCAGCTTCTCACCCGCTCGCAGATCGAGCTTTTCCCTTATATCCTTGGGCAGTACCATCTGGCCTCTATCATCCACGCTTACTATGGCCTCCACCTTGAGCTCTTCGCGGGGGCAACAGTCATTGTTCTCTCTCCTGCTCATGACACATGCTCGATGTGCGAGGAAGTAGTAATACTCTTCTGATTTTTCTGATTGTTCTGCATATCATGCACCAAACGATTTACGCACCTACACCATCTCACCGCCGATGGATGAGACCGATGTGGCGCTGTGCCGCCTGCTGGTGTACAACTCCCGAACACCCTATTCGGAACTGGCCAAGGCCCTTGACACCAGCGTGCAGAACGTGCATCGCCGGGTACAGGCCCTGATAACATCGGGATCGCTGGCCAACTTCAACGCTGCCTTCTCCGTACTGGCGGTGAAGGGGATATGGCTGATGGTGCACGGCCGGTCCGGAGCGCCCTCCGTGAACAAGGTGCTGGAGGATCTGAAGAAGGTGCCGGGCATGGACATGGCCATGATCTCCACGGGCAAGTACATGTACCTGACCGGGGTGGTCCGGGACCCCAATCGCATCGGCGAGTTCGTGGCGTCGGTGACCAGGACGGCGAAGCTATCCTCTCCGGAAATCGGAGTGGTACAGTTCCCCCTCCCCCTGCCGGGGAACGAGCCGGTGGTGTACCCGATGGACATGAAGCTCGTAAGCGCCCTGAGCAAGGACTCGCGCAGGCCGGTGACCGAGCTGGCCGAAGAACTGGGAGTCGCTCCCAGGACGGTCCGCCGGCACATCGACCGGCTGAACCGCGAGATGCTGGTGCATTTCTCCCTGGAGCTCTATCTCAACCGCACCTCCGACCTGTTCACGGCGCTACATCTTACGGTGAAGAAGGGGCAGGAGCTTGAGAAGGCCGCGATGGCTATGATCAAGCAGTTGGCGCTCAGGGAGATCATCACCTACAACTTCGGAGACCGCCCGGAGCAGTTCATCGTGGTGTTCTGGTCCCCCACCATCGGCGACCTCAACGAGACGATCGCCGACCTGGAGAAGAGTGGCATGTTCGAGGAGGTCTGTCCCAACCTGATCCTTGACGCTCGATACTATGATGGGGTGAGAGCCTTGACCCCGCCAGTGAGGGGGAAGGTGCCAAAGTAACTGGTCGTGACCTCGACATCCCGATAATCATGAGATCCTATGAAAATAGTGACGGAACGGGCGCTCGAAGTGCAACTTTTCAACCAACTTCTTGACGGAAAAAGAAGAGCGGAGCGGACATCTTCCTGTTCAAGGTGCAAGAAATGAAGCACAATAGAAACTTGGGAATGATCGTCGTGGCCATGGCGGCCATGGCGCAGTCGGCGCTTCGACTCTACTTTGGCCTCGCGACAACCGGGGCCCTGGGGAGCGATATGAAAGCTCAGTTGACCACTCTGTTGGAGAACCCCGTAACGGACCCTCTGCTGCCCCTAACCATACCCTTCTTCCTGCTGGGCGTGTTCGGCATCGTGACCGCGATCGGCCTGTTGGCAGGGAGGTCATGGGGAGTGTACGGAACGATCGCGCTCAGCGTCGTCACCATCTTCTACGACATCTGGGCCATGGCGGCCATACAGTGCACCGCAGTAATGGGCATGGTCCTGCCGGCGATCTTCATCATCTACCTGATGATCGCCAACTATCGCTCGCCTCGGGCCGGAGGGATGGCGGCATGAACGTGCTGGTCGCCTTCGGCACCAAGTACGGGAGCACGGTGAAGGTGGCGGACGCCATCGCGTCGGAGATGCGGAATGCGGGCCACGAGGTCGACTTGGTCGATCTCCGTGAGCGCGTTCCCTCCGACATCGGCCGCTACGACATGGTGGTGGTCGGAAGCCCGGTGTTCATCGGGAAGTGGACCAAGCCTGCCCAGGAGTTCCTGCACCGGAACGGCAAGGCCCTTACGGAAAAGAGGGTGGCGATGTTCGTGTGCTGCAGCGACGTGCTGTTCGAGGAGAAGGTCGAGGCCGCCCGCAAGATGTACCTCGATGATGTAGCCGCCTCGTGCGGCCTTGAGCCAGTGGCCATGGGCATGTTCGGCGGAGAGGTGGACTTCAACAAGTACAGCATGTTCACCAAGTTCCTCCTTTCAAAGGTGGGGGCCAAGGAAGAGATGGAGAAGAAGGGCGTGGAGACGTCCAAGCCTTACGATTTCCGCGACTGGGAGCAGGTGCGGGGATGGGCCAGGGGACTGGCCTGAAACCCCTTCTCACTCGTGGAGCACTATGTCCGCGCTCTCCACCACGGCGCGGTCGTGTCCGTTGTGGCGACCTTCCGCCTTCTCCCTCTGGCACGCCTCCACCATGGCGGCGATCTCGGTCGAGGAATTATTCACCATGCCCTTGGCGAGGCCGTTGATCCGCACCACCTCGCCCCTCTTGAAGCGCCCCTCGACCGACACGATACCGCAGGGGAGCAGGCTGTTGCCATTGCGGATAGCTTCCTCAGCGCCCTCGTCGATGTTCAGCTTTCCCCGGGGGCAGGCGAACAGTATCCATCTCTCCCTATTGGAGTAACGGACATGGGGGGTGAACAACGTTCCCATCTCCTCCCCGTCCACGACCCTCACGATGACGTTTGGCTCGTGGCCGTTGGCAATGACCATGCTGCACCCCGACTCCATCGCCACCTTAGCGGCGTTGATCTTGGTGCGCATACCTCCAGTGGAGCGTTCGTTCTTCCGGCTCCCGGCGATGCGCTCGATGTCCTTGGTGATCTCGTCCACGGTGGGAATCAGCCTTGCATCCGGGTCCGTTTCCGGATTGCGGTCGTATAGGCCGTCCACGTCGGTGAGCAAGAGGAGCAGGTCAGCATCCATCTTGCTCGCCACCAGGGCAGAGAGCTTGTCGTTGTCGCCGAACACCTCCTCGATCTCGTCGGTGGCGATGACGTCGTTCTCGTTGACCACCGGCACCACGCCCAGCCGGAACATCTCGTCGATGGCCTTCCTCAGGTCGAGGTACCGGCCCCGGCTGGAGAAGGCCCCGTATGTGAGAAGCACCTGGCCCACGTTCATGCCGTAGCGGCGAAAGGCGTCGCGCCATGCCATCATGAGGACCCCTTGCCCCACCGCGGCGCAGGCCTGTTTCATCGCCACGTCCTTGTTCTTCCCGTCGAGGCCGAGTTCGGCGGAGCCGGAGCCTATGGCGCCTGACGTCACCACGATAGCTTCCACGTCCCTCTCGCGAAGCACCTCTATCTGTCTAGCAACGTCCTCCAGGTAGCCCTGGTCCACCGTGCCGTCGTCGCGGCAGATGGTGTTGGTGCCGATCTTCACCACCACGCGTTTGGCGTCCAGCTTCCTCATTCCAACCGCCTGTGGGTGAACTTTCGGGCGTTCGTTCCTGTGTAGTCCGCGACAACGTGACCGGCTCCGGCCAGGCGGTACTTGTATATGACCAGGCCTTCCAGTCCTACCGGTCCACGCGCGTGGGTCTTGTTCGTCGATATCCCGACCTCCGCGCCAAGGCCGTATCGGTAGCCGTCGGCAAAGCGGGTGGAGGCGTTCCACATGACCGAGGAGGAGTCGACGAGGTCGAGGAACCTGTTCGCCGCAGCAGCATCGGCGGTGATAATCGCGTCGGTGTGATGGGATGAATATCGATTGATGTGCTCGATCGCCTCGTTCACCGAACCGACCATCCGTATGCTGAGCACCAGGTCCCCATACTCGGCCGACCAGTCGTCCTCGGTCGCTGGTTCGGCGCTGATGATGCTGCGCACCTCCTCATCGCCCTTCAGCCTCACCCCGGCCTCGGCGTACCGGGCTGCCATCTTCGGGAGGAACGCTTCGGCCACGTCGCGATGCACCAGCAGCGTCTCCATGGCGTTGCACACCGCCGGATACTGCACCTTGGCGTCATAGCATACACTGACCGCCATCTCCAGGTCGGCCGCCTTGTCCACATAGGTGTGGCATATGCCGGCGGCATGTCCGAGCACGGGGATGCGGGTAGAATTCTTGATCGAACGGACCAGCTCATTGGAGCCGCGGGGAATGATCAGGTCGATGAGGTCATCATGCCGCAGGAGCTCCTGGAACTGCTCTCTGGTCGAGAGAAGCTGCACGGCATTGCGGAAGCGCTCGTCGACGGACGCCGCCGCCTCCACAATGGTGCGGGCCAGTATCTCGTTGGTCCCCTTGGCCTCGACACCGCCCTTCAACAGGACGGCGTTGCCGGACCTCAGGCACAGGCAGGAGATCTGTACCAGCGCCTCGGGGCGGGACTCGAACACCACGCCGATGACGCCGATGGGGCAGGAGACCTTGTCCAGGACCAGGCCATCGTCCAGTTCCGTCCTGGACAGCAACTTGCCGACCACGTCCTCCTGCTCCATGAGCGAGCGGATGGAGCGGACCGATTCCTCGATCTTCTCCTCGTCGTACCGGAGTCGCTTGATCATGACCGGCGAAATCTTGGCGGCCTTGGCGGACGCGAGGTCCTTCTGATTGGCCTCCACGATCTCCTCCATGTTCGCCTTAAGCGCCTCGGCTATCCTGAGGAGAGCGTCGTTCCTCGTCCCCAGGTCCAAGCTTGACAGCTCATAGGAGGCGTCCCGTGCAAGTTGCGCCGCAATTCTGACAGGGTCCATGGCGGCCCGAAAAATCTATCTCAGGGCCATATACCTTTCGCTCGAAAGAGCTTGGCCGCGTCACGGCTCGCGGAGGCCGAATGACGGCCGCCGAGCAGATGAAAAAGGGAAGGAAGGGGTTTTCCACTACTTCTTCGGCACCTTGGCCCAGTCGTCCTGGAACCGCTTGATGCCGATGTCCGTCAGAGGATGGTTGAACATCTTCTTCAGCACGTCGTAGGGGATGGTGGCGATGTGCGCGCCCATCCTGGCGGCCTGCGTGACATGGATCGGATGGCGAATCGACGCGACGATGACCTCGGTGTCGAAATCGTAGGAGTCAAGGATGTCCATGATCTCGGAGATGAGCCTCATGCCGTCCTCCCCCACGTCGTCGAAGCGGCCCACGAACGGCGAGATGTATTTCGCCCCGGCCTTGCAGGCCAGCAGCGCCTGGGCGGCGGAGAAGACGAGCGTCATGTTGACCGGTATGCCCTCGTCGGACAGCATCTTGGTGGCCTTCAGCCCCTCTTCGGTCATGGGGACCTTGATCACGACGTTCTTGTTGATGGCGGCGAGCTTGCGAGCCTCCACTACCATGTCCGACGCCTTGACGCTCATGACCTCGGCGCTGATCGGCCCGTTCACGATCTTGCATATCTCGCCCACCAGGGCTTCGAAGTCGGTGTTCTCCTTGGCTATCAGGCTGGGATTGGTGGTAACGCCGTCCAGGATGCCCCAGCTGTTCACTTCACGGATCTTTTCCAGGTTAGCGGTGTCGATGAAGATCTTCATTGTCTCTTCCTCCGGATGACTTCCTCCGCGGCAAGGGCGATCCTCTCCGCGGTGAGGCCGTAACGGCGCATCAGTTCCTCGCTCTCGCCCGATTCGCCGAAGCAGTCGGGCGTTCCGATCATCTTCATGGGGGTGGGGAGGTTCTCTCCCAGCACCGAGGCCACAGCGCTTCCCAGTCCGGTGGTTATGCTGTGTTCCTCGGCCGTCACGACCGCGCCGGTCTTCTCCGCCGAGCGCAGCAAGGCCTCCTCGTCCAGCGGCTTTATGGTGGACATGTTGACCACCTCGGCCTCGATCCCCCTCTTCTGCAGCTCCTCCGCAGCGTCCATGCAGGCGGCCACCATCTGGCCGCATCCAACGAGCGTGACATCGGAGCCTTCCCTCAGCACGGTGGCCTTGCCGATGATGAAATCCGACTCCATGGAGGTGAGCATCGGCACGTCAGCACGTCCAAGACGGACGTAGCAGGGACCGCACAGGTCCGCTGCGGCCTTCACCGCCTTGTACGCCTCGATGCCGTCGGCCGGCACGATGACGGTCATGTTGGGCAGCGACCGCATCAGGCCGATGTCCTCCAGCGCCTGGTGGGAGGCACCGTCACCGCCCACGGTGATGCCGGCGTGCGTCGCGACGATCTTGACGTCCAGATTGGGATAGGCGATGGACTGCCGGATCTGGTCCCAGCACCGTCCGGTGGCGAAGACCGCGAAGGTGGATGCAAAGACCACCTTGCCGCTGGCGGCGAGGCCGGCGGCGGTCCCCATCATGTTCTGCTCTGCAATGCCGCAATTGAAGAACCTCTCCGGGAACTTCTTGGCGAACTCCACGGTCCTGGTGCTCGACGACAGGTCCGCGTCCAGCACGACCACGTCGGTGCGGGTCTTCCCCAGTTCGGTCAAAGCGTTGGCGTATTCCTTCCTCTGGCTGGTGTAGACCCACTTCATAGCGATTCCCCCAGCTCTTTCAGGGCGATGCGATACTCGTCCGGGTTCGGAGCCTTTCCGTGGAACGCCACCGCCCCCTCCATGAACGAGACGCCCTTTCCCTTCACGGTATGGGCGATGATCATGCTCGGCTTTCCCTTGACCTGGGTGACCTTTTCGCAGGCCTCCAGGATCTGGCGTATGTCATGTCCGTTGATCTCCAGCACGTTCCATCCGAATGCGCGCCACTTGTCGGCTAGCGGCTCCAACGACATGACCTTCTCAGTGGGCCCATCGATCTGCATCATGTTGCGGTCGACGAAGGCGGTGATGTTGTCCAGCTTGTAATGGGATGCCAGCATGGCGGCCTCCCAGTTCTGCCCCTCTTCCATCTCCCCGTCGCCGCACAGGCAGTAGATGCGGTTGGAGCGGCGGTCCAGCTTGGCAGCCAGGGCCATACCGTTGGTCACGCTGAGACCCTGCCCCAGGGAGCCGGTGGACATCTCCACTCCGGGGGTCTTCTGGCGGCATGGATGCCCTTGAAGGTGTGACCCGAGCTTGCGCAGCGTCAGGAGATCCTCCACCGGGATGTAGCCTGCCTCGGCCAGAGCAGCATAGTAGGCAGGCGCGGCGTGGCCCTTGGAAAGCACCAGGCGGTCACGGTCCTCCCATTGGGGGTCCTCGGGCCGGTGGTTCATCACCTTGAAGTAGAGCGAGGAAAGGATATCAGCATAGGACAGCGAACCGCCGGGATGGCCGGATTGGGCCGTGAACGTCATCTTGATGATGTGACGGCGTATGATGTTCGCCTTTGACTCCAGCATTTGAATGGTTGCGTCATCATATAAAGGCAAATTTGGCACCTCAGGAAGAGTGGGGTTCGGTCAATAAACGGGCTGACATTAAAAAGCTTTCCCGTTTCATGTCAGATTGCCAGGTCCGTCAGGAAAAAGGGAAAACGTCCGCGGACGGAAAGGGGTTTGCCGAGAAGGGGTTTGTCTCAGTCGCTCTCGATCCTGGGGGCCAAGAGATACATCACTGAGCCCTTCTTGTCAGCAACCTCGAACTCCAGCTTGACCGGGTAGTCGCTTCCCAAGTTGATGGAGACCACTGAACCGGCCGAGATCGAGCGGACCATGTTGGAGAAGTAGTCCAGGGGGAACAGGCTCCTCACCTTCTCCTCGCACTCCAGTGAGATCAGGAGGTCCTTGGGCAGGCGAAGGGTCACCGAATCGGTGTCTCCTTCGGAGTACATCTCGAAGCCCTCGGGAGTGGCGGTGAGCGCTATGTGATCGCTGACCGACTCAGCAGCGCGGATGCCCTTCTGCAGCTCATCGGAAGTAACGGCCACCACGGTCGGGAGCGCTAGGTTCGGTACGCGGGGGTCGCTCATCCCGGTGATGTCCACCAGGTTCATGCGGCGGGTGATGTTCCCGACGTGGAGGACGAGGCGGTTCTTCTCCTCGTCCTGCTCCATCTCGATGATGTCGCCGGACCGGGCCAGCCTGAGGACCTCCTTGATCTTGTCCAGGTCCACGCCCAGCTCGGTCTCGTCCGCGGAGAACTCCTCGAAAGCGGCGCTCCCCACCGTCATCTCGATCATGGCCACATGCGCGGGGTCGACCGCCTTGAGGTCGAAACCGTCAGCGTTGATGTTGAATTTGGCCTCGTCAACCAGCGTGGAGACCACGTCGACTATTCCCTTAAGGGTCTCCGATTTTATCTTTGCATGAAACATTGATTTCCCCCAAAGCTGATGAGTTCAAGGTAAACGCGTTGTCGGTAATATAAATTGCTTACAGGCGCGCTGGGTCAATAGGCGCGCCACTTGTGGCCACAGGCTACGCAGGTGAGGAAGGTGGTCTCCGGCTCATCGGACTTGCGGGTCTGCCTGAGATACCAGTATGCCTTGCTGTGAGCGCACTTGGGGCAGGTCGCGTCGGTGGTCGGCATGATGCTTTCCGCAGATCCGACCACGGGGCAGTCCTCCACGTCCTTCTTCGTCATCTCCGTTCGGATGGAAGTGGTCGCTCCCTTCGTCAGATTGGACACATCCTCTTTGCAAGCGCATTCGGGTTTGCTGCACACAAGCTCGGTCTTGCCTTTTTCCTTAGGGCGCATTATGCTTCCGCACTTGGGACAGAACATAATAAACGGTTTCTCGGAAATGATGCATCTATAAAAGGGTTCTGAACGACCGTGTGAAGGAGCTAAATGAACTCCCAGTCACGTTCATCCTCAGCGGTCCTGGCTCTGGTGGAACGCTCCTCTTCCGCCGCCCGGCGGACCTTTCGCTCCAGCTCCCTCTGCTGAGCGACCATGCCCTGCGCCCTGTCCCGGAGGAGGCGCCTCTGATCATTGGTGAGGGAATCGAACAGCTCATCGTCGTACATCGCCTTGCGGAACGAAGGCGGAGAAGAGGTGTCCTCGTTGGAGCCGACTATGGCGTCCAGATCGGAGAAGCCCCGCTCCGCCCTCCTGGTCCGCGACGGAGCGGTCTGGAAGGTATTGCCTTCCAGGACCACGGTGGTGCTGCTGCCCCGGCTCATCTTCGCCAGGAGTTCCAGCTCGCGGCGGTTCTGCAGGGACAGCACCCCTCCGATGTATGCGAACGCCACCGTGATGATGTAGCTGTCGAAGCCCAGCTCGGTGGCGGTCTGCAGAGAGGAGAAGAACGACGTCAGGTACATGTTGACGAACTCAAGATAGGGCTGGACCACTGGCATGAAGGTCCCTATGAACAGCATCATGGCCGATGGGGAGAGGTCTATGCCGAACCATACGGTGGGGACGATGCCCATCGCCACCAGCTCATCGATCGCAAAGAAGAACGCCACCGGGATGATGGCGGCTACCATCCCCTTCCACGGGGAGCCGGCCCTTCTACCTCCAACGTAGCCAGCGATCATCTGCCCGAACACGGGCAGCCACCAAAGCAGGAGGGACAGGCCGAACGTGTACTTCACGGCGCTCCAGAAGCTGTACACGATGGGGCCGTCGAACTCCCTGGCCTCCACGTCGTCATACGTGTCGGAGAGATGATAGACCCCGTTGCGGACCAGCGAGCTGGTCGCCTCGTCACGTATTCTAGAGCGTTTCCTCAAGTGCATGTCCCATCCCGGGTCGGACGAATGTCCGACATGGTGGGCTATGCCTTGATGACTATAAATCGTTTATCGCCACGTTATTATATCCAGCACAAGAATGATCATTCCCTCAGCGAGGTATGAAGAAGAGCATCCCATTGGCCTCGAGGGCCCGGCGGGTACTCTCCACCGTCACCGAGGCAGGGACCGTCTGATGGCTCAAGATGTCATCCATCGGATATTCCAGAAATTCAGCGAACGCCTTGAGGCGATCGATGGGGAATGGCTGCTTTCCTACCAGGATCTGCCTTATGCTCCATCCCGGATGCACCCGGGACCGATATCCCAGCTCCCTTCCCAGTTGGTTGATGCTGCCCGCTTTGTCGATGCCCATCTTGATAAGCATGACGCGGAAGCCCGAAGCAAGCCAGACCTTGGCAGGTGGGGCTTTCTCCCAACCATGGTTCGATATAGCTACGTTCTCGGACACTAGAAATCGCGAGAACGACCACGTTTAATAACCCTTCCCTTTTCCCTTGCTATAAATTGGATTTTTCCATCAGCGACGATCTGGCTCTTCCGAGGAGCGATTTTGGCATTTCCATCATTTACTTATACTTGCCCTTTGGTAGCGGTCCTAGATTTGGGTATGGGGAACCATAGAAGGATAATACAGATAAGAACAGAGGCGGAGGGCCGCATCGTCGACCTCACCGCCTCGCTGACGGATGCCCTCCGAGAATCGGGTCTCCGGGAGGGACTCCTGTGCGCGTTCGTTCCCCATTCCACCTGTGCCCTGTTCACCATAGAGAACGAGGACGGCCTGCAGAAGGACATGCGCGACGCCCTCCAGCGGCTGATACCCAAGGAGATGGACTATGACCATCACCGCCGCTGGGGAGATGGCAACGGCCATTCCCACATCCGCTCAGCGTTCCTCGGCCCGTCCCTGGTCATCCCCTTCCATCAGGGCAAGCTCGACCTGGGCACCTGGCAGCAGCCGGTGCTCATGGAGCTGGACGTTCGAGGGAGGGACCGAGAAGTGATAATACAGATCCTAGGAGATCATTAGGAGGCAATAATATGAAGATCAAGTTCCTCGGCGGCGCCGAGGTAGTAGGAAAGATGGGCATGCTCCTTCAGAACAAGGGGGCCGATCTTCTTTTCGAGTATGGCATGGCAGCATCCAAACCCCCACAGTACCCCCTGGCCGCACCGCAGGTGGACATGGCGTTCCTCACCCACAGCCACCTGGACCACTGCGGCATGCTGCCCTGGCTGTGCGGGAAGTATGACACCGAGGTGGTGTCCACCCCCATATCAGCTGACGTGGTCGAGCTCCTGGTCCGCGACTCCCTGAAGATCGCGGGCCTGGAAGGCTACCCCAAGCCGTACAGCGAGGAGGACATTCAGACCATGATGCGGAACTTCACCCCCATGACGTACGGCGAGATCATGGACGTGGGCGGGTTCGAGGTCGAACTCCACCCCGCCGGGCACCTTCCCGGCGCCGCCATGTACGAGCTCAGGGGCGACCAGACCACCGTCTTCACCGGCGACATGCACACCACCAACATGAGGCTGGTGTGGGGCGCCCACCCTGTGAAGTGCGACAATCTGATCATGGAAGGCACCTACGCCGGCCGTAACCATCCAGACCGCAACAAGACCGAGCGCGAGCTCCTTGAGAAGGTCAAGGAGGTCGTGGAGAGGGGGGGCCGCGCCATCCTGCCCTGCTTCGCGGTCGGCCGTACGCAGGAGGTCATGCTCATTCTCAAGGACCTCAAGTACAACATGTGGGTCGACGGCATGGGGAAGACCATCAGCCGTTTCTACCTCGACCGGCCGGAGTACGTGCGCAACGAGAAGGCGCTCCGGGCGGCCAAGCGGAAGTTCCATGAGGTCAGGACCCCGGCGGACCGCCACCGCGCCCGCAAGGAGGCCCAGGTCATCGTGACCACCGGCGGTATGCTCGACGGCGGCCCGGTGCTCAGCTACATCGACGATGCGAAGAACGACCCGAAGAGCGCCATCCTGCTGTCCGGGTTCCAGGTGGAGGGTTCCAACGGATACATGCTCATGAACGAGGGGATCATCAACGTCCAGGCCACCAAGGAGGAGCTGCCCCACCCGGTCAAGATAAAGTGCGAGGTGCGCAAGTACGACCTCTCCGCACATGCAGACCACAACGATCTGCTGGCATTCGTCGAGGCGTGCGACCCGGAGAAGGTGGTGCTGATGCACTCCGATGACCGCGAGCCGCTCGCCAAGGACATCGAGGCCAACGGCAGGAAGGTCATACTCCCGGTGACCAACCAGGAGTTCGAGCTATAGGCTCAGGATTATCTATCTGCAAGCGCGATGATGTCACCATGACCTGGGTCGAGGAATATCTCCGAGAGGATGTGGGGGATGGCGACATCACCACCCTCGCCCTCATCGGGGGCGAGGTCGGCGCCGCGCGCATCAGGGCCAACGAGAACGGCGTGGTCGCCGGGCTGGAGCAGGCTATGGAGGTGTTCCGCCACCTGGGCCTCAAGGTCACCCCCCTGGCGCGGGACGGCGAGGCCGTCTCGGCAGGCGCCAACATCCTATCGGTAGAGGGACCGCTTCGCTCGATACTCACGGGAGAAAGGCTCGCACTGAACTTCCTGATGCGCATGTCGGGCATCGCAACCGCCACCAGCGAGGTGGTCAACGCCTGCCGGGAGCGCAACCCCGAGATAATAGTTGCCGCCACCCGCAAGACCACGCCGGGATTCCGTCATTTCGAGAAGAGGGCAGTGGTCCTGGGGGGAGGGGACCCTCATCGCAATCGCCTCGACGATGCCATCCTCATCAAGGATAATCACCTGGCGGTGGTGGGCAGCATCACCGAGGCCGTGAGGCGCACCAGGAAGGCCTCATTCACCAAGAAGGTGGAGGTGGAGGTGGAGAACCAGGACGAAGCGGAGGAGGCCGCCAAGGCGGGAGCGGACGTGATCCTGCTGGACAATATGGCGCCGCGAGAGGCTGGGCGATGCGCAGAGGCGATACGCCGCATCGACCGGCGCATCGTGGTGGAGGCATCGGGAGGCATCGCTCCGGAGAACGCTCCCGACTTTGCGGAAGCGGTCGACGTGATCTCCCTGGGCTGGCTCACTCATTCGGCAAGGGCCATGCAGTACAGTCTCGACGTGCTCGAGATCAGGGGCTGAGGACGCTCCATCATCGCTTGAGCATCGCGATGCTTGGGGCATCAGATCGTTCAGGCGCATCGTTCGTTGCCGCCGTGACGATGGCCTAGCGCCTGGAGACCTGAACTTTTCTCATCAAACGGAGCTCGACGCCAGGAACGATTAATAGCCGCCGCGTCGCTCATGTTCAACATGGACATCTCCAAGGAGAAGTGCCGGTACTGCGGCGAGCAGGCCAAGAACTTCCAGTTCGCCGCCTTCATCTGCGACAAGGACGAGTGCGCCCGCAAGGCCATGGAGGACCGGGGCGGCCCTGCGGGCCACATAAAGGAGAAGCAGGAGCGGGAGGCCCGCTCCAAGGAATGCCGGTGACCGGACCGATATCCATGATTTCGGGCCGAGTGCCATCGCTGACGGTCCCGCTCTAGGCAGCAAGGGCAAGGTTCAAGAGGAAACACCGCCTGCAAGTGCCACGACATGAGGATCATCGGCTTCATCAAGACCTCCCTCCTGGACTGGGACGGCCATGTGGTCGCGTCCATCTATCTTCCGGGGTGCAACTTCAGGTGCCCGTTCTGCCACAACCGCGACGTAGTCCTCGACCCGGACAGCTATGACGAGGTCCCCTGGGAAGAAGTGGAGGCGTTCATCAGGGAACACAACGACTTCCTCGATGGGGTCGTGGTCACGGGCGGGGAGCCCACCATTCATAACGATCTGCCCGAGCTCATAGGCCGCATCAAGGCCCTGGGGGTCAAGGTCAAGCTGGACACCAATGGGTCCAACCCTCGAATGCTCAAGGACCTCATCGATGCTGGCCTTGTAGACTACGTGGCGATGGACATCAAGGCGCCTCTCAACGATAAGTACGACGACCTGACAGGGATCTCCGCTCCCTTGGATGACATCAAACGTTCCATCGAGATACTGGAAGCCTCGGGCATCGAGCACGAGTACCGCACCACGCTATCGCCCATCCTGCTGAACGCCGCGGACATCGAGGCGATCGCGGCCTACATTGGCGGGGCCCAGAAATACGCCCTGCAGCAGTTCCGCCCCCAGCGGACGCTCGACCCCCATCTGGAGAGCGCCGAGCCGATGTCGAAAGCGCAGGTGAAGGCCATTGCGGAGAACGCGAAGCGGTACGTGCGCAAGGTCGTGGTCAGAGGGGACGTTTGATTATCACCCCTTGAACCCACCCAGCCACCTTTTTTATATCATTCTATCCTTACCCATTTAATAATCTTCAAGGGAATAATTGGTGGCCCAGATGAACCCCAATGGAAGGATCAAGACGTATATCGAAGGATACGACCGCGCCCTGGAGGGAGGCGTCCCGCAGGGACAGGTCGTGCTCGTGGCGGGTACCCCCGGCACCATGAAATCCTCTCTCACCTACTACATACTGTACAACCAGGCCAAGGAGGAGGGCGCGACCTGCGTGTACGTCACCCTGGAACAGTCCCGCGCTTCCCTCTTGAGACAGATGGAGAAGATGGGGATGGCGACCGAGGACGTCAAGCACTCGCTGCACATCCTGGACCTCGGCCTGATAAGGAAGAACCTCAAGCACATGTCCGGCGGCGACTCCTGGATGCAGGTGTTCAAGGGATACATCACCAGCCTCAAGAACGATCTCAACTTCGACATCATCGCCATCGATTCACTGGGCGTCTTGGAGACCATCTCCGAGATGGGGAATCGCCGCACCGACATGTTCTACCTCTTCGAGTGGCTGCGCGACCTGGGCGCGACGGTGTTGCTCATCTCGGAGGTCTCGCCGGACCGGCTGTTCGCCGGCTCCTACGATGAGGGCTACCTCGCCGATTCCATCGTCACGTTGAAAATGCAGATGGTCCGGGAGGTGGAGACGCAGAGGCGCATACGCTGCATAAAGATGCGCGAGACGAATCAGGACGCATCCTCGTTCTCCCTCCTGTTCAACGGAGGCCGCTTCCAAGTGACCAGGGCAATCAGCGAATGAGGGCGGTGCCATGGTCCGCATACTCGAGTGTCCACGGTGCGGGGCGGGGGTAGGGCCCAACGACTCCCAGTGCTGGCGGTGCGGAGAGATGATCCGCGCCCAGCGGAACGTACAGCCCCCGGCCCCCAGCTGGCCTCGGGGAGCCACCGGGATCCGCGAAGCCAGGGACATCACCCCTGCTCCAAAGCCGAAGGTGGCGGACAGCGGTCTGCACAGTCTCACCGAGATGCAGGGGGGCAGGTACAAGCTGCTCCAGGAGCGGGAGAAGGAGCTCCGCCAGGAGATGGAGGCCCTGGAGGAGGAGGCGAGGGAGCTGGACGAGGCGGCCGGGCGCCTGCAGGAGGAGGAGGCCGAGCTGGCTGAAAGGCAGCGGGAGCTTGACGCCCGGGAGAAAGACCTGGACGCCCTGGCCCTGGTGATAGAGCCGGCCCTTCAGGCAGTGGAGGAACTGCATCGCCGCGGTGATGTTCGCACCGACGCCCTGGGCAATGCCCTGGAGGCCGCGCGGGACCTATCGGGAGCATTGGAGAAGGAGCGCCAGCGCTTACGGGCCAAGATCGAGCGGGAGATGAGCGACCAGCTCAGCCGCATATCTCAACTGGAGGACGAACTGAAGGCCGCCCACGCCGCCGCTCACGAGGAGAAGAAGCCGGAGATGGCTGCCGACATCGATGTTCAGGACCTGATAAAACGGGTCGCCGAGCAGGTGGACGATCAGGCGGCCGTGGCGCTCGCTCCGGAAGAGACGCCTTTCAGCACCTACATAGAGAGGCTGGACCAGATCATGGCGGGCGGCATCCCGAGAGGTAGCGTCATCCTGATCAACGGCCCGGGAGGGAGCATGAAGACCACCCTGGCATATCACTTGCTGCACCATGCCGCGGCCGAGGGCGGGATCAGGGGCATGTTCTTTTCCCTGGAGCAATCGCGCGATTCCCTCATACGGCAGATGGAGGGGCTGGGCATGGACCGCCAGGATTCACTGGACGGCCTGATGGTAGCGGACCTGGTGGAGCTGCGCCGCTCCATGGAGGGGCAGAAGGGGGACTGGCGGGACATAGTGATGCGATACGTGTCGAAGACGGTGGCTGAGAACTCGCTCCAGCTGTTCGTCCTCGATTCGTTCGAATCGTTCATGGCCCTGTCCGAACGCTCGTTCTCCAGGACGGAGGTCAAGGACCTTTTCGACTTCTTCCGGGACCTGGGCCTGACGACAGTGATGATCTCCGAGACGCCAATGGAAATGCTGGAGTCGAACGAGCACATGGAGCTGTACGTTGCCGACGGCGCCATCGAGCTGGCCATGGTGGAGGGGAACGACTCCCGCATCCAGAGATGGCTGCGTTGCATCAAGCTGAGGGGCGCCAACATCGATACCCGCTACTACTGCCTGTTCCACCAGGAAGATGGTTTCTCTCTTTCTCCCCCCATGACTCGCTGTCCCGTCCGAAGGACCGTGGGATGAGAGCTGGCCGCAGTTCATTCGATGCAGGCATGCCATTTACGAACTCAAGCCACCCACTGGACTGGGAAGGGGTCGAATTGGACAAAGCTTAATATACGCTCATTCGTTTCAGCATTTCGGGCTCATGGTCTAGCGGTTATGACGTCTCCCTCACACGGAGGAGACCGCCGGTTCGAATCCGGCTGAGCCCACTTTTTCCATGAATCCAGTTCCATTGCGTTCACCGCCCCCTGTTGCCAATAAATTTTTTCTGGCCCGATAATGACAAGATAAATCTATAAATCGCAAAAATCGATTATTGGCTGAAACCCCAAGGAGGTGCATGCATGGCAATTGGATTAGTCGAAATAATGAACGTGATCGGAGGACTGGTACTGTGTGCCGGGATCGTTGGTGCTCTGCCGGGTATCGGCAAGTACCTTGAGAAGGCCGGAAAGTGGCTTGGTAGCTTCCAGGTACTGATCGGTATCATCACGCTGATCGTCGGTCTCCTGAATCTCGGCTCCCTGCAGGGCATCATCGCCACTCTGGTGGGCATCATCCTCCTGACCGGCGTCTTCTACATGATCCCAGTCCTGGGCAAGTACCTGACGAAGTTCGGAAAGTGGCTCGGAGGATTCCAGACCATCATCGGCATCATCGCGCTGATACTGGGCATCCTCGGAATGTTCGACCTCATCTGAGCGGAGAACGTTCAACGAGTGCTCAAACCCTTTCCAAGATCATCTTTTGAACATGCCTCGGCCCGCATCGAACGTTGGGCGTCCGCGGCTGGTATACGTTCATCAAGTAAGCTTATAGAGTTGCATTCTGCATTTGTAACGAGAAGATGACCTCCAAGCTACGAACGCTACGCGATGAGCTCAACATGCAGTTCAAGGAAAGGGAGGACGAGATCGCAGGATCCTTGCTGGCCCTAATCTCCGGGGAGCATGTGTTGTTCATCGGCCCCCCCGGCACGGCCAAGAGCATGCTGGCCAAGGACATGTGCAACAGCATTGATGGAGGCACTTTCTTCTACTACCTCCTGACCCGATTCACCACCCCTGACGAGATCTTCGGCCCCCTGTCGCTCAGCTCGCTGCAGTCGGACATATTCAGCCGGAAGGTGGACGGCTACCTGCCGACGGCCAACGTGTCGTTCCTGGACGAGATCTTCAAATCGAACTCATCCATCCTCAACTCCCTGCTCACCATCCTCAACGAGCGCAAGTACCACAACGGATCCGCCATCCTGGACGTGCCGCTGTTCACCGTGTTCGGCGCATCCAACGAGCTGCCGGAGGAGAACGAGTCGCTGGAAGCGCTGTATGACCGATTCCTGTTCCGCTACTATGTGGAATACGTGCAGGACGAGTCGAACTTCGTGGACCTCATCACCAGTAGCCAGGATGGTTTCGAACCTTCGGTGAAGCTGACCATCGATGACCTGTGTTGCATGAAGGAGCGGTCGGCCGATATGCTCATGGACGGCGATGTGGTGGACGCGCTGGTCGCGCTGAGAAGGGAGTTCCGCAACACCGGCGTCATCGTGTCCGACCGCAGGTGGAAGAAGATAGTGCAGGTGCTCCGCGTAGCCTCCTGCGCGCTGGACCGGAAGAGCGTGGACCGGACCATGCTGATGCTGCTCCAGCACATGATGTGGAAGCGGCCAGAGGAGTTGGCCACTCTTAGAAAGCTCCTCCTCGACGTTGCCGTCTCCGGCGGGATCGACCTGGAAAGAAGCGAGAAGGACCTTGATGATCTGCATGCGTCCGCGGTCCTGATCAAGGATTACGTGCTTCCGCAGCCTGTCACCTGCGTTCTGTGCGAGAAGCAGTTCCACCGATGGAAGGAGCTGAAGGAGCATGCGTCCCACAATCCCGACCACTACTATATCCTTCCGGACGGCCCAGAGCATTACCAGCTCAGCGCGGTCCGCACTTCCCCCCGCCATCTTCCCAACCTGGTGGAGAAGTTCGCCTCCATGGGCAAGCCGGTCACTCTGACCATGCCGCGGGAGCAGAGGGACCTCTATCTCGGTGAAGTGGAGGAGTTCGAGGATACCCTCCACCTGCTAGAGATCGACCTCCAGGCGGAGAGGGCATCCCTAGTGGAGAAGCTCAACGAGAACATCTGGCTGTCTAACAAGGACCGCGAGGACCTGTTGGACCACTATGATGCCAAGACGAGGTCGATGAACGGCATGAAACGTATGCTGGATGACACCAAGAACATCGTCGTGTCCGAAGATCCCCAGACCAACTGAGGCCGCCATGTCCAGAGCCGATGGGGTGCGGTGGAGGAAGATCGCCAATGACGATTCGGTCCGCTTGGTGGTAGGAAGGCCGAGACGCATTCCACGCCGCCGACGAGAGGAGATTGCAGCCATACTGGCCCAGGAGCTGGTGGGCTCCAGAGCGGTCACGGATGTCCATCGCCATGCCGCCCGCCACGGAGCGTTCCATCTGCTGCTAAGAGCGCTTAAGGAGACCCCCGAATGGGACCGGCTAAGGGAGATGTCGATCAAGAGCGACATACTGGCCATTCTATCCCTTAGGTACATCGCGGGGACCGCGTTCGACATACTTGACCGCACCATCGAACTGCCGACCGACACCGTAGCTGAGCAGAGCTATGTCGGCCTGATCGGACTGACGGTCGCTGCCTGGCGCCGGAAGGCCGACGACGACCTGCTGGCCAAGGGAGTAGACGAAGTGACCTCATCCGATGTAAGGGGGGAGGTGCCGGACATGCTGGGAAAAGTGTTCCGTGAGCATCTTTCCGGCGCGGTGGCGGAGCTCGAGATGTATCAGGAGATGATCGCCCGGATGAAGGAGATGCTTCCCAAGGGCGGCGAGGACGCGTCCATCGAGAGGGCGCTGTTCGAGTACCTGAGCAAGGTCGACCAGTTCTCCGAGCTCCTCCGGCGCAGCACTGAGCTGCAGCGCATCATCGACCTGATGGGCAAGCTGGATGTGGAGTACGGCGGTGCGAGCCGAGAGACCCGCAGCTTCGTGACCTCGGAGGCATACGACATCGGGCCGTCCAAGGACGTGCAGCACGTCGTTCCCATAGAGCTGGTGAAGCTCAAGGTGCCCATCCTCCGAACGCTGTTCCTGTCGCAGATGCTGGAGGGGCAGCTGCTGACCTATCGGCTGCGCGGATTGGACTGGACACAGGAACCGGAGCCGGAGAAGCGGGGGCCGGTGGTCGCCCTGATCGATGCCTCCGGCTCCATGAGCGGCGAGCCTGAGCTGATCGCCAAGGCGTTCATCCTGATGCTCGCGCGTCGCATGGAGCGCGAGGGGCGAGAGTTCAAGGTCATCCTGTTCGCCGCCGAGGACTGGAAGCTGGAGCTCAACCTGGCCGACAAGAAGAAGGCGGCCAAGAGCCTGCTGGACACTGTGTGCCGCCACTTTGAGGGCAACACCGACTTCAACTCAGCCCTCCGCACCGGGCTGGAGGTCCTCGGACAGAAGAACTACCGCGGCGCTGACGTGCTGTTCTTCACCGATGGCGAGTCGAAGGTCACCGACGAATCGCTGGTCAAGGAGTGGAAGGACCTCCGCAAGCGCACCGGCTCCAGGATATTCACCCTCATAGTCGGCTCTGACCAGGCCGGAGGGCTTGAGAGAGTGTCCGATCAGACCTGGATACTGCCAACCAGCACCTGGGACGCCGAGGGCAGCCCATCCAACATCATCCGCATAATCGCCGAGGGATGAGCCCCTGCGCACGCATTCCCTTAAGTAGCAGCGGATGGAACGTCCACATGTCCGGAGGTCCACATCCGGTCCCTCCGGCTGAGGAGGGATAAGATGTTGGTAATGCAAGTGAGCAAACACCCCGCAGACCTATGCCCAGTGTACAACGACAAGTACCGCGCCCTGACCATCGGATGGTATGAGAAGATCGAGCCCATCTCGGCCAAACACGGCGTGAAGTTCCTGGGCTCGTATGACGACCATGCGGCCCACACCGTCTTCGCCATGTTTGATACTCCCAGCATGGACAATCTCATGAAGGTGTTCGCCGAGCCGGAAGTGAGCGCACCGCTGTCCTTCTGCAAGAGCAGGATGTTTCCGGTGTCCGATCACCAGGCCACACTTGCCATGATCAAGAAGCGGGCCTGATGTCTATTCGCTCCCCGTCAGAGGGGAGCCCCCCTTTCCCTCGCCGTTCTCCTCACATCCGATGGAATGTCCTCTATCAGGTCGACCGCTGCCGTCAGGCTCTCCTCCCAGGTGGGCTGCGCCTCCCACCGTCGACGGGCCGCCTTCCCCATCTCCTCCCGCCGGGCGTTGTCGGACAGAAACCGAAGATGCCGGACCACCGCCCCTTGGTCGCCCGGCCGGACCAGAAAGCCCTCGCGGCCATGGGTCACCAGCTCTCCCGAGCCCCCTTCCCGGCCGGCGATCACGGGAACCCCGAAGCCCATGGCCTCAAGCAGGGCGATGCCAAAGCCTTCGTAGCGGGAGGGCACCGCCACTACATCGGCTCGGCGGTACCGTTCGCACATCAGCGCCTCCGGCACCGGGCCCAGGAACCGAACCCTGCTACGCAACGGTGCGTCCATCAGGTCGTCCAGGGAACGCCGGAACGGCGCGTCGGTGATGGCCCCCGCCACTTCCAGGCGGAAGGGTGCGGGGAAGAGCTCCGAGAGTGCTGCCAGGAGCACATCCAGACCCTTGGTGGGGTGGATGTTTCCGACGTGGAGCACGCGCAACTCCCCGCTGCCCTGAAGGTGCGGTTGCGGCATCATATGGCCCCTCCCAGGGTGGGCGACCGCTGCCCGCAGGGGGTTTGGACACAGGGATTGGCAGGCACCCAGGGTCGCACGGCTGGTGCACACCACCGCATCCACGCTCTCCAGGAAGGAGCGCTCCATCGAACGAGCGGGATCCGACGGGGGGCCGAGGCTGGTGCTGAGGTTGTGCACCAGCGCCACCACCGGCCTCTCCCGCTGAAGGTTCAGACGGTACAGCGACGGGTGGCACAGCTCGTCCTGGACGATGGCGTCCTGCTTCCGCATCCATGAGCGCACCGCAGGGTCGGAGTTGTCAGCGACTTGCTCAATGTGGGGCCTCTTTCGGAGTGAGAGGACGTTCACCGAGTGCCCTCGCCGACGGAGCTCGCGCACCAGCATGCGGTCGTAAAGATATCCGCCGGTCGCCTGCCCCAGATCGCCGTAGATCACCAGGCCGACCTTCATCGGCCGATCTCCTCCTCGTACGATGCCCATGCATCGCCGCTCTCCCACACCGTGACCGATGCCCATGTCGCGGCCGGCATGCGAGGGACGGTCGTCTCCCATATGATCCGGGCGAGGTTCTCCACCGAAGGACTGAGCCCGGCGAACTCCTCCAGACCATTGAGCACCTGTCCCTCCAGCCGCCTCAGCGCCATGGCGAGCGCCTCGGCCATGGCGTCCAGGTCGACGAGGTAGCCGTTCGCATCAAGGCGATCGCCGGCCACCGCCAGTTCGATCACATAGGGGTGGGAGTGCACCTCGCCTTCCGGCCCCGGGACATCAAAGAAGTGCATGGCCGACAGACCCCGGCGAAGCCCTGCCCGGTACATCAGTCTCCTCCGTACTCGAGCAGCACTTGCACCGCATCGCCGCTCCCCCGATCGATAAGGCCGTACGCGTCCGCGGCATCATCGACGCTGAAGCGGTGGGTGATGAGCCGTGACGGGCGGATCCGCCGCATCATCTCCCAGCTCAGCAGTAGCCGCCTCTCCTTGTTCCACCGGCCGGTCAGCGAGGGAGAGATAGAGCTCACCTGGCTGCCGATGATCCGTTGCCGCCGGCGGTGGAACGCCTCGCCGAAATGGGCATTGACCGCCTTGTTGCCGTACCAGGAGCCGAGCACCATCCTGCCCTCGAAACCGGTAAGCCTCATGGCCATGTCCAGCGCGTCAGGGTTGCCGGAGATCTCGAACGTGAGATCGGCGCCTCTCGAACCGAACGGGCAGGACCGGGCCAGTTCATCGAAGGGTCCGAGGCCGAGGCATGTGGCGCAACCCATCTCCTCCGAGAGCCGCCGCCGCAAGGAGTATCCTTCCACCGACGTGAGCGTGCCCAGGGGCATGCGGGACAGCACGGCCGTGGTCAACAGACCGACCACTCCCTGCCCGATGATCAATACATCCTCCCCCAGCAGGGGGGAGCCGTCCATGGCGAGGGACACTGCGGTCTCCATGCTGGGCAGCATCACCGCCTCCTCGGCGGACAGGTCCTCCGGCACCGGCACCAGCTGTTCGGCGGGCGCGGAGAAGTGGCTCTCATGCGGATGGAACGCGAAGACCAGGCGGCCCTCCAGCTCCCGTGGCACGCCGCTCCCGCGGTCCACCACCCTCCCCACCGTGGCGTAGCCATACTTGAAAGGATACGCGAACGAGCCGCCCAGCGACGGGATGGCGGTGTCGAGCAGCATTCCCTCCTCCAGCTGGTGTCGGTAGAACAGCATCTCCGTCCCTGCACTGATGGCCGAAACGATGGAACGAACGACGACCTCTCCTGGGGCAGGCATCGGAACCCTCTCCTCTATCACCTCTACCTGTCTCGGACCTACGAAGTATAGCGAGCGGCGGTTCATCCAACTTCCATTCGAGGCGGGGGCTCATCAAAGTAACTGCTCGACCTTCGCCGGCGAAGAACGAAACTGATGCCTCTCTCACATCCGGGGCATCGCCCCGGGCGCTGGGCCAGTATAACGAACTGAGGTCCGCTGTTCAACAATTAAATATTGGAGTGCCCCTTCACCGAGCATGGCCTCAGGATGCCGGATCGAGATCTCATACATCGACCCGGAAACGTACACCGCTATCGTGAACCATGACCTGCGCAAGAACATCCTGCGCACGCTCTACGCCATGGCGCTGGACGGGCCAGTGTCCAAGCAGGAGCTGGCCGATCGCCTGGGGGTGGGGTATCATCAGCTGTCCTACCAGCTGGTGCACCAGTTGAGCGATTTCTGGACGGTAGGCGAGGAGCGCAAGGTGAGAGGGACCCGCCTGGAGCTCATCCAGCCCAGTTCGCCCAGTTCGATCTTCATCACCCTGGGCCGCGATGGCAGGATATTCATGGTAGACCCGCTCGCCAACCTGTTCGGTCCGCTCTCCAGCGTGGGCACGCGTTGCGACGGATGCTCCCCGAAGGAGGCGAAGCGCTGCCTGGGTTACGTCGTAGAGGGGTGCTGCTTCACCGGCCACCCTTCCGCGGAGGAGACGGCCGTGCTGAAGAGCAACGGCCGCCAGGAGCCGCTAAGGGCCATGGACGTGGCCATCATCTGCGCGCTGCGCGGCGTCGCCACCGCCAACCGGTGCGAGGTGTCGATACCGTGCGACAGCTGCCCCTTCCTGCGCCGCGCCATCCGCATCGACGATGATGTCCCGGCCAGCGGCAAACAATAAATCGCCAGCGGCCTTACCATGGGAGATGAGCGGAAGCGGCACGGTAACTAGGTTCGCGGTCATCGGCGGATATCTGGGCGCTGGCAAGTCCACGCTGACGGTGGCCCTGGCCAAGCGGCTCAAGGAGAAGGGGAAGAACGTGGCCATAATCACCAACGATCAGGGCCACGCTCTGGTCGACACCGAGTACGCGAGAGGCTCCGGCGTCGACGTAAGGGAGGTGATGGGCTGTTTCTGCTCCACCTTCCCCGAGTTCATCAAGAGCGCCCGCTCCCTGGTCCAGGTGTCAAAGCCAGACGTCATCATGGCCGAGCCCATAGGGACGTCGACCAACATCCTGTCGTCCGTGGTCGATCCACTTCGCTGCCAATATCCTGACGAGTTCAGCGTCGCCCCCTTCATGGTGGTCGTGGACGGCACCCGCGCCTCCGAGCTTTCC